>CAYHQQ010000004.1:0-139043 GCA_964358855.1 uncultured Phycisphaeraceae bacterium
GGGGGGTGGGGGGGTGGGGGCGGGGGGGGTGGGGGGGGGGTGGGGGTGGTCGGGGGGCTTTGGGGGCTGTCGCGGCGCCGGGCTGCTTGGCTCGAATCGCTTCGAGGGCCGGGGCTTCGCCAAAGAACGTCACGCCGGGCTCGGAGGGCGCGAGGGGGGTCGAATAGTAGATGACGGGGTTCTTGGACTTTGCTTTGGCTGCGGTTCCGGCCTTGGCGGCGGGTGCGAGGGCGTTGCCGCGCGTCGTGGCGGTGCTGGTTGACTGCTCCGAGTCGGGCGGGCAGGCAAGCCCGGGCAGGACGAAGGTCCCGGCCGTGAGAACGATCGTCGCGACGCACGCGCCGATCAGGGACATCTTTGGAGCCGCTCTTTCTGTCATCACCATTGTGATTCTCCTTGCCAATCGCTTGGCTGAACTGGACACCGCACCGAGCCACGGTCCACCCGTGCTCCCACTCGAACTCAGATAAGATTTGGTCACGATCAGGGCCGACGCGTAGGCGCGGCGATCGGACGGGAAGAGGCTGGTGACCCATGCGTCGCAGGAGGCCTCGGCCTCGTCGTGGAGACGGCGGCGTGCCCACCAGACGACGGGATGCCACCAGTAGACGGCGCCGATGGCGGCCTGGACCCAGCATGAAAGATGGTCGCCGCGCCGCACGTGCGCGAGTTCGTGCACGAGCACGGCCCGGCGTGAATCCTGGTCGAGCGTTCGCCACAGCGGGGCCGGAAGGACCAGCAGCGGGCGCAGCCCGCACCAGATCATCGGGGACACCGCGGCGTCGACGAAGACGGTCCTTGGCATGCGGGAGAGGCCCAGCGTGTCGCCGACCTGGCGGACGGTTCTTTGCACGTCGGGACCGGCCGGAGTCGCCTGGCCGATCCAGCGTCGGGCGACGACGGTGCGAGCCAGGCTCATCGCGATGAGCAGGATGGCGCCGCCGAACCAGACGGTTCCGGGAACGCGCGGGAGGGCGGCGATCGCGTCGCGAACGCCCACCAGCCGAACGAGCCAGGCCCGCACCTCGTGCCAGCCTGAGGGCGGCGCGGTCGCGACATCGCGAGACTCGGGGCTCGCGGGCGCCGCAAGCGACGGTTTTGTCGCGGCGTTGTCGGCAGAGATGGAGATGGATTGTGAGGACGAATGGGGCGTTGGCGACGGCGCTTGGGGGCCGGAGATTGGCGGAGACCACTCAAGCGGGGCGAGCACAGGGAATCCCTGGTTGTCCTGGGCAAGATCGTGTTGGAGGGGCGGGGTGTACAGATCCGCATCGGGTGCGGCGATGGAACGGTTGTCGTCGGCTGGCGTGTTGGACGCCCGCCACGCCGGCGTGGGCGAGGGGGGGGCGGTGTTCCGGGACGAGGCAAGGTTGCTGAGATTCGGCACTGAGCGGTCCGGGCGCGGCGGATCGAGCGACTCGACCATGGAGGCGACGGGCTCGGGAACTGAGAGGGGGGGCGTCGCCCGGACCGTCGTGTCGGCGGCCGGCTGTGCGGGAGCGGACGGGCGGGTGTCGTGCTTTGGGAGCGGGAGCACGGCATCGGCGGCGGCGATGAGGCGGTCGGAGCGGAACCAGTGCGGGGTCCAGATCCACATGCCGATGGCGGGGGTCACGAACGATGCGAGCACGGCGAACCAGAGCATGTGTCTGGTCGCGGGGCGAAGGCTCTTGCATCGGCAGGCCCCGCCGACGAGCAGCGCCAGGGGCGTGGCCGCAAGGCCGCCCAGCCAGAGCAGATCGGCGGTTCGTGAGATGATCTCGGCAGTTCCCATCGTGGTGCTCCGTCAGAGACGCTGGGGCCTTGTCACGGGAATCTAGTTCGTCTTGGTATCTAGTTCGGCTTGGTATCGAGGTCGTCGATGAGCTTTCGAAGTTGCGCGATCTCGCCTGGGGAGAATTTTTCGTTCTCGATGAGTTGGAGCAGCATGGGGGCGGCGGCTCCGTCGTAGAGTTGGTCGACGAGAGATCTGATGCGCGAGGCGCTGACGCTCTGGCGGGAAATCCGTGCGCGGTAGACATATGCCGTGTCGCGTTTGTCGCTGGCGACGACGTTTTTCTGCTCGAGCCGGGTGAGGAAGGTGAGGACGGTGGTGTAGGCGACCATGCGTCCGCGGTCGTGGAGGCGTTTCATGACGTCGCGGACGGTGAGGGGGCCGTCGTCCCAGAGGACCCGCATGACCGCGAGTTCAGCTTCACCGAGTTCTACAGGTTTCTTGGCCATCTGGTTTTGCCGTGTTTGCCGGACGCCTACTACCGTTGTCGTTGAAGAATACTACAAGCGTCGTAGGCTGTCAAGCCAAATGTGTCAAATTTCCAATTGAGGCTCGCGAAGAGCGAATTGGGGCGGGCTGCGCAACTTTCGCGCGTTTGACCGGGCGACGGGAACCAGCCCTGAGAGAGAGCACCGGACGATCGACCCGGGGCCCGCGCCCCGGGGCGTTGGGGCGCTCGAGGCGGCTGGTGCGTGCACCTTTTAATATCGAAGTTGAGCGGCCAGGGCGGGGCGTCACCCGATCCACACGAATGGGCCCGGTGGGATTTGAACCCACACGCCGGTGTAACCCGACCGCGGATTTTAAGTCCGCTGCGTCTGCCGTTCCGCCACGGGGCCAAAGGCTTGATTCTACGGAAGTTACTGCGATTCTGGAGGCTCTGAATACCGGTGATTGTGGGCGTCTAGGCGTTCTGCTTGGCGCTTACGACGAGCTGCTCGGGAGCATTGTGGCTGCGTGGCCGGGCTTGTCCATTGAGCAGAGGCGCGCCGTCTGCGTTCTCTTGGGTGTGTAGCCATCCAATCGCTTCCGGTGTCGGTTTTTCGTGCGCGATGTCCGTCCCGAGACGCCGGCAGAGGGCGCGGGCATCGGGATGCGCACCCCGCGTTGAAACGGTATGGGCGTGGGACGAGCCCCGCGAATTGCGCCCCGCAGCCGAAACGTCCATCAAGCCCAGCCTCTGATTGTCTCCCATTTGCAGGAATTATCCGCCTTCGGTGGGCCTGCTTTCGCCCGAACTTTAGCGTCGTTTGAACGGTACAATGTGGATACGAGACGCCTCCTAAGCCCCAATGCTCCGAACCAGTTCATTTCGGCCCCTCATCGCGCTGTTCTTGGCAGCTTGGATGCCGTTCTGTTGCTGTAGCCTGAACACGTTGGTGAGCGTCTGCCAGGCGTGCGATGAGCATGGAGACGATGACGACGTGGCTGCGTGCCATCATGGCGCGGCAGACTCTCACACCGCTGGAACGGGGCACCACGACGAGGATTCCAGCCCGGGTCACCAAGACCAGCCCAAGCGCGATCAAGGGCCGTGTACCTGCGATAAGTCCAAGCAGACCACGATCGGCGTCGATAAGAACACCATCGAGTTGCCCACTCCAGTCGTGGCCTATGTGCTGCCGGAGTGGGAGGCGGTTTGGTTGCCCCACAGCGATTCGCTCGCCCTCAGCAGCGAAAACCAGGCCCTGCGCAAGCCGGCCACCTCGCTCCTGCGCCAGCACTGCGCGCTCATCGTCTAGCAAATCGCCACTGCGCTGCCCCTTCCTGGGCGTGAAGCGCGACCGTGCGCCAGCGTAGGACGCCGCTCTCGCATCTCGACTGCGCTTGGTGGCGATCTGCCCCCGAACAACCTGAAGTCTGCCGCGAGTCCGTTGTTCTACGCGGCCGAGACGTGGTCCCGTTTCCAAACCCTCACCCGGGTGCGGTTCGCGCGAGTAAGCCCGAACTGACACCCCCATCAAGGAACCTGTCCATGAACCCGATTCGTGAAGTCCGTTGGATGATCGCGGCCGTGACCGTTGTCACAATGGGCGCTGGGGCCGCTCTCGCCCAGCCCCATGACACCCACCAGCCCAAGCACCCCGACGAGCATGCCACGCCAGCGAAGGAAGCCAAGGCGGATGATCGCGTTGGCGATCCCTACCCGCTCGACACCTGTCCCATCACCGGCAAGAAGCTCGGCTCGATGGGTGATCCCGTCGTGAAGCGCTACGACGGTCGCGAGGTGCGCTTCTGCTGCTCCGCGTGCCCTGAGAAGTTCGAGAAGGACCAGGCCGCCAACTTCGCCAAGATCGACGAGAAGATCATCAAGGATCAAGGACCGCTCTACCCGCTCAAGTCTTCGATCGTGACCGGCAAGGACCTCCCCGCGAAGCCGTACGAGTTCGCCTATGGCAATCGTCTCGTTCGGCTCGGGGCCGAGAGCGAGAAGGCAGACTTCCTCAAAGACCCCAAGAAACACCTCGTCAAGCTCGACAAAGCTCTGGTTGAGCAGCAGGGCAAGGACTATGCACTCAAGACTTGTCCAGTAAGCAAGGAGGAGTTCGGCGGCGACATGGGCGAGCCGGTCGACCTCGTGATTGCGGGGCGCCTCGTGCGGCTCTGCTGCAAAGCGTGCAAGAAGGACGTCGAGAAAGACCCGGCGAAGTTCGTCGCGATCGTTGACGCGGCGCAACGAGGCAACAAAGCCAAGCCGGAAGCAGGCCACAAAACGAAGGACGGTCATGACGACCATAAGCACGGGGGCGGCTGATGCCCCCGCGCGTGAGAGCCTCTCCAATCACTTCCTCACCCGAAACAGCAAAGTTGGAGATCGCGGCCGCGCGGCCGGGTAGCTTCCCACGCAGACCGACCGATTACAGTTCACGACAATGAGGTGCTCACGATGGCAATGAACAACAGATTGGCCTCGCACACGATTGGTGTTGCATTTGTCGTGGTCTTGGCAGGTTGCACCGGCACGCCCACGGCTTCGGAGCGACAGGCCAGAGCCGACGTCGACGCGGTGCGTTCGATGTACCGCCCGGGCGATGCGAAGCCGACGCTCCCGAACCTCTCGAAGGACTCGCCCCTCGCCGACTACCTGCGCTTCGCCATGCTCAACAACCCGAGGGTCGAGGCTGAGTACTACGCGTGGGCGGCGTCGGTCGAGCGGATCACGGGAGCAAGGTCTTTGCCCGACCCGCGGATTACCTTCGAGGCCGACATCACGAGCATGCTCGAAACCGTCATGCCCGGCCTGATGATTGACCTTCCCGGCCCCGGCAAGCTGCGCGCTGCGGGCGATGTCGCGACGGGTGAATCCCGCGCGTCGTACTTCAGGTTTGAGATCGAGGTGCTCCGAACCGCGATGGCGCTCAAGTCCTCGTACTTCCGCCTGCACTTCCTCGAAGACACGCTCCGCGTGCAGCGGGAAACGCTGGCTCTTCTGGAAGACCTAGAGACTCAGGCCCAGCAGCAGGTCGCGGCGGGCCGGAGCGGCATACAGGATGTGCTCCGTGCCCAGATCGACCGTGAGCAACTCCTGACGCAGATCGCCAATCTGGAAGACTCACGGGGCGTGCTTCTCGCCGAGTTCCGTGCCGCGCTGGGGCTGCGCCCCGATGACTCGACCGTGCCGGCCCCAGACACATTTGAAGCGTCGCCACCTCCGCCGCCAGCGGACCAGATCCTCGCCCTCGCCGCGGCCCACAATCCGAAGCTGCGGCAGATGGAGGCGGAGGTGCGGCGGGGCGAGGCGATGATCGACCTCGCGAGGACCAGCCGCGTGCCGGACTTTTCGATCGGCATCATGGCGGACGTGAAGGCCAGCCCGGTGATGTGGCGTCCGACGGGGAGTATCACGCTCCCGATCTGGCGCGACAAGATCGCCGCCGAGATCGCCGCGGCGCAGCTGGAGAAGCGATCGTCCGAAGCGAGGCTCTCCGCCGAGCAGATCGGAGTGGCGGCGGACTTGGCGTCGATGCTCTATATGTACCGCGAGAGTACTCGAAACATCGACCTGTACTCGGTGACGCTGCTGCCCAAGGCACGCCAGTCGCTCGATGCCGCACGTTCGGGCTACGCGGCGGGGCGCTCATCCTTCCTCGATGTTATCGACGCAGAGCGTCAGTTACTGGTCTTCGACCTCTCGCTTGTCGAGGCTCGCACGCAGCGCGAGCTGTCACTGGCGTCACTCTCGCTTCTCATCGCCGGCACCGCGCCCGAGGGTGCTCCCATCTTGCCGACCGCTCCTGCCCCGTCAAAGGAGGCCAACCCGTGAAACGCCGCACCGCCATCGTCCTCGTGTCACTCGTCGTCCTCGTCGCGGCGGGGGCTGGGTACCTCCTCGGCTCCGCCCGCTCGGGCTCAGGCGGACGATCGAACGTCCCCGGAGCCTCCGGAGGTATAGCCGATGCTCCATCGACGGCCAAGCAGGTCTACACGTGCTCAATGCATCCGCAGGTGCGTCTCGACCAGCCGGGCAACTGTCCGATCTGCGAGATGCCGCTGATCCCCGCGGCGTCGGCCACCACGGCGGCCGGAGAGGCGCCGATGCTCCAACTCTCGGAGCACGCCGTGTCGATGGCCAGCGTCGAGACTGTCGCCATCGAGCGCCGGCCTCTTTCCCGCGACCTTCGTGCAGTCGGTCGCATCGAGTACAACGAATCGTCGCTCGCGACCATCACGCCGCGCGTCGACGGCTTCGCCGAGCGGCTCTTCGTGAGTTTCACCGGTGTTGAGATCCGCAAGGGAGATCACCTCGCGGAGGTCTATAGCCCCGAGTTGCTTGTCGCGCAGCAGGAACTGCTCATCGCCATGCAGTCGGGGACCGGCAACTCGCTCGCCGAGGTGGCCAAGACCAAGCTGCGATTGCTCGGATTGACGGACCAGCAGGTCACGGACCTGGTCGAGAAGAAGCAGACCACGGACCGGGTGACGCTGTATTCGCCCATCAGCGGCACAGTCATCGAGAAGAGCATTGTCGAGAAAGCCTCGTTCAAGGCGGGCGACGCACTCTACCGCATCGCCAACCTTGACAGCGTGTGGGTCTACCTCGAAATCTACGAGTACGACCTCCCGTGGGTGCGCTACGGACAACAGGTGCGGATCACAGCCCAGGCGATCCCCGGGCGGACGTTCGATGGAGTCGTGACGTTCGTGCAGCCAGTCGTCAATGAGCAGTCCCGCACTGTTCGTGTGCCGGTCTACGTGGACAACAAGGACCATGCCCTCAAGCCAGGCATGTTCGTAACGGCGCTCATCGCCGCGGAACTCACCAGCGAGGGACGGGCCGCGCCAACGGGCGTCGAGGGACGCTACTCGTGCCCGATGCATCCCCAGGTTCTCGCGGAGGCGGCGGGAGAGTGCCCGATCTGCCAGATGCCGCTGGAGAAGATTCCGGATGGCGCGGCCGTCGCCGCTCCGGATCAGCACGCCGCCCACGACACACCAACCCCCGCTACGTCCGTTCCGGTCGCGGCCAAGTACTACTGCCCCATGAAGTGCGAGGGCGAGAAGACGTATGACCAACCGGGGCGATGCCCAGTCTGCAACATGAAGCTCAAGGAGGTGCCGGTCGTGCCCGCGGCTGCTGCCCAGGGCTCGGGGGTGCTGGCCGTCCCCGTCTCCGCGGTGCTGGACAGCGGAACGCGGCAGATCGTGTACATCGAGAAATCGAGAGGGCTCTTCGAGCCGCGAGAGCTCACGCTCGGTCCACGCGCGGGCGAGTACTTCGCGGTGCTTGCGGGGCTCGTCGAGGGGGAGCGGGTGGTCACGCGGGGGAACTTCCTGATCGACAGCCAGTTCCAGGTCACCGGGCACCCCAGCCTTTTCTATCCCGGCGGGTTGCACGCTTCTATGGGCCACCAGCACGGAGGGACCGCCGCGCCCGGCGGCCCCAACGCTTCAACGCCCCCGGCTCCGCCGCCACCATCGGACGACAAATCACCTCCGCCCTCCCAATCACCGGCTGGCCACAAGCACTAAACGGAGGAGCGACTTATGGTGAATGCCATCATCCGTTGGTGCATGAAGAACACGTTCCTGATGCTCCTGATCATCATGGGCATCTGCGCGGCGGGCTACTGGGCAGTCACGCGCACGCCCGTCGATGCGATCCCCGACATTGGCGAGAAGCAGGTCATCGTGTACGCCGACTGGGAGGGCCGCAGCCCGCAGGATGTGGACGACCAAGTCTCGTACCCACTGACGACGAGCCTCACAGGTACGCCGGGCGTCAAGTCGATCCGCTCCATGTCGGGCTTCGGCTTCTCGATGGTGTTCGTGATCTTTGAGGACAGCGCCGACTACTACTGGGCCCGCTCGCGCGTGCTCGAACGCATGAATGTGGCCCAGCAGCGTCTGCCCGCGGGCGTCACGCCTGTACTCGGGCCGGATGCCACGGCCCTGGGACAGGTCTACTGGTACACGGTCGAGGGTGAGGGGTTCGACTTGGCTGAGCTGCGCTCGATCCAGGACTGGTACGTGCGCTACCAGATGCAGTCGGTCCCCGGCGTCAGCGAGGTCGCCAGTATCGGCGGGTTCGTCAAGCAGTACCAGATCGACCTGAACCCCGACAAGATGCGGGCCCACCGCGTCACGATGATGGACGTCTACGACGCCGTCCGCAAGAGCAACATCGACGTGGGCGCGAAAGTCGTCGAGAAAAGCGGCGTTGAGTTCTTCATCCGCGGCCTGGGGTTCATCAAGTCGATCGAGGACCTTGAAAGGGTCGTCATCCGCCAAGAGGGTGGCACGCCGCTCTACCTCAAGAGCGTTGCCACCGTGCAACTCGGTCCTGACTTCCGGCGCGGGGCATTGGACAAGGGGGGCGTCGAGGCCGTGGGTGGCGTCGTGCTCATGCGCTATGGCGAAAACCCGCGCGACGTGGTTGGTCGCGTCAAGGACAAGATCGCCCAATTGGAGGCGGGCCTTCCCACCAAGAAACTGGCGGACGGGCGAATCTCCAAGGTCCGGCTTGTCCCGTTCTACGACCGCACGACGATCGTGCAGGAGACGATCAGTACGCTGAAGTCAGCCCTCTTCGAGGAGGCGATCATCGCGAGCCTCGTCGTGGTCTTCTTCCTCATGCACCTGCGAACCACGGTGACGGTCCTGCCCACGCTTCCGCTCGCGCTCGCCGGCTCGTTCATCCTGATGTACGCCTTAGGCATCGACAGCAACATCATGTCGCTGGCGGGCTTGGCCATCGCCATCGGCGATGTGGCCGACATGGGCATCATCATGGCGGAGAACATCTACCGCCGCCTCGCCGCGGCCACGGAAGAGGAGAAAAAGGAGAAAGGGCACTTCGGGATCGTCTATGAAGGCGCAACCGAAGTCGGCGGTGCGATCGTCACTGCGGTCACCAACACCATCGTCTCCTTCATCCCCGTCTTCTTCCTCACGGGCCAGGAAGGAAAGCTCTTCGGACCACTCGCATACGCCAAGACCTTCGCCATCGGCTCATCGGTGGTGCTGGCCCTCACCGTTGTGCCGTTCCTGTGCTACTTGCTCTTCCGCCCCGTGAAGTGGAAAGCGGGGTTGACGCTCGCGGTCGCCGCCGCCATCGGTGTCCTGGCGATGCTCGCGACGCACCTCGCGTTCATGTGGGGGCTCGCCGCCGGTCACGACCGCGGCTGGTTGATCGCCGTCGCCGTCGGAGTGGGCGTGGCGCTCTGCGTGGTGCGCATGACCCGCGAGAAGTTCGTTCCGCTCGAACAGAACCCCGTGTCGCGCGTGATCGCCCGCGCGTACACCCCGACACTCCGGTGGGTGCTCTACCACAAGAAGACCTTCATGATCGCGCCGCTGCTGATCCTGTTCACCGGCCTCACGGTGTGGCTGGGCATTCATCGCACGCTGCTGCCGGTGGAATGGGCGGTCAACATCTTCGCCGGCGAGAAGGCGTCACCTGAACTCAAGAAGGCGATGTACGCCGACGAGAAGACGGACCTCACGCGTCCGCTCCTCGAACTCGACCAACTCCGTTGGCAGACTGTGCGTGAATCTGGCGGCAGCCAACGCACACGCCTCTTGTGGCGAAGACAGGACCCCGCCGAGCGCACCGCCGAGACCGCCGCGGGCCGTTCAGTCGTCAAAGAGGGCCGCATCCTCCCGGGCCTGGGCCGCGAGTTCATGCCCCCGCTGGATGAGGGCTCGCTGCTCTACATGCCCTCGCTCCTGCCGCAGGCCTCGCTTTCGCAGGCCGTCGAGGTCAACAGCAAGCAGGACCTGGCGATCGCCAGCGTGCCCGAAGTTGAGAGCGTCGTTGGCAAGATCGGCCGTGCCGAGTCCGCCCTCGACCCCGCACCGATCGGCATGATGGAGTCGATCGTCATCCTCAAGCCCGAGAGCCAGTGGCGCACCAAGAAGGTCGAGCGGTTCTTCTCCGGCTGGCCCGGCCTCTTCCGCACCCCGCTCTCCTGGGTCTGGTCCGAGGAGCGCCGCTTCACCAAACAGGAGATCCTCGCCGAACTCCAGGAACGCACCGCCATCCCGGGCGTCCTGCCCACCTGGCTCCAGCCCATACAGACCCGTCTGGTCATGCTCCAGACCGGCTTCCGTGCCATGATGGGCGTCAAGATCTACGGCAGCGACCTCCGCGAGATCGAGAAGATTGGTCTCCAGATCGAGCAGTTCCTTCGCGAAGTACCGGGCGCAACCGACATCGTTGCCGACCGCATCGTCGGCAAGCCCTACATCCAGATCGACATCGACCGCGAGCGGATCGGCCGCTATGGCGTCAATATCCGTGACGTGCAGGATGTCATCGAGATGTCCCTGGGCGGCATGAATCTCATGGAGTCGGTCGAGGGCCGCGAGCGCTACCCCATCCGCATCCGCCTTGCCCGCGACTTCCGCGAGGACATCGAGGCCATCCAGCGGATCAACGTCCCCTCCTCCACGGGCGCGCAGGTGCCGCTGGCCCAGCTCGCCGACATCTCGACTGTGCTTGGCCCGCAGGAGATCAAGGGCGAGCGCGGCCTGCTCGTCGGCTACGTTACCATGAACACTCGCGACCGCGACGAGGTCTCTGTCGTGCAGGACGCCGAGGCGGTGCTGCAACAGGCCCTCAAAGACGGCCGGCTCACGCTGCCGCCCGGTTACTACTGGGAGTGGTCCGGTCAGTTCGAGAACCAAGTCCGGGCCACCAAGCGGATGCAGGTGCTGGTCCCGATCACGCTGGGCATCATGTTCGTCATGCTCTACCTGGGTTTCAAGCGCTGGTGGATCGCTCCCGTGATCTTCTTCGGCGTGCTGGTCTCGGCCTCGGGCGGCTTCATCATGCTCGCGCTCTGGGGCGTGAACCTCTCGGTAGCCGTGTGGGTCGGGTTCCTCGTGCTCTTCGGCGTGGTCGATGACGACGGCGTGGTGATCGGCACCTATCTCGAAGGCGTCTTCAAGGACCGCACGTTCACCTCGAAGGAGGAAATCCGCGAGGCGGTGATCGACGCGGGGCTCAAGCGCATCCGCCCGTGCCTGATGACCATCGCGACGACGGTCCTAGCCCTCATGCCCATCTTCTGGGCCACCGGCCGCGGCGCGGATGTGATGATGCCGATGGCGATCCCGTCGGTGGGCGGCATGGCCATCAGCCTGATCACGTTGTTTATTGTGCCGTGCGTGTTCTCTGCTGTAGAGGAGTGGAAGTGGAAGCGGGCGATGAAATGACTCGGCCCATCGACCATGAACAAGACGCACCAAACACCACAAATCGCTACTGGTGATACGGCTTCACCGGGCCCTGCATGGCACGGGCTGAGCGCAGCCGATGCGATCCGCACGCAGGGTTCCGATGCGCGGGCCGGGCTTTCCGCTGCCGAGACCGCAGGGCGGCTCACGAAGTTCGGGCCCAACACGCTCACCGCGCGGGAAGGGCGGTCGTGGTGGGCGGCCCTGGGTTCGCAGTTCGTCGCGGTGCTCGTGTGGCTGCTGCTGGTGGCCGCGGGCGTTTCGGCGGTGCTGGGGGAGTGGGTCGATGCGGGGGCGATCGCCGCGATAATCGTCATCAACGCCGTCATCGGGGCCTCGCAGGAGTTCAGCGCGGAGCGGTCCATCGCGGCCTTGCGCGGCATGACCGCGCCCAAGGCCCGTGTCGTGCGGGATGGCGTGGTGGCGGTGGTCTCCGCGGCGGAGGTCGTGCCCGGCGATGTGCTGGTGCTGGAGGCGGGCGACCTGGTGGCCGCGGATGCGCGGCTCGTCGAGTCGGCCTCGCTCGCGGCGATCGAGAAGTCGCTCACCGGCGAGAGCGAGCCCGCCGAGAAGGATGCCCGCGCCGTGTCGCCGCCCGCACCGGCGGATACGCCGCTGGCCGAGCGGCGCGGCATGGTCTACTCGGGCACCGCCATCGCCACGGGCACGGCCCGCGCTGTGGTCGTCGCTACGGGCATGCAGACCGAGATGGGCCGCATCGCCGCGCTCATTGCCACCGCCGCGACCGACGGGCCCACGCCGCTGCAAGCGCGGCTGGCCCGCGTCGGGCGATTGCTGGTGGTTGCGGCGCTGGTCATTGTGACGGTGCTGTTCGGCATCGGCCTATTGCGCGGCGAGCCGCTGCTCTCGCTCTCGATGACCGCCGTGAGCATGGCCGTCGCGGCGGTGCCCGAGGGGCTGCCGGCGATCGTGACCGTGGCCCTCGCGCTGGGCGTGCGCCGCATGGCCAAGCGGCGGGCGTTGATCCGCCATCTGCCGGCCGTCGAGACGCTGGGCGCGACGAGCGTGATCTGCACCGACAAGACCGGCACGTTGACGGTCGGGCAGATGACGGCGCGGGCGCTGGTGGTGCCGGGAGCCGGGGATGGTGGCGCGGCGGGTGGAACACTGACGACGCTCGATGTGTCGGGCGAGGGATATGCGCCGGAGGGCGCGGTGACGGCCGGGGGGAGCGAGTTGGTTAGGGAGGTGCGGGCCGCGGCGCTGCGGCTGGCCCGCAACCTCGCGGGCGTGAACAACGCGACCGTGATGCAGGAGAAGGGCCACTGGGAGGCCAGCGGCGACCCGACCGAGGCGGCCATGCTTATCGTCGCGGGCAAGGTCGGGCTGAAACGCCAGGCACTGGATGCGGGTTCGCAGCGGCTGGCCGAAGCGCCCTTCGATTCCGACCGCAAGCGTGCGGCGGTGGTGCGGAAGGCGGATGCCGGGGCGGAGGTGCTCGTCAACGGCTCGCCAGAGAGCGTGCTGGCGCTGTGTACGCAGGTTGCCAATGGGACCGGCACGCGGAGCATGACCGAGGCTGACCGGGCCGCGATCGACGCGGCGAACGCGGACCTTGCATCCAAGGGCCTGCGCGTGCTGGCGTGCGCGGCCCGGGCCGTGGTGCCGGATCAGGTGGCCGCGACGGTCGCCGATCCCAGCCCCGCCGCGCTCGAGCGTGACCTGACCTTCGTGGGCCTTGTCGGCCTGCTCGACCCGCCGCGTGCCGAGGCCCGCGAGGCCGTCGCCAAGTGCAAGGCGGCGGGCATCCGCGTGGTGATGATCACCGGCGACCAGCCCCGGACGGCCCTGGCCATTGCCCGCGACCTGGGGATTGCGACGGATTCGGACGCCGCGATCTCCGGAGCTGACCTCGCGGCGATCGACGATGCCGCCCTGCCGGAGCGGGTGGCGCGAACGGCCGTGTACGCCCGTGTCACCGCGGCCGACAAACTCCGGATCGTGCGGGCTTGGCGGGAACAGGGCGCGGTGGTCGCGATGACCGGCGACGGCGTGAACGACGCCCCGGCGCTCAAAGGTGCGGACGTGGGCATCGCGATGGGCGCTTCGGGAACCGAGGTCGCCCGCCAGGCGTCCGACATGGTCATCACCGACGACAACTTCGCGTCGATCGTCGCAGCCGTCGAGGAAGGGCGCGGCGTCTACGACAACATCAAGAAGTCCATGCAGTTCCTGCTCGGGGGTAATGCCGCGGAGCTGCTCTTCATGGGCGCGGCTTTGCTCGCGGGCCTGCCCACGCCGCTCTTGCCTATCCAGATCCTCTGGATCAATCTCGTGACCGATGGCCTGCCGGCACTCTTCCTCGCCGCCGACCCCGCCCCACCGGGCGTCATGGAGCGTTCGCCCCGCCCGCGCAACGCAGCGTTCATCGACCGCGGCTTCGTGTTCACGATGATCCTGACCGCTTTTCTCACGGCGGGCGTCGTCATGGGTGTGTACCTCTACGGCCTCAAGTACCACGATGAAACGATGGCCCGCACCCACGCATTCGCCGCGCTGGTCTTCGCGGAACTGCTCCGCTCCTTCGGGGCCCGCAGCGAGACCGTGCCGATCTGGCGGATGGGCTGGCGCGACAACCTGATGCTGCTCGCGGTCGTCGCGGCGTCGTTTGCGTTACAGCTGTGGACGCACCACAACGAGACACTGTCGTCGATCATGAAGACCGCGCCTATGGGTTGGGACGAGTGCATCCCGCTCATGGTCGTGTCGTGCATCCCGCTTGCGGTGCTCGAACTGGTCAAGGTGGTGCGGGCGAGCCGGAAGGAGCGTGCGTGATGGACAATGCGGTCGCGCTCGTGCAGGCGTTCTTGCGGCTCCACGGCTACCTGACCGTGACGGAGTTCCCCGTCGTCCGAGCGACCCGCGGCGGCGGGCATGAGAGTCTGACCGACCTTGATGTGCTCGCGTTTCGCTTCGGGGAAGCGGCCGGCTCGTGCGGTCCGATGGATCATCCTGCATCGAGCGAGGCGCACACTCTGCTCGGCGTGCGTGCGGACGTGCCCGACATGATCATCGGCGAGGTGAAGGAGGGCCGCGCCGAACTCAATGCCGCGGCCACCAAGCACGAAGTGCTCGCCGCCGCCCTGGAACGCTTCGGCTGCTGTCACCACGGCGACATCGACACCGTGGTGCGAGAGCTTCTCCGTCACGGTCTTGCCCGCACCCGGCATGGACACGCCGTCCGGCTTGTCGCCTTCGGGGCGCTGCCACCAGGGCATCGAGATGGGCGATGCCATGTGATCCTCCTCGGCGATGTGGTAGCGCACCTGCGCGGGTACATCCGGCGTCACTGGGATGTGCTGCAGGCCTCCGAGTCGAAGGACCCCGGCTTTGGAATGCTCATGACGCTGGAGAAAGCGGATCGAGGGCATGCTGCGCCCGGCCACGGCGCACGGCCCCGCTCTGCACCGCCGACCGACCACTCACAGCATCAACACGAGGACCGACCGCATGGATGAAGAGCGCCGCCATCACCTGAGGCAGGCGGTGCTTTGGGCCACGGTCATCACGGCTGCCCACTTCGTGGTTCCCTCGGCGGCGCACGCCTGGCATTGGCTCCACACCGCCCTCTCGGCCCTCTATTTGCCATTGATCTTCCGCGCGGCGGTGTGGTTCGGGCTTCGTGGCGGAATGACCGCGGGCGTGGGGTGTGCCCTGCTCTACCTGGGATACCTGGCTCTGCGATGGGCGGTTGGTGGGTCGCTCAACCACGATCAGTTCGCATTCCCCGCGGTCTTTCTCTTCGTAGGTTGGTCGTCTGGGCTGGTCGCGGAGGACGCACGCTACAAGCGCTGGCAACGTGACGAGGTAATCCGTCGGGCGAACGCGGCTGAAGAGGCCCGCACAAAACTTCCGCAGCGCGAGCTGGAGCAGACAACGCAAACGAAGGGACCGCCATGAACCATGACCATCATCACGCGGCCGATGTACCGACCGGCAGCAAGACGGCCAAAGGCGAATCTCCGCCCGGTAGCCGGAGTCATGCTTCAGGAGCGCTCGACTCGCCGCATGAGCATCCAGTCGTCGCCGTTCCGACCGCGGAAGCCGTGTTCACTTGTCCGATGCACCCGCAGATTCGCCAGCCGACTCCGGGCAACTGTCCGATCTGCGGCATGAGCCTCGAGCCGGTCATGCCCACGCTTGAGGAGGGACCGGACCCGGAACTCATGAGCTTCACGCGCCGCTTCTGGTGGACGCTGCCGCTCACGATCCTCGTCACCACCCTCGCGATGGCCGGGCATTACATCCCCGGACTCTCGGCCACCGCTCGCACCTGGACGGAGTTGGTCCTGACCATCCCGATCGTCTTCTGGGCCGGGTGGCCGTTCTTCGTGCGCTGGGCCGATTCAATTCGTCGTCGCAGCCCCAATATGTGGACGCTGATCGGAACCGGCGTGGCCGCGGCGTTCGTCTACAGCCTCGCGGCGACCCTCGCCCCCGGACTGTTCCCGAAGGGCTTCGAGGCGCACGGGCGCATCGGCGTCTACTACGAGGCAGCGGCCGTGATCGTCTCGCTGACACTGCTGGGGCAGATGCTGGAACTGCGAGCCCGTTCGCAGACCTCCGCTGCAATCAAGTCCCTGCTGGGCCTTGCTCCAAAGACCGCACGCCGCATCCGTGACGACGGCGGGGAGGAAGATGTCCCACTCACCCACGTGCATATCGGCGACGCGCTCCGCGTGCGGCCGGGAGAGAAGGTTCCGGTGGACGGCGTCGTCACCGACGGCCGCTCCAGCGTGGATGAGTCCATGCTCACCGGGGAACCTGTGCCGGTCGAGAAACAGGCGGGCGACCGTGTCATCGGGGCCACCATCAACGGAGGCGGCAGCCTCGTGATGCGGGCCGAAAAGGTCGGCGCCCAGACAGTGCTCTCGCAGATCGTGCAGATGGTGGCCCAGGCGCAGCGTTCACGTGCTCCCATGCAGCGCATGGCGGACGTGGTGTCGTACTGGTTCGTGCTGGCCGTGCTCTCGATCGCCGTCATCACGCTTGTAGTCTGGGGCCTCTTCGGCCCTGAACCGAGCTGGACCTACGCCCTCCTCAACGCCGTAGCGGTCCTCATCATCGCATGCCCCTGCGCGCTGGGGCTGGCCACGCCCATGTCGATCATGGTGGCCACCGGGCGCGGCGCGACATCGGGCATCCTCTTCCGGGATGCCGAGGCGATTGAGTCGCTGCGCACCATCGACACGCTGATCGTGGACAAGACCGGTACGCTCACTGTGGGCAAGCCTGCGTTCCACAGCGTCGTTGCGGCCCCCGGTTTCACCGAAGACGAGGTACTACGCATCGCCGCGAGTCTGGACCAGGCCAGCGAGCATCCGCTCGCCGAGGCCTTTGTGACAGAGGCTAAGCGGCGGGGCCTTCGGCTCAGCAAGGCCGAGGAGTTCCAGTCCGGGACTGGTATCGGTGTTCGAGGCCGAGTCGACGACAAGCCGGTCGCACTGGGCAACACTCCGCTCATGCAGGAGTTGAACGTGGATATCGCGCCGTTACGGAGCGAGGCCGAAGAGCGTCGGGCCCAAGGCGCCTCAGTGGTGTTTGTGGCCGTGGAAGGCCGCGCCGCGGGCCTGCTGGCTGCGGCGGACCCAATCAAGGAGTCCACTCCCGAGGCGATCCGGCAACTTCATGACGCGGGAATCCGCGTCGTGATGGCCACCGGGGACGGGCTCACCACCGCCAATGCCGTTGCCAGCCAGCTGGGGATCGACGAGGTCCACGGCGAGGTGCGCCCGCAGGACAAGGTCGAGCTTGTCGCGGCATTTCAGGCCAAGGGCCGGCGCGTGGCGATGGCGGGCGACGGCATCAACGACGCACCCGCACTCGCTCGCGCTCAGGTTGGCATCGCGATGGGCACCGGCACGGACGTGGCCATGAACAGCGGGCACGTCACCCTTGTCAAGGGCGACCTCCGCGGCATCGCCCGGGCACGACAACTCTCGCAGGCGACGGTCGCGAACATGAAGCAAAACCTTGTGTTCGCGCTGATCTACAACGCGCTGGGCGTGCCCATCGCGGCTGGTGTTCTGTACCCGGTCTTCGGCGTCCTGCTCTCACCCCTCTTCGCCGCGGCGGCCATGAGCCTGAGTTCGGTGTCGGTGGTCGGCAACGCGCTGCGACTGCGCAGATCCTGATGCCCAAGTCCACGCGTGGTTGTGTTTGGCCTCTTCCCCCGGACAACCGTCGCCCTAGACACTGCCGACAATGCGGTAGGGGTCAGCTTGCAGCGGATTACCAGTCCGCTGCGTGACGCGCCATAAACCGCGTCGTGACAGGTACTTGATGATTTGCAGCGGAGTGCCGCCAATCCGGATCGTTTTAAGTCCGCTGCGTCTGCCGTTCCGCCACGGGCCCGAAGAGGCTGATTCTACGGGAGATACGGCGATCCTGGAGGCTGTCAGGACGAAGGACTGGGGGCGTCTCGGCGTCCTGCTCGGCGTCGTTGACCTGGACCTGGGCAAGGTCATCGCCGCTTGGCCATCAATGCGAAGAGAAATGCGAGAGGCCATCGTCACCATTGTTGCTCGGTGACCTCACCACAAGCCGTTGTGTTGACAGGGTTAGACAACTCTGGGTCGTCGTCAGATTCGGGGAGCAGCGGCGCGAGTTCATCGGGCGGCGGTGGTCCCGGTGGGATGAGCAGCGGCGCATCGTCCGTCGCTTCATCCGGTGCATTATCGGGGGCAAGCAGTGGCGGCTCGGGCTGCATGAGCGGGCCGAGCCCGAGCGGGGGCGGAACGGGGACGTTCTCATTCTAGCGGCGGATTTCGCCGATAACGCCTCATTGGGCTAACGGCTCTTCGTCCTGCTACCCTTCGGACACCGCATGGTGACTCGCCTGGTCCATCCCTTGCTCGTGTGGCTCGCGTTCGCGGGCTTTGTGCTGCAGAGCGCCTGTGTCGGCGTGCCCTTCGGACACGGGCTGTGCATCGGCTGCGATCGCGAGGGGAGTGCGGGCTGGACCATCAGCGAACCGTGCGTCCCCGGCGTGCGTGATTGCTGCGCTGACGAGCACCACGAGGGCGAGTCGGCCGAATGCCTATCTGGTCCGGCTGTGCATGATCCGGCGGATTGCGGCTGTATCGATGTACCCTTGATGGGCGGAATGACCGCCTTCGTCTCGGCGCCAGTGCGCATTGATGTGGCCGCCAGCCAGCTGTTCGATCATGTGTTGCCGGTACCGGTATTCCTGGCTGACCAGCATCGCTTTGGGATTCAGGACCTAACCTGCTGGGCGAGAGCTGGACCAATGTGGTGGGACGGCTCACCGCCACGGCTGCTCACGCCGCTCGCGCGCTGGACGGTCCTCACGGTCTAGCTCCACTGATTCCACACCGTACCGCTGCCGCGTTTGATATGCGGCCGCGATGTCGTTGCGTGGCAGCATCCGTATCGGAGCGGATTCACAGCCCGCACTGCGTGGAAACCAGTTGGAGCATTATTCATGCCTCGCCAGGCACGCCCATCGCGGGCAGCACTTGCCGTGACAACGCTGATGATCACAGCCGGAATCACCGGCTGCGCGAGCGATAGCCCCCTCTCTGGCCGCCGGATCATCGAAGGCCTCGAGCGCGACCGCATCCCGATCGCCGATCACGCGGGCCACGCGGTGGGCACTGACCCGATCGCGGCCCTCGCGCCCTCCGGTCCTATCACGTTGGCGGACCTCCTGCTGGTCGCCGAGGCCAGGAATCCCGACCTCGCCGCCGCGCGGAGCGGGGTAGGGATCGCCGCCGGAAAAGCGTGGCAGGCCTCGCTGTATCCAAACCCCCGCGTGGACGTGTCATCGGAGGATATCTCTTGGCGAACCGGCACATCGGACACCAAGACAACGGTCGGCCTTACCCAACCGATCATTCTTGGAGATCGACGGCAGGCCGCGATGAACGCGGCCGAGGCGGAACAGTCGGCGCGACTCGCGGCGGTCGAGGCCCGTAGGCGCGTTCTCTTCGGCGACATCGCCGTCCTGTACTCGCAGCTCATCGCCGCGCGCGACCAGGAGCGGCTCTATTCGGAGTTGCGTGAGCTTGTCAACAAGACCTTGAGTGCGGCGCAAGTGAGGTTTGAGGCGAGGGCCGTGCCCGAGACCGATGTGATCCGCCCGCGGGTCGAGCTCTACCGGATCGACGCCGCCCTTGGCAGGTTGAGGCAGGAGAGCCTCGCCACCGCAAAGGGGCTGGGCCTCCTCGTGGGCGAAGTCACCATCGATCCGTCTCGACTGGATGGCTCGGTTTCGCTTACCCCGGAGGGCTTCGATATCAAGCGCTTGGAGGCGGCAGTACGAACCACGCACCCGTCGCTGGCCGTCGCGGACCGAGAGATCGAAGCGGCGGAGGCGCGACTCCGCCAAGTCAAGGCGGAAACGACCCCCGACCTAGATGTCCGTGTCGGCGTCGGCTACAACGGTGAGATCCAGAGCGGTGTTGTCGATGTGGGGGTCGGCATGACCGTTCCACTCTGGGATGCCCGTGAAGGCGACGGCCTCTCGGCCCGATTCGAGCTCATGCGGGCAAGGCAGGAGCGCGCCGGCATCGAGAACGACCTGCTGCGCCGGCTGGCCGTCGCGGCCGGAGAGTTCGAGGCTGCCAAGTCCCAACTCGACACCTTCCGCGACAAGATCGTGCCCGACGCGCAGCGATCTTTCGACCAAACCTCGGAGGGATACCGCGGCGGGCGGTCATCGTTCCTCGACCTGCTCGATGCGCAGCGAACACTGACCGAGGCTCGTGTCACCCAGACCGAGCTTGCGAGCGCGGTCGCAGCGGCCCGAGCCAAAGTCATCCAGATCGTCGGCCCGGACGGGCTGAGTTCCCAAGTCGGAGCCCCCGAAACGGCTCCGGACAAGATTCCATCCCCCATTCAAGAGCGCCCTCAGGGCGCGGAGGTCAGACCATGAGCATGAAGTTGTGGATCATCGGAGCTCTCGTTGCGGCCGTCGGGCTGGTCTCGGCATGCGAGAAAAAGTCCGCCGATGGCGGCGGCAAGAGCGGAACGACCCAGACCGCTGCGAAGCCGGACGCCTCGGGCCGCTGCCCGCACGAGATCAAGCAGGAGAAATGTCCGTTCTGCAATCCCGGCCTCGTCGAGTCCGAAGGATTCTGCGGCGAGCACGGCTTCGCGGAGGCGCTCTGCGTCCAGTGCCGGCCCTACCTCAAGGCGGCCTTCCGTGCCAAGGGCGACTGGTGCAAGGAACACGAGGTGCCGGAGTCGCAGTGCATCCAGTGCCACCCGGAGCTCAAGGACAAGATCAAGCCCGGTGAGCACGGCACGACGACCCCGACCTCAGCGAGCACGCCCGCCCAGGCCGGTCAGTGCGAGCACACCATTGCCAAGGCCAAGTGCCCCTTCTGCACGCCCTCGCTGATCGAAAGCGACGGATTCTGCAAGGAGCACGACATCGCCGAAGCGCTCTGCGTCAAGTGCCGCCCGTACTTGGAGGCCGCGTTCAAGGCCAAGGGCGACTGGTGCAAGGAGCACAGCACCCCAGAATCTCAGTGCGTCGAGTGCAACCCGGACCTCAAGAACAAGCCTAAGGGCAAGGGATAAGGACACTCGCCATGAAGATCACTCTCACCATTCTCGTTCTCGCGGCGGCGGGTATCGCCGAAGTGAGCATCCCCATCGGCTCGGCGTGGGCGCAGCCACAACCGGTCCAAGCCCCGCAGGTCGCCTCGCCGTGCCCGCACGGCATCGAGGCGGCGAAGTGCCCCTTCTGTGACCCGACCCGCATCGACCGCCTGGGCATGTGCAAAGAGCACGGCGTTCCTGAGGCGGTGTGCGTGAAGTGCAGGCCGTTCCTCAAGACGGCGTTTGTCGCGGCCGGCGACTGGTGCAAGGAACACGACACCCCCGAGTCGCAGTGCGCGATCTGCAATCCGAGCGACACCAAGGCGGCGACGGCTCGCGCTCAATCCGCCGGCGCGGAACTCCGCTGGCAGCAAGAGCC
Organism: uncultured Phycisphaeraceae bacterium; assembly: GCA_964358855.1. GTDB lineage: Bacteria > Planctomycetota > Phycisphaerae > Phycisphaerales > UBA1924 > UBA2396. Next base: position 21,420 of record CAYHQQ010000004.1, read on the forward strand.
TTCGGTAACCTGCTCGACGTCGAGCACAGTGGTCACGCTGCTTACGCCCGAGGTTGTTCGTGCCGTCGGATTCGAGTTCGTTCAGGTTCAGGCCGCGCCGATCGTTCGCACGGTCGAACGCAATGCCGAACTGGCCTACAACGCGAACCGCTACGCCCGGCTCTCGTCACGCGCCGGCGGCGTGGTTGCGGAGATGAAAAAAGACCTCGGCGAGGCCGTCAAGAAGGGCGACGTGCTAGCGGTCGTCGATTCCACGGACCTCGGGACGGCCAAGAGCGACCTCCTGCAGGCTCTGGAAACCGCCAAACTGTGGGAAACCAACGCGACGCGTGAACGGGCGTTGGTCGAGAAGGGCGTCGGCATCGAGCGTGAGGCGCTGGAAGCGGAAACCAGGGCGGCCGAGAGCCGCATCGCGGTCAATCGCGCCCGCCAGCGCCTCCGCAACCTGGGGCTCTCGAAGGAGCACATCGCAAGCGTTGAGCATGACGGCGACACCAGTTCTCTCCTCGAACTCGTCGCGCCGTTCGATGGCATGGTTGTCGAGCGGGGCGCGGTCATGGGGGAAGTGGTCGAACCCGGCAAGCCGCTGCTGGCCGTCGCCGACACGGGCACCATGTGGGCGCTGGTGGACCTGGCCGAGGCCGATCTCGCGGTCGTCAAGATCGGACAGCAAGCCGCGGTCAGCGTGGATGGACTGCTCGGGAAGTCCTTCACAGGACGCTTGACGTGGATTAGCACGCAGGTCGACCCCAAGACACGCACCCTCAAGGCGCGGGTGGAACTCGACAACGGCGCGGGGCTCCTTAGGGCCAACATGTTTGGTCGCGCCCGCATCAACGCCGGGGAAAGCCGTCAAGCGATCACCGTTCCCAAAGAGGCGGTGCAGTGGGAAGGATGCTGCAACATCGCCTTCGTAAGGTCCGACGCCGCGGGCACCACCTTCAAACCGGCGCGACTGGTTCTGGCCTATGACGCGGGCGACCGCTATGAGGTGAGTGGCGGTCTCAGCCCCGGCGACACCATCGTCACCCGGGGCAGCTACATCCTCAAGAACGAGATCCTCAAGAACGCGGTTGGCGCAGGGTGCTGCGAGGTCGACCATCTGAAGAAGTGACTCCGCGATCACCCTCGGAGCCTCTGGAGCCCGCTCATGCTGAACTGGATCATCGGCTGGTCACTGCGCAACCGCTTTCTCGTGCTGTTGGGGACGTTTGTCTTCATCGCGTGGGGCGTTCATTCGCTCTCGCAACTGCCCATCGACGCCTTCCCCGACACCACGCCTGTTCAGGTCCAAGTCAACACCGTCGCCCCAGCGCTCTCCCCTGAGGAAATCGAGCGGCAGATCACGCAGCCGGTGGAGGTCGCGATCTCGGGGCTCCCGCGCCTTGATGGTGTACGTTCCGTCTCGAAGTTTGGACTCTCGCAGGTCACCGTGACGTTCGAGGACGGAACGGACATCTACTTCGCGCGTCAACTCATCAATGAGAGACTTGGGACGGTAGAACTCCCAGAGGGCATCGAGCGGCCAGAAATGGGGCCCGTGGCGACCGGCCTCGGAGAGGTCTTCCACTACCTCGTTGTCGGCAAGGGCGAGTCGCCGGCGTCCCTGACCGAACTGACCACAGCTCAGGACTGGATCATCGCGCCCCAACTCCGGCAGGTTCGCGGAGTCGCTGAGGTCAACACCTGGGGCGGCATGGTCAAACAGTTCGAGGTCATTGTTGAGCCCTCGCGGCTCATCAAGTACGGGCTGACCATCGACGAAGTGACCGAGGCCCTAGCGAAGAACAACGCGAGCGTCGGCGGAGGGCAGGTCACCCGGGGAGGTGAATCGATGCTCGTCCACGGCGTGGCGCTCACCGCCAACATCGAACAGGTCGCCAACGCCGTGATCAAGGCCGAAGGCGGGACGCCGATCCGTGTACGCGACGTGGCGGATGTACGCGAAGGCCACGCGATCCGCCGCGGGGCCGTGACGGCGGGGGGCAAGGGCGAAGCAGTGCTGGGCCTGGGCTTCATGCTCATGGGCGAGAACAGCCACGAGATCACGCGCCGGTTGGACGACCGCCTCAGAGAGGTGCGGTCGTCGCTCCCGTCGAACGTGGATGTCCAGGTGGTCTATCGCCGCACCGACCTCGTGGATCACGTGATCCACACCGTGCAGGAAAACCTGCTCATCGGCGCGTTGTTTGTCATCGCCGTGCTCTTTGTCTTCCTGGGCAATCTTCGGGCCGGGCTGATCGTGGCGGTCGCGATCCCTCTGGCCATGCTCTTCTCCTTCAGCCTGATGATGCAGTTCGGGATCGCCGCGAGCCTGCTGAGCTTGGGCGCCATCGACTTCGGGCTCGTGGTAGACAGTTCGGTCATCATTGTCGAAAACAGCGTGCGGCGGATCGGCCACGACAACGAACACGGAGGGAAGACACCACTGATCGATATTGTGCGCGACGCGGCTGTCGAGGTGCGCAAGCCGACCATGTTCGGCGAGCTCATCATCATGATCGTGTTCCTGCCCATCCTCCTCCTGGAGGGTGTCGAAGGGAAGCTCTTCCGGCCGATGGCCTTGACCGTCGTCTTTGCCCTTCTGAGCTCGCTGATCTTTTCACTCACCCTCACGCCGGTCCTGTGCAGCTTCGTTCTGGGCCGCCGCATCAAGGAGAAGGAGAACTGGTTGGTGCGGGGCGTGCAGTGGGTGTATAGGCCCTTCGTGCATGCCGCGCTTCGATTCCGGTGGACCACCGTGACATTCGGCGTGCTCATCGTGGCCGGCGGGGTCGTGCTGGCGACCCGCCTCGGAACCGCTTTTATCCCGCGCCTCTATGAGGAGGCGATCGTGAGCAACATCGTCCGCCTCTCAGGGGTGTCTATCGACCAGTCCGCGGACTACAACACGCGCATCGAGCGCTACGTTCTGGAGAAGTTCCCCGACGAAATCGAGCACATCTGGACACGCTTTGGCACCGCGGCGGTGGCCACCGACCCGATGGGGATTGAACAGAACGACGTGTTCATCACGCTGAAGGCACGAAAGGGCTGGACCAAAGCCAAGACCCAGGCGGAACTCTCCGAACGAGTGTCCGAGGCGCTGGGGGTGCTCCCGGGCGTCCGTTCCAGCATGATGCAGCCCATCGAGATGCGGATGAACGAGATGATCGCAGGCATCCGATCCGACGTCGGCGTTCTAGTGTTTGGCGACAATCTTGACCAACTGCAAACGCTGGCGGGACAGGTGCAAGGCATCGTCGAGTCAATTCCGGGGGCCGAGGATGTGTCAGCCGAGCAGGTGACCGGGTCCCCCGTGCTGCAGATTCGGGTGGATCAGGACGCCATCGCCCGGTATGGAATACCCGCTCAGCATGTGCTCGAGATCGTCCAGGCCCTCGGTGAGATCAAGGTCGGGCAGGTCCGCGACGGCGAGCGCCGTTTCGACCTCACGTTGGAACTTCCCGATCGGTTTCGGAATGACCCGGACGCGATCGGCGACTTGCTCGTGCCTACCGCCGCGGGCGAGCGCATACCTCTGGCACGCCTGGCCCGAATCTCGCCCACGGAAGGCCCGACAGTCGTGAATCGCGACTGGGGAAAACGGCGCGTGGTCGTGCAGATGAACGTCAGAGGCCGCGACCTTGGTGGCTTCGTCGCCGAGGCCCGGGCACGCATCGCGCAGGATGTGAAAATGCCAACCGGCTACTACGCCACCTTCGGAGGCCAGTTCGAGCACTACGAACGGGCCACGCGACGCCTCTACGTCATCGTCCCGATCGTGATCGCTTCGATCGCGCTCCTGCTCTACTTCAGTGTGGGAAGCTGGCGCGACGCCGCGATCGTGCTGACCGGCGTGCCCTTCGCCGCCCTCGGCGGAGTGCTCGCCCTGATGCTGCGGGGCCTCGACTTCACCGTGTCGGCGGCGGTGGGGTTCATCGCGGTGTCGGGCGTGTCGATGCTCACCGGATTGGTGCTCGTATCGACGATCCGCCAGCGCATCGCCCACGGCATGAGTGTCAACGAGGCCATCGAGCAAACGCGGCTCATCCGCCTTCGGCCCATCCTGATGACCGCCCTGGTCGCCGCTTTGGGTTTCGTGCCGATGGCTCTCAACACCGGGGTTGGCGCCGAGGTGCAACGCCCCTTGGCGACGGTCGTGATCGCCGGGATCGTCACGGACAACCTCTTGACCCTCTTTGTGCTCCCTGCCCTGTACTCGTTACTGGGGGGGCGTGACCTCACCACCCGCCTGGCGCGAGCCAAAGCCGCCATTCCCGGAAGTATCACGGAGCATCACTCACCTGGAACTGTCGTCACCGATAGGCCGCCAGAGTCGTTGAGCCGGGCAACGGACCCCGTTCCATCCACCTGACCGGCGATATTCCGGACGAGTCAATCCGGAGTTTCGGCACGAACCATTCCCGCCCGCTATGGGTATACTCTCTGCCCACTCAATGCGACGCAACCTCGTTCAACGCTCGATTGCAGTCCTTTGTCTCCTCGCCTTCGGGCTGGGGCAGGCGGTATCAGCATCTTTCCTCGTTCGGTGCGAGGATGGGACGGGCAGCCGGTTAGAGTTCGCGTGCGAGCGGACGAGCGACGGCTCTTGCGTGGACGCGTGCGATCAAGTCGACGTTCCCGTCGATGATGCTGACGCCCAAACGACGGACGACCACGCCCCGCATCCCTGCAAGGACACGCCTGTAAGCGATACGCACGCGGCGGCGAAGATGGCCGCGAAGGCGCGTGCGATTGAGTTGCCAGAGCTGACCGCGATGGCCGCCGCCATCGCTTATCACGTCGCGGTGTTCGACACGCCGAAGCCCCGTGTGCATTTCGTGCCGCGGGCGAACGAGAAGCCGCCGGACACGACCGCGCGGCTGCGCACCGTCATTCTCGTGGTCTAGCTGACAGATCGACGCTCGCCGAGTCGCGCGACCTCATGCCATTGGCACGCTCTTGCCAACGGCTTGCTGGTGCGTTGAACCATCGGTGCGCGGCGACATCACTCCAACGCGGTCCCGCCCGTGAGGTCACCGCAGCGTCCCCTCTTCCAAATCAGACGACTTGCAGCCGATCGCCCGCCAACCACGCGTGGCGGCCGGCGGCTGACCAGGAATCCCTCTATGAATCAGCGACGAACAGGCCGGTTCGGTCAACGCGCCATCGCCATGGGCGAGACCCCTCGTTGCGGGCGTTTCGGCCTGTTGGCCGCGGGAACGATGGCGATTGCTCTGGCTGGGTGCCAAGCTCCGCCAGACGCCGCATCGACCTCTGAGCGGGCGATTGCGGAGGCGGTCGGCCTCGGTGAACCCGTGACTTTTCGTGCGGTTGGACCTGAGGGCGGCCCAGTAGACGAACCGGGCGGGTCGGGAGCAACGCTGACGCTCTCCGAAGCCGTGCGTCGCGCGGTGACCACGGACCCCGGGCTCCAAGCAGCGATGGCCCGCATCCGCATCGCCGTCGCCGATTCGGATCAGGCGCGACTGCTCCCGAACCCGGTGCTGAACGTCGTCCTCCGCTGGGGCCCGGGCGAGCCGCAGATCGAGGCGTCGCTTGCCCAAGACTTCGTCCAGGCACTCCAGATCCCTCGGCGGGCCGGCGCGGCGGACAACCGCCTGCGGCAAGTCGCTGCCGACGCGGTCACGGCGGCACTGGACGTGACAAGCGAAGTGCAGGAGCGATACACGGCCGTCCAGGCATCGGCGGCGCTCGTTCCTCTGCTCCAGGAGCGGCTTTCCCTGATCGAAAGGCTGGTTGCGACCGCCAAGTCCCGCCTCGATGCCGGAGAAGGCACCCGGGCGGACGTGGCGACGCTGAACGCGCAGCGTGTGGAACTGCTGGTCGAAATCGATGGCGTCCGGCTCACGGAGCGCGAGGAACGCCTGAGGCTCGCCCGTCTGATCGGCGAGCCCTCCGCGGCCGCGACCTGGACTCTCGACGCGTGGACGTCGCCATCGATCGGCGATCAACCCGAGGCGTCATGGGTCGACGCGGGGCTGCAACATCGGCCCGAGGTCCAAGCGATCGCGTGGCGCCTCAAGGCCCTTGGGGACGACGAAGCGCTGGTGAGTCTGCTGCCGTGGGAGGGCGCGAGCGTCGGGGTCGACGCCACTCGTGATGATGACTGGGCTGTCGGGCCATCGGTCTCGACGCCCATCCCCGTGTTCGACATGGGCCAGGCCCGCCGCGCCCGGGTGACGGCGGAGCAGATTGAAGCCCGTCACGATCTGACGCTCGCCCGGCGGAAGATCGTCGAGGAGGTCCGCGTTGCGTTCCAAACGCTGGCCGCGAGCAAGTCGAACCTCTCTCGAATCCAGAACGAGCTTATCCCCCTGCAGCAGCAGCGTCGGCAACTGGCCGAGGATGCTTACCGAGCCGGACAGACGGACGTGACGCCGCTCTTCCTCGCGGAGCAGGATCTGCGCGTAGCCCAAGCGCAATCCATCGAGGTGGAACGTCAGGCCGCCAGCGCGCTCGTTCGCCTCCAGCGGGCCGTGGGCGGCCCGGGAGTCGCGGCGTCGATGGCGCACTCACCCACACCGCCCATCCCGCCGCCCGCAGCGACCGACGCAGCACGTCAACCCGTTTCGTCCGCTCACCGCAACCCCTGAGACACGCACCGCCGGGCCCGTGCCGGCGTTGAGGTAGACACCATGAACACACCCCGTCTGAAGCAACCACATCCGATTCACTGGCTTAGCACCGGGAGCGCCGTCCTGTCGCTCCTGGCCCTGTGCGTACTTGCCGGGTGCAAGAAGCACACCGAGGGTGACGGCCACGACCACGCACCCCCGAGCAAGCAGACCGCGAAGGCGGACGAGCACGCCGGGCATGACCACGGCGCCACTGAAGAAGAGCACACCGACGAGGTGAAGCTCGCTGCCGACGCCATCGAGCGGTACGGCGTGAAGGTCGAGGCCGCGCAGCTGTGGGTGCTCAAGCCCACGGTGGTCACTCCTGCCCGCGTGGCGTTCAACACCGAGGCGATGGCGCACGTCGGCTCTCCGCTGCGTGGACGCGCGGTAGAGGTGAAGGTCAGGCTGGGCGACGTGGTCAAGGCCGGACAGGAACTCCTGATCGTCGAGAGCCCAGAGCTTGGCGAGGCCCAGGCGGACTTCCTCCAGAAGAAGACGGCGGTCCAGACCGCCGGGCCGGCCGTCGACCTTGCCAAGGTCGCCTGGGAGCGGGCGAAGGGGCTCTTCGAGCAGTCGCAGGGCATCTCGCTCACCGAGGTACAGCGGCGCGAGGCCGAGTACAAAGTGGCGATCGCAGCCGTGAAGGCGGCCGAGTCCGCCGCGATGGCCTCGGAGAACCGCCTCCACCTTCTTGGCATGAAGCAGAGCGAGGTCGTGACCCTGGAGTCGTCCGGCGAGATCGCGCCGCGCTACGCCATCAAGGCGGCCATCGACGGCATGGTCGTGCAGCGCGAGGTCACGCTGGGCGAGATCGTCAACCCCGACCGCGACTCGCTGATGGTGCTCGCCGACACCCGGACGCTCTGGGTGCTCGCGGATGTGCCGGAGGCCAAGCTCATGGGCATCGCCACCGGCGCCAAAGCGTGGGTCACGGTCGGCTCGGCGACCGGCGAAGGGGTACGCAAGTTCGAGGGCACCGTGGCGTTCATCGCCCCGCTGGTCGACCCGACAACGCGCACGGCCCAGGTGCGGATCGAGGTGCCGGTCGCGGAGCTGGCGCTCAAGCCCGGCATGTTCGCGCAAGCGGAGATTGTCCTGACTGCCCCCGACGGGCAGGACCCCGCCCCCGTGGTCGCCGTGCCCGATGAGGCCATCCAGACGGTCGAGGGTGGCCCGGCGGTCTTCGTCCCCGTCCCCAACGAACCCAACACCTTCGCCAAGCGCGCCATCACGCTCGGCAAGCCCGTGGGCGGGCTTGTTCCCGTTACCAGCGGCCTTGTCGAAGGCGAGCAGTTCGTCATCGCCGGCACGTTCATCCTCAAGGCAGAGCTCGGCAAGGGCTCCGCGGCACACGAGCACTGAACCCCACGCCCCGACGCCGCAGAGGAAACACCCATGCTTGAAGCACTGCTCCATTTCTCCATCAAGAACCGCTGGTTCATCGTGATCGTCACGGCCGTCGTCGCGGCGGTGGGCGTCTACAAACTGAAACAGCTCCCCATCGACGCCGTCCCCGACATCACCAACAACCAGGTGCAGATCAACGCCGTCGCGCCCTCCCTCTCGCCCTTCGAGGTTGAGAAGCAGGTCTCGTTCACGATCGAGAACGCGCTGGCGGGCATCCCGGGGTTGCAATCAACGCGCTCGCTCTCACGCAACGGGTTCGCGCAGGTCACGGCGGTCTTCGAGGACGATGTAAACATCTACTTCGCCCGCCAACAGGTGGGCGAGCGCCTGGGCGAGGCCAAGGAATCGCTCCCGCCCGGCGTCGATCCCGTCATGGGCCCGATCGCCACGGGCCTGGGCGAGATCTACATGTACACCGTCGAGTACGAGCACCCGCACGGCAAGGGCGCAACGGTCGTTGACGGCAAACCGGGCTGGCAGTCGGATGGCTCGTACCTGACCGCGGAAGGCCAGCGGCTCAAGACCGAGGTCGAGCTCGCCTCCTACCTGCGCGAGGTGCAGGACTGGATCATCCGGCCCCAGCTCAAGGGGGTCCGGAACGTCGCGGGCGTGGAGGCCATCGGCGGGTACGTCAAGCAGTACCACGTCCAGCCCGACCCCATGAAGCTCGTCTCCTACGGGCTGACGTTCCACGACGTGATCGACGCGATGGAGAAGAACAACGTCTCGACCGGCGCGGGCTACGTCGAGCACAAGGGCGAGTCGTACCTGGTGCGGGCCACGGGGCGCATCCAGACCATCGAAGAGATCGAGACCATCGTCATCGGGAGCCGCAACGGCGTGCCGATCTACGTGCGCGACGTGGTGGGCACCGGCGGCGTGGGCATCGGGCGCGAACTCCGCACCGGCTCGGCGAGTGAGAACGGGGAGGACGTGGTGGTCGCCACCGCCATCATGCTCCTGGGCGCCAACAGCCGGACCGTCGCCGCCGAAGTGGACGCGAAGATGACCGTGATCCAGCGGTCGCTGCCGGAAGGAATCAAGGCCAAGACCGTCCTGAACCGCACCAAACTCGTGGACGCGACCATCGCGACGGTGCAGAAGAACCTCTTGGAGGGCGCGATCCTCGTGATCGTGGTGCTGCTGCTGCTGCTCGGGAACTGGCGGGCCGCGCTCATCTGCGCTTCGGCGATCCCGCTGGCGATGCTCATGACCGCCACCGGCATGGTGCAGGGCAAGGTGAGCGGCAACCTGATGTCGCTGGGGGCCATCGACTTCGGCCTGATCGTGGACGGGGCGGTCATCATCGTGGAGAACTGCCTGCGGCGGCTGGGCGAGGCGCAGCATCACAAGGGACGATTGCTCACGCTCCAGGAACGCCTGCACGAGGTGATGGTCGCGTCCAAGGAGATGATCCAGCCCTCGGTCTACGGCCAGGCGATCATCGTCACGGTCTACTTCCCCATCCTCGCGCTCTCGGGCGTCGAAGGCAAGATGTTCCACCCGATGGCCCTGACGGTCATCTTCGCGCTCGTCGCGGCGTTCATCCTCTCGCTGACCTTCATCCCCGCGATGGTCGCCATCCTGATCCGCGGCAAGGTCACCGAGAAGGACATGTTCCTGATCCGCTGGGCCAAGGCCGCCTACGAGCCGGTGCTGCGGTGGTCGGTCAGACTCCGCTGGGCGGTGGTCGCCGCCGCGGTGCTGGCGTTCGTGGGCTCGGCTGTCCTGTTCACCCGCCTGGGTCAGGAGTTCGTGCCGACGCTCGACGAGAAGGACCTGGCGATGCACGCGATGCGCATCCCGTCGACCGGCATCACGCAATCGCAGGCGATGCAGTACGAAGTCGAGAAAGCAGTTGCGGGAATCCCCGAGGTGGCCTTCACCTACTCCAAGACCGGCACGGCGGAGATGGCGACCGACCCCATGCCGCCCAACGTCTCCGACACCTTCATCATCTTCAAGCCCAAGGACCAGTGGCGGAGCGAGGCGGAACTCGACCGGCTAATCGCCGAGAAGACCGAAGCGATGGAGAAGCTCGCCGCGCACGGCGATTCGCACGACGAACACGCAGGCGAGGGCGGCGAGGGACACGCCCACGAAGGCCCCAAGATCGAGGGGCACAAGGGCAAGCTCATCAAACTGATTGAACTGACCGTCGCGACCGTGCCCGGCAACAACTACGAGTTCACCCAGCCCATCCAGATGCGCTTCAACGAGTTGATCTCGGGCGTCCGCGGTGACGTCGCGGTCAAGGTTTACGGCGACGACTTCGAGTCGATGGGCAAGACCGCTCAGCAGGTGCTTGCCGCGATCCAATCCGTGCCCGGCGCCGCCGATGCGAAGATGGAGCAGACCGAGGGGCTGCCCGTCATGACCATCGAGCCCGACCGGGCTGTGCTGGCCAGGTACGGCCTGAACGTGTCGGACGTGCAAGAAGTCGTCGCGGTGGCGATGGGCGGCCGCGAGGCGGGGCTGGTCTTCGAGGGCGACCGCCGGTTCGACCTGGTGGTGCGCCTGCCCGATGCGCTCCGCGGCAGGATCGACATGCTCGAACGCTTGCCCATCCCCCTTCCGCACGGGGGAGAAGAACCCTCCCAGCTGGTGCAGGTGGCCAGCGTCGACGGTGGCACCGGCCTGTTGCAGGGGCAGACGGAAATGGGCTTCGTGCCCCTGGGACTGGTGGCCAAAGTGGAGATCGCCGAGGGCGTCAATCAGGTCAGCCGCGAGAACGGCAAGCGGCGCATCGTCGTGCAGTCGAACGTGCGCGGCCGCGACCTCGGCTCGTTCGTAGCGGAGGCCCAGAAGGCGGTGGCCGAGATCAAGCTCCCCGCGGGTCAGTGGCTCGTGTGGGGCGGGCAGTACGAGAACCTTGTCGCCGCCAAGGAACGGCTTACGGTCGTCGTCCCGATCTGCTTCCTGCTGATTTTCCTGCTGCTCTTCGGCACGTTCAAGAGCGTCAAGTACGCGATTCTGGTCTTCGCCGCGGTGCCGCTGGGTCTGACCGGCGGGATCATCGCGCTCTGGTTCCGCAACATGCCGTTCTCGATCTCGGCGGCGGTGGGCTTCATCGCGCTCTCGGGCGTAGCGGTCCTGAACGGGCTGGTGATGGTCTCGTTCATCAACCAGCTCCGCCGCGAGGGGATGGGCCGTGACGTGGCGATCATCAAGGGGTGCCTCGTGCGCATCCGTCCGGTGCTCATGACCGCCATGGTGGCGTCGCTCGGCTTCGTGCCCATGGCGATCGCCACCGGCACCGGCTCGGAGGTGCAGCGCCCGCTTGCGACGGTCGTCATCGGCGGCCTGATCTCCAGCACGCTGCTGACGCTGGTCGTCCTCCCCGCGTTGTACCGAATCTTCACCGGCCGGGATGCCGAGGGCCGACTCGCCGCGGCGGTCCAGGAGTGGGAGAAGCCCGAGACAGGGCCTCTCGAAGTGAAACCCGAGGAGGTCGCCCCGGTCTCCGCTCCGGCCGCGCTCCCGCCTCAGGCCCCATCGACAGAACCCAACCCCAAGCCCGATTCGAAGTCCGATCCCAAACCATGAGCGTCCGACGCGCCGGCGCGTGCCCGGCGATTTGGAATGCTCAGTCCGCGTCCGTGTCATCCAAAAAGGAGTCCATCCATGTCCCACGCCAACCCTCGTTCCAAGTCTCTGTTCCTTGGCCTCGCCGCCGGCGTCGGTTTTACCGCCCTCGCCGCCGTCATGATGGGCCAGGGCGCTTCGCAGCCCGTCAAGAGCGAGCCGCAGTACTTCGTGACGCCCGACGGCGAGGGCGCCCACCTGTGGGTGCGAGAGGGCACGAACCTCCGCGTCGTCGCTCACGGCGAGTGCAAGGAGTGCAAGGCGAAGGGCCACGACGACCACAAGGAAGGTGACGGGCACGATCATGGGAAGGAAACGCCCAAGAAGTAAGCGTTCGCCTTCGCTGCGACCGCCCGCTGAAGGCGAGAGCGAGGGCGAGCGGGTCCGGCTGCGCCGAAACCGGCCGCTCACGTGGCGGTCCGCGCTCCCGCTGCTGGTCCCGCTCGCCCTGCTGGCGGTGGGCTCGGATGTGGCGCTCTATGGGTTTGTCAGCGACCATTACGCCAGGCATGGACACCTTGGCATTCGGCTCGACATTGCTGCGATGGCGTTTGGGTTCACTGGGCTGGCGGTCTATGCCTGCATCGCTGTCCGGAAGGAAGTGCGCAAAGGGTCGGGCGGGAGGCAGGCGGTCAAGCCGCCGGATGCCACCGCGAGGAACCGAGAACGGAAGGAGCAGCAATGAGATCGACTACGCTTCGAATCTTCGGCTGGGCGGGCGCGCGGCTACTCGCGGCCGCGGCCCTTCTGGGAGGCTGCGCGAGCGGCAACGACCTGATCGCCGCGGGCTGGGTTACGGCCGAGCCGCGTGTCGATCGGGCCTTGCGGAAGCCGCCCGAGGTCTACGAAGACAAGGGCGATCTCGTCGTGTCGGGCCGCCTCGAACGCGGACTGCCCCGCGACCTCGCCGGACATATGGACGTGACTGTCATCGCTCCCGACGGAACGCTCGTGTACGACGCGCAGGTGAACTATCGTGCCGGCACGGTCTCGCCGACTGGTACGCCGACACCGCGGCACGGCTCGCTCCGCCGCGCGCACACCCGCTACGGCTCCTACGGCGTCTATTCCGTTCGTTTCCCCGGACTCCCGCCCGAGGGCTCCGTGGTGAAGGTCAAGCACGACCCAGAGCCGCACTCACCCGGCACCCCGCGGCCCTGAGCACCCATGCCCGAACCATCCCAGACAATCATCGGCGTCCATGAACTCGACTGCGCTGCCGAGGAGGCGGTCCTGCGCAAGGTGCTTGGCTCTGTGCCCGGCGTCAGGGCGGTCGAGTGCGACGTGATGAACCGCCGCGTGGTCGTCACACACGAGGGGGCGGACCCGGTCGAGCTATCGCGTGTCATCAAGGGCGCGGGTATGACACCCGCCATTCCCATCCCGCCCCGGTCCGACGGTGCTCGCGCTGGAGGATCGGAGCGTGGCCCTGAGTCTGCTTCGGCCGGAGAGTGCGAGACCTGCGAACCGGGCAGTCCCGCGACGGACCAACCCCACTCCGACTCACGCCCGGTTGCCACGCGCGTGCAGCTCGGCGCGCTGGGCCTTTCCGGCATCTTGGCGCTCGGCGCCGAAGTTGTCGCATGGGCGACAAAAGAGGAGGGGTCCTGGCCAGTCATCGCGATGGCGGTTGTATCAATCCTTCTCGGCGGGCTGCCCGTGCTCAAGAAGGGCCTCATCGCGGTCAAGACCTTCACGCTCAACATCAACTTCCTGATGACCGTCGCGGTGATCGGCGCGGCCGCGATTGGCGCGTGGCCCGAGGCCGCGATGGTCCTGTTCCTTTTCGCGGTTGCTGAGTTGATTGAGGCATACTCGCTGGAGCGGGCACGCAACGCCGTGCGCTCCCTGATGACGCTCACGCCCGATACAGCCAGCGTGAAGGCGGCGGACGGTTCGTGGGCCGAGGTCGCCGCGGCAGAGGTGGCCGTCGGTTCGACCGTGCGAGTCAAGCCCGGCGCGCGCATCGCCCTCGATGGTCGCGTGACGAGTGGGGCTTCGGCCGTGGACCAGGCCCCGATCACAGGCGAGAGCATCCCCGTCGAAAAGACGGTGGGCGACCCGGTTTTCGCGGGCACGATCAATGGCAACGGGCTCTTGGAGTTCAACACCACCGGCGGAAAGGATGACACGACCCTTGCCCGGATCATCAAGACCGTGCAGGAGGCGCAGGGTCAGCGTGCGCCAACCCAGCGGTTCGTAGATTCCTTCGCGCGCGTCTACACGCCGATCGTGTGCGGGTTGGCAATGCTGGTTGCCGTCGTACCACCGTTGCTCTTCCACCAGCCGTGGATGCCGTGGGTCTACAAGGCGCTCGTGCTGCTGGTGGTCGGGTGCCCGTGTGCGCTGGTGATTTCCACGCCCGTAACGATCGTCAGCGGGCTTGCGGCGGCTGCCAAACGCGGCATACTCATTAAGGGCGGCGTGTACCTGGAGCAGGGCAAAGCGATCAAGGTCGTAGCACTCGACAAGACCGGCACGATCACCGAAGGGAAGCCGAAGGTGACGGAGGTGCGCACGCTCGGCTCGCTCTCGCCCGACCAGATGCTCCGCCTTGCCGCCAGCCTTGACGCCGGGTCGGACCATCCGGTTGCCCGGGCGGTGTCCGCAGCATGGGACAGCGGGAGAGTCGAGGCGGTCGGCCCGCTCTTCAAGGTCGAGAACTTCACTTCGGTTCCGGGCCGCGGTGTGTCAGGGTCGATCGACGGAAAGACCTACTTCGTCGGCAACCACCGCTTCGGCCATGAGCGCGGCGTCTGCTCGCCGCAGGTCGAGGCCGTGCTTGGTGAACTGGAAGCCAAGGGGCAGACGACGATCGTACTGACCGATGAAACGACGGCGCTGGGGATTCTCGCGGTGGCGGACACACCGCGCGAGACGAGCATCCAGGCGGTGCGCGAGCTTCACGAGTTAGGCGTCAGGACGATCATGCTCAGCGGCGACAATCAAACCACCGCGGAGGTGATCGCCCGGTCGGTCGGCATTGACGACGCCCGAGGCGGTTTGCTGCCGGAGGACAAACTGAAAGCGATCAAAGAACTCGTCGCCAAGTACGGCGCCGTGGGGATGGTGGGCGACGGCGTCAACGATGCCCCGGCGCTGGCGGAGGCGACTGTGGGCTTTGCGATGGGCGCGGCAGGAACTGACACGGCACTGGAGACCGCTGACGTAGCCTTGATGAGGGATGACCTTCGTGGCGTTCCCGAGTTTCTCGCACTCAGCCGTCGCACCTCCGCGATCTTGGTGCAGAACATCTCTTTCGCGCTGGCGGCCAAAGCGGTGTTCTTCGTGCTCGCCGTAGTGGGCGTGGCCACGATGTGGATGGCCGTGCTGGCGGATGTGGGAGCGACGCTGGTGGTCATCGCCAATGGTTTGAGAGTGATGCGAGCGGCCCGGTCACGCCACTGAAGCAGGTCTCGGTCGGCCAGGGTCCATGTTCAGATGGCGATCGGTGAAAGCGCAAAGATGTCACGATGGTCATTCGCAGCGGATTCCTGCTCCGCTGCGTACAACGGCATAAACCACCGAAACACAGGCACTTGCAGCGAAGTGCGAAGATCGGCAATCGCCAGGATGCTTTTAAGTCCGCTGCGTCTGCCGTTCCGCCACGGGGCCAAAATGACTCCGAATCCCGAGAGTTTAGGGCAATCCGGGATGCCGCACAGGAGGCCGATTGGAAGCGTCTAGGCGTTCTGCTTGGCGCTCACGACGAGATTTTAGGGAGCATTGTCGCTCGGTGGCCGGACTTGTCCATCGAGCAGATGAACCCGCACGAACGCAAGCGAGCCCAGGAGCAGTTCCGAACTACCACCCAGATTTGCGTGGCGACCGAGGCAGCCGGCGAAGGCATCAACCTCCAGTTCTGCCATTTGATGATCAATTACGACATGCCGTGGAACCCCACGCGGCTGGAGCAGCGGCTCGGACGCATCCACCGCATCGGCCAGACTCGCGAGTGCTACGCCTTCAACTTCGTCGCGACCGAATCCGAGGATGGCGAACAGATCGTCGAGGGCCGCATTCTCCACAGGCTCCTAGAGAAACTGGAGCAGATGAAGGTTGCGCTCGACAACCGCGTGTTCGATGTCATTGGGGAAGTCTTGTCCCTGAACGACGTAAACCTGCCGGAGATGCTCCGCGACGCGGCGGTTGACCCCGGACGGCTGGACGATTACCTGGACCAGATCGACAACATTGACCCCAACAAACTCAAGGAATATGAGGAGGCCACGGGCATCGCGCTCGCCCGAAGCCACGTCGATTTTTCCGGCTTCCAGCGCCAAAACCTTGAGGTCGAAGAGCGCCGTCTCATGCCCCGTTACGTCGAGGCCCACTTCATCGAGGCGGCCAAGCGAATCGGTCTCCGTGTCGAACCCCGGGCCGATGGGCTTTGGCGCATCGAACACGTTCTCGCGGATCTGCGGTCGGATCGGTTGAACTCCGCGAAGAAACTCGGCAAGGCTGAACAGGCTTATCGAAAGGTTGCCTTCCACAAGGAAGTGCTCGAACGCGACGAGCACATCGACGCCGTGTTGCTCGGCCCGGGACACGCCCTCTACGCGGCGTTGGATGAACGGCTCAATGAGCAACTCGCCTCCGTCGCCGGCTCCCAGGCGGTGTTTCTCGACCCGCTCGCGGCGAGCCCTTATCGACTCCATTTCTACGAGATCGCCATCAAGGGGCAGGACTCGCACGGCCACGACGTTCCCCTTCACGGCGAGGTCGTCGCGGTCCGGGATGATGCCGGTGTCCTGCAAATGGTGCCCGCCGATTGTCTGCTCGACTTGGCATCGCACCCGCAGCCACCGGCGAACATCGAACCCGTCGCCCACGACCACGCGGCCGCGTTCGTGAAGAGCGACTACCAACTCGAACGCCGGAATCGCTGCCACCAAGACCGCAAGCACTTCGCCTCCATCGTCCGCGAGTACCTCACCAAATCTTTCGAGGCCCGGATTCGCCGTGCTCAGAACCGCTACATGGAGTTGATGGGTGAACTCGGCACCCGCCCCGAATACAAGCTTGCCGCCGACGAGGCCAAGAAATACATCGACGACCTTGAGCGAACGCGGAAGGAGCGGCTTGCCGGACTCCAACGCCTTGAAATCGCCAGGACGGGACCCATCCGGCATCTCGCGACGGCTCTTGTTCTCTCACCCACTGGCGACGTAGAGCGCCAGATGGGCCGGCTCGGGCGCGAGCACGATGTGGACCTCCGAATCCGCAAGGAGCGAACTGCCGAGGACATCGTGATTGCCAGACTTATTGCGGACGGGTTCCCGAAAGACCAGATTGAGCGCGTCGGCCACTTGAAGGTGGGCTTCGACATCCGCGCCCATCGAATCAGCGATCCCGCCACAGGCCAGATTGAGGTGCGTCGAATCGAGGTCAAGGGCTACAGCCGCGGCAACAACATCCAGATGACCACGAACGAGTGGTACAAGGCACAGCAACTCGCGGCCACCTACTGGCTTGCGGTGGTCTGGGACCCGCTGGAAACCGCCAACGAACTTGTGCTGATTCAGAACCCGGCCGAGCGGCTCGACCACGCGAAGCGAGAGATCACGGTCGCCAAGATGTTCGAGATTCCCGCACAGGCCATCATCCCGTCCCGCTAGTTCAGGACCCCCTATGCCGATCACGCAGGCGCAGAAACAGCACGCCGAACAGCAGCAAGCCGCTGCCGCGTGCGACCCTGCGCCACAAGTCCGGCTGCTCGCGGGCCCAGGAACTGGCAAGTCCAAGACGATTGAGAAACGTGTCGTGCATTTGCTGGGTCAAGGCGTGGCAGCGGACGGCATCTTCGTGGTTTCGTTCACCCGCCTGACGTGCAAGGAGTTGCGGCAGCGCACTCAAGCGGCCTGTGCGCCATTCCCGTTCGCAGCCCAAGCCGCGAACATCCCCGTCTCCACCATGCACTCGCTCGCATTGCGGATTTTGCGTCGAGCAAATCTGCTCACGGCGTATCCGAGCACCCCGATGCTCTTGGACGACTGGGAGCAGACGCAAGTCTACGACGCGGAACTCGCTGCCCATCTCGGGTGTCAGCCAGGCCGAGCATCCGAGATTCGCCTTGCATACGACGCAGAGTGGCAGACCTTGAACCCTGCCCAAATCGCTCAGGCTCAGATTACTCCGCAGGAGATCGCCGGGTTTCAGTCGTTTCACGGAACGCGGACACACCTCTACAGCTGCGTGCTGCCCGGCGAGGTAATCCATCGCTGCGTTGAGGCGATCCAACAGGGCGCGCTCACCCCGGCCCAGTTGCCCACTATCGCTCACTTGATCGTCGATGAGTATCAAGACCTCAACGCGTGCGACCAGGAGTTCATTCGACTGCTGACGATCAACGGCGCCGTTCTCTTCGTCGCTGGCGACGATGACCAGAGCATTTATTCCTTCCGTCACGCGAACCCGGACGGGATCGTGAACTTTCTGACCCCGTACCCGAACGCCAGCACCCACATTCTGACTGACTGCTTCCGATGCACGCCTGCCGTCCTGACTCCGGCCGACCGCCTCATTCAGCACAATCCTAATCGAGTAGCGAAGAACATCGTCTCGCTGTACGCCGCGTCCCAGCCGCCTGTGCCCGGCACGATGGCGGTGTGGTCGTGCGGTTCGGTCCAGCAGGAAGCGCAGATCATCGCAGGGTCGTGTGAAGCCCTGCGTGCGGCGGGCTTGCAGGGGCGCGAAGACGAGATCGTGATCCTCATCGCCAATAGGCGAGTCCAACTGGCTCCGATCCAACAAGAACTGACCGCGAGGGGACTCCCCTTCTCTTTGCCGAGGGGGAAGAGCCTCGTTGACGAGCAGGATGGTGTTCGGGCGGGCTACACCATCCTCCGCCTGATCCGCGATATCACCGGCACGGACCAGGACTATCCGGCCTACCGCGACCTGCTCGAACTGCTCACTGGTGTCGGCGCTGCCACCTCCAAAGCCATTGGCGATGGCTGCATCACAAACAACCAGAACTTCCGTGGTTTGTTCCATGCTCAGCCAGGTCCCGCATGGCTCACGGCCCGGGGCTCTGGGGCATTTGGCCGGGCGACTGCCGTCGTTCAGGCTGTATCGGGGTGGAGTCTCACTGACACGATCGCCACACGGCAGGCAGACCTCGACACCCTGTTGAGAGTTCAGGTATTCAACTCTGGAGCATTGGCCGCGACCGCGCCCGTGGAGTGGCAGACTTTCCTGGGCACGTTGCCCCCACAGATGACTCTGGAGGAACTCCTCGCGTATCTCTCCGCGGACGATGAGGCTGAGCAGGACCAGATTCTGTCAGCGGTCAACGAGCGAACAGGTCAACCCGCGGCTGCCCCGGCCCAGGTCCAAGCCAAACGCATCCGCATTCTGACCATGCACGGCGCCAAGGGGCTGAGCGGCAGTGTCGTTTTCATTCCGGGCGCGGAGACGGGCTTGATGCCTTCATTCAGGGCTCTGCAAGCGACCGGTCTGCTGATCGAGCAGCGCCGCTTACCCGCCGCGCTACGTTGCTTGCCAAGGTCCTTGTTACCGACAAACTTCGCGACGCCTTCGCGGACGAGGCCCAGAAACTCGGGCTTGGCTACCTTCGAGCGGAGATGAAGCAGCTTGGTGGGGACATTGGGGACCCGAAGTTCGGGATTCGCCTTGTCCGAAGTCCGAACGCCAAGATCGGCCAGGTCTTCAGTGAGGGGGAGCACCGGTGCATTGCGCTGGCGGCCTTCCTCGCGGAGTTGGCCACGGCCGATGAGCCGTCGGGAATCGTCTTTGATGACCCGATCTCTTCTCTCGACCACAACCATCGCGAGGATGTCGCCAAACGCCTGGTCGCCGTCTCCAAGACTCGCCAGATCGTCGTGTTCAGCCACGATCTCCCGTTTGTTTTCATGCTGGACCACTTCGCGGGAGAGGACAGCGCGGCACGAACCTTTCAGTATGTGGCGAGGATCGATGACCGCGTGGGAATTACGAGTCCATCACCACCGTTCAAGGCACTCCCTCCGAGTCGCGCGATCGAGGGTATTCGCACACACCTGACCAATATGCGGCGTCTGCACGAACTGGGCCAGCACGACCAGTGGGGCATCGCGGCGAAGGGCATCGCCAACCAGCTCCGCGACTGCTGGGAACTGGCCATCGAGGCCGCTCTGAAGCCGGTGCTCAGCCGATTCGCGCACAAAGTCAAAGTCGGTGGGCTGGGGCGTGTCTGCGCGTTGACCCCGTCAGACGCAACCGATGCATCTACGGGATACGGCCAATGCTCCCGATGGTCCCACAGCGACAGTCCCGAGTTGGGAGAAGCCTCGCCAACTCCTGATCGGCTTGGTCAAGAGATCGACCGGCTTTCTGCATGGGTCAGGCGCGTGGAGTCAGCCCAAGCCGCGGCAAGCTGATTCATGTTGGCTTTTCTGTCGCCCCGGAGGCAGTCGTTCAGTGTGGCGTCATTTCGACGGCGACGGCATTCCTGAGAGCCGATCAGACCCGTACCGCTTCCAGTTCCGCCAGGTCCATCGTGAAGTCGAAGACCATCTGGATCGTCTCTTCGGCGTTGAAGTTCTCGTTGTAGCTGTCCACATCCCGCTTCAACTGGGCGCAATCGCTCACCACCTGCTGCCGCCGCTGCGCGAAGGCGACTTCCATGTGCTCGCGGGGCGCCGTGCGGAGATCCGCCCAGAAGGTCTGCTGCTCACCGTTGACCTCCTGGCGGGCCGCGTGCTTGGCCCGCACGCGGCGGCCCTGCCGGTCGGTGATGAACTCCTCCCGCATGGCCCGGGCCAGATCGTCCGCGCAGCGATCGATGGCCAGCTCACGCGGGGCGTGCCACTTGCCAGTCCGCACCGCCCACGCGGCGATGTCGTGCGTTGTGGCCGGCCAAGAGTTCCCCGCCGAGCGATACTCAGCGACGATCTTCTGCATCTGCTCGCTGTACGTCGATTTCGTTGTGGCCATGGCTGAGTCTCCGCTGGTATCAGACCTGGGGTGTCATACCCCAGCCGTCATACAGGACTGTTTCAAGGAACATCGACCGCACCTTCACAAGCGACGCCCGAAGGTTGGCGTAGGGAATCAGCTTCCGGTGCTGGAGTTGTCCCACCACCAGGCCGGGATGAACGTTCTGGATTGCCGCGAACCCTTCCACCTTCTGCTTCGAGAAGAGAGGCTTGACGCGGCGGATGAAGTCCTGAAGCGCGGCTTCCGGGATGAGAGACGACGACGCGAACGTGTCGGCGGCGGCCTCCACCTTGGATTTGGCCGGGGACGACTCGCCCTGTCCGCCCACGAGATCGATGTCGGGTTCGAGCGGCTCATCGCGGCCATCGCCCGCGTGGATATGACCAAGCTCGTGCATGAGCGTGAACCAGAAGCAGTCGATGCGGTCAAACCGGGCGGAGAGCGCCACGACCGGGCTGTGCTTGTCGAGCCAGAAGCAGGCCCCGTCGATCTTTGTCTCGGGGAGGTGCTCCACAACCACGCAGCGAACACCCAGCGTGGACAGCACCTTGGGAACCTGTCGCACATCCTCCGCGTTCAGGAGCAACGCACGCAGCTTCGGAAGGCCCGCGGCGAACCCCGCAGAATCGAACTTCGCAGGCTTGAGCGTCTCCGCCAGCCGCTTCGCACGGAACAGCCACGCGGTCTGGGCCGGCGAGAAGTGGTCGTACGACGTGCTCTTGCGGGCAGCCGCCCGGTAGAAACTCGGTGGAGCGTCCAGCGAGTCCGTCCCGAAGAACTGCATGACCCGCTGCTCCATCACCGTCACGTTCTCGGATTCGACGACCCAGCCCCGCTGGAGCATTTCCTTGATGGGGGCCGCCGAGTACAGACGTGAACGACGGGCAACCGTTTCGTCGGGCTTGCCGAGTCGATGGAGCCGGTAGGCCGATTCCAGGTTGAGCCAGAGCTGGGCGCCCGTGCCGAAAGCCTGCCCCAACTGGAGGGCGGTCTCGGCCGTCAGGGCCCGCTTGCCCGCGATGAGCTCGCTCACCAGACGCTCGGGGCGTCCCATGATCTCCGCGAGGTCACGCTGCTCCCATCCCCGGGCCTCCAGCTCATCCTTGATGAACTCGCCGGGCGGGAACGCCTCAACCGGGATGGTGTCCTGCTTGCTCATGCTGCTCCTTGCTAGTGGTAATCCTCGATCTTCATCACCACGACGACTTTCCCACCCGGCCCTGTCTCGAACTCCAGAATGAGCCTCCATTGGTTGTTCAGCCGCATCGAACGCTGGTGCGATCGGTCCCCCTGCAACTTCTCGAAGTGCAGGGACTTCATCCCGTAGAAGTCGCGTTCGTCGGTGGCGGCCCGGATGAACTGCATCTTCTTCCGGAAACTGCGCACGACATCCTGGCTGAACTCCCGGGCCACAAAGCCCGGGTCGGTCTCCAGCCGCTGGAGCCGTGCGTCGGCGAAGCGGACTTCCATGGACGAGTCTAGCGGGCAAATCGTCTGTGTCAAGCACTGACTTTACACATGGTGTAAAGTCATACATTTATACTTCGATTCCGCTCGGCTGGTTCGACCCAGGTGGCCGATTTGTGCGGTTCTGGGTCCAGGTGCGGCGGGCACAGAGGAGAATGCGCCGCTGGTCGTACGTTCGTGTCAACCATGACAAGAACCTCCGGCAGCAGCGCATCGCGGGTGGTCAACGAGACCGTGCCCGCTTCCGTGCTGACCGACTCGGGGGGAGAGCCGTGGCCGCTTTCGCGGAACGAACGGCGGCCTTCCGAGGGGGTTGCTCCGCCGTCGCTTCCCCTTCCTTGGCTTTGGCGGCACTCTCGGGGAGGGATGCCCACGCCTTCGGTGTCGGGATGGCCTGCTCGGCTTCCGACTCGATGGCGTTGACATCGAGCCCGAGGAGTTCGCTGACCTTGCGGGCGTCGGCCGCCTGCTCGGTCACGTGGTGCGTATCCGAACCGCCCAGACGCCGTGACCAAACCTGGGTCACTTCATGCAGGGCAGCCACGACGGGGAGGTCCTTGGAGCGGGCGAGGAGTTCCTCGTACCGCTTCCAGGGACCGTCGTCGTGCTCACGGTCGGCCCGTGTGGACGTGCCGAACGCGAGAACCAGAGCCAACGGGTTGAACCGCTTGGCCGCTGCATCCGTGCGGGTGCCCAGCGTCGCCGCCGTCTTCGTGAGGGCTTCGGGTGTCATTCCCCGGAGCGACTCGCCGACCTTGTTCACCATGAACGCATCGCGGCGTTTCTGGAGCCGGGCCTTGCGTTCGGCCATCGTGAACGGGACAGGCTTGCCCGACTCATCGGTGGGCCGCTTCGTCGAGGCCGTGCCGTTGCGGGACACGCTCTCGCCGAAGTCGATATGCACCAGTGTTCCCGCCTTCGGGCCGTCGACCTGCATCGCCGGCGTGCCCCCCTTCGCGGTGGGATTCACGAACTTGGGCTGGTACACCTGCGTCACCCGCTCGCCGAACTTCTCGCGGACCTTGGGGCTCAGGCCATTGAACCCGACCTGCACCAGGCGGACGCCGGGATGCTCCGAACGGAGCTCCGACTCCCGCCGCTCCAGGTACGCGACCTTCTTGCCCTCGAAGCACACGGGGTCCAGGCACCGGTCGGTCTTCGAGACCTTCCCGTCCTGCGGGGCATCCTCCGCGTCGAAGAGCGCCGGGTGCATCCCGGAACGCTTCGGGCAGTTGAGGCACGAGCCCGCTTTCGGGTCGAGCGTCTCGTCCTCCAGAGCCCATGGCATGGCCTTGAGCGACTGGAGCCCGCCGTCGATGACCCGCTTGAGTTCATCGACCGTCGGGAAGCCCCGGGCGAACACCGTCGAGAAGTTGTGCTCCGCGAGAGCCTGCTGCGTCTCTTCGGGGAGACGGGCGATCAACTCCAGGTGGGCCACCGAGAGGCGACTCGCCTCGGTGTCCGGCTTGAGTACCTCGTCACGCCAGACCTTGCAGAGCTTCGTGAGGGAAGCACGCCGGGCGATGTGCACGACGCTCTTGCCGAGCCGGGCCGCGATCGCCTTGGCGTCGTAGCCGCGGTCGAAGGCCTGCTGGATCGTCGCGGCCTCCTCCAACGGGTGCAGGTCCTGACGCTGGAGGTTCTCGGCGATGGTCACGGACAGGGCCGAAACATCATCGAGCGAACGGACGACCGCCGGGATGTGCGTGAGACCGGCGAGCTTGGCAGCCCGCCAGCGACGCTCCCCGGCACGGATTTCCCACCAGCCGTCTTTGTCCGGCTGGGGCCGGACGACGATGGGCTGGAGCACGCCCTCGCGGGCGAGGGACTTCGCGAGCGACTCCACCGAGGACTGGGTGATGGGCCGCCGCCGGTTGTCCGGCGTCGGCGTCAACCGATCCACGGGGAGCATGCGGACGGTGACAGGAACCTTCGGACGCTTCTTGAGCACTTTCATCGGACGACTCCTCTGGCAAGGGGAATGGGACAACACACCGGCCACGCGGCCGGTGTCGAACAACGCTGCTGCTGAATGCAAAACCGAACCGCGTGCCGCGGAACGCGGACGGACGCGGCCTGAAAACAACCTTCAGAACGTACGACCGTGCGGCGTGGCGAGGGTCTACCGACGCCATGCCGCAGAGTCAGACCGTCTACCCATACTCGCAATGATGAAACAGAACGAACGACCAGGGTGCCACGGTCGGCTCCGCTACGCAAACGACCGGGCCGCATCAGGCTTTGTGGGCTCCGTCGGTACAATCCACCTATGGCACAATCGCCGATTCTCCATCAGATGGTGGCCTGTCTACTCGGCGTGCTCGTCTGGACCCCGCTCACCGTGCTCGCCGCTCAGCCCACGGCCCCTCAGCCCGACAGTCCATCGCCGAAGGTCCGCCACGCGACAGCCGACGAAGTCAGGGCTCTTGCCAAACGCCATGCCCAAGAACGGGCCATCTTGAACAACCTGGTGGTGCGGGTGGCGGATGCGAAGCACCAGCTCGGGAGCGTTGCTGCCAATGCTGACCGTTGGCTCGTGCACGAGCCTTTGGTACTCATTCCCCGAGTTGCCCCCGAACCGGCAAAACCCGGCCGGACTCAGCCGTCCCCGAGTCTGGACTCGCTCGAAGGATGCTCGTTCGACGTGGTGCCGCCGACGACGGCGGAAGAGATGCTGAGCTGGTCCAAGGACCTTTGGGACCCTGAACCGCTTCGCGACCGCTGGCTTGCGATCCGCAAGCAGGACGAGGAGGGGATCGCAGCCCGGCTCGACCTGCCCCGCTCACTCCAGAAAGATTACGACGACGCGACGGACCTCCAGCACAACATAGAAGCCGCTGAGGCCAACCCGAACACCATGGGTTTGTATCGCGTCGACTATTACCAGAGGTACCACGCTCTCGTGGAGAAACTCTCGCCGTGGGCCAACCCTGTGCACGACTTTGCTGTCTCCATCGAACAGTTCGGCCGTGACCTGGATGAGGCGATGACCAATCGCAAGCACGCACTGTGCATGCTCGACTCGTGCCGGACTGTGGTCGTCGGTCCCCCGAAGCCAGCATGGCAGCTGCAGAGCGGTCAAGGCTCGTGGTGGTATGGACTCAAGGCCCTGCCGGGTTCGGGACTCGGAGTCGACACCGCAACCGCCACGCGGCATCGGTACGCCATGTCCGAGCGTCGGTACATCGCCGACGACCGCAAGGAAACCCCGACGACGTGGCCCATTTGCGACGAGCTCTACAAGGCGGCTACGGACTTCGACTTCTGGTACCGATGGGCGACGGACCAGCGGTGGTACGGCGACAGCGACCGCCGCCTTGACGCCGCCACATGGCCCCGTGACGCGGAACCGACTCATCGCCTGCACGAGGAGTTCGCCAGCGTCGTGCTGCTCAAGCACCGCGTGCTTCGAACGTACCGGCCCCAGGAAGAGAAGCTCCAGGAGTCCCGATGGACCGACCACGGGCAACCGGCGAGCCCGGCGGTCGATTTGCAGGATTGGACCGAGGACCTCCGATTCCTGAATCACCGGCCCACGCTTGAAGCCTATTTCCGGAACCCTGACCGAGCCGGACGCGACCGCGACAGAATGCCGCCGCTTGTTGCACCGCCACCCGGCCGACTCCTCCCCGCCCCGGAACTGAAGTAGCACGGCCACTTCATTCCTTCACTCCCCTCCTTGATCTACCACTCGGAGGCTCCTCAACAGCCACCGTCGTGGCCGCATGCACGACGCCGTCGCACGCTTGTGCCAGAGGAACTGGCACGGCGCCTGCAAGGACGGCGTCGTGCCCTCCCCGCGGCATCGCTGATTCGCGTGATGTTCTTTCCATGAGGACTCCGTCTTGCAGACGGAGCAGTCTTTCGCTTTACCCAGCGTCGTGTTGTTCACACGGGTTGTGAAGAACAACACGCCGCCGGGAAAGCGATTGTCCCAGGCGGCATTTCATGGAGGAAATCGCATGAACAGGCACAGCACGCAACTTGCACTTGGACAGACGGTGATCACGCCGGGAGCCCTCAGCGGGGTGGACCCGGGGGACGTAGCGACCGCGATTCGCCGGCACGCCTCGGGGGACTGGGGCGAGGTCTGCAAAGAAGACCGATTGGAGAATGAACTTTCGCTCCGTGAGGGCTTTCGCATCATGTCGGTGTACACGGACCGGAAAGGTGTGAAGTTCTGGATCATCACCGAGGCGGACCGTTCCGCCACCACGGTGCTGCTCCCGGATGAATACTGAAGCCCCGATGGGCCGCGAAGCGCGGCCCATCGGCCGAAGGAATCTCGGTCGGCCACCTCGCCGGAGGCTTTTCGGTACCAGACTGCTCCGCCGCCGAGCAGCGGCCCGCGGGTGTGCGGAGCATCGCGAGTGAACGACCCCGACCGAACGAACGTTCGTTCGGTCGACAGCGGGACATCTTGACTTCCCGCCATCGGTATGTCAGTCTCGGCCCATGCTCGGAGCATGACAGCGGCCGCGGTTCCAATGCTGGAACGGGCTCGGTGTTCCGGAACTTTGCCCTTTGACGGAAGGAGTATGACGACCAACACAACGACCGAATCAACGACAACGACCACCTGCACAAGACCACGCATTTACGTTGCCTCGCTTGCCGACTACAACGCCGGACGCCTGCACGGGCACTGGATGGACGCCGACCAGGAGCCCGCCGACCTGCACGCCCAGATCCGGGCACTGCTTGCCGAATCGAGAGAACCCATCGCGGAAGAATGGGCCATCCATGACCACGAGGGATTCGGTGCGTGGCGGCCTGGCGAGTTCGAGAGCATCGACACGGTCTCGGCCGTCGCTTGCGGTATCGTCGAGCATGGCGAGATGTTCGCCGCACTGGTGTCCCACCTCGGGACGGTTGAGGAGGCAGCACGCTACTTGGCGGACGGCTATCACGGGGCTTGGGACTCGGTCGCGGAGTACGCACAGGGATTCGTCGACGACCTGTACTCGGGTGAGCTTCGAGAACTCCCCGACTTCATCCGCTACCGCATCGACTACGAGGGCATCGGCGACGACCTTGAACTTGGCGGAGACATTTTCACCGTCGCGTGCGGCGGCTCCATCCATGTGTTCTCGTCGTGTTTGTAACCCGCTCAGGAGGCCTATGAAAATACAACCGCAACTGCTCTACAGCGTTGAAGCCGAGGCGGAGGTGTTCGACCTGCTCCACCAGCTCGATGTGGGCGACGCCATCCGGATGGCCATCGGCCAACGCGATCCATGCACTTGGGAGGAGCTTGACCTCAGCGGGTACAGCAAGGCTCACTTCGAAGACCGGTACGGTCAGCCGTTCACGGTCATCTGCGAGCCGTTGGCAACGACAGGGTGCTCCCCGAAAGAACTCTTCGACCGCCCGCTCTCCGTCCGGCGTGTGCCGCTTCCCAACGGGACCACGCTGCACAGATTCCGGGCCCGAGTGCGTCGCCGGCACCGACTTCGCATCACGTCCGCCGCCCACCTTGTCGCCTGAAATCACGCCCGTACTCACGCCGGGATAAGGAACCGGACCGCCGGGGCATCGGCGGTCCGGGGCTTCACTTTCGGAGCCCCTCGGACTCTCCCCGTCCGGCATGGGGGGGCGGTCACGACGGCGGGCACGGTGCATGTGCCCGCCGAGTGCAGCCGGCCCGGCCGCCGCATCGGGGCCCGACGGGGTGAGCCCCGACGACGACGACCGAGCCGGCATGTCACACGCAGCAGCAACCTCGCCATAACGGTGGTGACTGGCGAGGCGTGGGGCCTATGCACCAGGGTTTGATTGAAAGGAGCTGCATATGAGTACAAGCACCAACGGACAGGAGGTTCAGGCCAAGCCGAAGAACCGTCCCGTCCACGTCGTTCGCTTCGGAAGCATCAAGGCCGTCGTCTGGCGGAACGAAACGTCCGCCGGACCGATCTGCAACGTCACCGTCGCACGGTCCTACAAGGACGGAGACCAGTGGAAGGAGAGCGGCACCTTCGGGTACGACGACCTTCTCCCGCTGGCCAAGTGTCTCGACCTTGTGCATTCGTGGATTCACGATGCCAGGACGACCGAGACTCAGCAACCGCCCCCGAGTGAGTAGCGTCCCAGGTTCCCGCGTTCATCGTTCAAGGTTCGCTGTGCAGAGCACCCCCACGCCCGCCAGCACCTTTCCGCTGCAAGTAGGATCTCGCGGGTAGACGGCCCATCGGTCCAAGCCGTCGGCGGCGTCCGCCGCCGCGTTCCTGCCCGCGAGCCAGCCACCTCACGCACGATTCACCGTCGCCTGCCGAGTTACATCATCAGGATTCAATAGGCCCGGAATCGTCGGCACGGGGAAGAAGCTCTTCGCCCTTGACACGTCCCGGACCAGGCTTCTGTTGCACATGCACCGTGTGCACGATGGTCTTGCCCTGAACGTCTTTGTCGTATCGCTCGCCCTCGCCCTTGAGCAAGTGCTCCTCTCGCCGCATGAGCCGTTCGTACAACCCCTCAAGGTTGCGGCCACCAACGGTGGCGGTGTGGGTCTCGAAGTGAATATGCAGCGTCGCGGCATCGTCGAGCCTGACCCACAGCACGCGGACGTACTCGAACGCGTACCGGTGACCGTCCGCAGCATGAACATCGATATGCCCCGCCCGGGCGTCATCGCCACGCGAGGTCTCGGCCGCGACGTGCCCGCCCGCGATGCGGGCGAGGATGGAGTCGGAGAGTTTCTTGTTCGTGGAGTCAGACACGTTCCATCTCCGGCCCGCGACGCTCGCGGCTGTGTTCGGTGTTGCGACGACGCTCCTCCGCCCGAGCCCGCTCGGTCCCGGTGCGAGTGTCATCACCGGGTCGCTGCGGCTGGTCGATATCCATCGCGGAGGGTCCCTTGCTGGACCGGCAGACCGCCGTCTTCAGCTTCGCAGCATCGTCCGTATACACCGCGATGTCCTCCCGCCCGCACGACACGGACGAATAGAACTGTTCTTGCGACGTGGCCCGCCCCGTCCGTTTCGTCTGGACCAGGATGACTTTGTCCGCCTCCTTGCCTTGGGCCTTTACCGACGTCCAACAGTACCCATGGTCGACATGCCCAAAGTCCTTCGGAACGACCAGGCCGCTCTCCAGATGAAGGCCCCCGTCCTTGGTAAATCGCTTGACACGGTGCACGCTGCCGTTGTTCAGGTCGTGCCTGGGGTGCTTCGTGCGGCTCAAGGCGTTGTTGAGCACAGCCTCGCCGATGGAGAACGCCCGGCCGTTGTTCGTGATGCGGATGTCGTCACCGACGGCGATGCGGATGGTGGAGGACTCAAAGACACTGAACCGCTCGGGCTTGCTCAGGGGCAACGCCTTGAACGTGAGCCCGGACCGGACCACCACGTTGCGGAAGGGGTCACGCCCGACGACCTTCCACCGCGACCCGGCCCGGAATCCGATGGCGTTCTGATTGAACTGCACCGTCTGCCCACGTTTGTAGAACTCCGCCCTCGACCGTTCGAATGTGGACGCCTCGACTCGCTTGAGCTGCGGGAACGTGCGTTCTTTCTTGAGCCATCCCTGTTTCCGCATCCCCTTGCGAATCTCCTGCGTGACCTCAGCACCCTCTTCACGCCTCGGCGTAATCACCAGCGTGCTCCGCCCCGCTTTCCGGCTCTGCACATAGTCCGCCGCGGCCGTTTCGGCGACCTTCTCGGGTTTGCACGGCTTGACCGCCGACATCGCCGCGAGCCGGTCGAATCCCGTCGCCATCCGTCCAGCAGCGAGGTCCTCCAGAGCTTCCTTGAACCGCCCTGATTGACGCTGGATAGCCTGGACCGCGGCCGGTTGGATCTTCGCGTGCTCACGCAGCACCCGGAGGCAATCGCCTCGCGATGCCGAACGGTGCTGACGTGTGTCGCCCGACAGGAAGACCCGGGTGCCCATAGCCCCGCAGGTGGAGAGCAGTTCCCGCACCTGCTTCGTTCCCAGCTTGCCCGCATCCTCCACAAAAACGATGCCCGATACCGCTGCTTTGAACTGCTGCTTGCCGACACCCAGGAACTCCGACACAGTTACCGCGTCTTTGAAGGTGCGGCTGCGGAGTACTTCCTTCGCGGTGTTTCGGGAGGGGGCGAGCACCGACATGGACGGCAGGCCGATGAACGGCAGGATGCCGGGCCGCAGGTTGTTCTGTTCCACCAACTCCCGCAGCTTGGGCAGCACGCCGACCGCCATGCTGGCCTCTCGGCGGTCCAGCAACGTGACGCCGTCTTTGCTTGCGAGCAGGCGGTTCAGAGCGGCGAGCTGGTCGCCTTTCAGGCCGGTCTCCTTCTCTGTGAAAGGACGGTTGGCAAGGGGGGCAACTCGGCCACGGGCATTCCGGGCCAGCTCCACCATTTTTTGCTCTTCCTGGAGCACGCCGATGGTCGTCACATAAGAGGGGTGGCCGTCCTTCTTGCGGACGATGATGCCTTGACGCCCGCACTCGTCGCGGATGTCTTGCTCGGCGTACCGGCCATGGGCGGTTGTGAGCACATCGGCAATGAGCTTGCGTTCGAGCACGACCGCCTCGTACTCAAAGGTCCGACCGATGACCAGCTCCACGGCCTGACGGAGGTCGGCGGCCGAACGCCGGTCCCGGAACATCCCGCGGACCCGGTCCCAGAATCCCTTGTGCTCGTCTTTGACTCGCTCGGTCCACTCGCGGCGAAGGTCTTCCTCGCTCTGGTCCCTCCGTTTGGACTCCCGCGAGCGGGCAGCGATTTCCGCGATGAGGGCCGGGTTGTCGATGCCGTTCCGGGTCGCGTAGTCCTCGACCTTCTGTCCACGGCGAGAGAACTGTTTGACGACCTCCTCGGGCACGCCGTCGATTTCCCAGAACTTGCCCTTGGCCCTGGTCTCGTACCCAATCGCGTGCATCTCCTCCGCCAGCCGCGACAGGAACAACGCCTCGTAGTAGGGCAGGTCGCGACGGATGTTGCCAATCTGGACAGCTTTCCAGATGCCGTCCACGGCATCGTGGGTGGCATTGAACAGGAAGCAGTGAGAGTGGAGCTGTGGGTCGGGCACACCGGCCACGGGACGGGCCGTGGTGTGGGTGAACTGGGCCCAGACCAGGTTGCCGGTGGTCCGGTCCGACATGGCTCCGTCCCGCCGGACGCGAGTTTGGGCGTCGCGTTCGATGCACGCCATCGTGTCCATCACCGCTCGGTGATACGCCACGAGGATGCCCGTGTCGCTGCCGAGGGCAAAGAGGAGCGAAACGCTCTTGGGGACGCTGAAGCCGATGTCCCAACCGACTCGGCGATTGGCCTTCGTCCGGGCCGTCAGGGGGGTATCCGTTCCCGGCTTGATGTTTCGGCAGAGGGCCGCGAAGTCCTGGCGGGTCGCCAGTTCCGGGAGGTTCAGCTTGACCGCCCCCTCACCGAACCAGTGCCCCCGAGAGGTGAGGTAGTGGTCCTCGTGAGAAAGTCCCGTGCTGAAGTACTTCAGGCCATGACCAATCGAGTTGCACGCTGTGACTCGTATCATTCCGCCTCCAACCGGTTTGGGGGCCGATGCGTACCAACAATGTCCGGAGAGCCGGGAGACTTTCGCCCGCTTCCATACGCAGTTTTTGAGGGCAGGTTCTGCCGCTCTAAGGGAGCAGCAGGCTCCTCCCCTAAGGGTGGTCTTGCCGCAAGGAGTTTGGTGGCGATGCCGTGGACGAACCGAGGGCAATCCGACCCCACTCGCATGCCGAACGCGGCACGCACCGACTCGCACGGAGCGCTCGCCGGGAACGCTGCGCCGGGAGGGGTGAGCATGCATCCCCCGCCCGCAACTCCAGCCACCTCGCTCGACTCCTTGCTCGATACGCCGCTCCTGGCGCTCGACGGCAACCTCTGGACCATCCGTGATGCCGTGGAGGGGACGCAGGTGTTCGGGGGTAACGGGTCGGGCAAGAGCAGCGGGAGCGGGCGGACCATCGCGGAGGCGTTCGTCCGGCATGGGTTCGGTGGACTCGTGCTGACCGCGAAGCCCGACGACCTCCAGCAGTGGGTCGGGTACCTGGAGAGCGCCGGTCTTGGCCCGGCGGACATCGCCCAGCGACTTCTGGTGGTGGAGCCGCCGGATCGCCCTTCGCCTCCTGTCCACACCAAGGACGGCCAGCCCCTGACTCTCCCAACGTGCCGGGCCTTCAACTTCCTCACCTACGAGTTCGACCGGTGCGGACACCTGACCACCGATGTCGTCTCGCTCTTCATCAATGCGATGTCACCGGGGTCGAGTTCGGTGTCGGGCACGGAGCCCTACTGGAACGATGCGCTCCAGCAGCTCTTCACCCATGCGGTGGACCTGGCCACCCTTGCAGCGGAAGCCGAGACCGGCACGCCGACCCTCCGGTTGAGAACGGTCATGGACATCATCAGCTCGGCGCCGCAGTCGCCCCTGGAAGCGGCCTCCTCGGGCTGGCGGAACACAGGGCGTTCGGCGTGCTGGCGGTGCATCGACCTGGTGGCGGAAAAGCTGGTCCGCACCGGACACCTGGTCGGAGGACGGCTGAGCGATTTTTCCCGCTGCCTGGACTACTGGACGCTGGAGTTCCCGGCCCTGAGCGACCGGACCCGCAGCGTCATCGTCAGTTCGCTCACCTCCAAGGCCGCCGGATTGCTCCACTCGCCGATGGAGGAGTTGCTCTGTGGCGAAGATGACCCATTGACAAGTCCGGCGGCGCCCGAGGAGACTTTCCGCGGGCGGATCGTTGTGCTGAATCTTCCCGTGAAGCTCTTCGGGGAGGTGGGGCGGTTCGGTCAGACGCTGTGGAAGACCGTCTGGCAGCGTGCCGTGGACCGGCGCACGGGCAAGGTGATGATGGCCGCGGGGCAGCGCCCTGTGTTCCTGTGGTGCGACGAGTCGCAGTACTTTGTGACCAAAGAGGACGTGGGCTTCCAGCAGACGGCCCGTGGGTCTCTCGCGGCCACGGTGTACCTCACGCAGAACCTCTCCAACTACTACGCAGCGATCGGAGGCGCTCTCTCGAAGGCGGCGACCGACAGCCTTGTGGGTAACCTCCAAACCAAGATATTCCACGCGCTGGGAGACCCCGCCACCGTGGAGTGGGCCGAGCGGCTGTATGGCAAGACCGTCCGGGCGATGTCCTCTCGGTCACAGAATCTCTCAACCCGGGACGACAGCATCGGGCGAGGTGCCTCCTCCACGCTGATTCCCGTGGTCGAAGCCCATCACTTCGCTTCGCTCCGCACCGGCGGGCCGGTCAACAACTACCAGGTGGACGCGTGGATCTACAAAGCCGGCAAACCGTGGCGCCAGTCCGCCACCACCGCTGAAGCCCTTGGCTATCCCGAAGTGCCGCCGCACATCCTCCGGTGCACGTTCCGGCAGGAGACCCAATAGTGCCGCTCTTCCGGAAGACCTGGGACCGGGACCGAGACGCGGAGTGGACCGCGTTCTTCGCGTGCTCGGACAGGCTGCGCCCCACTTCCACGGCTGCTCCGTCATTCCTCACCCACGACGAAGCCAGACTGTTGGAACTGCCAAACCCCAGCTTGGCGTTCACGCAGCAGCACCAGGAACGACTTCGCTCGACAGCCGGACCGTCGTTCCGGCCGGCGTCCGACGCTGTCGAACGAGACCGCGCTTGCGTGAGTCAGGCTACCGATCTGCTCGTTCGCTTGCCGGGTCTCCAACGCTTGCTGGACCGCTTTGCCGTTCAACCTCCACATCAGGTTCCGTGTTCACCGCATGTTGATCGCGGGACCATGATTCTCCGCACGGACATTGCCGAGACGTCCGGGACCAACGACCCGACGCTTCGGTTGCTGTGCCGAATACCGGGAGACACGCCTCCCCACGTTGAGTCGCTCCTGGCCACCGGCCGCGCAGAAGTGCTGTGCGAGCGTGTCTGCCGATCCGCGTTGCTGTACACCGCGCTGTTCTCAACGCTGGAGGCGCTCGCGGTCGTGGACCAGATGCGGATCCCATCCGTGCTCACCGCGCTCGGCCGCTCCCCCGGTGGCGACGATTCGACAGTTCAGCTCGCATGCTGGTTCCGTATCGGCCACAACCTACGGGTACTCGTATCACCGCGATTCACCACAATGGGCGATGCGATTGTCGTTGGGTGTTCGCACGCCATCCTGTTCATGCAGCCTTGGATGGATCAGCACCCGCTCGACTCCAACAGTTGGTGGCTCTCTCTCGCCGAGCACAGCTACACACATTTCCACGGACCGCACAGTCTCTACCACCGCCCCGCGGAGGTGTTCGCGTCGCACAAAGCAGACGGCCGACGGACGTGGATGTACTACGGCGACCACTCCACCGCCGTGGCGGCGCGCACCGTGCTCGGTCCCGTGGGGCGGGCGCTCGGCGCGAAGACGGGCAAGACGTTTTACCCCGCCGGGCCACCGGAGCGGCGGGTGGCGTTCAGCGACACGAATCAGAGCTTCGTGAGTTTCGTGGCCGACGAATGGCCGTTCGATCCAGGCTCACCGCCTGTGGTGATCATCAACGCGTTCATGCTGGCGCTCGGCCACGAGATCGCGGGGCTTCGGGCACGGCTTCAGCGGGACTCGGCGTCAGCCCCGTGAATCAAGTCCGTTTCGTCAAGAGTCCCCATCCCCACTCCATCACGATCACGGCTAGCACAATGCCGAGATACATGCCAGGGTTGGTCAAGGCGTTGAGCCCTTGGAAGACCAGCCCACCGAGCGGTGTGTAGAACAGTGCAGCATGGATGCCCAGTGAGAGTGCTAGCGCGACCGCCGCGAAGCTGAAGTGGTTCTCCACTTCGTCCTCCGTTGACAGCCGGAACTTCTGTCGAAACGTGACCACATGCATCCCGAGCATGGGCATGAATAGCAGGATGCACACGAGAGCGGTCGGTCCGTCGGTGGGCGAAGTCCACGCCACCTCGGGTACAAATCCTGAGAAGAGCTTGTTCGATGTCTGCGCGGCCGGCTGCGGCGCCGCCATCGCGGCGGTGCTGGCCTTTCCCTGATTCAGAAAACTGCGGTAGAAGGTCGTGTGTACCCAGAACCCAAGCGTCGTGCTCAGGGCGATGCCCAAGAATGCCACGCTCCTCCAAAGTCTCGCACCGAGCTCCGGCGAGTGGACGAGTGAATCGGCCGAGGCGCGTACCAGTCGCGCGATCTTGACCAGCACTCTGAATGGAGTCGCCGCCACGATCGCACCCCAGAAGTACCCGCCGATACCGGCCACGCAAAATGCGCCGGCGACTTTGAGAATGCCACCCGCTACTTCTCTTGGATCGTCCATGCGATGCTCCGCTGAGACCGACACCGGGACGAATCGTATCGCCCGCCGACCGCCTGCACCGGACGGCCGCCCGCGTCGGATTGCCTTCCGTGGGCTAAGCGACGCATTCCGGCCGGGCCTCCATAACACCCCTGAGATTCACAGATTGGTGCGGGTAGAAGCGACGACAACGGCCTCACGGGGTCCGCATCGGCGGCGCCCGAGAGACCGGTGGTGCACCGAAGGTTTTCTCTCTGTGACCCGTTCCCACACTTTCCAAGAAGGAGTTCACCATGAAAGAGGTTCTGACCAGCGCTCACGCGCAACTGTTCCGGCGTGCCCCGGATGAGTGCTTCCGCACGTTCGACGATCTCTGGCAGCACTGCCAGAAGCAGAAGTCGTCGTCGGAGGACCTGTGGCGGATGCCCCAGGAGATTCGTGCCGTTCCCACCGAGGGGCGGCTCGACCTGGCGATCGGAGAAGACCGCTCGCTCAGGATGAACAGTTGGAGCTTCGGCCAACTCTGCCAGTTCGCCGGCGTCAACCGCGATACCGTGAACCGCCTGTCAGCCGAGACGGCGGCGCAGGTGTTTCGGGAGACGCTGCCGGACAACGGCAAGCCACTCCAAGTACTGCACAACCAGCAGGTGGTTCGTTCCGTGCACGCGGCCAGCTACACCCGGCTCCACAACGTGGAGTTGCTCTCGCTGGTCCGCGAGTTCGCGACGGACTTCCAGCCGCCGCAGGAAGCGGGAGGGCCGGAATCGTCCGGCGGCTCGGGCCTGTACGCGGGCGAGATGGACATGTTCGTGTTCATGATCGACCCGGGCGGGTGGACCGACATCGACGGAGAGTCGTTCGCTCCGGGGTTCTTTTTGTGGAACTCCGAAGTCGGGAAACGCTCCGTCGGCGTGCAGAGTTTTTGGTTTCAGGCCGTGTGCCGGAACCACATCGTGTGGGACGCGGTCGAGGTCATCGACTTCAGCCGCAAGCACACCGCGAACGTGCATGATGCTGTCCGCGAGATCCGGGGGATCATCCACCGGCTCGTGGAGAAGCGTGACGCACGCCGCGACGGGTTCGTTCAGGTGATCCGCAAGGCCATGAAGGAGTCGCTCGGCACCGAGCCCGACGATGTCCTCGCGCTGCTGTCCAAGCACGGC
Organism: uncultured Phycisphaeraceae bacterium; assembly: GCA_964358855.1. Taxonomy (GTDB): domain Bacteria; phylum Planctomycetota; class Phycisphaerae; order Phycisphaerales; family UBA1924; genus UBA2396. Next base: position 57,808 of record CAYHQQ010000004.1, read on the forward strand.
ATCGGCCGGGCGATCGCCAAGGAAGCACTGGAGATCGCCCGCACCAACGGACGGTTCACCATCTTCTCGGTTGTCGATGCGCTCACCCGTATCGCCGGCCGCATGCAGTACGCGGGCGACCGCACGGACGTTGACCAATCCGCGTCGTCGCTCCTCGCACTCGCCCGTTGACCCCAAAGGTTGAGAGATACACGCACCACCGGTTCTCTCACCTTTTCAGAACAGAGTTTGGACGAACAGGGGTTGACCGCCACCCCCTTCGGCGTGCTACAGAAAGGACGTTCTGGTGCATGGATGAACAAGCATGGCGGACGGCGAATCGACGACGACGACCTTTGATGACCTTGACCTCTTGACACTCACGCCCGAGTGTGCGGGGGTTCCGCTTCTCTTGGCCGACCCGGAAACGGCATCCCGATCACTGGAGTACTTCACCACGCAGGTCCGAAGTCCCGCCACGCGGGAGGCCTACTCGCGGGCCATCCGGCGCTTCTTCGTGTGGTGCGAGGATCGGGGCGTCACCGATCTCCATGCGGTCTCACCCATGTGCGTTGCCGCGTACATCGAGCAACTCGGCCGCCACCGCTCGGCCCCAACGGTCAAGCGTGCCCTCGCGGCGATCCGTTCTCTCTTCGACTGGCTTGCATCGGGCGGGTGCTTACCCGCCAATCCCGCCGCTCCGGTCCGCGGCCCACGTCACGTCGTGGTCCGCGGCACGACACCGGTGCTCACCGTCGAGGAAACTCGGCACTTGATCCGCTCGATCCCTGCGGATGCGCCCATCGGACTTCGTGACCGAGCCTTGATTGCGATGATGGTCTACACATTCGCGAGGGTAAGCGCCGCCACTGGCATGCGCGTCGATGACTACTTCCAACAGGGCCGGAGGTGGTTCATCCGGCTGCACGAGAAGAACGGCCGCCTGCACCAGGTGCCCGCTCACTCCAAACTCCAGGAGCATCTGGAGCAGTACCTGCACGCTTGCGGCCTTGACACTTCGCCGCACCTGCCGCTCTTCCGCAGTTTCAGCATCGACGGCCGTATGACCGTGCATGGCCTCACTCGGAACGATGCGTTGCGGATGGTCAAGCGTCGGGCAGTCGCCGCGGGTCTCGCTGCGACGACGTGCTGCCATAGTTTCCGTGCCACCGGGATCACCGCGTATCTCAGCAACGGAGGGCTCCTCGAAACGGCGCAGGCACTCGCGGGGCACGCGAGTGCCCGCACGACATCGCTCTACGACCGACGTGCCGACACCGTCGGCGTCGGCGAGATTGAACGGATCAATATCTGACACGTCGTCAGCTCTCGGTCCCCGGGTCCTGCACCATTCCGGGCACACCGGGAACGCTCACGGGCTCTGCATCACCGTCGGGCCGAGTCATTGGGACCGGCATCCCAGTGCTTGGGTCCGCAATGCCCGCAACCGGTCGGCGCTGAACCTCGACTCGTGCCGCGAGCGGCACTCCGAATGGCGCCACAATCCGTCGCTCGAAGTCCAGCCAGAGATGGCTGACCGCACCAAGTCCCGCGGCGCGACGCTTGTTGTTGACCGCCCGGAGGAGCATGAACAGTTGACGTCGAACCGGAGCGTATGGAATCCAGCCGATCGCTCCGAGCTCCGCCCCGAGTTGTTCAGATGTGCGTCGAGTCGCCAGATCCTCGAAATAGGCCTTCACCCGGAGGTACTCCGCCTGTTCGATCCGGACGCACGGGTGCCCGCCGCGATGGCTGACGGAGTAGCCGAAGAACTTGATGGGCACGCGGCGGCAATCCCGGACCGCGTCCCGTTCCCGGTCGAAGAAGGCGTGTTCGCCGTGCGTCGCCATGAGGATGAAGAACCGGTTGTACCGCAGGTACTGCATGCTCGCCTGCCCGAGCGCCTTGCGCCAGGCTCGTGCCCACTTGGTCACGTCGATGTCGTAGAGCTGGACCAGTTTGGCGTCAATGCCTCGCGGGTCCTTCTCGGCAGGCACGACGCCCGTGACGTAGAACCAGTAGCCGTGTCGCACATAGCTGACCGCAAGCTGTTGGATGAATCCCGCGACCGACGCCGCTTCGCACCTGTACATGCCCCCTGGTCAGACCGGACCGACTGTTCGATCCTCCCCCCGCCCCTTCTACCGAACGAGTGTTCGTTCGGACGCTCGGCCGTGAAGAGCACACGCCCACCAGATCGTGCATAACGAGTGTGATGTCCGAGCGACGGAGGGCGGGTTGGAGCGGATCGAGCGTTCTGACATCCAGCACTCCGACTACTGCCGCTGAACGCACCGCCTTCCGGCCCTCCCTCCGTCGCGACATCGTCCACACCCATACTGACAAGGATTGTCGATGCATCACCTTCCCGTTCCGCGAATGACCCAACTGCTGTTCCCTTTCCCGAAGTACCTGGACGACACACTCCGACGCCCCACGTTCACCGATCTAAGGACACCACCACGATCGGGAACGGCCAACGCACGCTTCGACGAGCACCCGCGGCCACGGCGACGGCGAGACACGTATCTACCTCAGCCCGGACGAGGCCAGATTGCAATGCGGAGACGTGCCCCGCGCGCTCATCGCTGGCACTGGCGGGCGTTCTCGCCGAAGTGTGATTCACTGGTCGAAACAATGCCCCGAGAAGTTTCCGGTTACGGTGCGGGGACAGGCTCAATACCGGACGGTCGGCTTGGTCTCTTCCAGCCGGGCGAACTGAACCAACCCTTGCTCCAAAGCCGTCCGTAGAGCCGGGAGCGAGATGTCGCGGTCGCCCACGCCCCCTGCTGCTCGGTTTGGTAACAAGATTCGGGAACGGACGCCATCCCGCGTGATCCGGATGTCCCCATAAGTCATCGTCAACACTCGGGTCAGCACGTGTTCCGGCGCCGGGTCGAACTCTGCCGCATCCACTCGCTTGACTGCCTCCAGGAGTTCCATCACCTGCGACTTGGTGAACTGAAGATCGATCGCGGCAGTCTTGTCGGCATCGATCTGCTTTCGTGCCGCATCATCCGTCACCTCAAACGCCTTCAGTTCACCCGATGCAGCGGTGAACACACCCATCGTCATTCGCATGCCGTACTCTCGCCCTTCAGCACCAATGACCCGCCAGGTCGCCATCCTCACATAGAGGGACGACTTCGCCGCCTGGTTCCGGAACAGCTCGAATCGAACGATGGGGCCGACCTCTTCGAGAGTCAGGAGCGACGTCGCCTTCCCCTCCTGTGGCGCTTGAATCGGCGCGGTGCCCACGCCCGCCACAAGCAGTCCCCCGCACAGCATCATGCCACAGAGCCGCGTCGTCCACATCTTCATCGTTCAACTCCAGGGAAGTGTTCCTCGCTCGTCCCTCCTCCTCAGAGCGTGCGGCCACGTGTCGCCGCCCGGCCCATTCTACCAAGCCCCATCGGCGCTCCGGTGATCACGCGATTGGACGGACGGCCCCTTTACCCGGCTGAACCTGTGTTCGCATCTCTCCCCACGCTCCGGCGATCCGAAGTCCAGAGGCGAAAAGTCGGCTGTTTGCAGGGCACAGCCGACCAAGCCCACTGACAACCAGAACAAACCTTCATTCCACCGCGGCGCTTCAGGTTGCTCATTGAGCACCGAAAGCACCGCGACGGATCAACCTATCCACGACCCGCATTCTGCATGGTCATGCCTCCAGTCTGACACGCACACCACGGCACGCACTCTGGTTTCCAGAGTTGACGTTGCTCAATCCATAGTGGTCGCGTCAGCAAAACCGTGTTCCGCACAGGTGTGCCATGAGCAGACACCTCCCATGCGGTCCATCAGACCATTGCCGCACAGCGCCCGCCCGCCAGGGCTGGCGCCATGCAGCCGTCCGCACCTTCAATCAAGAGAACGACCACGGGGGGCGTGGACAACTTCGTCCACGCCCCCAGGGCCGCAGCATCATCGAGACGGGAAACACCCGTCGCGGCTTTCCTCCCGGCATCGTGCCCGGCACCACCCGTAGCACGCCGACGCTCAGGCCACTGCCTTGCAGCCTGCGCGCGGGGCTTGCACCCCGTTTGTACTGACCGCACACTCCCGATCCGGCCCCTTTGAATCACCCAGCCGACCCCGCGAGAGCGCGGGGCTGGGCACCGGGAACCATCCCGGCAGGACCGGACCATCCCGAGTTCGCCACGAACGTGTGCCTGCTGCTGAAGTCGCTAGGACCAGTTACGGTCCGGGTCGAATGTCGCCCGTCCGCCCTCCCGGGCGGAACAGTGTTTGCGCCGCAGATGCGGCGATTTCCCGGGGCAGAAACCAGAAGCTCCCCGGTACCCGTCGTCATTCAATGTTCGCGGTTCGGCTCCGTCTTCAGCAGGCCTGACCGGCAAGCCCTTTCGGGCCTCTACATGGTTGAGCTTTTCATCGGTGCGGCGTTTCGCCGCATCGCCGGGGACAGTCGTGTCCCCGGGTGCCCGCGTCTCCGCGATGCACACTCCCCACGCCGGCCAGGGTTGAACGGGCTGCCGCTTTCGCGGCGTTGCGCCCGGGCCCCCCTGGGTGGATTTGCACCACTTCGTTCGTGACCGCCTGACCACAGTCGTCAGGTATGCCCTCGTCGCCCGGCTTCGCCGTGGAACATCTGTACTTGCGTTGTTCCACGGGCGAGTCGAACTGAAAACCGTTGGTATCGAGTAGAACGCTGGGATTGTCCCTGTAGATTCAGGGGTTTGGAACCGCAGCGAGCCCTCGTCGAACCGGACGAGCCAGTCTCCTGGCATCCGGCTCTACGGGTCAGAAACCATGCGCGGGTGGTTAGTCCGCATCCGCTCATCCGGTTGGTGGCCGGACTTTCGGCGTTTCTGCCCGTCTCGATGATGCCGGTGCGTCGTTGCGCAGTGCCGACAGACGCGGAGTCACCTCCACGATACTGCGGTTCTACCAGAACGGTGTTCGGATGTCATGGAAAGCGTCGCTTCGCGAGCGCCGCCAGAATGGCGTCGGCCATGCGTTGCTCAAACTCCGCCCGGTTTGCATCATGCTGCTCACCGTTAGCAGGGAGACGCCATGGCCCGGAGGACGCGACCTGCACCTCCACACCACCGAGCGAAGGTTCAATGGCGATGATGAGGGCGCGAAGCAGGTGAGAGGCGCTGAGGCGTGTGCGGGTCGCCACGCGAAGCCGGTCTACCAGCACATCGAGCACTTCGGCTGTGTGCTCGGTGAGGACGACTTCACGTTTCACGGGATGGGCCCGCCGTCGGGCCTTCGGTGAGTCGGTCGCGTCACGGTCGCCAGCAGGCACCGGCTCGACGGCTCGCGAGACCGCCGACGCATCGAGCAGCCTCGCAATGGAGCTTGTCGGCGGTGGGGTGGCTAGAGGTTTAGGCATGGTTTGGATTCACCTCCAGGAGTTCGTCGGCCATCGTCAACAGTGCTTTGGTGTTCCAGCCCGGAGGATCGCCGAGTGTCCCACCGAGGAACTGGTCACGGTGCGTCACCCGGTGCTCAACTTCGTCGGCGAGTCTGCGGAACTGCCGGGCTACGAACAGACGGTCGGCGTCCTCATGGTCAAACACCGTTTTGCCGAGGCCCGACATCGTCGGCACCACCACCGCCTGACTGACGGCCGTGCGAAAGCGCCTGCCGGGCATCAGCGACTGCACCAGGTCATCGAGTTGCCCGCGAAGTCTGTGCGTGCGGCCATCGACATTGGTGAACACAACGCCGAGCACTTCGAGTTCCGGGTTCCGGCGGGCGCGAACGTCCGCGATGTCGTGGCAGGCTTCGCTCAGGCCAGCCAATGAGAGCGGGTGCGGAAAGGCTGAGAGCAGGAACCACTCCGCCGCGGAGTAGGCGGCCACGGTCGTGATCGCCCCGGCCGAGGGCGGTGTGTCCAGAATGATGAAGTCGTACATGTGCCGGGCCAGCGTGAGGGCTCGATCGAGCACCCGTGTGCGATCGACGAACTTGGAAAGCATCGAGTCCAAATCCGCGAGCTGCGGGCGGGCCGGGAGCAGGTGCATCCGTTCGGGAAGACCTTCCGTCACCACAAGCGATTCCACGGGCTCATCGCTCGTGAGCAGTTCCAGGGCCCCCGCGTAGGCGTTCTCCGGCACGCCGAGGTGCTTCGTGGAACCCGCGGAGGGGTCAAGGTCCATGAGCAGACTGGTGTGCCCACGCATCGCCAGGGCGGCGGCCAGATGCACCGCGACCGTCGTCTTGCCGACTCCACCCTTTTGATTGCCTACGGCGATGCAGATTCCTTTCTTCAACTGTGTGTTCATGGTCCTCCTGTTATTGCCGCGGGCGGGCCCGTGCGATGGCCGGGCTTCCCGCTGTCCCTTCCAGTACCACGGGCCGGACCCCAGCGCAACCCTTTTGCTCAGGCGTTCGGATGCCTGTTGTCGGGATGGCGGACTGTGAGGTAGCGTGCTGCCGAAAGACGAGACGCCCGGTGAGGCCCGGGCGTCCAATGTCGCGAGTGAACGAAGGGAAGGAGCCGGTCGGAGTGACCGGCACCTGTGTCGAGCCAACCAGCACGCGGGTCGGTCGAGAATCATGGTCGCATCCGAGACAGCCCGGAGCGACCACGGTTCGGGACCATCCGTGAGTAGCGCAGAACGAGGAGAGGTGTCAAGACTCCACTCAGCGGTACCCGCTTGGCCCCGATGCCAGCAATCCGGCGGTTGTCCCCGCGAGCCGGCCATCAGGGGGGACCATGCGAACAGCACCACATCCACGCACTTTGGGTAGAACCATCGTCGAGAAGCCCGACGGCGGCTTTGTCTTCATTCCCGCAGCGGCCATTCTCGCCCTCTGGCAGGGCTACAGGCACGAGAATCTGGAACTCCTGGACGTCCGCGTCGGATTGGCGACGTTCGAGGCCGCCATGAGGCTGCGCTTCCCTCACACAAGGGCACAGCCGGAGGTCCGGACAGACCAGCTCCAATGCCTCACAGGCGCCACTGACCGGCGACGAATCACCGCCGCCCTCCGCCGGTTGGAGTCGCACGGACTTCCCGCCAGCGCGTTGTCGGCACGGCGCCCCGATGTCCGTCCCTTCGTCGCGTTGCTGAGTCCCGACACTCGTTCAGTCGTCCGGAATCATCGTCGCCGTGTTCCAGTCCCGCGACGGTTGCTCGTGTACTTGGCGCGATGCTCCCGCCCGGCCGTGGTCGCCGTAGCGCTGGCACACCTGCTCAGGGGACTGTACTTCCGCGAGGGCAAATGTGTGGCAGGCGGCACATGCAAGGCATCGTGGGTGGCCTCGGTCTTCGGTTTGGACCTCCGAACCGTGAAGGCGGCGAAGGCGGAGCTGGTCCGGCTGGGCTGGCTCGAACCCCAGCCCACCCCGCAGCACCTCCTCAACCGATTTGGTCCTAGGTTCCTTCTCCGTATGAACTGGCGATGGGTACGCCAAACACCACCCCGGACAGGCGATTGTGCACGCCAATCGCCACCCCCAGAGAAGAACTGGAATCTCTCCTTACGGAGACTTGGAAACCAGAAACGAGTCCGGACTGGTGCTTGGACCGCAAAACCGACGTTTCTCCGAGTGCAGCCGGATGACCTTCGCGACCCGTCCCGTCTTGACGCCCTGTACCGTGATGCGGCGACTCGGGGACTGCTCCGAGTCTCCGAGAGTACCCGACTGGCGTTCTTCGCCGCGGCCGAGCACGCGATCGCCGACGGCATCACCAATGTGCCAGGGTTGCTGGTGGCGATCGTCCGAAGGGGCCTGTGGCGGAATATCACCCAGGCAGACGAGGAACGGGCACGCCGGCGTTTGACGGTCTTCGACTTCGGGGAGCCCGAACGTCAGGATGACTCCCGAGTACCGGACGAATACAGGGCCAACGAGCCCACCGACGAGATTTCGCTTGACAGCGACGGAACACGTGTTAGCATGTATGCGTACAGACAAGCACCTGGAGCCCAGCATGGCCAAACGTCAACCCATCCAGCTTCCGATCGGCGAGCGTCTGCGTCATCAGCGCGTGGGAACTCTCGGGAAGGGCCTCCGCGAAATGGCTCGGCAGTTGGACATCGCCCCTGCCCACCTGACCGACATCGAGAGCGGCCGACGCAACCCATCGGAAGACCTGCTGCTCCGGATTGCCACCGCGTACCAGATGCCCGAGCACGACCTTCGGTCCGCATTTTCCAAGCCGGATTCCATCGTTCAGGAAATTGCGAGCGCGAGTGCCACGGAGTCGCAAATGGTTCCCCAGTTGCTCCGTTCGGTTCGCGGGCTGTCCGTTCAGCAGTATGAGCACCTCATTCAGCAGGCCCGCAAGCTCCCCAAGGAGAAGGGCGGTTCCGGCGCGTGACGACTGCTGCTTTCCAACTCTGGCCGACGATGCGGCGTGTGGAACGGACCGCATGGAACGCCATTGTCCGGTGCACGAGGGCCCAGAAGCTCTCCACCATCCCGCTCCCCATCCCGGTCGAGCAGTGGATCGAGGGACCGCTCGGCATCTCGTTCGGGATTGCCGCCCTTGGCCCGGGCGTTCTCGGCATTGCCCGCCCGACCGAGCGGGAGATTCTGGTCAGCCAGGCACTCGCCGATCAGGAGGCAAGGTTCCGGTTCACCGCCGCCCACGAGCTCGGGCACATCCTGCTCCACCCCCGCATCACGGCAGAGTTCCGCGAATCGGCGGACGGCGACTTCGTGGACCGGAAGATCGAACGCGAGGCGGACCGATTCGCCGCAGCGTTCCTGATGCCGCTTCCGGCATTGACCTTCGAGTTCAGCCGCATCACGGGCCAGAACAGCACGGAGCCCAACGGCCTCTTGAGCGCGGCCCGCCGTGCGGACACTGCGGCGCTGCAACTCTTCCGCACCGTGGTCCTTCCGCACATGACCCGTCGATTTGGAGTTTCACTTTCCGCCGCCGCCAGACGGTTCGCGGACGTGCAGTTGCCCACGGGAGAGCCGGCGCTCCCGTGGGAAGTGTGCGCGATGCTGCTCCCGCCCGAGCAGGTACGGGAGGCCCTTCGCCGCGGATAAGGCTTCTTTGCGCGCTGAATGTTCGCATGTACGCTTTCATGCAATGAGTCGAAAACATGACCCAACTTCCATCGCCCGACCACCGTGAACCGTTCCAGTTGCAGCCCGACGACGGCCGCTCCGTCGCGCCGCCCGTGCCAGCACCCGAGCCTGAGGTTCGGCCGCAGGACTGCCAGGGCCAAGCTCCCTTGTTTTGCCAACGGTGCGGGGCCGGGTTGAGCGGGGACCGCCGGCAGTGTGCACGGTGCGGTGCGCCGTGCTGTGTGGGGTGCGGGGAGTCGTGACAAGGAGAGGCAATGCCGTGCGGCTTCCGCCTCTGTGTGCCCGGTGGTGACTGGTAGCAATCAAGACCCGAGTGACATCGTTGCACTTCGAGAAACGAATCCCGGATGCCCGACTTACGGACGAGATCGTCCCGCGGATGGCGCTATCGGCGGAGGAAGTTGCTGACGTGCTCGGCATCAGCCGCTCGCACGTGTTCCGCCTCGCCAGTTCCGGTCGGTTGCCCCGCTCGCTCCGCCTAGGGCGTGCGGTCCGATGGGACCGTGCGACTCTGGAAGCGTGGCTGGCGGCAGGAGCACCGCCCCGCGATCGCTGGGAAACGATGCAGGCCGACGCCCGCGGTCAGCGCATCGGGAAGGGGGCGCGATGAGCGTCGCCCTTCCACTCAATGCCGAAGTTTCCACTGTCGCTGTCACCGGGTCGGTCCAGGGGCGCCTGAAGTTCGGTGGCGGCCACACGAGTGCTCCGTTTCCATCGGCAGTTGTGGTGTTCCGCCCACCAGCCCGAAGCCGCGTTCGTCATCGTCCCGCGGAGCAACTCCTGCTGTTTCCGCTCCACGTCACTTGACATTGTCAGGATCCCCGCTTCGATCCGGAAAGGAACCTCGCGTGAGAGTCTTCAAGTCCTCGTACAAAGATCGCAAAGGCAAGACCACCAAGACTGCCAACTGGTACGTCGAGTTCCGCGACCACAACGCCGACATCCGCCGCGTTCCCGCGTTTACCAGCAAGGGGGCCAGCGAGGAGCTGGGCCGGAGCCTCGACAAGCTCGTGGCCTACCACCGGGCGACCGGAGGCCAGCTCGAACCGACCCTCCAGAAATGGTTGGAGCAGATCCCGGGCGCTGTCTTCGACAGACTGGTCTCAATCGGTCTGATCGACTCGGAGCGGGTCGCCGTCAAGAAGCTGCTCACCAAGCACATCGAAGACTACGCGACCACCCTTCGCTCAAAGGGCAACAGCGAGAAGTACGTTCGCCTTGCACGCGCTCGCATCGAGCGGGTTTTCGACGGGTGCGGCTTCCGGTACTGGGGCGACATATCTGCCAGCAAGATCATGAGTTTCCTTGGCGAACTCCGCAAGCCCCAGAAGGACGGAGACAAGACCATCCCGGGCGTCAGCGCTGCCACCTTCAACTATCACCTCGGTGCCACCAAGTCGTTCTGCCGCTGGATGGTCAAGGATCGGCGTGCCACGCTTTCCCCTGTCTCCCACCTTGAAATCCTGAACGTCCGAACGGACCGTCGGCACGACCGCCGCGCCCTGACCGAGAATGAACTTCGTCGCCTCATCGACGCGACCAAGAAGGGCGCCGAGTTATTCGGCCGCGACCGTAACGGCATCATCGCCTGGCGGATGACCGGCGGCGACCGGGCGATGCTCTATCGGCTTGCAGTTGAAACCGGTCTCCGCGTGGGTGAACTTCGCAGCCTGACGCCATCGTCTTTCGATCTCGAAGCCGAGGTGCCCACGGTCTCCGTCCTCGCCGCCTACTCCAAACACCGCCGCGACGACACTCTGCCGCTGCTCGGGTCCACGACGGCCCAGCTCGGCGAGTACATGATGGAGATGGACCCCGTCAAGCGTGTCTTCAAGCTGCCTCCGCGGCTGGGCTTGGCCGAGATGCTCCGCGTCGACCTGGAGGCCGCAGGCATCCCGTACCGTGACGGGTCGAACCAGGTCGTTGACTTTCACGCCCTCCGTCACACCTTCATCACCAATCTCGCCAATGGCGGCGTCCACCCCAAGACTGCTCAGGTCCTGGCCCGTCACTCGACCATCACGTTGACGATGGACCGGTATTCCCATACAGGTCGAGCAGCCGACGCCGCCGCGCTCGGAGCACTCCCTGATCTCTCCGACAACGGCGAAACCGAGCCCACAGCCGAACCATCTGGCGACGCGAAGGACGCCCCGTCTGTCTTGGCGTCCTGCTTGGCGCGAAACGGACGATTTCGTGCGTCTCAGGGAGACTCTGTGAGACTCAGCGGCGCTCCCGCTGGCCGTGCGACCGATGAAGAATCGCACGGGAAAAAACGAGAAAACAACGAGAATCCAATGGGCCCGGTGGGACTCGAACCCACACGGAGGTTTGAACCTCCAACGAATTTTAAGTCCGCTGCGTCTGCCGTTCCGCCACGGGCCCGAGGCCTGGAAACGTAGGGCGGTTCGCGTGTCCGCCCAATTGGTAGAATGGGCGATGGTCCCAGGAACGCCCGAGGACAATCCGACCGTCGCGAGAGGCTTGTCGGGTGGGGCTATGCCGGCCGCCGGGGCGGCCGGGGACATGCCCACTTCGGACTTTGCCAGCACTGCCCCCTATTCACCGCACGGAGGTGGGAGGCCGCGCCAGCTGCAGGAGGGGATCGACGGCGTTGAGCGGTTTGGCGGGTTCTTGCTGCATCGGCAGCTGGGTTCGGGCGGGATGGGCACGGTGTATGAGGCGCAGCAGATCAATCCGCCCAGGCGGGTGGCGCTCAAGGTGATTCGGGGGGATGCGGCGAGTGCGGCGGCGGTGAGGCGGTTTGAGCTTGAGTCGGCGGTGCTGGCGAGGCTGCAGCATCCGGGCATCGCGGCGATCTACGAGGCCGGGGCGATCAGCGTGCACGCGGGGGCGCCGCCCACGCCCTACTTCGCGATGGAGCTGATCGTCGGCACGACGCTCGACTCGTACGTGATGGGCGCCAAGCTGGGGCTGCGAGAGCGGCTCGAGCTTGTGGCCACCATCGCCGACGCGGTGAACCACGCCCACCAGCGCGGGGTGATCCACCGCGATCTCAAGCCCGCGAACATCCTGGTGGATCGCCAGGGCAAGGCCAAGGTCCTGGACTTTGGCGTGGCGAGGCTGACCGACGGGGACCTGCAGACGGCGACGATGAACACATCGGCAGGGCAGATCCTGGGCACCATTCCGTACATGAGCCCCGAGCAGGCGTCGGGGGATATCGCCGCGATCGACACGCGGAGCGACATTTTCGCCCTGGGCGTGGTGCTGTACGAGGTGCTCACGGGAAGGCTGCCGCGCGATGTCACGGGCAAGTCGTTCATCGAAGCGCTGCGCCTGATCCGGGAGCAGGATCCCGAGCTCCTGGGCAAGATCGATCGCACGCTGCGGGGTGATGTCGAGACGATTGTCGCCAAGGCGCTGGACCGGGACCGGGAGCGCCGGTACCAGTCGGCGGGCGAGCTCGCAGAAGACATCCGGCGCTATCTGCGGGATGAGCCGATCCAGGCGAGGCCCGCGAGCACGATGTATCAGCTCCGCAAGTTTGCCAAGCGACGCCGGGGGCTGGTGATCGGCGCGGGGGCGGTGGTGGGGACGCTGGTGCTGGGGGTGATCGGGACGAGTATCGGGATGCTGCGGGCGATCGACGCCGAGGGTGAGCAGAAGCTCTTGGCGGAGAAGGCGCGACTGGAGACGGCCAAGGCCGAGGCCGCCGGGCGCGAGGAGGCTCTGGCGCGTGCGGACGCCGAGGCGGTGAATACGGTGTTGATCTCGTCGATCGAGGCCGCGGCGCCGGGAAAGGGCGGGAGAGAGCTCAAGGTGGTCGACATGATCGACCGTGCGGCCAAGGAGATCGACACGAGCTTTGCGGGGCTGCCCGGGCGGCGGGTGAAGCTGCACGACACGTACGGACGGATCTACCGGGCGCTCAATCTGTACGAGCCATCGGCGACGCACTTTGAGAGTGCGCTGGCGGCCTCGAAGCTGGTGGAACGGGCGCGGCCGGAAGAGGTCTCGGGTCTGGCGCTGTCGGCGGCGCAAGCGCGGATGGAGCTTGGTGACTACGCGGCGGCGGCGCGGGCCCTGGCGGAAGCACGCAAGACGGCGGGCACGTCCGGGGGAGATGGCGCGATCCAGCTCACGTTTACGCTGGCGTTTTTCGAGCACAACAGCGGCGACTACACGGGGGCCGAGTATCACTACAGGGATGCGATCGCCCAGCAGCGAGCCAGGTCGGCGACGGATCCGGATCTGGCGTTCTCGCTGGCGTGCCTCTCGCGGGTGCTGCTCGACCAGGGGTTCATCGGCTCGGGGCATCGGACGGCCGAGGAGGCCTGGAGCGCGTGCGAGGCCCGGGGAGACGTGACGCCGCCGACCCGCGCGTTTGTCGTGATGTCCCGCGGGTACGCGGCGCACGCCAAGGGAGAGTGGGTAAGGGCGGCGGCGCTCTATCGCGAGGCGCGAGACATCTATCTGGACGCGCAGAAGGACGCGACGGCGGCGACGGTGCGCCTGGCGATCATGGACCTTCGCGGTCTTTTCGAGGACGCGCCGCCTGGAGTGGACCTTGGACAAGGCGACGATCCGACTGCCAGCGCCGAGGCGGTTCGACTGAGCGGCATGGATCGCCAGCCGATCATCTCGCTGCGGAATCGGGCGAGGATTCTGGCGCGATTGGGACGTCCCGGCGACGCGCTCGCGCTGGTCGAGCGGGCCAGAGGCATCAGCCGCCGGGTTGGCGGCGAGCCCCTGGCGATGTGGGAAGCGCACACCGATCTGGTTGAGGCCGCCATCCGCGTGGACCATGGTGAAGGAGCGAGAGCGCTGACGCTGACCGATGGTGTGATCGCGGCGGCGATGCAGCAGGCGTCGCTCATGCTCGCGGCCAAGGAAAGGCGGGCGCAGGTGCTGGCGGCAACGGGGGACTGGAGGGCGGCCCATGCGTGGCTCGCTCTGGCGAAGGACCGCACGGCGGTGTTGTCGGCGCAGGCGTGGCCCGTGCTACTCGCGCAGCTTCGGGGGGCGCAGGCTCGCTCGGGGACGGATGGGACGGACGGGACGAGTGGATCTGGCGCGTCTGTCGACTCGACCGAGGCGCTCCTGAAGGGCGCGCTGGGCGAGAACGACGAGAGGATTGCGAGGACGGGGGGGCCTGCGTCCAAGTAGGCATGTGGGGAGGGACGGGGTTTTCAGGTCGCCGACGGGGCGCTGGTAGGACTCGGTTTGGCATCATTCGAGCTCTTTCTTGAGGTTCGCATCTCGCTGGCACGGTTTCCTTCGTGTATGTTGATGCACCAAGGAGCCGTCCATGGAGTCTTCAGTTGTTCGCCGTCTGTCTAGTGCCGCATTGCTTGCGGCGCTGGTCGCTGTCGTGTGTGCTGGAACGACATCGGCCCAGCCGACGTTCTCCGCCTCGGCGCCGATTGCAACGGGACCTGATCCTCGGGGGGTCGCTTTGGGCGATGCCGATCTGGACGGGTTGGACGATCTGGCGGTCGCGATTCGCGGGGGGTTCGGTCAGATCGTGTACTTTCGAAACTCCGGCGGCGGAGTCTTCTCGTCTCCGATCGTGATGCAGTTCGATCAGGTGGGGGCTCAGCCCACGGGGCTTGCCTTCACACAGCTCGACGCCGACAGCAGGCCCGATCTGCTCGCGTCGGTTGAGAACGGGCAGCTGGGGCTGTTTTTCAATTCTGGAGGGCGGTCCGCGTTCACGCAGGACTCGTCGAACAACGTAGCGCCCGACGGGTCGAGCTCGGCGGTCTCGGCGAGCTTTGGGAATCGGGGCTCGAGCTTTCGGGGGCTGACGTCGGTCTCAACAGGCGCCGCGGCCGAGGCGCCGGTGCTGCCGTCGCGCGTGGGCGATGGCAACGGCGGGTACCCCGGAATCGACTGGAACGAGCCGCTGCTTGGGACGGGCGTCGCGATCGCCATCGGCTACTTCGATGGGAACGCGGACACCTACAAGGACATCGCCGTTCTGCGCAAGAACAGGATTGAGGCTGGGGGTGTGGTGGTGCCGGAGGGTCGGATCGAGATCCACAAGTTCATCGGCGACGGCGTGCCTCCGGACGGGGCGTTCGAGCCGCCGCAGGGCATCTACACGCAATACCTGGGCAGTGTGGTGACGGGTCCCGAGCCCACGGCGATGGTGAGCGCGGACTTCAACTGCGACGGGCTGGACGATCTGGCGGTTGCGTGCGCGGGGGATCGGACGCTGCGGTTCTACTACGGGATTGCGGGGGGCAATGGGACGTTCACAGAGGGCACGGTCGTTGCGATCGGTTGCGGGCCGACGGCGCTGGTGGCGGGCGACTTTGACTCCGACGGGGCGATCGATGTGGCGGTGTCGACGAGCGCGGCGAGCGTGAACTCGTCGGCGCTGATTGGTGGACTTGCCGGGGCCGGGTCGCCGGTGGCGGGTGTTGCCAACGACGTCTCGGGCGACGGGACGGTGGTGGTGGGTACGACGGCGACGGGCGAGGCGTTCCGATGGACCAGCAGCAACGCCAAGCAGCTGCTGGGCAAGCTTGCGGGTGAGACGACCAGCGCGGCCCTGCGTATTTCGGACGACGGCACGACCATCGTTGGCACGAGCGGGCTGAAGTTGTTTCGCTGGCGATCGGCCGAAGGCATGGTGGACTTGGGTTTGCCGGCGGGTGCGGCGACGGGGACGCCTGTTGATCTCACGGGGGACGGTTCAAAGGTGCTGGTGACGGCCTCGACGGGGGCGTTTATCTGGCAGCAGGGTTCGGGGTATACGCCGCTGGAGACGTACCTCTCCCAGCTCGGTGTCAACATGCTGGGCTCGACGCTCACCAGCGTTCAGGGCATGTCGGACGACGGGTTGAGGTTTGCGGCGTTCGAGCAGTCGCGCAACTCGTACGTGTTTGTGGACGGGAGGCCGGGCCCGGGAACGGGGATTCACCAGATTTTTGGGGACTTTGGCTCGGTCGCCAAGGCGATCTCAGGGGATGGATCGTCGGTGCTGATGAGTTCAAGCGTTTTCCGGATCGATGGGTCCGGGGCCGGTTACCTCGACAACAGCGCGACGTGCGGGGCGGGAGGAAATCCCCTTAGCCAGAGTCAGGACGCGGTGTCGATCTCCGGAAATGGGACTCTGGTGGGGGGGTCGAATTCGATCCAGTGCTTCATCGCGGCGGTGCCGCCTCGGGTGGAGACATTTACCTACGTGGTGATCTGGTCGGGCGACACGGGATGGGTCGTGACTCCAAACGTGCCCTTTGTCGCGAGGGCTTTCTCTCGCGACGGCTCGGTGTACGTCGGGGAGATCGGCGGGAACGCGGCGGCGTCGTTCGGGCTGCTCACCGAGGGCGTGCCGACGAGTGCGGTGACGAACCTGAGCGCCGATGGGAAGGCTGTCCTGGGAACTTCGGTGAGTTCATCCGGTGTGACCAGACAGATGCGGTGGACGGCGACGGCGGGTGCGGCGGAATATGCGTTGCCCAGCTCGTTTGTTGCCGCGGGAGTGCCGGCCCCATTGACGCGGGACGGGACGGCGATTGTGGGCGATCTTTCGGCGGGCAGCGGCGCCGTTGTCGGTGGGACGGCGTACTTCACCGAGCAGGCCGCGAGGTACAGGTTTGATGGTGGACTGCAACTGCTGGACACCGCTGACCCGCTCTTTGACAATGTCCCTCTTGTGTGGTCGGCGGATGGGACGTCATTGCTCTACTACCGGGAGGAGGCCGGCGGTTATTACCTCGCCTTCAACATGGTCGACAGCGGCATCCAGTTCCCGAGCGGCTGGACCATGGCGAACGCGCGGTTCGCGCCGGGGAGCCAGCTGGCGGTGATCGATACGACGGCCGGAACCTTGAACAAGCGGATGTACATCGCGAACTTTGGAAGTTTGATTGTTCCAAGAGTCACGAACATCCTCACGTCCGACTGGACGAGCGGGGCGATTGCGGACTATTGCGACGCCACTCAAGCCCGAGTGGGCTACGCGAGTGCGCGCCTCGTGGACGGGAATGGGGTGACGGTGCCTGTCGAGCGGCCTTGGATCTCCAGGCCTCTGCAGTCGACGAGCTACCTCTTCACGTCGATTTCCACCGGCGACCCCGCCTGGGCGTTCCTCGACACACCCGCGGACGACCTGTCGTTGACCAGAGCGTTTGCAACTCGGGTCTCGACGGACGGCAACTACGTCTTTGGGTACTTCAAGCGGCACGACGGCACATGCACCCAGGGCGGCACGCAGGCGGTCTACTCGTACTACGCCTGGCGGTGGCACGCCACCGAGGGGCTCGTGGTCCTGGGCGATGGACAGGCCATCCAGCCCTCCGACGACGGCAAGGTTGCCATTGTGACCGACGTCAACACCAACGCATCGTGCCAGCAGACGATGTCGACGAAGATCTGGCTCGAGGGACGGGGACTGGTCACGGTTCCGACGCTTCTGGCGGAGCTGAGTCTGCTGCCGGCCGGCTTCACTGTTCGCGAGAGCGACGGGTACCGGCTCTCGGCGGACGGGCACACGCTCGCGTGCACTCTGGTTGACAGCGGGGGTATTCCCCAGGGGCTGGTGGTGAACATTCAGGGGCTGCCGGTGCTGGACCGCGTGGCGATCGCCAAGAACAACAAGGCGGCCCCGTGGGCGATCGGCACGACGATCGACGTCGGCCCCGGACCCACGAGCCTGGCGACGGGCGATGTGAATGCGGACGCGAGGCTGGACCTTGCGGTGGGGTTCAGCGGGGGCGATCAGGCCACGGTGCTCTTGAACACCACGACGGTGGATTGCGATGCGACGGCGAGTGTGCGTCACTGGAGCGCGCGGGATCCGTTCTTTGATACCACGCAGGCTCCAAGGCCGTCAGCCCGGTCGTCGTACGCGGCCGCGTACTGCACGGGGTCGGGCGCCGGCTACCTGTTTGGCGGGGTGAGCGGGAGCACGCGCTACGCCGACCTTTGGAAGTTTGACGGGCTGCTCTGGCAGCAGGTCACACCGGTGAATCAGGGACCCAGTGCGCGCGATGGAGCGACGATGGTGTACGACACGCGGCGCAACAGGATGATGATGTTTGGCGGCTTTGACGGGAGTGCGTACCTCTCCGACCTGTGGGAATACGACCTGGCCTTGAACAGGTGGTTCTCTTTCACGGGCGGCTTTCGACCGACAGGTCGCGCCAGGCACGCGGCGGTGTTCGATTCGAATCGAAACCTGATGTACATCCACGGCGGCTGGAACGGGGCGCTGACCAACGACTCATGGGATTGCTTTGTCTCAGGCTCGTCGGGGTCCTGGAGCAGACGGCCAACCACCCCGAACGCGCGGTACTCGCACACTGCGGCTTACGATCCGATCCGGGCCCGCACGGTGATTCACGGCGGAGTGCTCAATGGGGTCACGCTCGCGGACACGTGGGAGCTCAACTTCCTGACATGGACCCAGGTTGCCAGCGGCGGGCCGACGGCGCGATATGGGCACACGATGTACTACAACTGGCTGCGCAAGTCGGTGGAGATCTTCGGGGGTTGGTCGGGCATGGCGATGGCAGACAGCTGGGGCTGGGACGGCGCCATCTGGAAGAATCTGGCGAGCTCGATCCAGAACGACGGCCTTCCGCCCGCGCCCCGGTACGACGCGACGGCCATGTATCTTCAGGATTCGGGCGCCGTACTCGTGTTTGGAGGGTTGGAAACAGTCCCCGCGCAGGCGCCCCGTGGCGACTCGTGGGAGCTGTTCGACAGCGACAACGCGACCTCGGCGACGATCCAGGGACCGAGCAGCGTGTACCTTTGGGATCGGGCGACCTTCTCGGTGGTGGGACAGAGAACGTACGCCTGGCGTGGTGATGTGCGGTATCAGTGGCGGCGCAATGGCGTTGCCATCGTCGATGGGCTGGGGATCAGCGGTGCGCGCACCGACACCATCTCGGTGGACGCGTTTACGCACGACGAGGCGGGACGCTACGACTGCATGATCTCGACCGTCTGCGGGACGACCATCACGCGCCCGCACACGGTGACGTACCTGAACTGTATTTCGCCGACGAACACGACGGTCGTCGGGTTGCCCGTCTTCTGCGTCGGACAGACGATTCAGCTTGGCTCAACCTGGGACTCCTCCGGCCCCGCTCCGACCTTCCGCTGGTACAAGGACGGTCAGATCCTCTACAACTACGGGTCCACGTCCGGGGTTACGACGCCAACGCTCACGATCACAAATCCGTCAGCGGCGGACGCTGGTTCCTACTCGATCCGGGTCATGACGACCTGCGGCTACCAGGACAGTCCCGGGTTCGCATTGCGCGCGCTGCTGACCAACGAGGTGGCGATCACCAGCGCGACCACGCAGGTCACGCCCGATCTGGGCGCGACGTTTGACCTTCAGATTGCTTACGGCTCTTGCTTGAACGCCACGGTCCAGTGGTACGGGCCCACGGGGGCCGCCCTGAGCGAGGGTGGGCGATTCACCGGCACGGGGACAACGCATCTGCGCGTCACCGATGCGAGGTTCGAGGACAGCGGGACGTACACCGTGCGGGTGACCACAGCGACGGGCAGCGCCGAGTCGCACCCGATCGTGAACGTTGTGTGCGCCCGCGGCACATGGACCGAAGCGCTGATGGATGGTCTGAGCGCACGTTCGTACGCCGCGATCGCGACCGACACCACGCTGGGGCGAACGATCCTGTTCGGCGGGCACTCGCTTGGCGCGAGTACTGGCACATGGGCGTTCGACGGACAGACGTGGACGCTCCTGGCGACGGTTGGGGCCGAGCCGCCTGGCCGCGAATCGTCGAGGATGGCGTACGACAGGCGTCGGCAGAAGATGGTGATGGTGGGGGGGAGTATTAGCGGCGTTCAGACTGGAGAGACGTGGGAGTTTGACGGCGTCTCCTGGGCGCTCGCGAGTGTGTTGCCGACGAATCGCTTGCTGAACGGGATGGCCTACGACGAGCTGCGCAGGGAGATGGTGACGGTGACGGACGAAGGCGACACGTACGCGTGGGACGGCACCGCGTGGTTGCTCAAAGGACCGGCACCGTCGGTGGGACTCTACGGTGCTGGGCTCGCGTTCGATCCCGACTCGGGCAAGGTGATCCTGTTTGGCGGACAGCTCTCGACGTCGGACACCTGGGCCTGGGACGGCACGGCGTGGACCCGGATCGCGACCCTTGGTCCCCCGGCGCGGACCTACGGCCAGCTGACCTTTGACCCATCACGCGGGCGGGTGGTGCTGCATGGCGGAAACACCGGAGAAGAAGCGTTCGACACCTGGGTTTGGAACGGGTCGGCTTGGGAACAGATCCTGAACCCCGGAACGCCACCGAGGAACTGGGCTTCGCAGGCCGTGCTCGTCGAGAGTCCGCGCGGGGATGGGCTCTCTTTCATCGGCGGATACGCGACGGGCACCGAGAAAATCTCGGTTGAGTCGCTCTCCAATGGCCTTCGTCGTGTGACGGCCGCCTGCCAACCGCACTCCGCCAGCGTCACTGTCGGCAGTTCGCTCGACCTTTCCTCTTGTGTCACCGGCACGATCGGCTCGGTCTCCTACAAGTGGCTCAAGGACGGCGTGATACTGACGAACGGCCTCAATTCCAACGGGGGCGTCGTCAGCGGCGCGATCTCCACAAGCCTTCACGTCGCACCCATGCGCCCAGGCGACGAGGGCTTCTACACGTTCGTCGCCACGGATCAGTGCGGCTCGTCGTACTCCGTGCCAGCCTATATCAAGGTCGAGGAGCCCGGGTGCCTCTCGCACCACGCCGAGTTCATCGCACTGGGCAACCTGGGCGGCTCGCCCGCGCAGAGCTACGCTGGCGGCATCTCGCCCGACGGCACCTTCGCCACCGGATTCACCAATGGCCCCAGCGGACGCGAGGGCTTTGTCTGGAGCGCCTCGGGCGGCATGGTCGGACTTGGTGATCTCGCGGGCGGGAACACCGACAGCATCGCCGTCTCCTCGAGTCAGTACGCGCAGACCATCGTCGGCCTTGGCTTTGACGCCACGGGAAAGCGGGCGGTCCTCTGGTCGCCGGGGCAACTGGGACCCATCTCCAGCGCGGATCTGTCCGGCGGCGTGGTCGACGCCTCGGGACGCGATGTCAGCGGCGATGGGGCTGTCCGCGTCGGCCAGGCCTCGTCGGCCTTGGGCCTTGAGGCGTTCTTTTGGAACGATTTGGGGATCTTCCCTCTGGGCGATCTGGCGGGCGGAACTTTCCTGAGCAACGCGAACTCCATCTCCTTTGACGCGTCGACGATCGTCGGCTACGGAAGCACCGGCGCGGGCCAGTTCGCGACGCGCTGGGTCAATGGCGGCGCGCCGAGCTCGCTGGGAGAACTCCCCGGCGGCGCGGTCAACAGCTCCGCTTCGGGCGTGTCGGGCGATGGTTCGATGATCGTCGGTTCATCGAGCTCGGCCGCGGGTGTCGAGGCGTTCTACTGGACGCAGGGCGAAGGAATGATCTCCATCGGCGATCTGCCGGGCGGCACGGTGAACGGCGTCGCGACCAATGTCTCGGCGAGCGGCGAGGTCGTTGTTGGCAATGGAACCACAAGCGTCGGGGCCGAGGCGTTCATCTGGACCAGGCAGATCGGCATGCGCCGGCTGGTCGACGTGCTGGCGGATCAGGGCGTCCTTCTGCCCGTTGGGTGGCGACTGGCCGGTGCATCGGATGTCTCGGGCGACGGCCTCACCATCGCCGGGCGGGCGATTCGAGCCGACGGCGCGGAAGAAGCGGTCGTGGTTCGCCTCCGAACACTCTGCGGTGCCGATTTCAATCACGATGGTGCGGTCGACTTCTTCGATTACGACGAATTTGTGGCGTGCTTTGAAGGCCAGGGATGCCCCCAGTGCACCACTGCGGATTTCGACGCCGATGGAACTGCTGACTTCTTCGACTATGACGCGTTTGTGGTGGCGTTTGAGAGCGGATGTTGAATCCTGCAGGGACCTTGCCCTGGCCTTACTATCTTTACAGCGGCCTTTCCATGGCTTGAGCGCAAGGCCGAGGGCGGTACGGCGTTTGTACGCAATCTCAAGCCAAAGGTGATTGCCACCGATAACATGGAGGGCATGAACGCCTTGATGCTCACGTTGGTCTGGTTCAAAGTCCCATGAAAATCGTCGCACGACTCATGATCGCTCTGGCCCTGGTCTTCCAATCCCTGCCGGGAATTGGGGCGGCTCAGTGCGCGTCGATGCGCGGCGGCGAAGCGTTGGGCGAGTTCGTGCCGACGCGTCGTCCTTCGGTTTGTTCGTGCTGTTCGGACCCGGCCGCGGCAGGAACAGCGACATGCATGCCCCAGGAGATGGCCGTGACGTGCTGTTGCGGCGAGCCGGCGCGTGACCAACCGCAGGCTCCTCCCGTGGATTCCAAGGGCAAGGCGCTCGAACAGTTGCTGGGCTATCTGCCGGCAGCGACGTGCGTGTGGCGGCTGGAGCCGGCGCCGACGGCAACCTCGCCGATCCGTGTCGAGCAAACTGCCCGCTGGGTGGCCGATTCCATCCAATCGCTCCTGTGCGTATGGGTGATGTAGATCCACGGTGAATGAGCGGCATTGCGCGCTCATTTCAGCGTCGGAACTTGTCGCCGTCTCCTTCCGCGCGCTCTGACGTGTGGAAGGACCGATCCCATCACCGCCATCTGGAGTCACTCAACATGCACGCTCGCGCCACCAAGGGTGCGCCCGGCCAGGGCCGCCGCCTCCAATCGCCCGCCCGTGTTCTTCAACTCAGGCGACGGCCTCTGCGTCGGGCAAACGCTTGCTTGCTCGCGAGCGCGTTTCTGGCGCTGAGTGGGTGCGTTCTTTCGCCCCAGGGCGCCGAGTCCGAGCGGGCCCGTCTGGCGGACGTCGGCAAGGCGTACGAGCCCAGGTTCGAGGAAAGGGTGCTCGCGGACCTGCCCGACGCGCCCGTGTGGCAGGACATTCTGCACAGGGCCTTCATGGCCAACGGCGATGTCGAGGGCGCGTACTTCAGGTGGAAGGCCGCGGTCGAGCGCATCGACGTCGCGGGGGCCTGGCCCAACAGCGACGTCTCGCTGGGGTACGAGTACATGTTCTCGCGCGAGAGGATGAAGGCGTTTGATCGGAGCACCTTCACCGCCGGGTTCGACTCTGCGATGAGCCTGTCCTTGCCCATCAAGGTCGAGCAGGGCGCCAAGGTCGCGCTCGACGAGGCCAGGGTCGCCGGCGAGGAGTTTCGGGTGGCGAAGTTCGACCTCCAGCGAGCCGTGCTGCAGACCTGGGCCGAGTACGTGCTGCAGGAGCAACTCATCGCCCTGCGCACCGAGGACCTGGCCATCCGGCGCGTGCAGGCCGAGGCCGCCGCGGGCGGCGTGCGTTCGGGCCGTCGCGTGCGGGATGTCCTGGCGGCCGACCTTGACCTGCGGACCGACGAGAACGGGCTGCTGGACCTTCGCAGTGAGCACGACCAGACCCGAGCGAAGCTCAACGCCCTGATGGGGCGACCCCCGCAGCTTCCCTTGCGTGCGCCGCTCGCGTTTCCTCCGCCCAGAGAGTTGCCCGACGACGACGCGGTGCTGTTCAGCGCCGCGGCCGACAGGTTCCCGGAGGTCGCGGTGCTGGGGCGTGAGGTCGAGGGGCGAGCCGACGCCCTCGAGCTGGCGCGACTGCGATGGATTCCCGACATAAGCCCCACGCTGGGATTCACGGGATCGCTCTCGCAGACCGTGGGCCTGATGCTCACGCTGCCGACGAACATCGCGGGAATCCGGGGGCAGATCAGAGAAGCCCAGGCGCAGCTCCGCGCGTCGCAGGCGATGCTGCGCCAGCGATCGTCGGATCGGATCGGCGAGTACTTTTCGCTCCTGCTCATGTACCGCAACGCGCAGCGTCAGGCCGCGGTGCTCGAGACCGCCATCCTTCCGGCGGCAAAGCGTCTGAGCGACGAGCAGGTGCGTGCATACGAGGGCGGGGCGTCGACGTTTGCCGAGGTCATCGAGAGCCGGCGCCTGCCGCTGAGCATCCGCGAGCTCATCGCGACCGCCCACGCCCAGATGGACAAAGCGCTCGTGGAGATCGAGTGCTGTCTCGGGCTGGATATCGAGCAACTCCCATCGGCGGCCCCGCCGCTCCCTCCGGGTGAGGTCCCACCCGCCCCGCCCGTGAATGCAGACAAGCAGGAGGCCCGCCATGAGCACTGACACGCCGATTGTCCGTTCCCGCGCCGGCAGGCCGGGATCGTGGGTGATTCTCCTTCTGGTCGCCGGCGGGTGTCTCTACGCTGGCATGCGCTGGCACGAAACCCTCGAGCGATGGCTCGTGCCCAGCACCGTCGCCGGTCGGCCCGCTGCGGTCGCCGGTGAGTCCCCGGAGAGAAAGCAACTCTGGACCTGCGGGATGCACCCTCAGGTGATTCAGGATCATCCCGGCGACTGTCCGATCTGCCACATGAAACTCACGCCAATGGTCGGCGACGGCGCGAGCAAGTCGCCCGGGGATTCGGGCGTCGTGGTGATCGACCCTGCGATCGTGCAGCGCATGGGCGTGCGCGTCGCCGAGGTGACCCAGGGCCCCCTCGCCCAGACTCTTCGCGCGTTCGCAAGGATCACCGAGGCCGAATCGGCGCACCGAGATGTCAACCTGCGGGTCTCGGGTTGGATCCAGAATCTGCACGCCAACACCGACGGGATGTCGGTGAGAAAGGGGGAGGCCCTCTTCGACCTCTACAGCCCCGAGCTCAGGCTTGCCATCGAGGAGCTGATCTCCGCGCACCGATCCGCCAAGACCATCGCGAGCGACACGAACAGCTCGCTGCGCGAGACGAGCGAGTCTCTGGTCGCCGCGGCCGAGAGCCGTTTGCTCGCCCTGGATCTGTCGCCCGAGCAGGTCAAGGAATTCGGTTCGATGGAGCGAGCCCCCCTGGTGGTGTCGATTGTGTCGCCCGTCGACGGCCACATCACCGAGAAGGCTGGCGTGTACACCGGATCGTCGGTCACGGCCGGGCAGCGAGTCCTTCGGATCGCCCAGCGGACCACGATGTGGGTCGAGGGACGAGTGCCCGAGGGCGACCTTGGGCGCGTGCGGATCGGGCAGAAGATGCGGGCCCGGGTCGACGCGTACCCCGGACGGGCGTTCGAGGGCGAGGTGATCTTCATCCACCCGCACCTGGACGAGATGACGCGGACGGCGCTGGTCCGGATGCAACTCGCAAACCACGACGGCGCACTGCACGAAGGGATGTATGCGAACCTGGACATCGAGGTGGGAAGTGGCGAACTCGCCGTGCTGGTTCCACGGGAGGCGATCATCGATTCGGGAGAGTCGCAGGTCGTCTTCGTCAGCGCCGGCAAGGGGCGGTACGAGCCCCGCCGGGTTGTGATGGGCCTGGGCGGGGAGAAGGGCCTCGTGCAGGTGCTCAGCGGCCTCAAGGCGGGCGAGCAGGTTGTCGCCAGCGGGCAGTTCCTGGTGGATTCCGAGAGCCGGCTGCGCGAGGCGATCGCCAAGTTTCTGGATCAAAGTCCGGCCGCCGCCGTGCCCGCGGGCGGAGCCAAATCCTCTTCGGACGTCAAGGTGCTCCGCATCTCGGTGTCGCCGGCTAAGGTCGACGCGGTTGTCGCTGGCTATCTGGCGCTCGCCGAAGCGCTGGGCGCGACTCAGAAGGAGGATTCGCCATTGAAGGTCGAGGAGCTCGTCGCGTCCATCCACGCGCTCCACGCCGAGGTGACTGTCCCCGAGGGCGTCCGCCTCATCACGTCCGCGGCGAGCGCCGCCGAGGCCATGAAGGGCCAGTCGCTCGACAGACAACGCGAACTTTTC
This sequence comes from uncultured Phycisphaeraceae bacterium, assembly GCA_964358855.1. Taxonomy (GTDB): domain Bacteria; phylum Planctomycetota; class Phycisphaerae; order Phycisphaerales; family UBA1924; genus UBA2396. Next base: position 83,528 of record CAYHQQ010000004.1, read on the forward strand.
AAGGCTTTGAGCGCCCTGGTGATCGATCTGGTGGAGGCGATGCCGCCCTCTCCCGCGATCGTCGCCTCGCTTTACGTGGTCAACTGCCCGATGGCCAAGGGCGACTGGCTGCAGCGGACACGGGAGGTCGCCAACCCGTACTACGCCCAGGAAATGAAGGAGTGTGGCTCGGTAGTGCGGTCGGTTGGTGCGAAAGGGGGGAAGTGACGCGTGATTGCCCGCATCATCGAACTCTCGGTCCGCAATCGCCTCATGGTGCTGATGCTCACGGCGATGCTCGTGGGCTCGGGTGTCTGGAGCATCTTCCGCATCCGCCTGGACGCGATCCCCGACCTGTCGGACGTGCAGGTGATCGTCACCACCGAGTACCCGGGACAGAATCCCGAGGTGGTCGACCAGCAGGTGACCTACCCGCTCGCCAGCGCGATGCTCGCCGTGCCGGGCTCGACGGTGGTCCGCGGGTACAGCATGTTCGAGCAGTCGTTCGTGTACGTGCTCTTCGAGGACGGCACGGACATCTACTGGGCTCGCAGCCGTGTGCTTGAGTACCTGAACTTCGCGCGTGACCGGTTGCCCAAGGGCGTCGAGCCCAAACTCGGGCCCGACGCGACCGGTGTCGGATGGGTGTACCAGTACGTTCTCTATCCCGGCTACTACAGCCCCGACCATCCCAAGGGATTCTGGCGCGACACGGAGAAGGACCGGTGGTACGCGACGTCCGACGAAGCGCCGGCCACGCGCCGGGAACATCTGGTCAAGGTCCGGGCGTTCGAGAAGCCGGGCACCGACCCGCTCACCGAAACGCCGCTCGTTTCCGCGAACCTGGACCTGGCACAGCTCCGCGGGCTCCAGGACTGGTATCTCCGCTATCCGCTGACCTCCGTCGAGGATGTGTCGGAGGTGGCTTCCATCGGCGGCTTCGTGAAGCAGTACCAGGTTGTGCTCGACCCGCTGAAGCTCCAGGCGTTTGGAGTTCCGCTCAGCGACGTGATGATGGCCATCCAGCGCTCCAACAACGATGTGGGTGGGTCGGTGATCGAGCTCGCCGAGAACGAGTACATGGTCCGCAGCCGCGGCTACCTCAAGGGTCTGGAGGATCTGGCCGAGGTTCCAGTCGCCCTTGGAGACAAGGGAGTTCCCATCACGCTGGGCGAGATCGCCACGCTGCAGATCGGCGGGGAGATGCGACGGGGTGTTGGCGAGCTCGACGGAAAGGGTGAGGCCGTCGGCGGCGTGGTGGTCGCTCGCTTCGGCGCCAACGCCTACAAGGTCATCGCCGACGTGAAGGCAAAGCTCGCGTCGCTCGAGGATGGGCTCCCGCCCGGCGTGTTCATCAAGCCCACGTACGACCGGTCGAAGCTGATCGATCGATCAATCACCACGCTGCGTAACACGCTGGTGGAGGAGATCGTGGTGGTGGGGCTCGTGTGCATCCTTTTCCTGCTGCACTTGCGCAGCGAGCTGGTCGCGGTTTTCGTGGTGCCGTCCAGCGTCGTGGCGGCCCTGCTGGTGATGCACCTCCTGGGCATCAACGCGAACATCATGTCACTGGGCGGCATCGCGATCTCGATCGGCGTGGTGGTGGACTCGGCGGTCATCATGGTCGAGAACGGGCACAAGCACCTCGACCACGAGGAGGACCGGGTTCAAAGCGGCCAACCCGCCACTCCGCGGATCGAGATCATGATGGCCGCGGCCAAGGAGGTCGGACCGCAGCTTTTCTTCTCGCTGCTGATCATCACCGTGTCGTTCCTGCCGGTGTTTGTGCTGGGCGGCGAGGCCGGGCGGCTGTTCAAGCCGCTGGCGTTCACCAAGACCTTCGCGATGTCGGCGGCGGCGCTGCTCTCGATCACCATCATCCCGGTCCTGATGTGCTACTTCATCACCGGGCGGGTGCTCCCTGCCCGGTGGGGCGCGTGGCGAAACACCGCCATCACCCTTGGGGCCATGCTCATTCCCGCCGCGGCCTTGCTCATGGTCGCGTCGAGCCTGCCGCACCTGGCGCCGTACCGCTGGTGGATCGCGGGCGGCTGGGCGGTGCTGACGGCCATGCTGCTCCTGCCGCAGAAGATCATCCACGAGCAGCACAGCCCGATCAGTCGCGCCCTGCAGTGGCTCTACGAGCCGGCGTTTCGGCTCGCGATGGCGCACCCATGGAGCGTGCTGGTGCTCGCGGGGGCCGCTCTCGCCTCGACCTACTACCCCATGACGCGGATGGGAACGGAGTTCATGCCGCCGTTGGACGAGGGCGACCTGCTCTACATGCCCACCACCGACCCCTCCATCAGCATCACCAAGAGCAAGGAGCTCCTCCAGCAGACCGACAAGCTCATCAGCACGTTCCCGGAGGTCCAGAGCGTGCACGGCAAGATCGGCAGGGCGGAGACCGCCACCGATCCGGCGCCGCTCTCGATGATCGAGACAGTGGTGCAACTCAACCCAGACCACTCGCAGTGGCGGACGCGCCGACCAACGTACTTCTTCGACGGGTGGCCGGGCTGGCTCAAGAAGCCGTTCGACGCCACGTTCTGGCCTGCCGAGCGGCCCATCACCACCGAGGAGCTCAAGTTCGGCTGGCAGGACGCTGACGGCGAGATGCACGCGGGACTCAACTCCGTGGTCTCGTTTCCGGGCATGGCCAACGCGTGGCCTTACCCGATCGAGAACCGCATCAACATGCTCGCCACGGGTATCAAGACGCCCGTGGGCATCAAGATCATGGGGCCGGACCTGAAGATCCTGGGTGAGCTGGCCGAGCGCGCCGCCAGCGCCGTGCGCACCATTCCGGGCACCGTGTCGGCCTACTCCGAGCGGACACTCGGCGGATACTACCTCGACCTCGACATCGACCGTGTCGCCGCGGCCCGCTACGGGCTCACGACGACCGACATCCAGGATGTCATCCAGTCGGCCATCGGAGGCATGAACGTCACCACAACCGTGGAGGGCGTCGAGCGATACCCGCTCAACGTTCGGTACCTTCGAGACTATCGCGACGATCTGCCGGCGCTGAATCGTGTGCTCGTGACGGCGTCCATGCCCGGTCCCGGGGGCGAGCGCGTGCAGGTGCCGCTGGGCCAGCTCGCCAGGATTCACATCACGCCGGGTGCGCCGATGATCCGCTCGGAGAACGCACAGCGCACGGCGTGGACCTATGTCGACATTGCGGGTCGCGACGTGGGCGGGTACATCGCCGAGGCTCGAAGGACCGTCGCAAGGCAGGTCGAGCTGCCACCGGGGTACACGCTGATCTTCTCCGGGCAGTTTGAGTTCTGGGAGAAGACGCTGCCGCGGCTGATCGGCGCCAGTATTCTGGCGATGGTCGCGATCGTTTTCCTGTTGTACGTGAGCAGCCGATCGTGGTTCCGCGTCGGGGTGGTGCTGATGGCGGTGCCGTTCAGCCTCGTCGGGGCGTTCTGGTTCATGCACGCGTTGGACTTCAATCTCTCGCTGGCGGTGATCATCGGTATCATCGCTTTGGCGGGTCTGGACGCCGAGACCGGGATGGTGATGCTCCTCTACCTCGATAACAGCTTCGATCGCTTCAAGGCACAGGGTCGCATGACCTCGGCCAAAGACCTCTACGCCGCGGTGCACGACGGTGCCGTCAAGCGCATCCGCCCCAAGGCCATGACGGTGGCCGCGGCGTTCATCGGGCTGGTTCCCCTGCTCTGGGCCCAGGGCACCGGGGCCGACACGATGCGGCGCATCGCCGCCCCCATGATCGGCGGGCTTCTCATCAGCTTTGTTATGGAACTTTTGATCTATCCGATCGTGTTCTACCTCGCCAAGCGGTGGCAACATCGCCGGGAGTTTTTGGGTGAGTAAAGTCCCGCTCGCGGCGGCGTCGCCGCGGGCCCATCTGGTTCACCACTTCAGGAGTCGGCGCATGAAATCGTTGAATCGCTCGTTCGCTCTGATCTCGCTGGTCTGCCTCTCTGGCCTGGCGGTCGCCCAGCCCGCCGCCAAGCCCGCCGCCAAGGAGCCGCCCGCCAAGGCTCCAGACGCGGCAAAGGCCAAGGCGGTCGGCGACCTGTACTCACTGGCCACCTGCCCCATCTCCGGCGGCAAGCTCGGCTCGATGGGCGACCCGGTGGTCAAGACGTACGACGGGCGCGAGGTGCGCTTCTGCTGCGACTCCTGTCCGCCCAAGTTCGAGAAGGACCTGGCCAAGAGCATGGCCAAGCTCGACGACGCCATGACCAAGGACCAGCTCCCGCTCTATCCAACCGAGAACTCCGTCGTCACGGGCAAGAAGCTCCCCGCCAAGCCGATCGATTGGGTTTACAACAACCATCTGGTCCGCCTCGGTGACGAGAGCGAGAAGGCCGAGTTTCTGAAGGATCCCGCAAAGCATCTCGCGGCCCTTGACAAGGCGACGATCGAGAAGCAGACCAAAGACTACCCGCTCAAGACCTGCCTCGTGAGCAAGGAAAAGCTCGGCTCCATGGGAGACCCCAAGGACCTCGTCATCGCCGGCCGGCTCATCCGCTTGTGCTGTTCCTCGTGCGAGAAGGACGTGCGCAAGGATCCTGCGAAGTTCATCGCGCTCGTCGACATGGCACGCAAGGGCGGAACAGGCGAGAAGCACAAGCCCGACGCGGGTCACGCTCCCGGCAAGGACCACGAGGGAAAGAAGCCCGACAGCGCCAAGTAATCGGGCGCCCGGCGCGAAACTCCCGCGTGCAGGGGTGCTCGCGCCGGGCGTGAGCGGGGGTGGGGTTGGGGGACGACCACACGAATAAGTGGACCCTCTAGAAGCACAAGCATTCCGAAGGCACGGCCAAGGCCGAGTGCGCCCTGCCTGCCCGAGTGAACTTGCCGCTCAAAGGCATGTCGTGCGCGAGCACGATCGAGAGGTCGTTTGGACACGCGCCGGTGTCTCCAGCGCCACCGTGAGTCTCATGACCCACACAGCGGCAGGAGTACAACGCCGCCGCCAAGCATGCCGACTCTGGCCCAAGCCGACGTCGGGATCGCCACGGGCACAGGGGCCGACGTTGTCATCGAGGCGTTGGAGATCACGCGTGTGAAGCCCGAGCGGGCATGGCCGCGCTGTGGATCGCCCGTCGCATGGCGGCCTTGATCCACCAGCTCGCGCAGGTGCTGAATCGTGCCCCTCGCGCCGGGTCGAACGTCTGAACGGCACGAACCAGGCCGACCGTGCCCTCGGCGATCAGGTCGGCGATTGTAATCCCTCGTCCCACGTAGTCCCTGGCGATGGCAACCACGAGCCGCAGGTTGGACCGCATCATCTGCTCACGGCTGGTGGAGCAGTTGTCGTTGATGATCTTCCAGCCCAACTCCTGCTCGTCCTGAGCGGAGAGCGGGATCGCCCGGTCCGAGTCGCGGATGTAGTCGCTGACCTCTGAATCTGGAAGCGTCCTGGTGCTGAGGTCCAGATCGACGATTCGACTGAGGCTGGCTGAAGCGATCGTCCCGGATTGGGTCCGGATGGCGGTAATGAGCTCATGCATGGATCTGTCCTCGCTTTGTGATTAAGGCTCGCACGCGAACCGGGGGCGTTGTGGCCCGGCGCTCGGCGGTCAGGTCCGCCCGTGACTCGTCGACCCGAATGTCGTCCGAGGCGATGAGTCCTTTGGTGGTATCGACGCGGGTTCGTTACTTGTTCCTGGCCGCGCTGTTCTCGATGTTGTTACCCAGCTTCCCGACGTCCTCGCCGAAGCCCTCGGTCGTGCTGCACGCCGCGAGGACGGCGACGCCGATCACGAGTGCGACGACGGCGAACAGACGAGGCAGCGAGGAGCGGGCGGGCTTGGAGGCGGTAGGACGAATGCTCATCATGTGCGAATCTCCTTGGGACTCTGCCGCCCGGTGCGGCGGAATGCTGCGGGCGCGAGGCGTGGATCGGCTCGGGGAGCGAAACCGCCAATGCGGCGACGTTCGCGACGGTCAATCGGAAGCGCGAGCTCTCGCAGCACGCTTCCAATGCGGCCCTCCCGTGGCAGGGATTCGGGTCGGGCCAACGATCTCAACGCTCCTCTGATCAGTTCTTTCCGCGGGCCGCGGACGCAACGCGATCCCACGCATCTCGCGTCGCGGCCTTGGCCTGGTCCCACACCAGGCGTGACTTGCCCTTGGCTTGATCCCACCCGCGACCCAGATCACCTTCGACGCTCTCGAATGTCTTCCCGTCGCTGGTGCGACGATCGAAGCTCTCCCAGCCATACCTGTAGGCCGGTGCGTACTCGTCGTATCCGAACTCCGAGTGCGAGTAGGGCCTCGACGCGTGGCTGTCCTGCCAGTACTTGGACTCGATCGTCGGATTGATCGCCTCGGCGACGGCCTTGCCGCCCAGGCCGCCCGCGACCGCGCCGACAACGGCACCCGCCGACGCGACCACGGGACCGCCCAGCGCGCCGGCCGCGATGCCCACGGCGGCTCCGGCGCCGACGGCGCCCAGCCCAGTGCCGACCGGGTGTGATCCGGGCGCGCCGGTGATCGGATCCCTGTTATCGTCCGCTCGGGGTGATCTTGGATTGTTCATGTTTGTGTTCTGCTGGCTCAACGCGTATCTCCTCAGAGGTGTGTGGGAATCTGTGTGGATCTCAGTTCGAGAGTGTGTTGCTGCGGACTTCCGGTGGTTTCAACTCGATCATGGCTTCCTTGCGAGCGACAGTCTCCTCGCCGCCTCTGAGCAGCCCCGCGACGAGCACGGGCCAGGCTCCCATGAACACCACGAGCGCGGACGCGACCATGAACAGAGCGATGGCGCCCACGCTCACCCCCTGCAACATCGCCACCGACAGTCCGATGATCGCGAGCAGGGGGAGCCCTATCGCGATCCTCCTCCACCCGGCAAGGTTTGCCTGATGCTCCGGTGGACGCCCGTCGACCGACTCGATCTTCATCAACTCGTCCTGCCTCGCGTCCACCAAGGCCGCTTCCCCGGGCGTCAAGCCCGGCTCCTGGGCCTGACGTACTCCGGCGATCGCCTTGGCCGGCGATTGCCGGACCCGAACCACGACGCTCGGGGTGTCCGTGCTCGCTCGCCCAACATTGAGAGCTGGTTCCATGGTTGTTTGTCCGGGAGTCCGCCGATCGGCCTTACGGCCGCGCCCACGCCGGGGTGTTGGTGGCGTCGAGGAAGACGACGCGCTTGTCCTTGCACTCGACGCCCTTGGCGATCCAGTATCGGTGCCCGTCGATGGTCGTGCGAACGGCATCGATGGTGATGGCGTCGCCGTTGGTGTAGCCCAGCTTCTGGTTTTCCATGTACCAGGCCGGACCCAGGATGACGGTTTCTTCGGCGCCACCTTCCCCGGCCATCTTGAGCTTCACGGCGCGGGCCGAGTGGATTCCGTTCCCAAACTTGATGTCGGTGGTGTCGAGCACCTTGCCCTGGAGAGTCTTGGCGGAGTCCCGCTCGATCGCCGCGAGGATCGTTCCGCGCGTCGCCCAGTCGGTGTTGGTGTCGGCGCTGATGGGTGAGACGCTCTTGCGGGCGTCGAAACGAGGCGCCGGAACGTTGAAGGCCTTGTACACGCGTTCGGCGTGGGTGCCGGCATTGAGCGTGGAGGGCTCGGAGGGTGTCTCGGGGCTCGCCAGGACCATCTCCTTGGACGCGTCGATTCGGATGGTCCCGTCGAGGGTCACCGTCGCGACCGACCAGGGGAGGAGCCGCTTGGTGTCGCTGATGCCCAGGAAATTCTGGTTGGGGTCGATCGACAGGAACGCGATCTCGCCCGATGTCCGATCAAGAATGATGTCGTGCACCTTGCCGGACTCAGAGCCGCGGCAGTCGATCTTCATTCCCGGCAGGGTGCTCAGGAGCAGGTAGCGCGAGTATGGAGTGCTGTAGCTCTGCCCGCCCGACTCGACGGACTTGAGAGCCCAGGCGGCGCTGCCGTTGGTATCGCGAAGGTAAATCTCGTGCTCGCCGGTGCGGAGCTTTGTGGCAACCAGCAGCTGATCGGGATCGCGGGCCAGGGCCAGAGTGTCCACGACGACCTTGTCGCCGCGCATCGGGGCGGCGGCCGTACCGTTGACGTACCACGACGGGCCAAGGGTGATCTTGCGGCTGACGCCGTCGGCCGCGTCAACCGTGATCACGACCTGCTCGCCGAACTTGCTGGTGCGGACGCGTTCGACCGTTTTGATCTCGCCCTCGACGCGGGCCTTCTTGGCCGTGTCGAGGCTGCCCGCGTAGGGATCGGTGCCCGACGCGGCGTCGGTGGAGAGCCGCTCGTGGAGCGTGTTCTTGTTGTCCTTCTGCAGAGCCTTCATCGCCTTCCAGCTCTCGGGCGTGTACTCGGCAAATTGCTTGAGCTGCTCGGGGGTCGAGGCCAGGACAAACCGATCCTTGCCGCCCAGCTCCCACCGGAACGAGGCATATGGGATCGCCACCGCCCGCCCGCCCAGGCCGAAGGTCGTGCCGGTCTTGATCACGACATACTCAATGCGCCCCGAGCCCCGATCCAGGATGAGGTCCGAGACGTTGGCGATGTCCTCGCCGTTGTTGTTCACGACGCTTCGATCACTCATCCAGCGTGAGGAACGGAAGTCCACGGTGGAGGCGACGGTGGCGGACACGCGCGACGTCTTGTCGAAAGCCTGAGCCTGGGCGGGTGTTGCCGCACCAGCGGCAAGGACGACCAGAAGTGCGGTGAGAACGGGTGTGGAGGCGCGGTAAGTCATTGGGTTTGCTTTCTGCCGATCGGGTCGGACGTTCGTTGTGCTGCGAAGCAGCGGCTCGTGCTTTGCCCCCGGAATGGAGCCTCAGATTTGATGAGTACATCATGGCCCGGCGTAACGCGGCGACCACTGCTCAAACATCCCTGTTCGCCCGGCGTCAGCGCCCGGCGAAAGGCCCGATCAAGGCCAGATCAAGGCCCAATCGAGGCCAGATCAGGGGCAAAGCGAGCACGTTGATGGGGCGCGTGCGCCGCTCAGGTCTTGCCCAAGGGGCGAGCCCACAAGGCGTTTCCCGTCGTCACGCGACGCACGGCGTGCAGGATCGCGCTCGGATCGTCGTTCTTGGAGACGCATCCCCAGGCGCCGGCCTCCCTGGCCTGCTCCATGAACCCCGGGTCGTCGTGCCCGCTGTAGATGATCGTTCTGATTTCCGGGAACGCGGCGGCGAGCTCCGACATCGCGACCAGCGGGCTCTTTCCAGGCATCGTCGCGTCCAGCAGCACCACTTCGGGCAGGGGCGACATCCTCCGGACCTTCTCGACGAGATGGTCCGCCGAGGCAAGGCACCCCACGCACCGCATGGTCGGCTCGGTGTCGATCACCATCCTCATGACTTCGGTGATGTCCGCGTTGTCATCAACGCACAGCACGCGCGTGACAAGAGTTGAGCTCGAAGTGTCGGTTGGAAGTGCCATGGGTCCGTCATTCTACGCACTCCACCCCAAGCGAAGAAAAGTGACATTACATCCTGCTCTGCGTCGAGCCCATCATCCGCTCGAGCTCGTCGAAGTCGCACGGCTTGACCAGGTGTCCGTCGAAGCCCGCCTCCCGCGCCAACGTGATATCCGCGTCCTGCCCGTAGCCCGTGAGGGCGATGAGTTTCATCCGGGAGCGCGCGATGCCCTGGGCGGTAACCCCCGCCAGCGCAGGGGCGGCCCGCAATCGTCTGGCGACCTCGTAGCCGTCGAATCCCGGAAGGCCGATGTCCAGCAGCACGATGTCCGGTCGCCACTGCAGGGCGAGCGTCACCGCGTCGGGGCCTGTGTGAGCCCCGCGCACCGTGTACCCCTTGTGCCTCAGCGTTCCCGAGAGCATGGTCACCGAATCGACGTTGTCATCGACCACCAGCACGCGTGCCAAGTGCGGGGAATCTGCTGATCCCAGCCCCTCCACGCCAGCCGATTCCATCGCCGCAGCGGGGAGCGAGGTGGGGGTAGGGGTGGGGGTAGGGATCAGCGGGAGCGTCACGGTGAATTCGCTCCCCTTGCCGGGGCCGGCGCTGCGAGCCTCGATCGTGCCGTTGTGCAGCGTCACCAGCCGATGCGCCAGCGCCAGGCCGATGCCCAGCCCGCCCGCCGCACGGTCGAGCGATCGATCGGCCTGGGTGAAAAGGTCGAATATGCGAGGAAGCAGTTCCTTGTCGAGCCCGACGCCGTTGTCGACCACCCGCAGCAGCGCGTGCGCCTCGCGGCGCTCGCAGCTCAGCGTGATGGTGCCCGCATCGGGCGTGTACTTTGCCGCGTTGTTGAGGAGATTGACCATGACCTCCTCCAGGCGCGCCGGATCCGCGTTCGCCCACAATGGGTCGGAGCACAGCTCGAGCGTCACCGACTGCTTGCGCTGCTCGAACAACGGCCCGACAGTCTGCAACGCGTGCTCGAGCACGCGCTTGAGGTCGACGCGCTGGAGGTCCAGCCGCACCCGCCCGCTCACCACTCGCGAGACCTCCAGGAGATCGCCCACGAGCTTGGTGAGATTGGCGACCTGCCGATCGATGATCTCGCGAGCCTGACGCTGAATCGCACTCTCGCCCGCGCTCGCGTGCTGGCGCAGGAGATACGAGGCGCTGCGGATGGGCGCCAGTGGGTTGCTCAGCTCGTGGCTGAGCATCGCCAGAAACTCGTCCTTGCGACGGGCCTGCTCGGCCAGCGAATGGGCCTGCTCCTTGATCTGCTGCTCCATCGCGGCCCGCACCGTGATATCTCGCACGTTGCACTGGGCCAGCAGTCGCTCACCCTCGGAGTAGACGTTGCTCACAAACTCCACGTGCGTCGTCTCGCCGCCGGGTTTGTGGATCGGCAGGTGGTCGTAGCGCAGGTACCCGTTGTGCTGCAACTCGGCGAACGCGCCCCGGCTCGCTTTCTCGTCGGCGAACATCCCGATCTCGTGGAGCTCCCTCCCCAGCAGGCTTGGGAGCTCGCGACCCAGAAGCCCCGACATGATGGCATTGGCGTCGATGATCTTGCCGGACTTGGCGTCCAGGATCAGGATGCCGTCCTTGGCCGACTGGAACAGACGCCGGTACCGGGTTTCGGAGGCGCGCAGCGCGCGCTGGGCCAGCACACGATCGGAAGTATCGATGAAGTAACAGACCACGCCATAGCGCCCGTCGGGAAGAGCGATGCGATGGAGCTTCCAGTCGTAGTACTCGCGCTCCCCGATGTCCCGACGCAGCTCGGAGAAATCGGGGGCCGAGTACGCCTCCCCGGTCTCAAGGGTGTGCCGGAACCGGGCGACGACGTCGTCGGCGGTCGCCTGCGGCCACAGAACGTGGATGACCCGCTCAAACTCGCTGCCGATGAGCCCCTCGATGCTCCCAAAGATCGGGCGGGCCTTGGCGCTCACCAGCCGGATTCTCAGGTCCGCGTCGACCAGGTACATGCCCACCGGCGAGGCATCAAAGAGTGTTTCGAACCGGGCGTTGGACTCGCGAACCAGCGCGTCCCCCTTGCGCGCGAGTTCCGCCAGCTCGTGCTGCCTGATCGATGAGACCAGCAGCGCGCCGTTGAGCTCGTGCAGGGCTTGGGAGGATTCATGTCGTTCGTGGTCTTGCTCTCGAAGCGCCTCGAGCTGATGGTCAACGCGATACGCCGCCGCCGCGAACGCGCTCAGGCTCTGGAGCATCCGCAGGTCCTCGCGGTCGAACCGGCGAAGCACGGGGCGATCCGCGTGGGTGATCGCCCAGATCGTGCCCACGCCCTTTCCTGCGACGTGGAACGGAACCAGGAGGGCCTCGTCCACCCGCGGCGACACGTCCTCAAAGCACCGATAGCGCCGCTCGAACTGGCCGAGCAGCATCGGCTCATCGCGGTCCAGCACGTCGCCGCACGGAGCGAGCTCCAGGGGAATGTCACGTCCCAGCTGAGGGCCCCACTCGCCGGCGACGCCCGCCCAGTGGAATCGGGTTCCATCGCTGCTGACAAGGCTGACAACGCAAGAACCGCACCCAAGGACCGACAGGATCGTGTCGGCCAAGGTCTGCAGGACCGCTTGCGGCGAATCGGCGAGCGTGCGGGTCAAGTTCGCCAGAGCGGCGTTCTCCGACGCAAGGTCGGGCGGCCGCGCTGGTCTGAGCCCGAGCTCCTCGGTACACACGACCGATTCGAGCGGGAGCCGGGATGCCTGGGTGCTATCCATTGCGCCGCTTCACCGGGGCCCTTGCATTGGAAGTTCTGACCTTGGAAGTCCCGCCCTTTGGAGTCCTGAGCTTGGTGGACGTGGCCGAAGGAAGGGCTCTGGGTGAGTTGTGTGGAGGGAGAAGCCCGGGGGCGCCGTCGGATTGCGGCGACCACGGCCCGGGGATGCCGCTGGTGAGCGCCTGGTACCCGCGCAGGGGCGTGCCCATGACCACGCCCTTGGACGTGATCTCATACTCGCACATGTCGATGCTATGCGGGCTCCGCCGCATCTTGACCACAAGCAGCATCTTGCGGAGCTGCCCGTTGATCGAGACGTAGCGAAGCCGGATGATGTCGTCGGCAAGAAACGAGACCGTGAAGTTGCTCAGGTTCATCGACGTGAAGTCCTCGACGACCTCGACGGTCGTGATGATCGTCACGCCCATGCGGGTCAGCGCCGCGATCATCCGGTAGAGCGACTCGCGGAAGTCGGTGCGGAAGCCCGGAGCCAGTGCGAGCTCGAAGCCCACCAGCGAGTCGATCACCAGCCGCTTGCACCCGATCTTCTTGACCATGTTGATGATCTCGTAGACCGTCTCATCGACGGAGAGATCGAGCGGACGCAAGTAGATGAGGCTGAGCTTGCCCTCTTTCTGGGGCGTCTGGAAGTCGAAGCCCAGCGTGGCGGCCCGTTGCACGTACTCGGCGGGCAGTTCCTCGAACATCGCAAGGATCGCCGGCTCGCCCTTGCGCAGGCCCTCGGCGATGAAGTGGGAGCCGATCAGCGACTTGCCCGCGCCCGACGGCCCGGCGAGGATCAGGCTGTCGCCCTCGGGGATCCCGCCTCCCAGCATCGCGTCCAGCCCGACTACTCCCGTGGACAGTCGCCGGGTTCCCCGGACGCGTCTGGCCTCGGGCGCGAGCCCGAAGGTGCGAGGGAACGTCTGCAGGCCGTTGTCGGTGATGCGGAAGGTGTGCAGGCCGCTGACCGACTCCTGGCCCCGGAGCTTCATGATCTGCATCTTGCGGACGATGGAGTTCCGCTCGATGCTCTGGTAGAGCCAGATGAGCCCGTCGGCGACGGTGAAGACGGGGTTGTCGCGCAGCTCTCCTTCAACGTACTCGCCGATGAGGAAGGTGGTGGCCTGCCAGCTGGTGAGGTGGAGCGCCAGGCGCTGGATGAATCCCTGAAGCTCAACCTCACTGGAGCTGCCTTGTGCCTTGCGCACGACGGTTCGGAACGAGTCGACGATGACGATGCTCGCGTTGGACGACTCGACCTCCTTGATGATGGTGTCCAGCACGGCGCCAAGGTCGTTGTCCAGCACGACCTGGCTGAGGTTGATGAAGCGGATCGCGCCGTTGAGCCTTGCGTCGTCGAAGAACGAGTACTGCTGCTGGTAGCGGAGCATCTTGATGGCCGGTTCGCCCAGCACCGTAAAGTAGATCGCCGGCCTCTCCGGTGTCGCGTTGGCGAACATGATCTGGTGCGCCAGCGTGGTCTTGCCGCATCCGGGCGCGCCGGCGATGATGTTGAACGAGTACTCGGGCAGGCCGCCCCCCAGGATCTCGTCCAGCCCCGGCACGCCCGTGGGCAACTGGCGGATCTTCACCCGATTCCTTGGACGGACCTGGCCCTGATCCCCTGCTTTGATGCTCATCAATCGTCCTCGATTCTAGATAGCGGTCCGTCCAACGACTCGTTCGGCCAGGCATCACGCACCAGTCTCATCGTGAAAGGCTCGCCGATGAAGGTGATCAGTAACTCGAGCACTTGGGCCGTGATCGCCACCGCCGCATCCATGCCGATGTCCGGCTGGAAAGCGACGTCCTCCAATCCCTCGAGGCGACCGGTGGTCGACACCCGCACGACTCTCAGCGCCGGCACCTCCGCGCTCGCCAGCACCATCGCCCTGCGCAGCAGCGAGGTGAAGCCATCGGCGCCGGCGAACCTGGTCAGGGCCACGCGCAGCCGCTCGCTCACCAGCACCACCTGGGGAATGTTCGTGTGAGCCTCGGTCTGGCTCGCGGCGAGGAGTTTCCTGGCCAGCTTGCGTGTGGATAGGGACGGTTTGTCCATGCAGATTCCTGGAGCTTATCAGATCACGTGCGGACCGTCGTGAGCGATTGTACACAACTCCCGTGTGCGGGCGGTCGAATCGCCGGATGTTGGCGAGCATGAGTCGGGCTCAGGCCTGCGCCAGCCCTTCGCGGATGGCAAATCGCATGAGGTCGGCCCGGGCGGGAATCCCCAGCTTCTTCATCATCCGATCCTGGTGCCCGTCGACTGTCTTGACGCTGCGGCACAGCTGCGCCGCGATCTGCACCCGCGAGAGCCCCTTGCCGATCAGCCGAAGGATCTCCGCCTCCCGTGCGGTCAGAGAGGACAGCAGTGTCATCGGCGCGCCGTCGGCCATGAGCGACAGCTCGGTGGTGCACTCGCCGCTCTTGCTCCCGCCGCCGTGGTCTGTCCCCGGCGGGCGACAGCGATCACGGACCTTGGGCCCCAGCAGATAGGTGCCCGTCTGGCTCCGCATCACCTCGTGGATGCCGCTGACAATGTCCTCGAGCTCGTCGGACTTGGAGAAGTACGCCGAGACGCCCGCCGCAAAGGAGGCGGAGATGTACGCGTCGCGGATGTGGGCGCTGAGCATGACCACGCGAATCTCCGGGTGCGCCCGCTTGAGGCGGTCGGCCATCTCAAACGCGTCGGGGCCCGGCATCTCGATGTCCAGCAGCACCAGATCCGGACGAAGCCGCTCCACCTCGTCGACCAGCCGCGCCGCCGTGGCCAGCCGTCCGATGATCTCGATCCCCCCGTTGATGGCGAACTGCGCCCTCAGGCCCTCGACCAGAATGGCGTGGTCGTCGACGCACAACACGCGGATGGCGTGAGAGGCCACCTTGCCCGAGCCGCCCGCCGCACCTGCGCGACCATCCCGAATGGACCTGTTGGCGGAAGTGGGGGAGGCGTTCCCCGCGCGGGAGGATCTCTCGCGGTCGGGGACCTGGCCGCGGGATGCCAAAGACGCGGACTCATTGACGCTCGAGCTGGTCTGCTGACGATTCATGTGCCTGCCTCCTTGATGCCATTTCTGTGTCCATTGTTTCCCCCGACGATCGCCTGACCCAGAATGTGGCGGATCGCCCCGAAGTCGTCTGGTGGGTCGATGACCGTCGCGCCGATCGCGGACCACCTGGGTCGTGCGGCCTTGGGCGGCGGGCCAAGCAGGACCACCATCCGCCCTTTGCCGCCGGCTCGCCCCTTGTGCCAGCGCGAGGCCTCCGCAAGAGCCTTCTGGTTTGGTTCGGTGATCCAGAGGTCCGCTTTCCCAGGCCCGCCCGCGCTCGCCGGCAGCACGCCGACCCCGGCCCCGATAAGGACCTGCGAGATGAGCGTGGCGATCCGATGATCGCGGACCGAGACCGCTGCCGATTGGGTGCTTGCGCCCGACCGCCCGGGACGCGCGGCACTCCGTGTCGTGGGCAGGATCAGCATGGCGGTGGTGCCCCGCCCGGGCTCGCTCTTGAGCTCGAGGTTCCCGCCCGCCCGCACAGCGATCTTTCTCGCCAGAGGCAGGCCCAGGCCCGTTCCCATGCTCCGCGACTTGGTGGTGAAGAAAAGGTCGAAGGCCCGGCGCTGGATCACCGGTGACATGCCACGCCCTGAGTCAGAAACGCTGAGCTTGACCATGCTCCCGCGGTCGACCTTGCACGCCCGCAGACGCACGCTCGCGTTCTTGCGCCCCTCGGGAATCGCCTCGCCCGCGTTGATGATCAGATTGAGGATCGCCTGGGTGAGCCAGTGCGGCGCGATCCGCAGCGCCGGCAGCCCGGCCGGCAGCGACGCCAGCACCTTGACGTGCCGGGGCACCGCCTTGCGCAGCAGGGCGCCCACCTGGCTCCACCACTGCGCCACGTCGGTCGCGCCATCGCCATCGGAGGCCGGGCTCTGTGCCTGAGGGTCCAGGGCGAGGAAGTGCAGCCCGTCGCTCAGGTGCTGCAGATACGTCACCGACTTGCGCACCGCCATCAGATGCGCGAGGGCGGGGGCGGAGAGCCCCGCGTGCTCCAGCGCGTTGAGCCGGGCGCGAATGGGCAGCAGCACGTTGTTCATGTCGTGCCCGAGGCCCGCCGTCAGCGTCCCCAGCGAGGCCAGCCGGTCGGCCAGCTGCAGGCGCAGGTTGGCGGTGGCCAGCGCTCTGGTCTGTTCGGCGATGAGCCGGTGGAGCCGCCCGTGCTCGTCCTCCGAATCGGGGCCGACGTCGATCTTGCGGCTGACATCGCGGATAATGCCGATGAAGAACGGGGCAGACTGCGCCGGAAGGTCGGCCCGCGAGATCGAGAGCTCGATCTGGATGCCCGTTCCGTCCTTGCGAAGCGCGTCGAAGCGACGCGTGCGTTGAAGCGCCGCGGCCTTGTCCGCGGTCCGGTAGCGGTCCAGGTACCGGTCCAGTGCCGATCGACGCGGCTCGGGAATGAGCATCTTGAGGTTTCGCCCAAGCAACTCCGTCGACGTCCAGCCGAATATCTGCTCGACCGAATCGCTCGCGGACTGAATGATCCCGCCCGCGTCCATGGTGATGATCGGATCGAGCATGCGGGGAGTCATCGCTCCATTGCGGGTCCCCTTGCCCGCGGGCACGGCAGCTGTCGAGGGCTTTGGCGACCTGATTGGGGCGGGCATGAGTAAGTGTACTACCCCCCGCATTGGCCCGGCCGAACCGCTGAACTCGCGTCCAAGATAGGGGAAGTTTCCCGGTGACTCCGCGCCCATCGCCAGCTCGATGCTCCCAGCCCAAAGCGCGGCCCGAATGCGATGGTCGCCACCGACGGGTCCGGATTGACCGTCGCGGCGAAGCCATAGTCATTGGCGACGTTGAGGGTGAGCGGGTCCACGGGCACCGCGATCTGGCCCGGAGCGAACCGGTCTTGTTCAGGAACTGGAGGGTGGAATGGTTGCTCAGGCTCTTGCTCGCACGATCTCCACGCGAAGGTGGGTGCGACGGCGCGATCGCGCGTGATCCGGGATCCACTCGCCGACATCAGTCACGCCATGCGTTGTGGAAGCACACCGCTCCCGGCGCCGGGTGCGCGCTTGGTCGGGGTTCGAGCGGTCCGGATCAACCGCTCTTCTTACCGCCGCCCACAAGGACCATGAGCGCGCCCAGCAGGGCGACGCCGATCCCCCCGACGATGTACCACGTCGTGGCCTGCGTGAATCTGCCCGTGAACGTGTTGCTCACCTGATCGGCGACTGAGTGCGAGGAGTTGTTCCCCACCACGATCAGGACCACCCCGACGACGACGAGCACGATTCCGACGAGACGATTGCCATTCATGTGTGAGCTCCGGACTGGATGCCTGTATCGGGTGCGACCAGTGAGAATCTATGGACGCGTCGGCGCGTCCGAGGCGATCTCCAGGAAGCACTCCCGCGCCTTGGCGACCAGCTGCTGCTGGGACAGGTGATGCTCGTCCACGACCATGGACCCGACGACCCTGGCCGCCAGCTCCTTGTGGTGGAGCGTGAGCTCGGACAGCAGTTGATCCATCGCGCTGCTGGCGCCCGTGCCGCCGCCAAAGACCAGGATCGCGTCGGCGGCGCGCAAAGCTTTGGCGATCGCCACGTAGTAACTCCGCTGCTCGGGCCTGCGCTGTCCGTTGGAGTCGTTCTCGACGTAGTGCAGGTGGCGACCGGTGCCCTCAGGGTCGTACGCCACGATGCGCTCGGGCGCGAGCCCCCTGGGCTCGGTCACAAAGATCCGCGCCTGGCGATGATCGATCACGACGAGCAGATTGACGCCGCACACCGCGGGCGGCGTCGGTTCCTCGTCCGATCGTTCGAGAAAGGCGCGGAGTTCCTTGAGCTCCTCCAGGGTGTCCACGTCCTTGTGCCGGTCGGGGTGCAGGAGGAGGGTCTGCCCGTTGCGCGTGACGCGGAAGTTGCCGTCGGATTCCTCGACGACCTTCCCCAGAGCACCCAGCATCGAGCGCACGTCCCGCCATTGCAGGTTGTGCGCTGCGGGATGGCGCAGGATCGCGTCGTAAGTGCCCTGATGCGCGTGTGACAGGCCAATCTTCATGCCCAGTTCCTTTATCCGCAGATCGCCGGTCGTGGGCGACAGGCGCCCGAGGCACCAGATGCCCGAGGCGCCAGATGCCTGAGGCGCTAGATGCCCGAGGGACGCTTGCCCGTGACCAGGCTGAAGACCAGGGTCACCAGAAAGACCACCAGGAACACGAAGAACAGGATCTTGGCGATGTACATCGATTCGCCCGCGATGTTCGTGAACCCAAGCAAAGCAGCGATGATCGCGACGACAAGAAATGTGAGTGCCCAGCGAAGCATGTGTGAATCTCCCGAAGAATTGACCGGTGTTCCCGCCCCCACTCCGTCGTGAAGGCCCTCAACCAAAGCGAGACCATTCAGCTCGCCGCCTGCTTCTTTCCGCTGCTTTGAACCATCCCGATCACGTGTGGCAGCACCCAGGCCGCCACACGTGCCACCACCGCCCAGCTGATCAACCTTCGACCCACCGACTTCTCCCGCGAGCCCCTGCTCGCCCGCGGCGCCCTCAGCAGCCGCACGATCGCCATCCCGCCCAGCACCGCCAGCGTGCTCCTGGCGGCGATCGCCCCCACACTCGACCGGGCCTGGGCCTTGTGCGCGTCGGTCTCGTCGGCCCAGAACAGCAGCCGAGCCTTCGCGTCCGCGGGCGACGAGCCCTCCCCGATGGCAGGATCGCGTCCATTCCCAATCATGGTTGGCGACTCCCGGCAAGCGCCCTGAAACCGAGCAGGCACGCGCCGCCCAGGCCCAGGATCAAAGCGCCTGTCAGCGCCGCCGCCAGCGGACGCCCGACCTGGGTCTCCAGCCACCACATCAGCCCCGCCGCCATCAACAACGCGCCGGCGACCAGCAGCGGGATCGAAACGATGAGAAAGGTCACGCCCACCGCCATGCTCGAGGCTCGCGCCCGCGCACGACTCGCCTCCTCGCGGACGACCGAGAGCAGCGCCCGCCCTTCGGCCTCGATCAGGTCGAAGACGTGCACGACAAACTGGGAGATGACCTTCAAGCTCAGCTCCTGGATCGCGAGAGGATCAGCCCCGCCAGCACGCCCACGCCCGCCGCGATGCCGATGCTCGCGATCGGGTGACGCGTGACAACGCCCCGCAAGGAGTCGGTCGCCTCGCTGGCGGCCTGCTTGGCCCCGTCAAATTTCTCCTTGGCCGCCTCGACGGCGTGCTGGGCTCCCTGGCGGAGTTCCGCCGCACCCGAGCGAGCGGCATCGACCGCGCCGTGGGCCAGGTTCTTCACGTCGGTCCTGAGCGTGCCCAGCCCGTCGCCAAGCCCCTGGAGATCCTGCTTGAATCCCGTTCCGTCCGTTGCCTGAGTGATGGCCATGTTCGAGCTCGCTTTCCTGTGTGTCAGCGCCGGCGATCGGCGCGACGTGGTCTCTCTCGTGTTCGCTCTTGCCCACCACGCTGGTGAGTCGGAGCAAGCGCTCTCAGCATCCCGACCGCGGACAACTGAGACGAATCCGGGCGTCTCTGATCTCCAGATCCGCCAGGCGTGTTCAATCCCTTGCGGGCCTGGGCGCGGGCAACCATCTCGCTCGCGCACACCCGACCGCGGGCTCGGGGGCCAATGCCCCGCGGTCGGCACCACGGCCCGTCAGTTCGCCGCGCCTTCTGTGCCGCAGTCGCCCGGGCGCCCGCGCAAGGCCTCCCGGCGCTAGAACCCCCGGGGAATCACGTTCAGCAGCAGAAGAACGATCAGGATCACAAGCACCAGTCCCAGCCCGCCCGCGGGGCCATACCCCCAGTTCTTGCTGTGCGGCCAGGTGGGAAGGCCGCCCACCAGAAGCAGAATGACGAGGATAAGTAGAATCAGACCCATTTGAACCTCCAGTCGATTGCTCCGAACATGACGCCGCTCTGTATCCGAGTCCGATTCACGCGCGTGAGCACACATTCGCGGGCGGTGCCACGCGACCGGCAAGGCGAGCTCGACTCGACAATCTCGTTGAGCCCGCACTCAGGCGACAGTCGGCGCCACTCTTGGCGTCCAACGATCTGATCATAAGAACGCAGCACAATAAGGCCACCCCGGAGAGTTCCCCGATCGCCCTCAACGTCCAAAGCACTTCCCCCCGCGACACGGCGAGAGTGCCGCGGCCCCTCCCGCCAGAATCAGCACCGCGCCGCCGATGGTCATCCAGATCGCCCAGTCCGTCGGCGTGTCCCTGAAGATCCTCTCCAAGCGCGACGCGAACGAATCGGTGTCGCGGAGCCCCAGGACCAGCAGCACCACGCCGGCGATGAGCACGATTCCCCCGATGAGACGCTGTTGCCGCATGTGATTGCCTCCGCCCCTTCTTTTCTCTGACCCCTGTCCCCAAGCCCGCCGCGACCCCAGTCTCTCTCGACTCATGGGCCGTTCTCGCCGCCGGGGGGTTTCCCCGGCGGCGAGTCGGTCAACACAACGGCCATCTCCCGCGAGCGGAGATCTTCAAGACTCGCTTCTCCCACCCGATCCGGCACGCGCGCCACTTCGGACGCCTCTGGATCAGTGCGTCGTCAGAGCGGGCTTTGCCGGCGTGTTCACTACGGGGCGATCGGCGCCCTTGCTGGCGCCCGGGCTTGCTTCGATCGTGCTGTCACCCAAAGACTTCTGGGCGGGCGAGCAGGACTGCCCGCTGCCCTTGAACTCGGTCTGAGATTTCTGGGACGAACAGCACGCGTCTTTGCCCTCGCTGCCGCTCGCCTGGAGGGTGTATCCCGCGTTCTTGATGGCCGCACACGCGGCATCGCAGGCGCCCTGCTCGCACGTGATCGTCGCGGAGCCGACGCTCACCGACTGGGTCACAACCCCCGCAACGCCCTTGAGAGCATCGGTGACCTTCTTGACGCAGGCGTCGCCCGTCATGCCGTCGATCTTGAGCGTTCTGGTGGAGTTCGTCGTTGCTTCCATGGGGAATCCTTTCATAAGGCCAAACGTACCGGGAAGGCTCATACTCCCCGCGGGCACGAGCACCATACCCCCGCGAGTTTCCACTTCAACAGCCTGTGGGCCCGCGACGCTTGATGGGGGATTTGTACCGTGGAGCCCGGCGAATCGCCCGTGTCGTCCACCCCGGGGAGCCTTCCGCGGGAACATCTGCCCCCCTCTCCCGGAATCCCGCAATGGCAGCCATAAATCGCGACATGCCTGAACGGCTGGGAGTGGTCTCGTGTCTGTCAGGAAGGTGTCCCCCATCCCACGCGTTCGCTGTCCGAGCCGTTGACCCGCGCCCATTAAAGGAGAGATTGTCATGCCCAGTCCGCTCGTTTCCTCGCTGTTCCCTCGCGCGATCCAGTCGGCGGTGGCCGTCGCTGCGCTCGCCATAGCCTCGTCCGCCTGCGGGGACGTGATCACGTACTCCGTGCACCTCACCGGCGCCGCCGAGGCTCCTCCCAACGCCTCGCCCGGACTGGGAGACGGGTTCGTCACCATCGACACCGCGCTGCACACGATGCACCTTCACGTCGATTTCGGCGGACTCATCGGAACCGTCTCCGCCTCGCACATCCACGCGGCCACCGCCGTCGCAGGCGCCGGCACCGCCGGTGTTGCCACCACAACTCCGACCTTTGCCGGCTTTCCCCTGGGCGTCACCGCCGGCACCTACGACACCATCCTCGACATGACCCTCGCTTCGAGCTACAACCCCAGCTACGTCGCGGCCCACGGCGGCACCACCGCCTCGGCCGAGATCGACCTCTTCGCCGCCTTCGCCGCCGGAAAGGCCTACTGGAACATCCACACCACCGCCTTCCCGCCCGGTGAGATCCGCGGTTTCCTCACGCCGGTTCCCGCGCCCGGTGCGGCCTCCGTTCTCGCCATCGGCACGCTCCTGGTCGCTCGTCGCCGAAGAGTCTGACGCCTTTCCAAACTGAGGCACTCCTCGCCTCAACTCCTTGAATCAGCGGCGTCTCCGTCAATCACGGCGACGCCGCTTTATCTTGCCGCGGGCCAGCCCCGCTTCCCACCTCGCTCGACGCCGTCATGTCGTCTGCAACGCCCTGCTTCCACGACCACGACGACTTCAGCATCACTTAGAGCATGCCCGGCGTGTCGCTCACGCTGCGACTGGTCGCCCGTGGCGGGACGAGTACCCTTGCGGTTCATGTGCCCCACTCCATCCGACCTCCGCGGTGACCAGGCCCCCATCCGCCGCCCTTCCGCGCGCGGGTTCGCAAGGCCGCTCTTCGCCGCCGCCCTCGAACGCCGCAAAGCCCTCATCGCCAAAAAAGCCACCCAGGCCTTCCGCGCCTTTTCCGGGACACCCGACGGCGTCGACGGAGTTTTCATCGACGTCTACGGCCCCGGCGCCGTGCTCATCGTCTACGAGGGCAGCACACCCAAAGGCTTCGACCCCGCCATCGAGGCTGTCAACGCCCTGGACGAGCTGGCACCCCTGGGCGTTCGCGCCGTCTACTTCAAGCCCTTTGCCAAAGACCGATCCAAACTCGGCGGCGAGCTTCCCGCTGTCGTGACTGACAAGAATCCCGCCGCCGGAGAGCCCCTCACCGATGCGGTCGTCATTCGTGAGCTGGACTGGAACCTTGAGATCCGCCTCTACGACGGCCTCTCTACCGGCCTCTTCCTCGACCAGCGCGAGAACCGCGGCTTCGTCGCCCGGTGGGTCGCCGACCGCATCCGTGCCGGCGGACCCGTCCCCTCGGTCCTCAACACCTTCGCGTACACCTGCGCCTTCTCGATCGCCGCGGCGAAGGCCGGGGCGGCCACAACAAGCGTCGATGTCTCGCCGCGCTACCTCGACTGGGGCAAGCGGAACTTTGCCCACAACGCCATGCAACCCGAGGTCGACTCCGGCAAGCACCGCTTTGCGCGCATGGACACGTTCGAGTATCTCGCGTACGCCAAGCGAAAGGCGCTGAAACACGACCTGATCATCCTCGACCCCCCGAGCTTCGCCACCGGGTCCAGGAAAAAGGGAATCAAGCCATGGAGCTCCACCGAGGACTACGCCAGGCTCGTCAGAGAGGCCGCCACCGTGCTGGGCCCCAAGGGTGTGATCTTCGCGTCGACCAACACGCACGATCTCTGCAAGCCCGGACGCCTCGACTCGGAGATCACTCGAGGCCTTGGACGCCCGCCCCGCTGGATCAAGCTGCCCGAACCGCCCACGGACTTTGCAACCGAGCACGATCGCTTCGCCGCCCGCGCCTTCGGCGTGTGAGGCGCGGGGCATCTCACTCCGCGCCGTCTTTCCTGGGCTTTTTCGTCGCCGGTTTGGAGGGTGGCTTGGCGACGGGCAAAGGAAGGCCGGCCGCCAGCGAGTCGTACTTGGCCGCGGCCTCAAAGTCCTTCTCGGTGATCCCGCCCGCGTCGTGCGTGCTCAGCGTCATCGTCACCTTGTTGTAGCGGATGAGGATGTCGGGATGGTGCTGGTCGGTCTCGGCCGCCTGGGCAACCCGACCCACAAACTGCATGGAGACCGCAAAGTTCTCGAACGCGAACGTCCGCTGGATCGCCTCGCCCAGCTCCGACCACTCGGGGACTTTCTTGAGCGACTCGGCGATCTCCGAATCCGACAACTTCGGCACGCTGCCCATAACGCCCTCCGCAAGCCACCCCGGCCTCCCAGTCTACCGGCCTGCCCACCACTCCGCAAACCACGCGGATTCCGCTAGGATTCACCACCCCCATGCCTGCCGCGATCACACGTCTGGCCCCCTCGCCCACCGGCGCTCTTCACCTGGGCAACGCGCGGACCTTCTTGCTCACCTGGGCGATCGCGCGCAGGAACGCCTGGAAAGTCCTCCTTCGCATCGAAGACCTTGATGGCCCGCGCGTCAAGCCCGATTCCATCGCCTCCTGCATCGACACCCTCGCCTGGCTCGGAATCGATTGGGACCAGGGACCGCTCATCCAGTCGCACGACCTCGCACCCTACGTCAACGCGATGCGCCGCCTGGCAGCGCTCGGCCTGGCCTATCCCTCGACCCACTCGCGAACCGAGATCGAAGACGCCGCGGCCACTCTCGCCCTCTCCGCCCCCCAGGAGGATGCCCACGACACCCCGTTCCCAGCGTCTCTGAGGCCACACCTTTGCCCTCGCCCGTTCGATCCCGCGCCCGGCGACGCTTCACACGCCCCTCCACAGTCCAACTGGCGATTCGTGACGCCCGATACCCCCACGACCGTCGTAGACGCCTTCGCCGGAACCCACTCCTTCGACACCGCCCGGATCGTCGGCGACTTTGTCGTCTGGACCAAGCGGGACCAGCCCGCCTACCAGCTCGCCGTCGTCGTCGACGACCACCGCCATGGAATCACCCATGTTGTGCGCGGCGACGATCTCCTGGACTCGGCGGCCCGCCAGCTGCTCCTCTACCGCGCCCTGAACCTCTCACCCGAACCCAACCACCTCCACCTCCCGCTCGTCAAAGGACCGGACGGCAAACGCCTGGCCAAACGCCACGGCGACACCCGCGTGGGCTTCTATCGCGATCAGGGCGTCCCGGCCGATCGTGTCATCGGCCTGCTCGCCTTCTGGAGCGGGCTCTCACCCGTCCGCCGGCCGATGTCGGCGCCCGAGTTTCGTGACCGGCTCGATCTCACTATGATCCCAAAAGGCCCCGTCACGTTCACCCAAGAGGACCACCAATGGCTGCTCCAATCCGCACAATGATCATCTTGGTAGCCGTTGTTGCCGCCTTCGTCATCGTGGGCGCGCCGAGCATCATCCCGGGATGTGAGAACGGCAAGCCGCGCACCCCAAAGCCCCAGCCCGGCGCGCTGCCCACCCACACCAAGGTGACCGTCGGCGGCAAGGTCTTTACCCTCGAGCTCGCATTGGAGCAGGCCAAGCGATTCAAGGGCCTCTCCGGTCGCACCGAAATCCCCGCCGACGGCGGCATGCTCTTCGTGCTCCCCTTTCCTGCCCAGCAGACCTTCGTGATGCGTGACTGCCCGGTCGACATCGACATCATCTATCTTGACCCGACGATGAAAATCACCGCCTGGCACGAGATGAAGGCCGGACCCGTGAGGACCGAAGCACAAAAGGTCCTCGACGCCCGCGGGGTCAATCAGGAATACGAAGATCTGCTCTTCAAGTACAGCAGCAAATTCGCCGCCCAGTACGTCATCGAGCTCAAGGGCGGCACCATCGCCCCCATGGGCCTCAAAGAAGGTCAGAAAATCGAGATCGACCCCGCCCTGAAGTTGATGTGCAAATAAGCCGATCCCCAGAGCAGGCCTCCGCGCGGCGGCCCAAGCTCACACCCCGGGGAGTCCAAAAGCGTGGCCGACCGTACGCTCACCTTTGTTGCCTCCGCGGGCGTGCGTGACGGTGTCGAGCGGTACCTCGAGCCCGTCCTCAGCGCGTGGCCCGCACCCGAAATGCCCCAGATCCTCGTCGCCGCCGACGCTTGCCAGCTTCCAAAGGGCGCCGAGTCGGGCGCGGCCCTGGTCGCCCTGGGACGCGAGACGCTCCTGGCCGACGCCCGAGAACTCGCCGATCGCCTCCACAACGCCCACATCCCCGGCGTCCTGCTCTGCGCAACCCCCGAGGCCTGGCGCCCCAGGCTCCAGCGCGATGGGCTCATCGTCCTGGATGCCGCCGCCGACCCGGCGCACCTCGCCGCCATGCTCTTTGCCCTCATCGAACGACAGTCCTTCGTGCGACACATCTCCCGGGACCTTCAGATCGCCAGCGCCGCCCAGGGAGGCCTCTGCGGCGAGATGGACCGCCTCCACGAAGAGCTCAACCTCGCAAGCAGCGTCCAGCGACAGTTCATCCCCCGCGTCCTCCCCGACTGTCGCAACCTGGACTTCGCGTCCATTTTCCGTCCCGCCGGCTACTGCAGCGGCGACATCTTCGATATCCGCCAGGCCGACGAACACCGATGGGCCTTTTTCATCGCCGACATCGTCGGTCACGGCGTTCCCGCCGCACTCCTCACCATGGTCGTCGCCCGGGCCCTCATCACCCGCGAACGCACCGACACCCTCTGGCAGGCGATCGAGCCCTCCCAGGCGCTCGCTCGCGTCAACCGCGAGTTGTGCGCCCAGCCCGAAGGTCCGCAGAGATTCGCCACCGCGGTCTACGGCCTCATCGACGAGCGCACCCGCGAGGTGACCCTCGCCGGCGCAGGGCATCCCCCGCCCCTTCTCGTCGATCACACCGGCAAGTCCCAGCGCATCGAGACCGAGGGCCCCCTCATGGGCGTCTTCGCCGAGGCCGAATTCCCCCAGGTCACCTTCAAACTGCCCGACGATCAGGTGCTCCTGCTCTACACCGACGGGTTCGAGCTCGCGTTCCCGGACCAGGCGGCGATGGCCACGGGCCGTCGCGAGCTCCAAAGTCCCACCGAGCACTACCTCAGGCACCTGGCCCAGCTCGCAACCACCCAGGACACGGGGAAACGCGACCTGGTTTCGGCCATGCGGCGACTCGAGGAACTGCTCGACCGCCAGGCCGGCTCTCTCCACCGCGCCGACGACGTCACCGCCCTGGCCATCGCCGCGTCTCGAAGCGCGTGCGCCACGTCGCTGGCCGCCTGAACATTCCACCGACATCGTCCAGGTCACCCAATCGCCCGATGCCGTGCGACGGGGTCGGATCAAACCAGATCCACCCGACCTCTCGGCCCGTGCCCCCCTGGGTGACACCCTTGACCTTCGCGGTTGAATCGCCAAGACACCCAGCATTATTGCGGCACTCGCGCCCACGAAGGTCCGCAAACCGCACGCATTCCCGGCACGCACGGAAAATCTGCCGCCGCGGGGGCGTGTCGAACGCAAGTGGGGGGACAAAGTCTCCGATGTTTCTGAGAGTGAATCGGGGTGCACGAGAGTGTGCCCGCCGGGTTGGAGGATTCACGCCGTGCTCGACGCCCACACGCGTCGACCGCTTTCAGGCTCGCACGTCCGCCGGTCAGTTGCCGGCGGTGGGGATTGTCCCGGCGAGCCCCAGGGTTTTGCAGGGCCCCCGACCTTTGGGCTCGTTGAAGGAGTTCGCTATGCGCAGGCAAGTTCGCAAGGCATTCACGCTCGTCGAAATCTTGATCGTCGTCGTCATCCTGGGCATTCTGGCCGCCATCGTGGTGCCCCAGTTCACCAACGCGACCCAGGACGCTCAGGCCGGCAACATCAAGGCCCAGTTGAGCACCATCAACCAGCAGGTCGAGCTCTTCAAGGCTCGCACCAACGCCTACCCCGATTTCGCGGGCCAGGCCTGGCAGCAGCTCATCGACGGCGGCTATCTCAAGACGTCGCCCGTCAACCCCTTCAACGGCAAGAGCACGATCGGCTCAAGCGCCGCCGACGACGGCTGGCACTGGTACCCCTCGGTCTCGGGCGGCGCCGATGACACCATCGGCGCGACCAACTTCGACGAGTCGACCGGCGCCATCACCAAGGGCGTCGTCTGAGTCACCCGAATCTTTCCGCGATTCTTCGCGGATCCGGCTTGAAGACCGGCCGGTCCTTTGAACGGGATCGGCCGGCTTTGTTCCCCGAACTCCTGCGCTCGGCCCTTGAGCGCGATGAGGACGCTCTCATGCGACACAAGGCCTTTACGCTCGTCGAAGTCCTCATCGTCGTCGTCATCCTCGGTGTTCTGGCCTCGATCGTCGTGCCCCAGTTCGCCAGCGCCACCTCCCAGACCCAGGAGGTCGCCACCCTCGAGCAGCTCACCCACCTGCGCCGCGCACTGGCCGTCTACACCGTCCGAAACAACAGCGCCAGCCCCGCCATCAACTCCGGCGATGGCACCTGGGCCGAGCTCCTCAGCGCCGACTACCTCCGCATGGGCGCCCCCGCCAACGGCTGGATCGGTGGTCCGCACGCCCGGGACATCATCATCCGGACGACCCCCGACACCGCCTACCACCGCAACTACGGGTGGATCTACGACCCCGCGACCGGAAACATCTGGGCCGCCGCCTTCGACGATGCCGACAAGCCATTTCCCCAGCCCTGAGTCCCCGCTCGCGGGCCCATCGCACGCGCGACGGGTCCGTGATCAAGGGGTCAGCGGATCGGACCGATGAGAAAGAACATGCAGAACATCAATCAAACCAGCGCAGTCCATGGGCGAGCGTACCTCAACGGCGTGCTGACCGCCATCGCCATCCTGCTTGGCGTGATCGCGCTCAAGCCCGTCGAGCTGACATCCACCGCGATGGCCCAGCCCGCCACCAAATCGCCCGCCGACACCGGCGACACCGCGCTCACCAACGCCGCCGAGCAGCGCAAGGTCATGATCGCCGAGCTCAAGAACATGGGCAAGCGCCTCGAACGCGTCGAGGCGGCGCTCGTCAAAGGCGTCAAGGTCACCGAGATGCCCGAGCTCAAGCTCCCGGCCGAGTTCAAGGACGCGCTCAAGGCCTCCAGGAGCGACAAGTCCGGCACCGTCGCCAAGTCCGCCAATTGATCGATGTGGGATGGGAGGGTATCTCGTTGTCTTTCGAACATGCACGGCGCGGGCCGATCCGGCGGGCGTACACGCTCATCGAGGTTCTCGTCGTCATCACCGTCCTGGGCATCGCCGCCGCGACCGTCGTTCCCGCCATGTCGGGCTCGGGCGTGCTCCGCGTCCAGGCCGGCGTCCGCACCATCGTCGCCGACATCACCTCCGCCCAGTCCGACGCGCTTGCCTTCCAGACCGGGCGGGCGGTCGTCTTCTACCCGTCGCAAAACCTCTACAAGGTCGTCGAGGTCCGCGGCAACACCATCGACCCCGTTGCCGACCTCATCTCCCAGACCAAGCTGGGCACCTCCGAATTCGGTTTCGCCAACATCAACTCCGCCACCCTCGCCGGCGAGGACACCAGAACCCTCATCTTCGACGAGATGGGCTCTCCCGTCACGACGCCCGGCGGCTCCGAGCCCGCCGGAAACGGCACCATCAAGATCGAGGGCAGCGGGCAGATCTTCACACTCACCGTCGAGGGGTATACCGGCAGGGTCTCGGTCAAACGGGCCGACGCCCCCCCGCCGGGCTCGGGCCCTTCGGGCGGCTGATCCGCCCAATGGCGGTGGATGAACCAGACCCAAGAGGGGCACGCCACATGCGTCGACCGAAACTCGCCAACTTCGAACAGAGATTCGGCCGCCCCGCCGTGATGTTCACCTGCGCCGTGGGCGTGCTCATCTGGCTCAAGCTCCGACTGGTGACGGGCGTTCCCCGCTCCGTCTACGCCGAGCCGGGTCTGCCCTCGCCCGAGCAATCCGCCCGCGAACGGGAGGTCTGGCTTCGCACCCACGCGACCCCGCGCTCTGAGGGTCCTGGCCCCGCGCACATCGAGCAGCCCATGTGCAAGCTCGCGCCGCTGACGGATTTCGATTAATCACCGCCCGCCTACCGCGCCCGCGAACGCCGCACCGCGTTCTCAAAGTGCCGGATCTGGGCACCCCCCTTCTCGTCCAACTCGACCGCGATGATGTCGATCCGCTTGGGTCGATCGTGCCAGTGGTTCGCTTCCACCAGAGTGCGAAGCAGTCTCAGCAGCTTGGCTTCCTTCCTCGAAGTCACGCTCGCTTCGGGGGCGACGCTCCGGCTTGCGCCCGGCGCGTCGATCCGCCGCACGCGGGACTTGACCTCGACAGCAACGATCGTCCGCCCATCGGGCGCGTCCGCCACGATGTCGAGCTCACCAAAGCCCGTGCGGATGTTCCGCCCCAGGATCCGGTACCCGTGCGCAACGAGCCACTCGGCGGCCAGACGCTCCCCGCGCGCCCCCGTGCTCTCGGGCCTGCCGATGAGGCGCAACAACGCGGCACGGATTCGTCCCGCGAGAATCAATTGCTCTCTGCCGGCTCCTTGGCCGGGTCCTTTGGTGACTCAACGGGAGCGACGACCTCACCTCGCAGAACCGGAAGGAAGCACCGCTCCTCGGCGTACTGCATGAGCCGCTCGCCCATGTCCATCACGTCGCTGACGCTCGCCCTGCTCCGCAGCTTCCCGACAAACCGCCCGATCTCTCGGTCCCGGCGCTGCTCGAACAGCTCGTTCTCGATGCGCAGCTGCGCGTCGTAGAGCGACATCGACTCGTGTCTGATCGACTCCAGGCAGATCCACGCCATGTTCGATCTGAACTCGACGGGCCCCGCAAACTTGCCCTCGGCAAGTCCCTGCGCCGCCTTGTTGAGCACCTCGTCGTCGTACAGCTTGGTCGTCGAGAGCTCGCCCTCGAGCTTCACCTGGCTCACGCCCGCGTCCTTTGCCCCCGCGAGCAGGTTCTGCGGCAGGCTCGCCACCTCCATGAACGCCGTCCCCGCCGCCAGCGCGTCGGTCACCGCCTTCACGCCCGCCTCGTCCTTCTTGGGAACCAGAATCATCCGCAGCACCGCCTCGGGCTTGGGATTGTACTTCTCGTAGTCCTTCTCATACTGCAGCTTGATGTCACGCCAGGGCACTTGCACCTTGCTGTAGATCCGCTGCGAGAGCTCGTACTTGATGATCTCCCGCTGCTCCTGCCTGCGCATGTACTCGTCGAGAGAGACCCCATCGCGGGCCAGCGTCGCCTCGTTCGCCAAGAGAAGACTCCCGCGGCTCTTGCGGATCTCCTCCTCGCGGAGCCGCTCCATATACGCCCGAAGCCCCTGACGCTGCTCGGGCTTGAGGCTCGCCATGCCCTCGGCCCGGAACACCTCATCCTGGATGAACCCCTGAAGCGCCCGCGCCACCTGCTCCACCGCGTACTCACGCCAATCGTCCAGCGCCGTCCGGGGCGATTTCTTGATCACCTCCGCGGCCTTGGCCTTCAGCGCCGCCTCCAGTGGCTTGATGAACCCCGACGCATAGATCGCTCGGTTGTTCACATCGCCCAGTTTCGCGTCGATCAACTCAGGCTCGCCCGTGGGCGCCGCCGAGGGCGACAACACAGGAGGCCCCGGGTCCGCCTTCACCGGCTCGGTCCGCTCCCTGGCCGCCGCAGCGCTGATCGTCGGGTGGTCCGACGTCGCCGGATGAACCTGGGGTGGAGCTTCAACACCCCGCCCAGTCGGCGCCGCGGCCACAGACGCCGCGGGACCAACCGCCGGTTTCGATGTTTCCGGACTCTTGAATTGGGAGGGCGCGACCTGCGCTCGAGACGGCCCTCCCGAGCAAGCCGCCAGCGACCCCGCAACCCCCGCCACCACCATCACCCACTTGAATCGACCGTTCAACGGCATCGTCGGTTGCTCCCTGTCGCCTAGGATCGATCGAGCCACACCGACAGTCTAGTGCTTCCGCCACTGTCGCGTGGGTCTCGACTCCAACCCGGAATCTCAACCATGACGCCCCCTCCCCCTCCCCCTCCCGCCGGCGACGAACCCAAGCTCATCATCGACACCGACTGGAAGGCACAGGCCCAGGCCGAGAAAGAGCGCCTCAACGCGACCACCAAGCCCGCCACGACCCCCGGTCCTTCAGGCCCACAGGGCGAGGATGCCGAACATGGCCCTATCGGCTTTCAGGATCTGGTCTCGATGCTCACCACCCAGGCCCTCAGCTACATGGGTGCCTATCCGGACCCCAGAACAGGCAAAGCGATGATCGCGCTGGACTACGCGAAGCTGCACATCGACATGCTGGGTGTTTTGGAGGAGAAAACCAAGGGAAACCTGACCGAGATCGAGCAGACGCTGATCACCCGAACGGTGGCGGAGCTTCGCGTCGAGTTCGTTGAGCTGGTCAAGGCCGTCGATAAGGCGGTTGCCGAGGGGAAGATCAAGCCCGGGCAAGTCGGCATGGGCGGACCCGGCGGCCAGGGGGCGACACCTGGGATCACGATGGCGCAGCCGGGGCAATCCTTCGGCGGCATCATCGGCGGATGACCGGAGCTGTCGCGTGCGGCGGACAGTGAATCCATCGCTTTGCGGACGCGTAAGCACCCAGGCGTGACGCAAGTCTCAGCCTCGAGAAGAACCTCACGCGAGCGATTGAGTTCAGATCTCGCGCAACGCTCGAAGCTCCGAGCTCGATCGCTGCGCGAAGAGCCACCAACTCATTCATGCTCGATGCCCCATGAAAAAGGCCACATTTGTAGTGGCGTCCCTGCTGTCTCTGGCGAGAACGAAGGGCGGCAGAATTTGCGCGACACTTCGGGTGTGAGGGTGTGATCAGCCGCGGCGACATTCCGCCCTCATCCTGCCCGGCAACGAGTGTGTGCAGCAACTCGGACCATGGCCGCCACACGGGAAGATGCTGAGCGCGGCTTCTATATAGAGGTTTGGGGTGAAGTGGAATTTCGACTCGGCCAGGGCAGTGGCCTGAAGTCGACTCGGGATATCGGCGGTGGCGTAGAATCGCGGTCGCCGATGCGGTGCCGTCCCGCGAGATGCTTCTGGGCGACGGGACGGCGACCCCCGGAGGTGGGGTTCGAAAGGATCGATGCCATGGCAACGCCAGCGGAGGAGGTTGAAAAACCTTTGGCGAGCCATTTGAGAACTGGATGCCCGAGAAAGGTGTCCAAAGGATGCGAATACGTGGTTTCGTAAGGGAACCATTTGGTTTTTGAGGTCTTTTGGAGCGGAGGAAGGGGTCAAGTGCCGGATGAAAAAACTGCGAAAGGCACAAAAAGACCTTGAAGT
Organism: uncultured Phycisphaeraceae bacterium; assembly: GCA_964358855.1. Taxonomy (GTDB): domain Bacteria; phylum Planctomycetota; class Phycisphaerae; order Phycisphaerales; family UBA1924; genus UBA2396. The sequence goes on from CAYHQQ010000004.1 coordinate 116,183, forward strand.
TCCCCTGACTTGTGTTACACTGAATCCATGAAAGACTCAGGGCCGGAGGAGGTTCTGATCGTTTCTGGAGTGATTTGAAGGGAGTTAAACTCATGACGAAGATTTGTGGTCTTATTGCTATGGCTGGTATCGCTGCCAGCTCGAACGCGGCGGTCGTTGGGCTCGACATGATGGTTTCGACCGACGGCGGCGCGACCTGGTCGGACTCCGCGAACGTTCTGCCGGGCTCGGTTGTGACCGTCGGCATCTTCACCCGCCACGACGCGAGCGTCTTCGGCTTCGCTGGTGCGGTCGTCCGCATCAACGGCACCGGCCTCGCCGCTGGTGACTCTGCTGGCATCACCGGCGTTGACAGCCGCGTTGCCCCGTTCAACTTCGGTGCGAGCAACCAGGCCGTCTTCGCTTCCGCCGGTGCGTTCCGCATCGACGGCGCTGCTGACGCGGCCAACTCGGCCTCGGTCGGCGTGAGCATCAGCCAGCGTGACCCGTCCAGCGCTGGTGCGAACTACCAGGCCGCTTCGGGCGCCATCGGCTACCGCTTCACGGTCAGCGTCGGCGCTGACGGCACGATCCGTGACATCGCTCTGTTCTGCGATCAGGTCAAGAACGGCGTCATGACGCGCCACCTCACCTCTGGTTCGACCAGCGGTTCCGGCACGACCGATTGGAGCCTGACCGGCGCGACGATCCACGTCGTCCCGACCCCCGCTTCGCTCGCTCTCGTCGGCCTCGGCGGTCTCGTCGCCGGCCGTCGTCGCCGCTAAGCAATCCGTCCTAGTTCGGTTCTTCGGGGACTCACATCTCCCTGGACCCGATCGGAACCGGACGATTTGATGGCAAATCACAAGCCCCCGACCGCAAGGTCGGGGGTTTGCTTTTTGTCCAGTGAGTTCCATCTCGCCCGAGTCCACGCGGGGCGTGGCGAGCCTGAGTGTCGTGCCCGGCCAATAATCCCGTGGCCCGACCCAGCCGCCGGGCTCGAGCCCAAGGAGCTTCGCTCATGACCCGAGCCTGTTGCCTTTGCGCCCTCGGCGGGATCGCCGCAACGTCGAACGCCGCAATCGTCGGGCTCGACATGATGGTCTCGCGTGACGGCGGAGCGAGTTGGACGCGCAGCTTGGGCGTGTTTCGCGGTTCGATCGTGACCGTCGGGATCTTCACAACGCACGACGCCAGCTGCTTTGGATTCGGGGGTGCGGTCGTGCGCATCAACGGCACGGGCCTTGCCGCCGGAGACCTGGCTTCCCTGGTGGGAGCCGACGCCCGGGTCGCCCCGTTCAACTTTGGTGGCAGCCATCAGGCCGTGTTTGCATCAGCGGGCGCGTTCCGGATCGACAACGCCGCCGACAGGGATGATTCCCCGGTCATGGGCGTGAGCATCAGCCAGCGTGATCCCTCATCCGCGGGCTTTTCCTATGCCAGTTGGTCGCACGCACTCGCGTACCGGTTCACAGTTTCAATCGCCTCCAGCGGTCCGGCCCGCGATCTCGAACTCTTCATCGATCAGATCAAGAATGGAGTCATGGCGCGCCACGTCACCTCGATTGCCACCAGCGGCACCAACACCTCCGACTGGAGCGTGTCGGGTGCTTCGATTCACGTCGTGCCAACCCCGGCTTCGCTCGCACTGATCGGCGCTGCGGGTGTGCTGGTCGAGCGTCGGCGTCGATAAGCAAATCCGGCTCGATGGGAATTCCGAGATCCTCGGCGCACTTGAGATTGGCAAGAGCCAATCGACCTTCAGACTTCGCACGATTGCCAGACGCTTGGCCTGGTGTTTGCCTTGCTCCAGCAGTCGCCATGTTTGACTTGAGTTAACTGCATCGACATGGTCGATTCTGGCTCCAGCCTTTCGTGTGCGTCGATCGTGTTGGTCCCGGCTCCGGTGCCGTTGGCCCTGTCGGGCCTGGGCTCGCTGGCGATGAGGCGTTGCCGCCGGTAAGCAGAAGCGGGTCGAGGTCCAGAGTCCCTTGGAGTCACTCGAGTGATTGTTCTGCTACGCTGATCGCCCGATGCGGATTCCAAGGCCCAGACGCAAGGTCCGACGGGTATTGCTGGGGCTCGCGCCAGTGCTGGGCGTCGCCTTCTTTCTAGCGATCCTGCCGCTCTCGCGGTTCGACGTCCACCTCAGAGTGCGGAACAACACCGTGATCTCGGGCCTTCACGGCTGCTTGCGGTTCTACACATGGGACGCCGAGCGATGGGCGATCAAGTTCCCGCCAGGGTTGTCGGTGGAGGATCCCGAAAGCTGGAGGAATCCCAACTGGTGGCCGAAGGTTCACCTGGGCGTGCCCAGCCTCAACCGAGGAATCGGCCAGGGACAGTACTCGGTGGCGATCCCGCTTTGGATGCTTGGGGCCCTGTCAACGGCCGCCTGGTGGGGCATGCGCCGGGCGGCATGGCACCGCGAGACTTGGGAGTGTCGGCGATGCGGCTATGACCTCTCGGGACTCGACGCCAAGCTCTGCCCAGAGTGCGGGGCGGCCGCGGGCCCGGCGCCCTATGCCCGGAGCGGCCGGCAGGGGCGGGGCGTCAATGGACCGTCCGGCCGAGCGCGTGAACGGGTGTGAAGGCGCGTGATGGTGTATCATTGGCCCCCTGTGCTTGAGACGTTTCTCCAAACCCTGATGGATGGCCTGGCCGTTGGAAGCCTCTACGCGCTCATCGCGCTGGGCTACACGATGGTCTACGGCATTCTCAAGTTCATCAACTTCGCCCATTCCGACGTCTTTGTGCTCGGCGCCTGGCTCTCCTACTCGATCGCGGTCTCGGGCGGGCTCTCGGCCGATCCGGCAACCCCTATCACCCCTTGGGTCTGGTGGGCGGCCGGCGTCAGCGTGGGTGTGGCTGTGCTCATGCAGCTCTACGACCGCGTGGTCTTTGATCGATTGCCCATCGGGGCCAGAGAGCGGCTTCCCGCCCCCGGCATGGGAACCACGTTCACCATCGTGAGTGTGTGGGGGTGGATCGCTATCGGCCTGGTGCTCCTGGCCAGGGGGATCGGTGAGGGCTCGCTTCCCCAGAGCACCGCGCGAACGGTGTCGGGAGGCGTCATCCTCATCGCGGCGATGGCCGCGTGCGGCCTGGTCGGTTTCAGCCTGGAAAGGGCGGCCTACAAGCCCCTGCGCAAGGCGCCCAGGCTCAACGTCCTGATTACCGCCATCGGAGTCAGCCTCCTCCTCCAGAACGCCGGACAGCTCGACTGGATGTTTGGCACCCGGCCCCAGGGCATGCCCACGCTGCTCCCCGACCTGACCCTGGCGACCTTTGGCGGCGACAATGGCGCGTCGCCCGTGAAGCTCCAGCTCATCGACGTCGTTGGAGCGGGCACGGCCGTCGTGCTCATGATCCTGCTCGACATCCTGGTCTTCCGCACCAAACTCGGACGCGCGATGCGGGCCGTCAGCTTCAACGACCGCAACGCCTCGCTCATGGGCATCCCCGTCGACCAGGTCATCAGCTTCACGTTCGTGCTCGGAGCGGTTCTTGCGGCGGCGGCGGGGTTCCTCTTCGGCCAGAAGTACTCGGGCCTCAACCAGACCGCCGCGCCCATCTGGGTCCTCCTGGGGCTCAAGGCCTTCGTGGCGGCGGTGGTGGGGGGGATCGGGAACATCCGCGGCGCGATGCTTGGCGGGCTCCTGATCGGCTCGGCGGAGATGTTCGCCAAACGGTACCAGTCGCCGGCGATCGCGGATATCTATGTCTTTGTGATTCTCATCCTCGTCCTCCTGTTCAAGCCCACGGGCTTGCTTGGGACAAGGCTTCAGGAGAAGGTCTGATCGGGCGGGCGGTCTCTGCCCTTTGGCCCAGGAGATGTGCTGGTGGCAGAGCTTCGGATCCAAGCCCGCGAACTAAGGCCCAGCCTCGTCCCCACGGCGGCGCTCAGCGTCATGCCGTTCGCGACTGTGCTTCTGCTGGCCATCGTGGCCCAGCTCGTGCTCGCCCCCTGGATGGTCGCCAACCACTGGGACTTCCAGGCCAAGATCGGCCTCGACATCGCGACCTCCATCGTGCTGGCGGTGAGCCTGACCATGGTCAACGGGTTCACGGGTCAATTCTCCATCGGGCACGCGGCCTTCATGGCCGTCGGGGCCTACGCGTCGGCCATGATCGTGTACTACGGATCCTTCAGGCTTCTGGGCAACGTGAACATGAACGGCGGCCTGGTCAGCTCGATGATTTTCGAGCCCGCCCGCACCGCTCCGATCCTGACACTGGCCGATGGTCTCTTCGCGTTGTCGCTGATCGTCGGAGGACTGGTCGCGGCGATCTGCGGGTACGTCGTCGGCCTGCCCTCCCTTCGGCTCAAGGGCGACTACCTCGCCATCGTCACACTGGGGTTCGGGGAGATCGTTCGCGTCCTGGTGCAGTCTCAGACCACCGAGGTCCTGTCGGAAGGTTCGAGCGTCACGCAGGAACACCTCGACTCGATCAGCGCCTGGAGTGCCCTGACGACCGACGACACCATGATGGCCGAGCAGATCGCCAAGGTGCCCTGGTACCTGTGGCCCAGGTACACCGGGGGCGCGCTGGGGTTTGGAGGCCTTCCCTCCTACACCAGTCTTTTCTGGGTCGTCCTCGCCGCCGGGGTCACACTCGTCGTGGCGTTCCGGCTCAAGCGGAGCAGCTTCGGGCGTGCGTTCCTGTCGATCCGGGAGGACGAGATCGCCGCCAACTCCATGGGCGTTAACGTCACCGCGTACAAAGTCCGGGCCTTCGTGATCGCCGCGTTCTTCGCCGGCATCGCCGGCGGACTCTACGCCCACACCACCGGTGTCCAGCTCAAGGCCGATGAGCTGGGATTCCAGAAGTCGTTCGACATCATCATCATGGTGGTGCTGGGTGGCCTGGGCTCGATCTCAGGTGCGTCGGTGGCCGCCATCATCGTCACCATCCTCCCCGAGCTCCTTCGCAAGCCCGAGACGCTGGGCGACTGCTGGCCCTGGGGCCTTGGTCTGCTCGTCGTGGGTATCGCGATCGCCATTGGCATGCATCGGGCGAAACGTTCCGCGGCCCTGGGCAAGGCCCTGATCACCACGGGCGCGGTGGCCCTCTTTCTCTCCGCGATCGCGCTGCTGGCCGCACACAACAAGTTCGACATCGGTCCCTACCGCATGGTCCTCTTCGCCATCGCACTGGTCGCGATGATGCTGCTGAGGCCCCAGGGGCTCTTTGGCGTGCAGGAGATCTGGGACCGCGGACTCTGGCGCGAGATCTTCCGCAAGGCACCGGCAAAGAGAGGGGGGCCGGCGGCGTGAGCGATCAAGCGAACAAGGGCGTCCCGATTCTCGAAGTGCGCGGCGTGAACAAGGCGTTCGGCGGGCTCAAGGCGGTCCAGGACTTCAGCCTGGCGATCCGCCAGGGCGAGATCGTCGGGCTGATCGGGCCCAATGGCGCGGGGAAGACGACCTGCTTCAACCTCCTCACCGGGGTCTACACGCCCGACACCGGTGCGGTGATGCTCGAAGGTCGTTCGATCGTCGGTACCAAGCCTCACAAGATCGCCGGCCTGGGCATGGCCCGGACTTTCCAGAACATCCGCCTCTTCGGCGAGCTCTCCGTGCTCGACAACGTCCGCCTCGCCAGCCACCTTCGTGTCACCCACACCATGCTGGGCGCGGTCCTGCGATCCCCGTGGCACAGGGCCGAGGAACGGGCGATCCGCGTGCGGGCGATGGATCTCCTTCGCGTGTTCGCCCTCGAATCGCGGTACGACGAGCAGGCCAAGAGCCTGCCCTACGGCGACCAGCGGCGCCTGGAGATCGCCCGCGCGCTGGCGACCGAACCCCGCGTGCTCCTGCTCGACGAGCCGGCGGCGGGCATGAATCCCCAGGAAAAGGTCGAGCTGCGCAAGCTGATCCTGGGAATCCGCGAGCGATTCGGCGTCGCGATCCTCCTCATCGAGCACGACATGAGCGTGGTGATGAATCTCTGCGAACAGATCACTGTCCTGAACTTCGGCCAGACCATCGCCTCGGGAACCCCCGTTGAGGTGCAGGGCAACCCCAAGGTCGTCGAGGCCTACCTCGGCACCGAAGTGGGGGCCCCATGAGCAAACCCCCGATGCTCGAGATCCGGGACCTGGTGGTCAGCTACGGCGCGGTCCGTGCCCTGCACGGCGTGTCCCTGCGCGTCGAGCAGGGGGAGGTCGTCACACTCATCGGGTGCAACGGGGCAGGGAAGTCCACCACGCTCAGGGCGATCTCGGGCCTGGCCCGGGCCGCGGCGGGCGCGATCGAGTTCGAGGGGCGGGCGATCCACCGCATGCCGCCGCACGAAATCGTGCGCCTGGGCGTTGCGCACGCCCCCGAGGGGCGTGGCATCTTCGCGAACATGACGGTCGACGAGAATCTCGAGCTCGGGGCGTACACGCGGAGCGACAAGGCGGGGATTGCCAAGGATCGCGAGTGGGCGCTCACGCTCTTCCCACGCCTGGGCGAGCGGCTCAAGCAGAACGCGGGCACCCTCTCGGGGGGCGAGCAGCAGATGCTGGCGATCGCCCGGGCGATTCTGACCAAGCCCCGCTTGCTCCTGCTCGACGAACCAAGCCTGGGGCTCGCCCCGCAGGTCGTGCAGACGATCTTCAAGATCGTGCGGGAGATCAACGCCGCGGGAACCACGATCCTGCTGGTCGAGCAGAACGCCCACATGGCCCTGAAGGTCGCCCACCGCGCGTACGTGCTCGAGGTTGGAGAGATCAAGATGTCGGGCAAGGCAGCCGACCTGGCGGCGAGCGACGAGGTTCGCAAGGCATATCTGGGCGTGGGATGAACCGGTGCCGGGCGGGCGATCACCCGATTGCGGACTTGGAGCACGAAAATCGCTTGGGAGGCTGGACGCCACGCCGGCGGGTCAGGAAACGGGTAGACTACCGGCCCGTGGGTGTCTGTTTGGGACCCTTGGCGACCGGCGGTGGACGTACGTGGAGCGATCGTTGAGTACCCTGCTTCCCAGCTTCGTGTTTGCCGAACTCCCCAGCGAACTGCCGGCCGGTTTTTCGGCCGTGCCGTTGACGCTGGAGCAACAGGCGTCGGCAAGCCGCTTGTGCGTGGTTGTCCGCAGTGCTCGCGATGGGGCCGCGACGCCCAAGGGGGAACAGTCGCCCCTGATCGTGCTGCGTGAGATGCTCGACGCCCGGGTGCTGCTGGGGGCGCTGTGCGACGCGGGCGGGGCGGTGCACGAGTTCCTGGAACTCTGGGTGCAGGATGTCTCGGGGCTCGACGGCGCGCTGCCGACCTACCGCGAATCGCAGAACAACGCCACCCTCGACGAGCGTTGGGGCGTGCGGGCGACGGCGGTCGAGCGTGTGAATCATGGCGGACGCCACTCCACCGGGTGGGAGACCGCACATCCCGAGCCCATGTTCGTCGACGTGAAGCGCGGCGTGCCCTTGCGGGCGGTCGATCGTGGCGGAATGCCCTGGGTGCTGTGCGAGGACGACGAGTTTCTGCGTCGCAAAGGCAAGCAGGGATATGGCGAGTCGCTCGAGCGCTACCTCTATCTTCCCGCGAGCGGCGAGAAATCGAATCTGGTGGGGATCGCCGGGCCCGAGGCACTTCTTCCGTTCGATCTCCCACGGGCGGTCGGCCTTGGCGCCGACGCGGTCGCGGTGAATCCCGGCGGCGGGCTCATGCTCGTGCTGCCCCTGGCGCAGGTGAGCTTCGAGCAGTTCGTCGACGCGATGGGCGGAGCCGGACAGGAAGGCTCTCCCGAGAGCGTGCTCAGAGCTCGCGCTCAGCAGGTCTCGGGTGCCAGCGGCGAGGTCTCGCGCAGCGGCGCGTCCTACGGCGGGATGGCCGGGTGGTTCGGTCCGACGTCTGCCAGCGCGAACCGAAGACTCGGCGAGGTCCTGCACCTCAAGCTCCGGATGCTCTCTGAGGCCGTCGGCGCGGTGCGCTCGGCGAGCGAGCGCGGACCACTGCTCAATCTGCACGCCGAGAGTTTCCGCGTGCGACTGGTCGAGGGCGGCAACGGCTCGGCGGGCTTGCCGATGTGGTGGACCGGCCGCGTGTCGCTGGTGATGCCCGGCGAGGCGATCGAACTGCCCATCCCGGCCGCCAAGGACAAGTATTTCCTGGTGGGGACCGACCGGCTGTCTGTTTATTCGCCCACAACCATGCGAAGCTCCATCCAGGGTCGCGGCGTGATGCGCCTTCGCCGGGTGGTCGACGCCGCGACAGGTTCGAGCGGCGGCTCGCCCGCCAGCGAGTCGGGCCTGCAGTTCGGCACGTTCTTCGAGGGAACGCTCGCCAGCCACGAGAGGCTGAGCCTTGGGCCCAACGATCTGATCTGGCTGCGGATGACCGTGGCGGGCGTCCGCCTCGATTGTTACGCGACCTCTCAGGGCAAGCCGGGCGGAATCGCGGGCGAACTTCGGATCCAGACGCTCGCGCAGGAATACCCCCCCGAGGCCGTCGCCCGGCTGAGACAGGCCGAGGGCGTTCCGATCCCCGACGTCATGTTCGAGGTCCTGCCGCTGCTCTCCACCCCGTTCGATCTCTACTCGATGGGAGTCCTGGCCGCCCGAACGCTCTTGGTGAATCAGACCACGACGCTCCCCGTCGTCCTCGACGATCTTCTGAGCCTTGGGGGACTACTCGCCGGCGAGAAGCCGCCCACCGATCCCTCCGTTGACCTCACGACCTCGCTGGGCGAGATGATCGGCAAGGCTCTGGCCGCCGAGCCGCGGCTTCTCGAAGCCCTGGGGTGCCATCGCCTGGTGAGCGACAAGGTCGATCCGGCCATCGCGGCGGCCCTGATCCCCGGCAAGCTCTGGCACCAGGTCCTGGCCACCATCTTGCGGACCTTTCCAGGGATGGGGTGGTTCTCCAAGTGCAAGGACTATGGCGACGCGCCCAGTGGTGCTCCGTACCGAGTCTACGACTCGCTGATGGACAACCTGCACGCCCTCCTCATCAAGACCCGATCGCTGATGGTCTCAGACCAGGCCCTTTCGCGGGAGGTGCAGGGTGTGGTTCGGGAACTGCTCCTGCGGGTCTAGGATTACCCTCTTGGGGGTCGCCAGGGAGTTCCCGCCCCGCTTTGACGTGCGGCGTTGGTTCATGTACCCTTCGCAGACTCCCAAAGCTTGTCCCCAAACGGGCGGGTCAGGCATGGGGTCAGGAGATTTGCCATGCCTCGATTGCTTGCCGCGTCCATTCTGGCGATCGTGACCGTTTTCCTGGTCGGATGCGACTCGCCCGCCCCGGGGATGTACGACATCGTCATGACGCTCGACCCCACACTGAAGACCGCGGGCACGCAGAACTTCCCGCCCGTGACCTGCCAGGTCGTTGGTGTGGCCAACAAGGCCGAACGCGATCAGATCCTCGCCACAACGGTGAGCTCGCAGCTTGGCAAGAGTGCGGCCGATCTCAAGGCGTCCAACGTCCTGACCTTTGATCCCAGCCAGGCCGCCAACGGATCCATGGTGATTTCCAAGACCAATCCCATGTGGACGGCGTGGAAGTCGCCCCAGTTCATCATCGTGACGGCCAACATTCCCGACGTGAAGGCGGGCGCAGGTGGGAACGTGAACGACCCGCGTCGCGTCTGGTTCTCGACCAACAAGCTGAGGTGGGACGCCGGCAAGGCGACCATCAAGTTCAGGGTGATGCGCGACAGGATCATGAAGGAGACCGCCGAGACTCCGCTGGATCCCAAGCTGGTCACTCCCGACGAGTTCTGACGCAGGGCGAGTCGGGTGCGGCTCGGGCGCCCCGACTGGTGCGTTGCGTCGGTCCGATAGAGGCGATCGGGCGCGTCATCGATCGTCCTGTGTGGTCTCGGGCGCGATAGGGATTCTCAATGGCTGTCTGGGGCTCGTACGAGTCGGGCAAGGAACTCGCGCAGAGCGGCGTGGGTGTCCTGTGGGCTGCGCGCCCCGCGGGGGCGCCCGGCAGCGAAGAGCGGTTCGTCATCAAGACCAATGAGGGACTGCTTTTCCTGGGGGATGCCGAGCAGACCGAACGCGGGTCGGCGATGTTCCTGGAGAGCGCCCAGGCCCAGAAGGCACTCTCCGATGCGGGCGTGCCCGGTTGGGCACGTATCCTGGAGATCGGAAGGACCGACGCCGGTGCGTACTACGTCGCCGATCGATACCAGAGAAGCGTCCAGAAGATCGTCGTCCGCGGGATCAAAGTCGGCGCCGCCGGACTCCGCCAGGTGGTCACCGGCATCGTGGACGCGCTGGTCGAGCTGCGCACCAGAGCTTCAAGGCCCCATGGGAATCTCAAGACGACCAACGTGCTCATCGGCGGCCCCGACGGCCCGACGGTGGACCGGGACCCGATCGTCCTGACCGACCTTAAGCCCGCCTCGACCCTCTCGCCAAAGGACGCCGAGGATGACATCCGGGCGATCGGACGCCTGGTGTACGAGATGGTCATGCTCCGCACGCCCCGCGACAGCGTGGGCCTGACGGTGAGCATGACGTCCGACTGGTCACGCCTGGGCGGTTCGGCGCTCGCGTGGATCGACTTCGTCAACCGCCTGCTCGATGTGACGCCCGGGCGGGCGCTGCCGGATCTCTCAGAGCTCAAGGACCTGATTCCCGGCACTGGCTCGGCGGTCACCTCGGGGCGCAAGCTGCCGCTGCTGGCGGTCGGGGGCGTGCTGACCCTCGCGATCGCGGGCGGGATCGTCTACTTCGCGATACGTCCAAAGCCAATCCAGGGCGGCGGCGGCGGCGGGGGCTTGGTCGAGAGGCCGCCCGAGGACATCAACGACGCGAACTGGAAGTCGCTGATGAGCTTCGTCACCAACGTGCTTTCGCGTCGGACGATCATTAAGGACCGGCTGATGGGCGACCGAGCTGTGTGGGGCGAGGTGCCGCCGCGCGTGCAGGACATTCTCGGTGGCACGGGCCTTGAGATGCCCTGGGATTTCCTGCCCCGGCCCGAGAACGGGTGGGGCGACAACGCCATCCTGAGCAAGGCGCAGTACGTTCCCTCGGGCTGGGAAGGCCCCACGGGAATCGCCAAGGGCAACACCAAGCAACTCGAGGAGTGGCGTGCCAAAGCGGCGATCCTGCTCGACCGGGCCAAGGCGGTCGATTCCTGGATGAAGGGCATCCTCCCCGCCGACATCGAGAAAGAGTGGGAGACGCCCGCGTGGGAGACGTTCGGCTGGACCGCGCAGTTGAGCGAGCTTGCGCGCCTTCGTGGAGTGCTGTCGACACCGATGGGCGAGATGAAGCTCGCCAAAGAGGAAGATCTGGTCACCGCCGTGCGCTTCGCCCAGCAGGGCAAGCAGCTCGGCCAGGCGACCAAAGCGCTCGTCGGCAGCATGAAGGCGCTGGACGAATCGGGCGACGAGGCTCTCAAGCAGTTCGCCGGCGCGGTCAGGGCCCACACCAGCGGCGTTGAGTTCAAGGACCTGATCGCGAAGGTGAAAGAATCCCACGAGCTCGCGCGTGACATCGCCGCCCGACTCGCCGACAAGTCCAGGTGGGACTACGCGGAGTTCAGCGCCCGGTTCAAGGCGAACCACGCCGAGCAGATGAGCGGGGGCGACAAGAAGCTGGCGATGAGCGACTTTTCGGTGTGGAAGGTGGGCGCCGGCTCCGCCGACTTCAGCCTCGACGAGAAGGCGACGGCCGACCTTCGCGCCCGCGCTCTTGCGGCAAAGGCCAAGGCCGACGCCGGGATCGAGGAACTCCCGAAGGCTCAGGCGGACCCCAAGCGCAAGGCCAAACTCGTCAAGGCGAAGGTGGACGAGGACAAGCTGCTCAAAGACCTGACCGACGCGAGGCAGTCGGTGGAGCCTCTGGCCAAGGAGACCGTCTTCGCCTCCAACAAAGCGAGACTGGAGGCCAGCCTCGCCTCGTTCGAGAAGCTCGCGGGCCGGGCCGACGAGATCCCGCGTCGCGGAGACTTCGACACTTTCACCTCACTCGAGAAGTTCTTCACGAGCGCCGCGAACACGAACCTGGGCCCGGGCTTTCGGGAGGTGCTGATCAAGCAGATCGGACTTCAGAAGTCCAATCCAGATCTGTCGGTTGTTCAGGACACGCTGGGCGACGGCTGGCTCGCGGGCCTCAAGGCGCTTGAGGATGCCGCGGGAAACGCCATGCCCGCCAAGTTCGGCGCCGAGCTCGGTCCCGAGGCCGCGATGTTCGACGGCATCCTCGCCACCCAGCGCAAGGCGGCGCTCAAGGCGGTCGGCGATGGCGTCACTGTGCTCCCCGTCGAGCAGCACATCAACGCGGCCGCAACGCTCAAACCCGTGACCGATTATTTGGCGTTCAAGCAGAACCTCGCGGGCATCGTGAAGAACGCCGCAGAGTCCACCGTGCTGATGAAGAGCGGCGACTGGAAAGCGACCGACGCCAAGGGCAAGGCCGCGTTCGACGAGATCGGCAGGCTCCCGGCGATCAAGCTGCTGGCCGAGGACAAGGCCTTGCCGCTCAACGCACTGGCCGCCTGGAAGAAGGACTACGACGAGATCGAGCGCCTGCGTGCGGCCATCGCAAACCCCGCGGGCACGTCCTTCGACGCGGCGGTGAAGGGCGTTCTGGACGCGCCCGCCGATGTGCTCAACCGCGTGCTGCTCGCCTGGAATCTGGTGCTCAAGCTCGACGCCGCCGCGCCATCGACCGACAAGGCAAGGCTCGACGCCCTGGACAAGGCCGCCCGCGACGTGGTGGTGAAGATCGAAGTGCGTAAGCCGGCCACCGCGTCCCAGCTCAAGGCCCAGATCGACAAGGACAAGGAGGCGATCTGGCTGGGCTTCATGGCACGCGTGGCCGACCTCCCAGACGACGTCAAGCGCGGCGAAGCGCTCATCGTCGGGCGTGATCAGATGAAGGCCTTCGGTTTCGACGAGGCAAACCTGAGTGACCCCCGCCTGACCGCGATGCCCGGCGCGCGGTACAACATCGTCCTCTCGCGTGTCAAGGACGCCATCGCGAATTTGAACGCCAATCCGGCCGGCAAGGGCAAGGACGATGTCGCAAAGGCCGCCCGCCTCGCCGACGCGAACAAGGTGGAGGCATTGCTGGCTCAGCTGCGCAAGGTGGCCGCAAACGAGGTGGACGCGGTCGCCAGGCCCCTGCTCGACAAGCTCGATGAGGCTTCCAAGGCCTCGGATAAACCGGCATTCTCCGCGAGCGAGTCGGGCCCGATGTCCAAGATCGAGGGCGTGGTCCAGGGCTGGTCGGCCGATCCCCCGGGGCCCGACGACGCGTTCGTAGTCTACAAGTGGAAGGGGCACGAGCTCGTCTTCCGCAAAGTCCAGCTCGAGGGCCAGAGCGAGGCGACGTACCTCTGCACCCGCGAGGTCTCCCTGGGGCTCCTTATCGACGTGGCGGACGCCGCCGGAGTTGCCAGCGCCCTCTTCGCGAAGGACGGGTCGACGGGCGGGCTTACCAAGTTCCTCGATCCAAACTCGGAGGGAACCGATCCGACCAAGGTGGGTCCCCGCGTGTGGATGCCAAAGGCCGGCGGCGGAATCAAGCCCGCCGAGGGCGTCCCCAACAATCTCGACGGCTGGTACCCGCTCCCGCAGAACAACAAGAACTTCGCCTCCGGTATCAACTTTCTCCCCGCGGGCGTCAAGGTTTCGCCACCCTCGCCCGCCCTCCCCGTCCAGTATGTCTCACCCGCTTCCGCCGCCCTCATTGCCAGACGGATCGGCTGCCGGCTGCCCACCCGAGACGAATTCATCGGCGCCCTCTCCGCCAAAGATACCCAGACGACTGGCGCCAACCTGCGTGACACGACGTGGAAAGCCGTCTACGACCAGATGCAGGCCGAGGTCGACGGCCCCGCCAACAAGCTCGCCGCGAAGAACAACGCTCCGCTCAAGCCCTGCTGGCCCAACGTGGGCATCTTCGTGACCCCCGAGTTGTCCGACGCCCGCAAGACGAGCAAGGACACCGCCTTCTACGCGGACAAGAACGACGCCACGGTGTTCTTCCTGCCAGCCGAGGCTCCCGCCGCCAGCGCGGCGAACATCGCCGATCTAGAGGGAAACGTCGCCGAGTATGTGACCGCAAGCCCCGAGGCCGCCGATGCCCTGGCTCTCAAGGCCGAGCAGAGCCTCTCACCACCCAGCGACGGGTGGAAGTCGGCAGTCGACGGCAACGTATTCGTGATCGGCGGGTCGGCGCTCTCGCCCAGCAAGATCGGTGAGGTCGTCTACGACAACAAGACCCCCTATCCCCTCGCCGGCGCGAGTTGCGGAAGGGGCTTCTCCGACGTTGGCTTCCGTCTGGCCTTCTCCGCCTCGGGCGGCAGTGGTTCGCCGATCGACCTGGCCAAGAAGGCGTTGCCGCTGGCGAAGTACGCCGCGATCAAGTGAGTTTAAACGTGGGTCGAAGCGGGGAAGTGGGGCCCTCAGTCCTCCGACGAGATGCTCTTGGGACCTTCCTTGCCCGCCACCCGCTCCATGTACCCCTTGCCCTTGCGCTCGTACTTGGTGAAGCCCAGCCGCTCCAGGTTCTTGTTCGAGAGCGCCGCCTTTCCCTTCACATCCGACCACTTCCCGGCGATGTTGGGCGCGACGATCGCTCGCCGGCACGCCTTGCCCGTCTGCGGCTGCTTGGCGAGGGCGGGCTCCTTCATCGACTGGACGACCTCGAACGTCTCGCCCGTGGGCGAACCGCTCTTGTCGAGAATCTCATACAGATAAGTGGGCATCGGTGTGGCCTGTTCAGTGTTGGGTGGGACGTGTCAAAGTCTCAAACGTAAACCCGTGGCGTGTGTCCAGCGGGGGGTGGGGGGTTCAGCCGAAGCTGCGCCCCGATTCCAGATCGACCATCTTCCACTTGAGTGTCCGGCAGACCCGCTCGAGCACGGGCCAGGCGATCTCGTCGTCGGTCATCGTCACCATCGCCTGCATCACCGTCTCGGTCGTGGTCGCGAGCTCGACGATCATGCCCGGGCCGTGCAGAACCTCCGTGCCCGCCGACGCCGCGCGCGGCGAGCCGTCGGGGCTCGTGTTGTAGTGCTCGAGCGCCGCCTTCACCTCGCGGTGAGAGCCCAGCGGTGACTGGGGCTGCCCCTTGGGAGAGGCCTTCATGAGAACGACCTGACGTTTGGCCACTGCTTCACTCCTCATCATCGTCGTCGGTCTCGGGACCGTCGTCAAAGTCATCATCAAACTCATCGTCGGCGCCCGCGGCCAGCGGGTCGCGGGGTGCACGCACGACCGGCCCGCGAACCTTGACCAGCTCGATCGCCGCCGCCAGCAGCCTCTCCAGAGGCACGGGCTTGAGCATGTACTTGTCGACGCCCAACGATTCGGCGTAGGCCTGGTGGCGCTTGCCCTCGTTGGCCGTCAGCATGATCACGATCGGGCTGTCGTTCTTCCCCTTGATCTTCTCGACCACCAGAAAGCCCGAGCGTTTGGGGAGCATCATGTCGAGCACGACCACGTCGGGCGGGTCCTCGTTGCACACCCGCACCGCCTCGTTCCCGTCCATGGCCAGGGCGGTCATCGCGCCCTCGGACTGGAAAGCGGCATCGATCGATTCGAGCACTTCCTTGTCGTCATCGACGATCAGCACGCGCACGTCTTCGAGTCGTCCCGGGGCTTCGGACATGGTGGTTCTCCGGTGAGGACGGTATGGGGGCAACGCCCGTCGCGACGCCCGGCGCCGGCTTGGATTCCCTAGCTCGCGGCCGCCGAGCCCCGCTCGCTCCGCTCCACGACCCGCGCCACATCGTCCGCGGTCATCCAGGGCAGGAGCGACAGCTTCTCTCTCAGCGCGGGCGGGAACGGCTTGCCGGTCTGCTCGTGGGGCGGACGGCTCCTCCAGATACGGTGCATCCAGAGGTACTGATCCGGCGCCGAGAGAATCATTCGCTCCATCGCCCGCCGGTAGCGGGCCGTCAGGTAGAACAACGGATCGGGATGGGTCGCCCAGTCCTCGGGTCCAAACGAGTCCACGATCTCCACCTGGTACCGCATGCCCGCCTGCTGCTGGGGGGTCAGCCCTTTGGCCACTGCCTCCTGGGGCGTCATCCGCCGGGCAAACCCGCAGACCATCGTCGCGTTGAACTGCATCGCCAGCAGCCCGATCGACTTGTACGTGCTCGTCAAACGCCCGAAAAACGGCACGAAGATCCCGCGATGCCCGCCGTTCTGGTCCGCCACCAGCCCGATGGGCTTACCCCTGGCCAGCACCTTGGGCAGCTCGTGCACCGCCCCGAACTTGCTCACCAGCGAGAGCCCCTGACGCTGGCGGCTCTCGCGCAGCCACAGGTCCAGGGGCTCAAGATCCAGCGGGCGATACACCGCGTGCAGCGGGAACCCCAGCATCCCGATCGTGCTCCCGATCAGCTCCCAGTTGCCCACGTGTCCGGTAATCAGAATGCAAGGCCGGTCCGAGAGCAGGCTCGAGAGCGTGCTGGTCAAGTCCGGCAGCGCGATGTGGTGACGCCACCCGTCGAAGTTGAGCTTTCGCGGCGTGAAAGCCAGCTCGATCGCCAGACGGAAGAGATGGGCGTACGCGTCCAGCGCGTGCGAACGCCTCTGCTCGGGCGTCCACTCCGGAAAGACCTCCCGCAGGTTCACGTCCGCACGCATCAGACGGCTTCGGTTGAACCAGGCCCCTCCAAACGCCCGCCCCATCCCCGCGGCGATCTCCGCCATCACAGGGATCTGTCCCATCAATGGCAGTGAGATCGCGCTGCGGACGGCCAGTGCCAGCGGAGCGTGCAGGAATCGCGGGATTGGGCTGGGCTGCTTGCTTGCCAAGAGTTGATGCTGCGAAAGGCTCGAAGGCTCGGTGGACGCCGCTCAGAGAGTATCGCCCCCGCCAAAGAAAGACCGCGTGCCCCGGGGCACGCGGTCCACGAATCCTTCGGGAGGCCCCACCTGGATCCGGCTCAGCGGTTCCGGCCCATCGGCTTGCCGATGAGCGTGAAGAGCCGGTTCTGATTCAGGACCGGCACGCTCGACGCCTGGGCCGCCTTGTAGTACTCGTCGTACCGGGCCGCCTCGCGCTCGATCCGCACGTACTGCTGCACGACCTCGTAGGGCACGTCGACGCCCGGCTTGGGCGGCAGGAGCGGACGCTCGCCCAGCACCAGGAAGTCCACGTCGCCCGCGAGTTCGTCGATGACCTTGCCGTTCCACGACTGGATCATCGTGACCACGTCGCCGCGCTCGCCGGGGGTGCTCTCGGCGTCCCCGTTGGTGTCGAAGTTGCCGAAGACGACGAACTTGTAGACCTTCGCGGGGTCGTAGATCGCGTTGGCGATCACGTCGCCCTTGACCGCGGGCGTGCCCTTGGTCTCCGAGGTGATCCGGCAGATCGAGGTGTCCTCGCCCACGTTGATGACCTCGAGCGTCGCCTTGCCGCGCTTGTACTCGTTGGTCTTCTCGTCGATCTTGATCTGCTTGGCCTCGGCGTAGACCGTGAAGCTCATGCCCAGCTGCACTTTCTGCTTGCGTCCGACGCTGATGGAGACCTGATTCTGCGCGGGCAGCAGTCCCACGATCGTGCCGTCCACCAGGGCTTCCTCGTTCTGGCCCTTGAGGAGCTCCTTGCTCTGCTCGCCACGCAGCTTGGCCACGAGCTCGGTGATGATGAGGTTGTCACGCTCGAGCCCTGCGATCTTGCCCTCCAGCCGCTTGGTGCGCTCGGCGCTCTCGGCCTCGAGCAGCTTGATGGCGTCCTTCATCTTCGTCGTCGCGTCGCCCAGCCCGCTGCGGTAATTGCCCAGCTCGGTCTCGTACCCGGTGATCTGCGTCTTGAGCTTGGCGTTCTCGGTCGCCAGTGTCTTCTGCGTGTCGCCCACCGCACCGCGAACCCGCTCAAGCTCGGTCACAGCCGCCTTGCGCGAGTCGTCGGCCTTGGCCACCTCGTTCTTGAGGCCCGCGATCTCCTCGTCCTTGTTGGCGACGATCGTCAGCAGCGGAGAGTTGTCCGCCCCCGCCCGCTCGCGGATCTTGATGTCCAGGTCCTTGAACGACAGCCCCTCGACCCCGGCGATGCTGCGGGAGAGCCCCTGCGTCTTGCTGACGAAGTAGCCCACCAGCGACTTGCGCTCCTTCTGGGCCTCGCTCTGCATCGCACGCATGGTCGCGTCGTTGCGCTCGCCCGAGGTGATGAACTGCTCGTTCGTCTTTTCTTTGGTGTCGTAATCCTGCTTGATGGCGTTGTACTTGCCGAAGTACACGCCGAACAGAACAAAGAGTGCCAGCGTCGAGATGCCCAGAAGGGTGATCGTGACGCCGACGCCAACGCTTGTGCTTGTCCGACCGGCCATGCAGTGACTCCAATATCGACCATTTCCCGGGCTGTCGGCCCGCCCTGTCTCCTCGGCTCCGGCCGAAGGGGTGGTGGGGGGGAGGGCGGCTTTTCTCGACAGGCGGCGGCTTTGGGTTGGCGACCAATCCCCGTGGGGCGGGTAGTGTGACAACCTTCGGGCCCGCCGTCAACTCGGGGGCCCCAACAATACGCAGCCCAAGGGCAAGGGATGCTCCCAAGCCGCCCCAACTCGCGCCAAAGTGGCCTTCAGCCCCAAGAATCAACCCGTCGGGCCATTCACCCTGGGGATCGGAGCCCCGCCGCCTCCGGGTTCACGTCAGCCAGGCCAGAACCTCCTCAAAGTTCATGGCATTCCCGGGCTGGCGGGCCTGCACCCATTTGACCTTGCCCTTCCCGTCGGCCGACTTCCCGATCACCACCGTCCCGCGCTGCGACACGTTGAGATCCGCCCAATACAGCCCGTATGCCTTGCAAACAGCCCTGTGCATGTCGGCAAGCAGGACCTGCTTGAGACCCAACTGGTCCGCCCACGCCTTGTTGGCCGCGAAACTGTCGCACGAGATCCCCACGACCTGGGCACCTTTGGCGGTCCACTTGGCCATCTCGTCGTTGACGCACTTCATCTCGGTGGAACAGACCCCGGTGAAGGCCAGCGGGAAGAAGCACAGGACCACATCGCTTTTTTTCACCGCCTCGGCGAGTGACCAGTCCGCGCGATCCTGGGTCTTGAGCGTGAAATCCGGTGCCGCGTCACCCACGGCAAGCGGTGAAGTCCGGGGCGTGAGCGTGGTTTCCGTTGGCATTGGTGAATGTCCTTGTTGACAGCAGGTCGCGAAGATCGGGGCCTGGAGTGGCACCTCCGGGCACCGAGGATATGGGGAAGGTGCCCCCCGCGTCCCGGCCACGCCGCCACTTTGGGGCGAAAGTTCCACCCAACATTCTCACCCACCGGGCGTGCGATTCGTTCAAAGTCGCGAGAATTCGGAAATCTTGGTATACTGAGCGTGATTGTCCTACGGTTCGCTTCGAGAAGCCCGGGGTTTCTTCCCACCCGGGCCCCAAACTGGTAAAGAATTGCTGGAGGCACGGATGTCGACAGCCGCCACATTGCCCGAATCCCTCGCCGAGCGGTACGCGCTCGTGTGCGATCGCATCGCCAAGGCCGCTGTCGCGTCGGGGCGCCGCGAGAAGGATGTCTTCCTCGTCGCCGTGACCAAAAACGCCGATCCCGAGCAGATCCGTGCCCTCATCGATCTCGGGCACCGCGACCTGGGCGAGAACCGCGTCCAGCAGCTCATCCACCACGTCGCCGTCGTCGACGAGTACCACAACCGCCTCAAGGTGCTGCCCAGCAGCAAACGCGGGCCCGCCAACGCCGACTCACTCTTTGCCCCGGATCAGGACAAACTCGCACCCATCGCAATCCGGGCGGCCAGCACCAGCGGCCCCGCCGGTGCGGCCCCCGCCCCTACGCCCAAGCACGAGGCTGGAACCGTTCGCGCCGGCGGCATCCGCTGGCACATGATCGGCCACCTCCAGCGCAACAAAGCCCGCAAGGTCGTCGATCTCGTCCGCCTGGTTCATTCCGTCGATTCGCTCCGCATCGCCGAGGAACTCCAGGCCGTCGGCCTCAAGCGTGACACGATCATCGAGGTTCTCCTGCAGGTGAACTGCTCGGGCGAGGCCAGCAAGTTCGGGTGCCCCGTCCCCGCCGCCATTCCCATGGCCGAACAGCTCGACTCGATGGTCAATCTCCGTCTGCGCGGGCTCATGACCATCGCCGCCGAGGGCGCCACCGAGTACGAGACCCGCTCGGCCTTCTCCCGCTGCCGCGAGATCCACGAGGAGATTCGCGCCCAGGGCATCGGCGCCGCCCACTTCAACCTGCTCTCCATGGGCATGTCGGGCGACTTTGAGACCGCCATCCGCGAGGGCGCCAACATCGTCCGCGTCGGCTCGGCCATCTTCGGCGAGGCCAAGGTGCCCGACCCTGTTGATGAGCCCGAAGAACCCGACGAGCCCGAGGGTGAATCGGAGAGCTGAGTCGCGCGACGCGCGCCCCAGGAGCCTCAGTCGCAACCTGCCTCGAAGGCGACCACGAAGGCGTCGTAGTCGAAGAAGTCGACCGAGCCGTCGCCATCGAAGTCGGCGGTCCTGGGTGGGGGGCCCGGCGGACATGCTCCGCCCTCAAAGCACACCACAAACGCGTCGTAGTCGAAGAAATCGACCGCGGTGTCGCCGTTGAAATCGGCGGTGCAGGGCGCGGGCGAGAAGTGCACGTCGACGTCGAACGGGCCGTGCTCGTCCTGCAGGCATGAACCGTCGCAAGACCCGCCCGAGGTGTTGTACATCGCGTATTCGTACACGCCAGGGGGGAGGGTCAGCGTGATGTCGTGCAGGCCCGAACTCGCAAAGAGCGACGATCCGCCCGACGAGAGCGAGATGGACATCGGCAGGGAGAGGTTGCCGACCGCCGTGGACGTCAGGTGCGCGAGGGTACGGGATGTGGTGCGAAAGCGAACCGTGAAGATATTTGCCGCGAAGCCTGTGGCGACCCCGTCACCGCCGGAATTGACCAACGTGTCGGAAACGCCGTGGGCGTGCAGGTCATCGGGCGAGATCGTGCTGGATTGGGATCCCCCGACGGCGGCGTGCCCGAAGGTGCTCCCCGACGACCTCGCGAAGTCATACGAGGTGCCGCCGGACCAGTCGCCGACCTGGGTGTTGAATTCGTAGTACATCTCGCACTGGACGCCAAACTCCGGGGGCGCCCCAAAGCAAGCCTGCACGCGCACACTCCGCTCCACTGAAAGGATAGTGACCTGTCCCCGAGCCTCCGCGGTCAGGCCCACCGCGAGTCCCACCACAGGGCACGCCACAAGGCACGCCAGAGACGATCCCGTGATGCGACCGAGTTCGCCCGCGGTCCTTCGCTGGCTGTGGTTCGATCGTGCACGGGCATTCGCGATTCGGGCAACAGATTCGCTCATGAGAGGCCTCCTCGAAGCCTCCCAGATTAGTGGAATTGGAATCCGACGGCAAGCGTGTTTGTTTCGGGACCTTCATTCGATTGCTTCGCCTGGCCCAGCCTTTGCCCAAGGGCCCTCATGAAAGCTGGCTCGTCGCCCGTCTGCGCCGTGCCGCGATGAACAGGCCGGCGGTGCCGAAGCTGAGCGCAGTGCCCGGCGTGGGCGTGCCGCCCGCAAGCCACGCCTTGGCGCCTCCCTTCGCGAGCGAAGAGATCGAGATCATGTAGGCCTCGCCAGCCCCGATCTTGATGGACGTCGGGAAGGTCGAGTCGGGGCCCGCGTCTTCGTCATGCCAATTGCCGCGTCCCCACCCCGGCAACTTCGCCTCAGCGCCCCCGGTGATGTGGACGACAGGCCATCCGGGCCCTGCCGGCGGTGCCGGAAAGACCTTTCGAAACGCCGCGTCGGTCGAGGCCTGCGCCCACGCGGTTTCCCGTTCGGGGATGGTCGCAAAGGTGTCGGCCATGCACGACCAGAACAGGTCGTATGACATCTCGACCATCTTGGCGCTGCCATTGGTGATGACGATCGAGCAAGTGGAGCTCGAATCCGACGAGCATTCGCCGGCGGGCGCGGTCCGCCCCCACGCGTAATTGTGGACGAACATGGAGCTTCCCGGAGTACCCGCGGCCATGCCGGGGTCGATCTCACTGGTTGGCACTCCTCCGGCCTCGCTGTTGCCATGACGCGGTGTTTCGTGGTGGGCGCCCGGCGTGCGAGCCGGCCTGATCGTGACCCGCGCCGGCATCTTCTTGAGCTTGTTGCCCTGATCGTCGCTCCACCCGGTGATCTCTAAACGCTGCCATGCCTCGGCGTTGAAGGTGACCGTCGCGTGAGTCGACGCGCACGCGCCCAGCGTTCCCGAGGCCACCACAAGGCTCGCGGCTCGAGCAAACAAACGAGACGTGATGGTTGTGGCGTTCATGACTGCATCCCCTGGTGGGCAGTACGGCGCGGCGGTTCTTTCCCTTGCAAACGCGAAGCAGGCCACCCAGTCACGCGTTTCGGCTCGGTGGGGGAAACCTCCGTGATTCCCCGGCGAATCGCGCTCTGTCCTGTTGGTTAGTTTACGCTAACGCCATCAAGGAGCCTTCAAATGGATGGCACGCCCCAACGCCCTGGACGAATGACCTCACTCCTTCCGCTTGCCGCGATCGCGGTGGGCGGCCTTCTCTGTGTGATCGCACCGACGCTGGTCGCGGGCACCAAACTCATGGACGCACCGCTCTTCCCCCTGATTCGAACGTCGGTCGAAGGATTGTCGTGGGTGGCGATTGTGCTCCTGTGCCTGCTGGGTCTCGCGAGCGGCATGCTGACGCGCCTGAGCCCCTTTGCGATCGCTCCGGCGAGCGTCGCGGTGCTGCCCGTAGCGGCGATCACGGAAATGGTCGTCGACACCTCGACGCACAACCTCATCCCCTTCGAGCTGGTCATGTATCTCTTCATGACCATTCCGGCGCTGTGTGGAGCGATGCTCGGGCGGTTCCTTTCACTGAGAATCCACCGACCGCCCGGCGCCCGGGAGTTGCCGCACACCTAGCAGCTCCTTGGCCTCCGCCCCCCCCCCCATCCCCCTCGATGGCGTTCGGCCCGTCGTGGCAATAGTGCACGA
>CAYHQQ010000005.1:0-116952 GCA_964358855.1 uncultured Phycisphaeraceae bacterium
GGTACAAAGATCATATTACTCTTCTTCGTACGGCTTCAAGAAAGTAATCTCCGAAGCTCGCGGCGACCATTTCGCTTTCCCTTCCGTCAACCGACAGTCGAACAATGGGAGACTCACCGTTGCAACTAACGTGTCGCGTGTCGATTGCGTAATAAGTTCCATCCCCACCCTCGCCAATCAGAACATAGGCCCGATCCAGAGAGATTTGACGACGTTCGGTCAGTGTCAACCAGATGCCATCGGGAACCGTCGACTTCTCGAAATCGTCGTTTATCAATCCCAGGACCTCCAATCCTTTAATGGAACCGCAGCCCATTTCGAGAAGGAACCGCCGGTAGCTGGGGGGGAACAAAAGCCCAAGCGCCTTTTCCGCCTTGGCCACGAGTGATTCGGGTTTTGGGCCCTCGAAAAAGCCGCTACCCGCGTTCTCGATAAGTTGGCGAGCCCGTTGATAATTCTCGATGCTCATGGTGAAAAGTCCTTCGCTCGGTTAATCCAATACTCTCCCCTGAAGGCATCAAATGCAGGGCGATCGATTCCCGATCCGATTGTATTCGGGTTGATGTGGATGACCCTAGAATTGTTCTGGTGGAATGTCGCTGTCATTTCGGACAAAGGACTGTCATTAGTCTGGAGGTTATGATGAAGATGCATGGACCTGCCATCAGGCCCAATCGGAGCCAATCCTTCTTGCATGCGTTGCAAGTTAGTTCTTCCCTGACGATCCACACGCGTGGCGTCGATCAAATCGTTGCGTTGGTATACTCGCGTTCCTTTGAACTCTGACTTTGTCCAACGAGACGCTTCCTTCGCCACTGCTCTCTCGCCTCTCACCGCCATCGCGCCTTCCTCGGCGGCGTGCGCGCCCATTCTCACGGGTGCGAAGTTTGGCAAGAAACCGGCAGTACAGGCGTTGAGCGCCAGGCTGAAGCCCGCCGAGACTCGTTCCCACGGCTCGTAACCTGGACCCAACAACATCTCGAGGTCCATGGCCTCGCCGCCCCCAGTAACAAAGCCCGCTGCCACCGCCAAGGCGATGTTGTGTACAGCCTCCATCGTAGCGCTGAATGACTTGTCGCTCAGCTTCATCCCTTCCGATCGCCAATAGGGTTGGCCTCTCGAATCGGTCACGAAATCAGGAAATGCGCGAGGATTCGTCGTAGCGCCTCCCCATTCCCAGTCTTCGGGGACTCGGTGTCTTTCAACACTCGGAGTCGGAAGGTTCTTGACGTCGAAGCCTGGAATCAGACGTGGCATTCCATTTCGGTCGAGGCTTGCTCGAGGCGGGATGCCGCTTGGACTGCTTTGCGTCGCTGAGTTTGAGCCCTCGGGGCCGCACATGCACAGTCCCATCGGATCCGTGAAATTTCCCGGCATCCCCCCCACATACTGATAAAGGTTCCTTCCATCGACATATCCTGCAGGATCCCTTTCTATCCATCTTCCCAAGCCGGGGTGATACCAGCGGTTCCTGGCGAGCATCAGCCCCGTCGCAGGATCGCGGAGGTACCCCGCGAAACTGTGCCGGAGGTTGGGCATGACCGTCTCGCCCTCAAGCGTCGCGGCCGCGCGCTCGAACAGGAGCACGAAGTCGTCGTAGTCAAAGAAGTCGGTTGCTCCGTCGCGGCTCATGTCGGCGCGCAGCAGGCCCGCGGGACCGTTGGTTTCCTCGATATCGGCCACGAACTGGTCGTAGTCATAGAAGTCGATACCGCCGTCCTCGTTGTAGTCGCCGGGACCTCCCGTGATCGGCATCCCGTAGGCGTCGTACTTCCAGCGCTGCCAGACCGCGTTCTTGCCCACGCGGATGGCGGCCACGGGGCTGCCGAGAGCGTCGGTGGCGATGCGGTAGTCCCCGTCGACAGAGTCGACGTAGCCGCCATCAGGCGCTCCGGCGGTCGAGCGCGTGTCTCCCGCGCCAGCGTCGATGCGGCGGGCGATGAGGTCGTCAGGACCGCGCAGGCCGTAGAGGTTCTGGGCGACCTGGTCGATCGCGCTGCTGCCGCCCAGGTCGGTCTCCTCGTGGATCAGGCTCCACGACGAGGAGTAGTACATGAATGTCTTGCGCTCCAGCGTCCCGTCAGGCGTCCCGGCGGTGTCCACCAGGGCGGCCCCGTCCAGCGATTCCAACGTGCGCCAGTGCAGGCCGTTGTACTCGTACTTGGCGAGGTCGTACCATGTGGAGCCGTTCTTGACCTTCACGCCCACAAGGCGGTTCCAGGCGTCGTGCATGAGCTGAATCGGGCGCAGGACCACGTCGGTGCCCTGAGTCATATTGCCCGCCGCGTCGTAGGAGAACTCGGGGGTCGAGGGGAAGCTGGGGGTAGTGGAAAGGGGCAGGACCGAGCGGTTAGAGAGCTCGTTGACCGCCGAGTGTTGGCGCAGGTCATAGCTGACGGCGTTATCGGTGAAGGCCTGGTTGGCGTCGGTCGTAGTCTTGACCGATTTCCAGTTGCCCACAGCGTCCAGGTCCCACTTGCGCGAGCCAAGCGCCATGGCCGACGAGCTGATGTCAGCCGTGCCCGAACGCGTGCCCAGGAGGTGCTCGGTCAGTCGGTCGAGGCCGTCGAGTGTGAAGTCCTCGTTGTTGGGGCCGCCGATGGGAGCGGCACGGACCTGGTCCCTGCGGGTGCGGTTTCCGACCACGTCGTAGGTGAAGCGTTCGCGGAAGACCTGGTTGCTTGACGGGACGATGCCCCCGGTGGTGGTGGTGAATTGCGAGGAGGTGATCCAGCCCTGGTCCAGGAGCCTGCCGAAGCGGTCGAGACCGGGATAGGCGCCCTTGTAGCCGGAGCTGGAGGTGTTGGTACGGCGCGAACCCGCGGGAAAGGTTGTGCTGCCAACGAGAGTTGATTCGTGGGCGGTGGTGAGATCGAACGCGAGATCGACGGCGGGGATCTCGACGGTGACGGGCACGCCCAAGCCCAGACGCGTGTAGCTGACGAGCGGGAGGGTGTCGGAGTTGATGGTGATGTCGGCGACGCGGGAAATCCGCTGATCAATGGAGCCTGATCCACCATAGCCCATGTTGAGGACGGTGCTGTGCCCCGAGACATTAATCGGGTACGTGAGGCTGGAGGGGCGGAGGTAGTTGGCGGTGGTCGAAGAGACGTACTGGTGCAGGACGGTGCGGCTGTTGCCGGTGCCGACCAGGGAGGTGCCCGAGCCGCTCGTGGTGACGGCGCCATCGGGGTCCTGGACGAGGTTTTCCAGGAGTTGATTGGCGTTGTAGAGGTATTGGACCTGATTGGCGGCGGTGGCGGTGCTGCCCGAGACCCTGTAGGAAGTCACGGTGGAGAGCTGCCCGAGCGCGGAATACGCGAAGCCGATCCGGTCAATGTCGTCGTCGATGGGTGAGCCCGAGGCGACCGTCGCGGTGTCGGTGAGGACGCGTCCGGCGGCGTCACGCGTGAAGGCATGGATGGTCTGGTTCTGGTCCTGCACGCCGCGGACCTCGCCAAGCTGGTTGTACGCGAAGCGGACCTTGTACTGGAGGTCGGAGGTGGAGCCGCTGCTCACGGCGGTGCCGGCGAAGTCCTTGGGGAAGCGGATCTCGGCCAGTCGCATGGGGTCGTTGATGAGCGAGCTCATCTCGGTGGGCGACGAGGCAAGGGTGACGCCATAGGCGTACTCGGTGATCTGGATGCGCTCGGTCTCGCCCGACCCGGGGATGAGATGGGCGATCTCGCGGACCACGCGGCCTGCGCCGTCGAAGGTCTTGGAGGTGGTGCGGTTGATGTCGGCGGCCGAGAGGCCGGCGACAACCCACCGGCTGTTGGTGTTGTTCCAGCTCACGCCGAACCCGCTTCCGGGCACGTAGTTGTTGATCGACACGACGGGGCGACCCAGGTGGTCGTAAATAAAGGCGCTGGAGCGGCCCTTGGGATCCGTGACGCTGAAGACCTGGCCTCGTTCGTTGTAGGCTCTCGCGCTGACAAGAGGGCCGGTGCTGGTGGCACCGGCATCAGGAGCCGAGGATGGCGGCCACGAGGGGAGCGTGCCACCGGCGCGGAGGATGGCGCCCGTGTCGAACGATCCAAACTCGGCGGTTCGCGAGAGGCGGGCAGCTTGGTCGTAGTAGAAGGCGGAGCTGGTCGTGACGTAGTTTGTGTCGCTCGTGGTGAGGAGGCCGATTGGGGAGCCGGTGCCGGTCGCATCCTGTACACGGCGCGAGGAACTGGTCTGCAGGAGCCTGCCCGGCCAGTAATCCGAGGGGCCGGCGAACCGATTGAAGGTCCCTTCGATGACGATGTCGTCGGTGAGGAAGGCCGTGCTGCCATATGCGGCCACGCTGTCCGCGTAGTTGCCCGAGGCGCCCGGGGCTGCGTCGGAGCCGCCGTCGGTGAGATAGGTCTCGATGACGCGGCCGAGGGCGTCGCGACGAACCTTGACTGCAGGACTGTTGGGTCGCGTGGCGGCAGCGAGTCTGCCCTGAGCGTCGTACCACGAGTTGGTGGTGAGGAAGCTCGGAGACGATGAGGAGGCATCGAGGGCGGCTTCGACCTTGTAGGGCAGGCCGCGCTGGCCGTAGGAGACCTTGGTGTAGCCAAGGCGATTGGTGGCGGACATGGTGAGCGAGGGAACGGCACTGAACGCGCCCGACTCGAGGACATTGTCCTGATTGTCATAGATGGCGAGAGAGTGCGGGGAGAGAGAGTTCTCGGCGATCACCGGGCGCCCGCGGTAGTCGTAGGTCCGCATGATCTCGCGGTTTGGGCCTTCGCCCGGGTAGCTGATCTCGTGGGTGACCAAGCCATTGCCCATGCCCTGTGTGATGGTGGTCGCGGAGGGACTGTCGTTGTCGTATTCGATCTTGGCGAGGATCGACATGCCGGCGGACTGGCCGCGTTTCACTTCGAGGACGCGGCCTAGGACGTCGTACTTGGAGAGTTCGGTGATGCCGCCGGCGGCATCCGTGACTTTGTGGATCCGGCCGGCGGAGTCATACTCGAACTGTTCGACTCCGTAACCGTCGGTGAGGTCCAAGCGGTGCCAGGTCTTGCGCTGCTTGAGCAACCCGGAGAGGCCAAGCTGGGACTGGGTGCGGCCGACGAGGGAGGCAAACGTGAAATTGCCGTCGGTCGGCGCATAGGCGGCGCTGGGGCTGAGCACGAGTTCGTCGGTCTGAAGCGCTCGCCCGCCGGCATTGAGGATCGACATGCGGGCCGAGGCCTCGAAGAGGTGGGTCGAAGACGGCGTCCAGCCGTGCGGAAGGGCTGCGACTGCCAGGTAGTAGAGTCCGGGTTGCTCCACCGATTCGCGCATGGTGCGGACCACATACTCGGTGATGCCGGCGGGGTCGGTGCTGGAGGTCAGTTGACCCGATGCGTTGTACTGCGCCGTGGAGGCCAGGACGCCGCCCCGCGCCGTCGCGACTGCTGCAGCTGTAGAGTCGCACCATCCGCTGGTTGACAAAGTTGACGAGATGCCGGTGACGTTCGCACCCCAGGTCGAGGTCAAGGCGGCAGCGCCGCCGGTGCTTACCCCATCGGTGTTGCGTGCGATACGGGTGGGCTGCCCAGTGACTGCATCGCGACCAATGTACGTGAGAACCTTGTCGGCCGAGTAAGTCCAAATGGGCTGCCCGCGATTGTTCATCAGGACATAGCTGGCGTCCCAGTCTGACGAACTGTCGAAGTAACTTCGAAAGTCTACGCTGTTGATCGCGGGTTCGGAGGGGGCCGAAGAGGAGGATCGAGGGCCATTCTCCGCGACCGCGTCGCGCTCGACGGCGGTGACCATGTAGACGGGTGAGGTTGCCGTGGCGGTTGCGAAGCCGTACCTGAACAGCGTCGTGGAAAGGCGGTCGTGGGAAGGCGAGGTCGCCGACGTGACGCTGTCGTCCCTGAACTGCACGACCTTGGTCACGAGCCAGGGGTGATTGGTATCCTCGTAGTATGACTTGGAGACGAGCTGGAAGAGCGAAATGTCCTCTGGGTGACCTGTGGTGTACTGGTCTCCATTGCTGATCCGGGTCTCCGAGACGTAGCCATCGCTGGTGTAGGAGTAGCCGACGACCAAGGCGCGAGCGTTAGCTCCGGCGGCGTGCGCGGTGTACGCCGCGGCCGACATGGTTGGGGTGCCATCGGGATCGAACGCCGGCGCGTACGAACTCATCGCCGAGGGCATGAACACCTTTGCGACCACGTGAGGGCCGCTGGAACTGAGGTCCGTGTAGACCTGATGCGTCACCCACTTGCGAGCACGATCCGATGCTTCATTGTCTGTGCCCAATCGCTCGATCGTGGCGCTGTTGATTTCGTAGTTGAGCCCGTGAACGAATACCATGTCGGAATGCGTTTCGCGGACGGTCCGCCAGCTGCTTCCCGACACCTCTTGCTCCAGGATCATGGCCGACCGATACTCGTCGGTGGCATCGCTGCCGCGGGGCGTGGGGTCGGCGGAGTAAAAGAACTTCTGCCGAGTCCCGTGCACGCTACCCGCGCAATTGCAGGCGCTCTGAAGGTATTGAACCGTGACCCATCGGTCGCCTGTAGTGGAATTGCCGCCGTAGCCGATCAGCTTGGAAGCGAGATCGACGACAAGCATGCTCTCGGAGTTTTCCAGGAAGCCGGTGGCTTCTTTATCACCGAGCAGCAGGAGATGCTGGGCCGCGGCTGGCACCGCATCGAAGATGCTCGCGGCCGCCCCACCCACGCCAGTCCGCTGCGCATAATACTCCACCTGCTCGGGCTGAATGACCATTTTGAGTTCGTGGTCCTGCCCTGTGATCGCCTCCCGAAGGGCGTCGTCCGGATTGAGCGTGTCGTGATCCTCGTCGCTGCTGAAGTACCGGTACTGGGTCACGCGGTGGTACATCGCGGCGCCGCCAATCGATGCGTCAGGGTCCAGCCGCTGGGAAACCTGCACCTGGACCAGATCTCCATCGGAGCCCAGGTCCGCGGAAGTGCCCTCGCCGTGGTGAAAATAGGTGTAGAGAATCCGATCGGTTACCACACCACCGCGCTGCACTTCGACACTCTTGAGACGTCCGCGCCGGATGAGGTCCGATGAGTTGAGGTGCCAGGTGAAGAAGACCTTGGCCTTGGCCGCGGCCTTGGCAGTTGAGATCGAACTCTGCGAGGGAGCATCAGGGATCGCGAGGAAGACGGCGTATGGGCGGAAGATCGGGGCCGAGGTGGTGCTGTCGGTTCCCAGCAGCGTGTAGGTGTAGTAGTTGGCCCATCCCGTGGCGGTGATCGAACGGAACAACTCTCCCTTGGCGCGATTGTCGCCATTGTCCTTGTAGAACTCCCAGTAGGTTCCGTCGTCGTCCACCAGGCGCCACACGTCGATTCCCGATCCCCAGGCTACAGCGCCGGTGCCTGACGAACTCGTCGTCGTGGACAGTACGTACTGATTTGAATCGCCGCGCGCTCGCCACTTGTTCGGAGTGACGGAAGTGTCTTTCTTGAACCGGCGCTGCGCGTGGGCCTGGGGCCCGTAAATGATGACTTCGTCCCCGGATTCCTCCAGATACAGCCAATTGCTCATTGCCCAGCCGTAGCCCAACCAGCCGTTGTTCTGGGATGCCCATTCCTCTGTCGTGCGAGCTGAGGCGTAGCTCCGCACCAAGTTGAATGTGCCGCCCGGAAGATCGATGGATACATCGGTGACGATTTCTGTTTTTTGGCCGGTCTCCAGAAGGACGGGATTGTCACTTTGCGGAGTTCCTGTGCACTCGACGCAGCCATCCTTGACCTTGCACGTTTCGAGCACCTGTCCCCGAAGTCGGAAGTCTTCCATTGCCTGCTCGCACCGCTCGGTGAGCAGACCGTTGAGCACCTCGTCGTCCTGGAAGATAGCGCCGAGTTCGCTGCCCAAAGCGTTCTTCACGCAATTGCCGATGTCGTCGCACAAGTCGGCGTCGACCATGAAGTCACCGCCCATCGTCGAACAATTCGAAAGCATGCTGCAAACGGCGTCGATCGCACAGAGGATCGTTTCTTCGGAGGTGCAACTGTCGCACGCACACAGAGCCTGTTTGATTGCCGCGGTGATGTCGTCGCAATCCAGGTCCCCGTCGCCATCTTGATCGCAAGCAATCGGTCCAAGCGTGTGACAGCCCGTTCCGCCGGCGCAGCCCGTTCCACTGGGTATTTCGGGCGTCAGGCACTTTGGAATAACATCGCCGTAAGACGAGTCGCAGTCCTGTGCTGGGAGTGAGCAGAGCGCTGCCTGCAGGGCGGTGTCATCAGGAAATTCCTTGCTGATCTCGGCAAGGCACTCCACCATTCGAGCGCACCAAAGCGCCGCAAAATCCAAGTCCAATTCGCTGCTGGAGTTCAAGTGTGCCGTGTACTGCGCGGCTCGAAACTTACAGAAAAGATCGGAGTAGTCGATGGACTCACACACCGGCGTGCCGCTGCCGGTTGGCTGATTGCAGTGGTGGGCCACCAGGATCAGCAGACGCAAATCTTCGCACGTGCCCGCTCGACCATCGCCGTCTGGATCCTCGTAGTTGAAGCAGCCAGACTCGTCCACGATCTGCGAAGGCACGCAGTCCGTTCCACACATGCCGGACATGTCCATCGTGGGCGAAGACCCGGTAACGCAGGCGTGCAGCTTCTGCAACAATCCCGGCGTAACCGTCGTGTACCGACTCAGGCAAGGGAGAACCTGGCACATGTCGGTGTACCCGCATTGCCGGGCAAATGCGCAGATCGCATCGGCGAGTTCTTGCTCCTCCTCGGTACTCCGGCTTGGGTTGGCAGGGGTCAACGAAGGATCTTGACTTCGGCACTGAAGCTGACAAAGCCGCGTGCCCTGAATGATCTCGCCAAGCTGTTCGCACAGTCCTTCAGGGGTTGTGGCACACTCCGCTGGAGGCGTCACCCCGCATGGATTAGTGGATGAGCAGTCGAACGTGCACCCGGAGCACGCCGCGATTTCGGCGAGCTCACGATCGGTGAGAGGACGGCCGAGATAGGTGGCCACGCAACTTGCGACATCGGCGCAGGGCCAAGATGTCGTGTGGCAGTCCGCCGTGAGTCGAATGAAGAAGCACACGGCCTGCACGATCCGCTGCTCCGTCCAACGGGCTTTGTCCGGACAGGTGGCAGTTGTCCCA
Organism: uncultured Phycisphaeraceae bacterium; assembly: GCA_964358855.1. Classification (GTDB taxonomy): domain Bacteria; phylum Planctomycetota; class Phycisphaerae; order Phycisphaerales; family UBA1924; genus UBA2396. The sequence goes on from CAYHQQ010000005.1 coordinate 9,071, forward strand.
GTCACAGGATGCGTCGTTGGATACAGGCAGTCCGAACACACCTGGTCGAGATAGGCGGCGAGGTTTGCGCAAGAACAATCGACAGGGGTCGCCGGAAGCGAGTCGATGAAGCAGCGATAGATCGCGGGGTCTGCAGCGACTTCCTCCTCTTCGGCTTCAAGGGCCGCAACGGCGAGCGAGAAAATATCTTCGAGAGCAGGCGGCGTCTCATCCGCGCGCGAAGCGGGCGAGCTTAGCAGAATCGAAACCATTAGAGCCAATAGAGCCAGGAGCGAACGGGTTGACGTCTTGGGGGTTGCTGTGCTCACGATGATCTCCTGCGAGCGGGGTCGCGGGTCGGGGAGGCATGCGAAGGCTAACCGAAAGAGAGTGCGACTTGCAACCCGGTGTGCGACGACGACCGGCCCAAACGCGTGATTCGAACAACTTGTGGAAAACTCTCGGGGCGAAGGAAACCGGAGTAGACTCCAGTCGTATCGGAATCACTGGTGGATCTCTTGCGAAGAGCCGCGCTACTTGACACGAGGAGTCGAATTAATGCGAAACACACTTGCACTCGCGGCGATTTGCGGGGCCATTCTCGTGCCGTTCATCCCTTTGGTGTCCGCCGGAAACGCCATTTTGGTCTCGCGGCAGGTGACGTCCGTCAAAGAGACGGCGGCCTACTTGGGTTTGTCATCACAGGCGATGGCAGCGATCCAGATGACATCGACGAAAGCGCGTGCTGCGCTGGAGGCCATTCGAACGGCCGACACACTACGAAGTGACTTGCAAACCGCTCGTGATCAAGCAGTTGCACTGCTCGCGGAGAAACGACAGCTCGCGGCAGCCAAACCCGCGGACGACGAGGCCGCCCGAACATCACGCGACCGCCTTGCGGAGATTGCGACCCGGTTGGAGACCGTACGGGCCGGTCAGGCGCTGACTGCAAGTCAGCTTGTTGAAGTCGCGCTCGCCCGCGCGGATTCGGCTACCAGGGCTCGATTCGTCACATGGCAACGCAACGCCGGTTCTTCTCTGCCCGGCGAGATGCGCGTGGTGGAGTGGTCGGCGGAAGAACGGCGGGCAATCGAACTTGCGCTCGTGGAGGAGCGGCGGGCCACTTCGAGCGGTAAGGAATTATCGGCGCAAGCCAGAGGCACGCTGGACGGCGCCCGCGGCCGCTCGGAGACGATCGCGGCGAGGCAAGCCATTCAAGAGAATGAGGCGGCGATCACCGCGGTGCTCGCGGAGTACTAGCGAGGCCCACGTTGCCGGGTGAATTCAAAGTCGGAGATGCGATGAGACTACTCGCGGCCCTGCTCGCCCTGACACTCGGACTCGTCGCCAACGGCTCAATGCAGCCACGTGGGGCCGCGCCACCTGGGCTTCCGATCGACAATCCGCCCCAGCCCGGGATGGCGCTCGCGGGATTGATCGAACTCCCGCGCCTGATTGACCTCATTTCGGACAAACTCGCGATCCGGATCGAGTATTCACCCGAAGCTCTCAAGGGAACGGTGGTGCTGCGATTGCCTGTCACGGCTCCCTTGACCAACTTGGAGCTTTGGGCGCTGCTCAACGATCAGCTCGTTGCCAAAGGGCTGACGACGGTCTTTCGCCCCGAAAGCGGAATTTACAGCGTCGTGAAACTCGAATCCGCCGCGGCGTCCAGTCCAGTGATTCGTGGACGAGACGTTGAGGACATCCGCTCGCAAGCGAGACGCGAGCCGCCTCCGGGCTATTTGGTCGTGCAACTCGCACCGACGCATCGGCGGGCTGGGTCGCTAGCCCATGCTTTGGCGGCCTTTGCTGGCAAATCGGGCTCCGGCGGTGTGGTCCAGGTAGGAGAGTCCGAGCTCATCCAGATCTCGGATCTGCGCTCGCGGGTCGAGGATGCGCTGGCGGCCTGGACGTTGCTCGATCGGGATGCCGAGCCGGTGGTCCGCGAGTTTTCTCCGAAGTTTCTGCCACCCTCAACACTTGCTGGACAGGCAAAGGAAGTGGTCGCCAAGCGGGACGCAGTCGCCGGTGACAAAACGACCGGCGATGTCCTTGTGCTGGCCGGCAGGCCCTCGGTGCAAATCGTGGCGCCCTTCGCTCAGGTTGAATTCTGGCTCGGGCTGTTGTCGAGACTCGATCAGGCTGGCACGCTCGTGGAAACCAAGACGTACACACCCAGGGCGTTTGCCGTCAAGGACGTGGCAAGACTGATCGAGCAAGTTGTACGGGATGTGCTCCCTACAGGCGGCGGTCAATGGTCGGCTCCAAGCGGTGATCGAGCGGCCGCATCGGGTGCGGCATCTGGGTCGCAACCATCGGACAACTGGCGGCTCGTGGTCGATGAACTCACCGAGGCACTAATCATCACGGCAACTTCGGCCCAGCACAATCGAATCGCCGAGCTCCTGGAGCGGTTGGAGGCGACTCCCGCCGATGCGGCTCAACAGGTGCGGGTATTCTCGGTGCGTAACCGGCCAGTGAAAGAAATCGCCGAGTCTCTCTCGCAATTGATGGACACCGCCGGGGCGGACCTCGCGCCCGACGGTCCTGGAAGGAGCACGCTCGGAGTACCGAGTTCTGCTCCGGTCCCTTCAGGTCAACCATCGCGCGCCGGGCCCGCCGCAAAGTCCGAAACCCGCAAGCTCCGTATGAGCGTGGATGAGGGCGCCAATGTCATCATTGCCGTTGGTGATCCGCGAGCTCTGGCCCAGGCGGAGCAGCTGCTTGCCAAACTGGACGCGCGCCAGCCACAGGTCATGGTGGAGGTGGTCCTTGTCAGCCTCTCGGATGGACAGAGTCGTGCCCTGGGGGTTGAACTGCAGAAATTTGGCAGCTTGAATGGGAGCGCGGTGCAGTTGTCTTCGATTTTCGGATCCGCGTCGGCGGGTGGACCCAGTACGACTCCCGGACTGGGATTTACTGGCGCGGTCTTGAATCCAGGCGACTTCAATGCCGTTCTCCGGGCCTTCGAGGCCATCAACGACGGACGGTCCACGAGCATCCCCCGCGTGCTGGTCGGGAACAACCAGGACGCGACATTCAACTCCGTGGCCCAGCAACCCACGAGCACGGTGAGCACAAACACCACGAGCACGAGTGTCACGGGATTTGGCGGATTCCAGGATGCAGGCACCAAGATCAAGGTCAAGCCCCAGATCGCCGACGGTGATCGGCTGGTACTGACCTACAACGTCGAGCTGAGTTCATTCACCAGCAAGCCCGAGGGAGGCCTGCCCGGCGCCAAGCAGCAGAACACCGTGACCAGCGTCGCGACCATTCCCGACGGGCACACCATCGTTGTGGGCGGCATTGAACTCACCACCGAGACCGATGACGAGTCTCGTGTGCCCCTCTTGGGGTCGATTCCATTGCTCGGCGAATTCTTCAAGAGCCATTCGACCACAAGAGATCGCACCCGCTTCTTCGTGTTCATTCGAGCCAATGTGATGCGCGAAGCTCAGTTCGAGGACCTCAAGTATGTCAGCACCCAGCGAGCCGAGAGTCTGGGCGTCGCGGAGGGAAGTGTGGGGCACGGCGCCGCCGTAGAAACCGGATGGCCAAAGGTTGAACCCAAGATCATCAAGTAGTCGCCAGTCGAGGCACGAGCCTCAGATGGAGCAGATGACCGAGTCTTCCTCCAACCCGGTGCTACGCGGCGAACGGGGCTGGAATGCACCGTCGGGAGAATTCCTGGCACGCGTGCCGCGCGAACTCTGCCGGAGGCACCTGGTCATCGGCGCGGGTCGTCGCGACGGCGCGGAACTGCTGCGGGTGGGCTCGTCGACTCCGCCCTGGATTCCCGGCAATGTCGCCGTTGCGATCGGCCTGCCGGTCCAAGTCGCTTTTGACGAACCGGATGCGATCGCACGGGACGTCGACCGGCACTATCCCGCGAGCCAGTCCGCGGAGGCCGACGGCGGAACCGCCGACCTCACCGGTGAGGAAGACGCTCAGGCCGAAGCAGCCAAGCTGCTCTCTGAGGCCGACCGTGACCTCTTGCGGATTGAGGGCAAAGGGCCGGTAGTTCGGCTTGTGGACCTGATCCTGTTCGACGCCCTTTCTCGCAAGGCCAGTGACGTCCACATTCAGCCACTCGCCGACCGGACGCTGGTCCGTTACCGGCTGGACGGCGTGCTCCATGACGTGCGGGATCTCGCGGCGGTGCTCGCCGCATCCGTGGTCACGCGGATCAAGGTGATGTCTCGCATGGACGTGGCCGAGCGCGGCGCCCCGCAAGACGGCCGGGCCACGGTGACCATCGGGTCGGGCGCCCGAGGCACGCCGCGGTCGATCGATCTGCGTGTTAGCACGCTTCCAACGAGCTACGGCGAGCGTGCCGTGATTCGATTGCTCGACAATTCCCGGGATCAGCACCTGATTGACCTGGCCCAGATCGGAATGGACGCCACGCTCCAGGCGGCCCTCGTCGAACGACTGAATCGTGCCCACGGCATCGTGCTCGTCACCGGACCGACTGGAAGCGGTAAGACGACTTCTCTCTACGCCTCCCTCCGCTTGATTGCCACTCCCGACAAAGGAAAGGCGTCGGGTGAGTACAACATCATGACAATTGAGGACCCCATCGAGTACGAGCTCTCGACGGTCGGGATCGCGGTGAGTCAGACCCAAGTCAATCTCAAGAAGGGACTCACATTCGCCACAGGGCTGCGGCACATCCTGCGCCAGGACCCCGATGTCGTGATGGTGGGCGAGATTCGAGACGAAGAAACCGCCCGTATCGCCATGCAAGCCTCGCTGACCGGGCACCTCGTGCTCAGCACACTCCACACCAACGATGCGGCTTCGGCCGTGACTCGTCTGGTGGACCTTGGGATTGAGCCTTACCTCGTCAGCGCGTCGCTGTCGGCCGTTCTCGCCCAGCGGCTCGTGCGACGCGTGCATTCTGAATGCAGCGGCGCCGGCTGCGAGGGGTGCCTCAATTCTGGATACCGGGGCCGATTCGGTGTATTCGAGATGCTGACGGTCACCGATCGCGTTCGCGAACTGATCTCCAGTAGCGCCGGGGAGCAGACGATCCGCCAGACTGCCCAGGCCTTGGGAATGCGCACTCTGATGGAAGAAGGCCGACGCCTCGCCGAACTAGGTACCACCACGATGACCGAAGTGCAGCGTGTCATTCAGGGAATCTGATGTCCTCTAACCCAACGCCTTCAACCACAACCCCCGACTCCGCATTGCGGCCGTACGACCCCGTCGCCGCGCTCGGTCGATCTGAGCGGATGTGGGCGGTTCTGGGTGGTGTGGTCGTCGTTGCGGCGGCGATCTGGGCGTTCCAGCCTATTCACCGAGTTCCCCTTGCTCTTCAAGAACCCGCGACCAGGAGCTCTCCACAACGGGGACGCGAGCAGGCTTCCTTGAACACTGAGGCCTTCTCCGCGACCCTTTGGGTGACGCCGCCGCCACCCGTTTCCCCGATCGTGGTCCAGAAACAGGTCATCCCGCCTCTCAAACTCCAGCTCCTTGGAATCAGCAGGGACACGCCCATTCCCGGCGAGCCTTCGGTGCTGCGGGCCGCTCTCTTCGATCCCGACTCAGACAGATTACTCATCGTCTCCGCCGGCGAGAAGATCACGACAAAGGGGTCGGTTGTCCTGACTGTGGCGTCACTCACGGTCGACGCCATCGAGATCTTTGACGGCGAATCCACTCGCAAGTTGTCTTTGAAGGAAGATCGGAGACCGGGGACATGAGCTCGTTCTCGTCGCGTCATCCCCGTCTCCCTGCAGAACGATTCCTGTGGGCTGTTCTCACTCCCGACCTGCCGACGGCGGCGCTGCGCAGGATGAACTCCGCAAAGACCCGAGCCGTCCTTGATGAGGCGTTCGCATCGCACCTCCCGATGGAATTGGGGCAGGTCGCCGCGGCGTACACGTTGCTTCCCGACGGCACGGTCCTCGCCTGCGCCCTTCCCGACACGGCTCTCGAAGAACCAGAACTCGCAGACGCAGTTACGCTCGCGCCGGCGACTCTGCCACAGTGGCTGGACCAATCCGCGGATCCCGAACAGCTGAATGTCCTGATCCGCAGCCACGAGCCGGACGTCGTGACCGTCGCCCGACGCCGACGCTCTGCCGTGCTCACAGGGGCCGTCGCCCTTCTTGCCGCTGCCGTATGGATCGGCTTGGAGCGCCGCGCTGACGCATCAAGGGTCGATCGGATGGAAGCAGAGTCCGCGATTTCCCGCCTCACAACCTCGGCAGACGCGGTCGCGATTGGCCTCACACCAAGTGCGAATCTTCGACCCGACTCATTTGCCTTCGTGATCGACCGCGAGCTGGCCAAGCTTCGTGCAACCCGCAACAAGCAGGCATCCCTTGGATTGTCGGACGCTGTCGACCCTCTCGCTTCGCTTCTCGCACGTTGGCCGAGCGGCGTCAAGACGCAGGTCCAGTCGCTGTCCGCCACTCCTGGGCTTCTGAGTGTCAGCGTCCTCGTCCCCGAGCTCGCAGATGCCGAACGATTGTCCGCAGCCCTTGCTGGCACGCAGGGGTGGGAGTCGTCGCAGCCGCAGATCACGTCGAACGGAAAACGAGTGCAAGTCTTAATCTCTTTGAAACCGGCTCCGAAACGGTCAGTTGACAAGGGGCCGACGCCATGAACGTGGGCCTACCGATGCTTCGCCTCGCCGCTCTCGTCGCGATTCTGGGCGCGTGTGTTGCGGGCTGGCGGTCCGCCTCGGCGTCGGCGAGTGCCCGGTTGGCGCGAACGCAGGCGGAGGGCGTGGCCGAACGCCTCATGGAAATCCAACGCCTGCGCCCCCAGCGGCAGACGGCTCTGCTTGCTTCGAGGCCGACCGAGAGCATCAGCGCTTCGGTGCGATCGGCGCTCGCCGCAGCTGGAATGGGAGATTCGACGCTCCGCGCCGTAAGCTCCGGAGCCGATGAGCCCGTCCACCCGGCAACCGATGACGGACCTGTTTACCACCGCCAAAGCGTCGCCGTCAATCTCGTCCAGATCACGCCGCGCCAACTCGGCCAGTTCCTGGCCGCCTGGCGTGCCTCCGAGCCCGCCTGGATCGTGGTCCGGATCGACCTCACGCATCAGGGGTCCGAGTCCGACAGTGCCTACGACGCCCGCCTGTCCCTCGCAACAACCTATATCGCATCACCCGCTTCGCCACCGGCAACACAGCCCCAGTAAGCCCCACCGCCCGAAGGGATTCTCTCCATGCGACTCCTCCTCATGTTCCCCACCGTCCTGATCCTGTCAATCGCGTCTTGCACCCATGCGCCCAATTCAGCCTACACCCCAGTCGATGATGCAGTTCGAAACACTGCTCAAGCCGACCGCCTCAACCGACAGGCTTCCGAATTGATGGCGTCGGCGCCCGACCGAGCCGAGACCCTTCTCCGCGAGGCGCTCTCGTTCGACCTTTATCACGGCCCGGCCCACAACAATTTGGGCGTGCTCTTTCTACAGCAGGGCAAGCTGTACGAAGCTGCCGGAGAATTCGAGTGGGCCCGCAAGCTCCTTCCTGGCCATCCCGACCCGCGACTGAACCTCTCTTTGGTCCTTGAGAAGGCCGGCCGCATCGACGACGCGATCAAGAACGTGCAGACTGCCCTTGAGGTCCACCCTGGCCACATCGCGAGCCTCCAGCAGCTCTGCCGGTTGGAGCTCAAATACACCCACCCTTCGATTGTTGCTGGCTCTCAGACCACGTCAGCGCCATCCCGCGCCACACATGGTTCCGACACACAGCATCGCGACGACCTCCGAGCAAACCTTTCTGCAATCGCCCTGCGGGGCGAGTCCACCCAGTGGCAGGACTGGGCACACCAGCAACTCATCCGGCTCAACGCCCGGCCTTGAGCAAGACATGCCACTTCCGTGCGTCCGCACTTCAGTCAATCTTCAACCGAGAAGACTTCACTCAGTGCGCCGAGTGTGATCACGATCGGCTCGCCGGACTCCGCATCGGGGAGCTTGAGTGCCGCATCGAGGAGTCGTACTCGATCGCCAGGTTTGAACACGACGCCCACTGCCGTTCGGAGGAGACCGTTGGGCCGGGAAGCCACGCTCTCGATGACGATATCCCAACTCGTCGGTCCGTGCCGTTTTGACAGCGTTGCTTCAACGTCTCCAAAACGCTTTTCGGAATCCACAATCAACATGTCGGCGGACTGCCAGTACTCATCGCACAGTTGCCGCACACCGCAATACCGGCACGTCTCCGTTCCTGGGCGCGCCGGCGGCGGCAACTGCGTCAGTGAAAGACGGGCCCGCTCGCTCCGCTCCACCAGTTGTCGCTCAAACTCGTCAAGCACCTGTCCTGTCGGCGCTGGTGTTGCGACGTCTCCATCGGAATAGACGAGCACAAGACGATCCACTAGCCGCTTCGATGGATTCAGTTCGCTATCGAGGCTCCACAGCAACGCGTAGGTGACCAGTTGAAAGTCGTGATTCTCGGATCGTTCGCCCGTCTTGAAGTCCGTCAATTCGCACAGCGACGGGGTAAGGGTCAACAGGTCAGCCTTGCCCTTCCAGTGGATCGAAGGAGCCCGAAGTTCGAGTTCGCAGTACGCGCCAACGGCCAGAGCTGTGCGAGCCCGCAATGTGCTACTGCCGGGTGCTCTAGGTCCTTGACTGGGAGGCAACTGGCGACGGCTCAACATCATCTGAACCCGGACTCGAAGTTCGCCGGTCTGAGCGCGAAGCGTTCGCGCGATCTGGTCGATATGCGGTGCCGTCCGCGGGTTTAGAGCCAATCGTTCAATCATCTGCGTGATGGACGCGGCGATGATCTTGGAGAAGCCTCCAAGCGCCTGCAAGACCCCTATGGCAGAGGCGTCCTGGACCGTTGGACAGCCCGCTTGCACGAGCTCTCGCGTGACCGTTTCAAGCACCGTATGAACAAGGGATCCGGCAAGCGACCTTGAACGAACCCGCGGAGGATACCCGCGGCTGGCCCACAGATCAGGATATGAAGCGGCATTCAAAGCCCATCTGCGCGGACAGGCTTCAATCTCACCGAGGGCGCTTACAGTGAGGTCCACAGGCGCCGTCGGCCAAGCGGCTGGGGGTGAGGTAGTCCATCGTGCTGGTCGGGAGTTAGGCATTGCGGGCACTCACGTGAGTTTCTTCAAGAGATCGGACGTGGCGCGTGGAAGGTTCTTGCGAACGACGAGTTCGTCAACCAGCACAACGGGAACGGACGACGAATACTCTTGTAGCTTCGCGATCCCCTCGGTCGGCGGCATGTCGGGCGTCAAGGGTCCATGGATCGCAATGACGAACTGCAATCCGCCGGGGGATGTCGCGAGGATTGGCGCCTGAATCGTGCCCAGTCCAGCCACGGTCAAGGCGGCGTCACGCACAAGTGTGAGTCCTTCAACCCCCTGGCGCTCCAAGTCCTCAAACAGGAGCTGCGTTGAACGGTTAAGACGATCTGTCGACAGCAGAGGTGTCTCGTCCCTCAGAATGAACCGAAGGAGGCTTGCGCCTATGTGGCGGTCGAGTAGGTCATGCTCGAACTTGTTCTTGTAGCTTCGTAGGCATCGGTAGCACGAGCGGTCGCAATTGTCGGGGCAAGACTCCAGAATCCGCAGCGCCTCCTCAAAGACCGCCAGTCCGAGTCCATCGACTTGTTGCGCGAAACCTGCTCCGCCCGGAAGCGTGTCGTAAAGGTAAATCTCGGCTTCGCGACCCTCGCGGCCTCCCGTGGTGAGCGCCGGCCTGTATTCCGCCTGAAGCTCGGTAGCTTCAAGCTCTAAGAGCCGGCATCCCGCCTTGGTCAGCGCCTCACTCAAGGTTCGTAGGCCGACGTCGGTGGCGAGTACGCCTGGGCGGAGCGTCAAGGGATCATCGACCTGAAGCGAAATCAAAAGGACATCGCTGATGAAGTCAGTTCCGAGCACCATGCCACGCGTGGCGCGTCCCCCCTCGCACATGGGAGTCTTGCTGTCTGGATATGGCTTTTGGTGGGCAGCACCGACTTTCCCGGTCGCTGAAGCCGTCGGCTCGATGAGGCCGCAACGGGTGCAATAGGTGTAGCCCTCTTCGCGCGATCCTCGATTGGTGACGAGGAGGTGTTGCCTTGTGGCATACGCGCGCAAGCGGCCGTTCAACCGACTCCAACTCGCTTCGTCGAGCGGCGTTGGCATGGACAGCTTCGCCCGCGTCGCGTAGCTGCGAGCGGGCTGATCATCCGGTGACGTTCCTTCTTCCTCCAACACCGGATGTGCAAAGCCCGGCGGGCGCAACCAGTAACGTGCCGGCCCGAATGTGCCTTGTTGCCCGCATGCTTCGCAGTCCTTGACCTCTCCGCGAGATCCCTCGGTCAGTTCAGTAGTACGGGCATAGTGGCAGTACTGACACTCGTAGTAGTAGAGCTTAGCGTTCCATGCCCTTGCCAGATCACGTCGCATAGGCGAATAGAGCGCGCCCGACCTCCAGAGCTTGTTGTTAATCCACACCTCCTTACCGGGCGCGTACTGGGAGAGTGCTGCTGGCAAGCCCTGCGACGGCGTGAACTGGAAAGCGGGCCGGAATGTCGTTGAACGCTCCGCATCGAAAACATGGAAGGCGGCGACATCCGTCGGGAAAGCGTATCGAGGCAGCACGCCCTTGTAGAGCAGCCGATCCAGCAGGTTCTGACCGGTCGGGTCATGGACAGGCCGCTCCTCCCCCACCTCCTCCTGCGCCTCCGAGACATTCTCCGCCTGTTCCTCGTCGGCTTTGTCCTTCCCGGCCTCGCCGTTCCCGGCGGCTTCCGCCGGCGGCTCGGCGTACTCGATCGCGCCATCGATCGGGCCCAACGTCTCAAGAACAAGGTTGTCGATGATCCAGTGTCGATCTTCACCGGACAACTCGACAGGAAGCCAAGCGACCACGTCGCGCTTCAATTCCTCTTTCTTGTCTTCAAGCCACGCGGCAAGACCGGCACGGCTCAGGACTGAATTGGCATCTTTGAACTCCGACACCGTGCCAAGGACGGCGAAGAGGTGCGGCTGATCCGCCGGGTCAATGTCTGGGAGCTTGGCTTGGTGGTATCTCTGCAGCAGGTACGCGGTCACATGCCGCCGAGCAATGTCGCGGTTTGACAGTGTCAACGAAGGGTCATCGACGGCTCCGCGAATCATCTGGTCGGGGTTGGAGAAGTAGTGTTCGTCGTGGCTGTCGGCACTGCCGAACGTCGTCACCGTTGCCACGGCATTGCCCCGTCGTCCTGCCCGACCAGCGCGCTGCTGGTAGTTGGCTCGGGCAGGCGGCATGTTCCTGAGGGATACGCCAGACAGCGTGCCGATATCGATACCGACTTCCATCGTTGTCGTGCACGACAGAACGTCGATGGCTGGTCGATCATGGCCCTGGCCGTCTACTCCCAGATCCACGTCTTGGAACAGCAACTCGTGCTCCTCCGCCTTCGAGAACACGTCTTGCGCTTGGGCGGAATTGAGTTGGGCGGTGTGCTCGGCAGCGATAAGGGCCATCGGGGGCCGTGGTGGGTGGCCAAGCGCGGCAACGGTGCTGTCGCGGTAGTATTTCTTCCTCGCTGAGAAGACCGTATCGGTGTCTGGATTGATCGGAACAGCGGTATCGTTGCCGCATTTGATACACGCGGGACGGCCGGGGAACGGCCGCTGCGTGGTTCGGCAGGATTGGCAGTACGCCCACGCTCCTCCAATCTCGAGCGACAGCTCCACGGCTTTCATGCGGTGTTTGCCCGGTGCCATCTGTTCCGTGAACATCCGCAACAGGTTGGGAAGCCACTCTTTGTCGAAGACGCGACGGGCCTCTTTGGTCCGCAACAGACGCTGCACGTCCTTGAAGTTCCCCGAGTGGGACTTGATCTCGACCCCCCACCATGCTTGTGGCATGTGACTGAACCACAGGCCCGGACGCAGCCAGGCGCGCAGCCATGCGCGTACGAACGCGAGCTTTTGCGGCCCCGTGGTGGCATGTTCGGGTATGTCATGCAACGCCTCGATCGCGCTTGAATGTCCGGGTCGCTCGCGCAGAGACGCTATGGCCAGCGACTCCAATCCGTAATAGCGATCGCCAATGGACTTGGCGATGCTCTTCAAGAGCGACTCCGGCGGTTTCGAATTGCGAAGCTGCATGAGCAGGCCAAGCAGGTCAGCTTCCCGGCCCACAGCACCGCTGTTGACGGCGGCCTCCACCGTCAACTCGTCATGGAACGTCTCGCCCAGTTTTAGTTCGGGTCGGAGCCGAACGCCAAGCTCCTTGGCGGCAACTAGCACGCCGAGATACAGGTCAGCAAGCGAGCACAGTTGCGCCGCGAGAGGCAGCTGAGTGATTCTGGCGTAGCCGGCCACGATCAGAGGCCTCAGGGCGTCCTGCGTGGAGTAGGTCTGGATGTTCGGTGCCAGTCGAGCCGCCATTTGGCGCGAGTCGGAAAAGATCAGCACCTTTCGACCACGCAGCGGAGCCAGCTTGGTCGCTGGTATGCTGTTCGGGGGCTGCACTTGGATTTGCTTGGCAATCAGTGCTTGGAAGGGTTGATCACCCTTCGTGAGGTGATCCTGCACGGACGTGCGGCCGTAGGAGCCTGCTTCTTTGCACACGGCGCACGGGCAGAACTCTCCGGGTTCCGCGTTGGGCATATCGTCCTCGTCGGCGTCGGCAGGCGTCGCGCGGTCGTGGCGAAGGAAGATTTGACGGTTGCGGGGTCCTAGTTTTTGCGGATTCAACCGACCCGTGACCAGGTCATACTCCGCAGGTTCAACCCCTTCCCGGTCGTGGGGTGCCTCCAATAGCAAGTCGATTGGCTCAAGGGCGTCGAACTCTTGAGCAAGCGTGCGGAACTCACCACCGGGCTCCGACCAGAGGAAATCGGGCTCCGTCACCTTGTTGGTATAGGCTCTCGCGTAAGCGGTACCACAGTTGCGGCACGTGAACAACTCCAGCACACGTGCGCCGCACTCGCACTCGTCACGCGGTTGCCCATAGAGCTTCCCGCATGGCCCGCCGCGCTGATCCGGCGGCAGGGTGCTGCATTGCGGGTCCATGCAAATCCACAATCCAGGTAGGCCGCGGTAGAAGGCATGCACGCGGCAGGGCAACAGGCCCGGCTCCGAGGGAGTGCGCCTAGCCACGCTGCCAAGCGCTATCAGGTTCGTCACCGCTTGGGCGGTAGCTGCGGAATCGATTCCAAAAATCTCTTTGCCAAGCTCGGCAAGCGGACGGGCCTCCTTCATCGTCGAATTGACGAGCGATCCCATGGGCGGAAACTCTGCCAATGCGTCGAAAAGCCCCCTTTCGAGCGATTCGGGTGCGCGGATACCTCGGTATTCCAGAAACGGCTTTGCCTCGGTCAGCCTCGCCTCGTTCGTTTCGGCTTCGTAGAAACGTGCAAGATTGATCGCGGTGAGAGCCGCGACGTCGGCCGGCGAGCCAATCGCTGCATGCGAGCGGAGGTTCAGGTCGCCCTTCACCTTTTCGAAGTCCCCCGGCACCTTCCCCGTCAGTTGTGCGCCGAACTTCATTGCATAGTCCGCATTCTTAAAGCTCGCACTGGTGCAGATCACTTGGAGTCGTTCGGGAGGAATGCCCAGTCGCGTCCTCAGCCTGCGAATAAGCAGGGCCACCTCGGCACCAGCGGCACCGCGATACAGGTGCGCTTCGTCGATGACAAGTAGGAACCGTTCGTCAGGATTGGCCTTGAGCCACTCTCGCGTGTGGTCAAAGATCGGCCGCTCTAGGGGCCGCATGAGCATGTATTCAAGCATCGAGTAGTTGGTGACCAGAATATCGGGAGGTGCCACCTGTACCTCATGCCGCGTAATCAACTCAGGGTCTGACGGCAACGTGACGCAGCGCTTGAATGCGCCCGTCTTGGCATCAATCCACCGGCTATTTTTCTTACCGTACCACGCGGCAAGGTCGGGCTTGGCGGGCCATTTGCCGCGGCGCTTTAGCTGACCCACCAGCTTTGTGGCGGCGTCCGTTTCGGGACCTGGTGCACCATCGGCAGCCTCAAGGTTGTTGACGTAGAACTTGCCAATTGGTTCTAGTCGGTCTCGGTCCTTCTTCGCGTCGCGGACGCCGGGATACAGCGTGCGGCTGGTATAACGCGCGAACCGAGCGGGCCTGCCCGACCACGACATAAACTTCGAGACGATGCGCGGATCGCCAAAGAGCAAGCGAAGGCGACCGAGCTGGTCATTGACCAGCGCGTTCATGGGGTACAGCACCATGGCACGCACCGCGGGAGTTTCGCCGAACTCCTTCCCCTTCGCCTTCGCTTCCTTGGCGAGCTTGCCGAGGATCGGCAGCAAGAAGCACTCGGTCTTACCCGAGCCGGTGCCCGTCATCACCATCAGGCTGCGGCCCTGGTTCAGCGATAATCGTGCGGACTCCCCCTGGTGCTCATAGGGCGGGTCGTGCAGCAAGACGCCAAGATTCTCATGCTTGCTGGAAACGGCGGTAAACACTTCGAGCGCCGCGGGGTCGAGGCCGAGGTCCCGAAACGCTCGCGAGGCCTTGTAGCGCGGTGTGCTTTCTAGATAGGGACGCTGGTGAATAACGCCAACCTGATCCAGCAACTGCCTGCGCTGAGCTATCAGGAGTGGATGGCTGATGTGGTAAGACGCCTCGATGTATTCCCGAAGGGCGCCGTGCAGTTCTTGAATCGTCTCACCAATCGTCATGGACATGCGGGTACCCCTTCACGCGGTTTCGGGCTCTCCTCAAGCCAGAGGTGCTCTCGAGCGTAGCTTACCTCTTCGGCGACCTCTGAATCAGGCAGTTCGAAGGCTAAAAGGCAGCCGGTCGACTCAGCGCGACGCCCCAGGGCGTCCCAGCGGCGTTGTGCCCACATGGGAATCGGTGAAAAGAGTTGCAGGCAGGTGGTGCCCGACTTGTCCGACCGAAGGGTAAACCGCTGAGGATGCTGGCGCAGGGCGTCAATCGCCATCTGCAGACACCACGCGTCGTCGCACCCGCGCCACCGGCTTCCCGCGCGCGGGAAATCAAGAAGGCGTAGGGCCCGCCCGTCCTGCATCTGCACGTAGCACCACACCGGCGCGCCATACGCCTGCGCCCGCCTCGCGACGAAGCGGCCGGATTGCCGCTTGGGCTCGACCCATCGCGCCGGGTAGAACGTCGTCGGCTTGTCGGAGTCCAGTAGCCTCAGTTCGGGAACGTCGCCCGACGCCTGTGCCGCGTCGAGCCGCTTATCAAGACCTGTCACATGCTGAGCGGCGGAGGACTTTGGAGGATCCTTGATCCACCTCTCGTATGGGATCTCGATCAGACCCAGTTGCAGGAGGTCGTCGCGAAGATCTTCGCCAACTCGCGGGCGCAACCAGCGAACATGCCCAACATGCGCGACCCTCGTCTCTAGGTCCTCCGGTAGAGCCGTCAGTTGATCGGCGCTGATGCCGAGCAAGATCGTTGCACCGCTGTCTCGCCGTACGAATCCGCAGGGCGCGGCAAATACGATCGTATTGGAAGATGCTCCACTCACCGTTGGGTCTCGATACTCGAACAGATCGCCATGTGCGATGAGTGTTTCGAGCATCTCCTCGATCTGGGCCTTTGTCGCGACCGCATCGTCGGCGAGTCCACGGAACGGATTCATAACCGCGCGCGTAAGACTGGAGGCTGCACACGGACACAGGAAACTCGCACACCGGCGTAGGGCCACTGCGATAGCGGTGCCCGAAGTCAGCCTGTACGTCGAGGCATCCAAGCCGAGCGCGGCGACGCTCTGAGTGCGTACTTCTGCAACTTGCAAACGTCTCATTGCCACCTCCAGCTCGCATACAGTTCTTCGTACGCCTCGTGCGACCGAAGCTGGTGGTCAATGGCGATCACGAGACAACGAGCAGCTCGTGCCAAAGTTGGAAAGCTCTCCAACTGCGACAGTCCATGGCGGAACGCCGCCTTTGACCACGACGCGACACTTGCCGGATCACTCGCGATTCGGAGCGCGAATTCGGCTGTCCACTCCAGGCGAGCCTCTGCCTCACTTGAGTTATCCACGCCGAGAACCTTGGCTATGTCTGCGATCTCGCGAACGCGGGCGGCAACGTTTGCTGTCGACAACTCGTCATGCCTGCGGCCGATTCGCACGCCGGCCTCCGCTTCGTGATTGTCGGTCCATACGGCTCGTTGAAGGTATCCGAAGGTGGTAGTTCCTGCGCGGAATTGTTGCTCGGTCTTCATCCACGCTGGGCCGCATAGCCACCCTGCGATGAGCGCGTCGATGGCGGTAAGCACTTGGCGTTGCCGTGTTGAGGCAAACACATTGCCGGAGAGCCTGGCCTGGCGCCACAGCTCTGCAATGGAGAGAATGCGATGGGTGCCATCGGGAGTACGTTCCGCGTTGGTGACACGTGGCGTGCATGCAAAATCGGAAAGCCCTTCAACGATGGGCGAAACGATGACTGCGGCTAGGCGGCTGTCGAGTCGAGCGACATACAGACCGCCTGTCACTGGCACGGAATAGGGAGAGTCACCCGCAAGCACTTCCTCTTGAAGCGGTTTGTCGAAGGCGATCCTACTGATCGCTGGGGGCGTGGCGCTGCCGCTGTCGTTCAGCAATCGCGCGGCGTAGGACTGCCCGTTTCTGCGCACAGCCCATCGCAGTGGAGAGAATTCCCGTTCGCAGCGAAGCGTGAATGCGCCAAGTTCGTCGGCGGCGAATTTCAATTCGCAGGTTCGTGCGGTGTCGTAAGCGGCTTCTGCATTCTTGTCCCTGCGGAAGTGCCGCTCAAAGTGGCGCGTCCAGATTGACGCGTCCACCGGCAGATCGAGGGGCGGAAGCGTCTTTGACACGGTTCGCGCCCGGGTGGCCGAATCGAACAGGGCGACATCGCAGCGCACCTGCCGCCCCGGAGGACCCTCAATCGCCACTTCGGCTCGCCCTTCCCAAAGTTGCTCCAGGGTTGGCAATGGCGGATCGATGCGCGCCAGTAACGGCCCTTGCGCCCCTGCGGCGGGTGACCATGGGCGTGCCTCGCGAACGCGCATCAATATGTCCAGGTCACCGACCGAGTCTGCGGTCTCTGCCTCTGCGCGACGCGTTGAAAAGTGAAGCCGGTGGAGGCCAACGGGCAGCCGCGGCAGTTCAATGAACTCGGGTTGACCTGGACGGATGTCGTCCAATACCAAGGAAAGCTCTGAACCGGGGCCGATGGAGACGACCACCGCGGCGACACTGTGATCCGTGGCGATCCCCAGACATGGTCGCTCGCTCGCGAGCCACTCTCCGTGTCCTTCGCCATCCCATTGTGCCGCTGCAATGCCGGCCGGCCAGACCTCGATCGCTCGGGCCTGCGAAAGGCCGAGTTGCATCAACACACCTTCCCAAGCAGTCGAGAGGGCTTCGGGCAGAGCGAACATGCCGCCGTGCAATCCCTCGCAGTTGAGATCGACCGAGGCTACTTGCGGGCTGACGGGGATGACCGTACTACGCACCACGACGTAGCTCTCGCCAGCTCTGACGCGCAGACTTCGTGATTCATATGCGACTCCGTCGGAGGCGATTCGGAAGAGTCGCACGGGGCTCGGCCGCAGCATGCAATCCGTTCGGAGCAAGAACTCCAAATGCGGGTCTCGTCGTTCGAATTGCAACAGCACTTCGTCGGGGCGCGGCCAACGAGACAGGACAACGCGCTTCGACCCATAGAGAAACTGGCCACGAGGAAGCGGCGCTCCCTTCCTGCCGGCCACGCTGCACCGTGACTCAGCGAGCACCTCGCGCGTGCTCGGGAATCGCAGCAGGAGGTGAGTCAAATCTGGAATTTCAAGGCAGACTTCCCACGACGTGCGCCGCGGACCTGTCGGACGCAGCACAAGTCGAGGCTCGATGCCCAGAGCAGTGATCTCCGCACGCGCCTCCTCAGAGCGGCGTGGCGCGGAAAGAGCCCCGCGCCCAAAGTACAGACCACGCACGGTCGCCCGTTCTTGA
Source organism: uncultured Phycisphaeraceae bacterium (assembly GCA_964358855.1). Classification (GTDB taxonomy): domain Bacteria; phylum Planctomycetota; class Phycisphaerae; order Phycisphaerales; family UBA1924; genus UBA2396. The sequence goes on from CAYHQQ010000005.1 coordinate 26,952, forward strand.
GCCGCCTTACGTGCGCTGCTGAGCCACACGCGCGCGACGCGCTCTCGCTCCAGGTCTGCACCGATGCGTCTGAGGGCCGCGGGATGCAGGAGGCCTGCTGTGCCGAACTGTCCTTGAAGGAGCAAAGCCGCGGCGATCTGGCCGATGAACTGCGGCACCTGGGTGAGGTTCTTGAACCGTGAAGTCGCATTGAAACTGCGCGCCGCGATGAACTCGCCAAGCGTTGTCGGCGACTCGAACAACTCGGCCGAAAACGAGTCGCGCAGCTCGTAAAGGATGTGCGCCAACTGACGCTGAAGGTCCGTGGGGAGAATGGAGTGGGTGATCGGCCAGCAGATGATTGAAAACTGTCTTGCCCACGGCCCGGAGGGCGCAGCTCCGCCGTACTGGTCGTGAAACCACTCGTAGCGGTCGCGGATCCACTCCCGCGAACCGCGCATTGTCCAGCCTGGAGTTTTCTGCTCGAACGTTTGCCAGTATTCGTCGCCTTCGTAGCCATAGCCGACTTCTGCGGCATAGACGATCCAGGGCAAGCTGTGCAGTATGGACGGCGAACTGGAGAGGATGTGGCTTCGAATGGCTGTTGCCAGCGCGTTAATGTCTTCCAGGTCCAGGCCGTGTTCGAGCGCGAATAATGGTCTATCCCCTCGTTCTGCACGAAGGCCGGCAAAGTGCCGGTCGAGACGAGCTTGCCATTCATCAAGGGTCGCACTCATAGGGCATCAATATGTGGCCTCAGGCCGCGCCAATGGCATAGACGTTCTCGCTGCTTTCGGTTGGCTCATGCACGTACCGGGCGCTGAGCATTGCCTCGATTTGATCGACCGTGTGGTCCCGAAAGTCAGGACACCGCTCGGCGCGTGGGACGATCCATCGTTCCTTCGCTAGCTTGGATATTTCGGCGACTGAGAGGAGATCGTCGTACTTGGGTATCTTCCGAGTCCCTTTGAGAATCTGTTGAGCGTTGCTCGCCAGTTCGGTGATGAACACTTCTCGTTTGATGCCATGACGAAGCAGTTCGGGTCTCAAGCCCACCAGCCCCATCGCGAGCCGTAGGGCGCGAAGGCGCCAATTGGGACCGTCCCCGAACTTGAAGTCCTGAGCATACTTGCGGCGTCGTCGGCGCAGGTAGGTGCGCACATCCGCAAACACCGCATCTGGTATGTGGAAGTGCCCCCACCCTTCCGTGTATCCGAGTGGCTTGAGATAGGTGATTGAACCAAGGCGAACTCGGTTGTACACCGACGACCGGCCGAGGGCGGATGTTGTCGTCACGGCGACTAGCTCTGCGTGCTTGCGCTTGCCGGAAATGATGCCCTTGGTCGTGTGATACCGCTCACGAAACGTGTCGCGCACTTCGACGGATCGAATCAGTGAGGCAATGAGTTTGCCGCCGAGCAATCGGTTGTACGGGGGGATAGACCCAAGCACGAATGCATCGAGCATTCCCACCAACCGTTTTTTTCGGTCATCGGAGTTCCAGCCAATGTGCTGGTCGCGAACACGCAGGTTAAACACCGGATCGCCCAACGCGATGAGCCCGATGAGCTTGTCGTTGTGTCGATCCCACACGAGGAATCGCATGCGCCTGCCGTACCCCTGTGACACTGGCACGCTCCACGTGAGCGAGGCCATTCGAAAAAGAGTGGATTGCCACGTGCCTGATTCGACGAGTTCTAGCTCCGGTGTGATTTCGGATGGCACTACCTCGACTCCGGAGGCAAAATACTGTCGCATCTGCGGCCAATGTGTAGCGATGAAACTGGCCTCGGCGTTCAGCCGATCTGCTCGTTGAGCAGAGTGCATACTTCGCAGTGTGGCTTTGCCTTCGGATGGCGGGGTCAGCGCACCATTCTCGGACTTGGTAAAGCCAAGGTCCTTGAGGTGCTTTCTGAGGACCCGTTTGATGCGGGACTCCAGGGTGAAGAGTGGAATAGCGGGGATCATGTGTGGAAGGCCCTCTTGAACGATCGAGCACAGGATAGCGGATTCTTCGCAAGGGCACAACTGCTACATGAACCGAAAGTAGCACCCACGGAGAGAGGACTTGAACGTGCAAATCGCCTGAGTCCCCTTGCGCGTCGCCGTCGACGAACCTCCAGACTCGGGAGTCGTGGAGAATCATGAGGGCTTCGAGACGACGCAACTCCCTTAACGACACCGATTCGAGCCACAAGTCCAGCTTACCAAGCAGCTTGCGTCCTGAGCCTCGCGAACGCTCCCTTCTCAGAAATGCACTGCGATCGACAACTCTGTCACTCGAAGCACGACTTGGACCGGAGCAGACTGTGTCAGGCGAGTCTCCAACAGGCAATTGGCGTCAACACCCAGCGATCCATCCGCCCGGGGCGCCAAGGCGACTCGGGCGCTGACGCGCGCGACCCACGGTTCCGACACCCAGCATCGCGACGACCTCCGCACCCACCTTTCTGAAATCGCCCTTCGCGGGGAATTCGCCCATTGGCAGGACTGGGCACGTTAGCAACTCATCCGGCTCGACGCCCGGCTTTGAATACTGTCTGGGCACGAATCACCACGCTTCGCATGGGCATTCAGGGCGCTGACGGAGAATCGCCGTACCGATCGTGGTAGCGAATGTGATCCCCCTGTGCATTGACGCGGAGTGGGCAAGCCGTCAGTCGAGCCCGGCCCGCGACCAATCGAGCGGCATGAGTTGAACTTCGGAGGCCACACCGACCCCGAGGCTGCCGTTGTTCTGTTGGGGTGCATCGCCGCAGAACCTGAGCTGGACTGGCACAGACGCCCCGCTCGGGCATCCTTCGGGCAAAATGACGCTCGACACTCGTTCGCCCACGAAGCGATCTCATTCTGTTCCCACGAATCCCAATCGGGCCATGCGAGATGAGCCGCCTGCCGAAGCAGCGGTGGAACCCGTCCCGCAAGGTGGTGTTCGCCCACGCCATTCGAGAGCGCCGGTGACTGATCGGTCTTGTGTGCTCTAAGGCCCCCCGGCTTTCAGACGCTGCGCTCTCGCCGTCTTCCGGTCTGCGGTCCCTGCACGTCTCACGCCAGACCCGACTGCGTCGCCCTTGACCGCAAGCGGTCACGGGTGATTGCAGCTCTGTCATTCGTCTGTGTCTGCTTCGCAGGGCCCTCAAACCTCCAGCTGGCTGCGCTCCGCTCGCTCCATTGCACCCCCCGGAGTGGTCCCTCGGCCTTGGCGAAGGGACCGCACTCCGCGGGCCCCACAAAGGAGCAAAGACCATGAAAGCCGAAGAAGCCAAGAAGATCGCCGACCAAGCCCTCGACAATCTCGCCGACGCCCTCAAGAAGGGCAAAAGCGACCAGATCACGCAATACCTCGCGATGCTCGCCAGGTTCCACCGCTACAGCTTTGGGAACGTCCTTCTCATCCTCTGGCAGAACCCAGAAGCGACCCACGTCGCCGGCTTCGGAACGTGGAAACAGATGGGTCGCTTCGTCAAGAAGGGCGAGAAGGGCATCGTGATCGTCGCACCGATGAACATTCGCCCGAAGGACGACGAGCCGGAAAGCAAGGACCAGGCCGAGCGCGCCAAGCCCAGGCTCAGGTTTCGCGGCGTGTTCGTCTTCGACGTGAGCCAGACCGACGGCCAGCCGCTTCCGGAGCCGGCGCGGGTGAGTGGCGATCCTCAGCACCATCTCACCAGGCTCAAGGAGCAGGTCGCAGGGCGAGGCATCTCTCTCGACTACGACAACCTGCCGCCGGGCGCCGACGGCGTCTCACGCGGCGGACAGATCAGCGTCCGATCCGGCCTGGCTCCGGCTCACGAGTTCTCAGTCATCGCCCATGAGCTTGCCCACGAGCTCTTGCATCGTGGCGATCAGCGCCCAGCCAGCAAGACCGTTCGCGAGACCGAGGCCGAAGCCGTCGCCTTCGTCGTCTGCCAGGCCATCGGGCTTGAGACGGGCACGGCCGCGAGCGACTACATCCAGCTCTACGACGGCAAGACCGAGACGCTCGCCGCGTCTCTGGACCGGATTCAGCGGGTCGCGGCAGACATCATCGCGGCCCTGCGAGGGCGCGATGAGGAGGCATTTGCGGCCTGACTCTCAGACGCTCCGGCGGGGAGCCCGCCTGGAGTGAGACTCCTCTGTGTGCTCAGCGAGCTCGCTTGGACTTCTGCAGGCCAAGCAGCCTCTCGAGCACAGCTGTCGGAACATCCTGGATAGGGACAACTCCTGGCGCGCTGCCAAGAAGACGGGAGGTTGACCGCGTTTGAGTGTGCTCTGACAAGTCCTTCGACAGACAATCACACCACCCGTCGGCACCGTAGACCTGCCAGGAAAACCGAACACTCGAATCATGCAGAACGCACTCCACGCCCATTGCACGAGCCATGCCCAGCTTTTGTCCCACAGCACACGCCGTGTTCATCGCGAGGATCGCGTCCGACCGCGCAACGACGTCGGCGTCTGGGGTTCCTTGACTATCCTGCTGCGCTGGCGCTGTGCGCAAGTACCTCTGCGCAATCGCGCTCAGAGCTGGTTCCAAACTCTCTGCCATTCCGACCCCACGTCCCACACCTGTTGTTCACACCAAGGTCTCCTCGGTGTTCCGTCGACGCATGAAGCATCGGCGCGTCACGCATCTCCGGATGTTCCACCCCGGAAGCTTGTTCCGCCTCTCTGTTCACTCTACATGGCAACAGAATACAAGGCAATCAGTTTGTGACGCCGCCACTTCGACCCTGCCCGCACCACGTCTCACGTCCCACCTGGGCGTTTATGGTTATTGCGATAGTTCTGCGCGCGCCCACACCACTCTCTGACTCCCTCTGTGTCGCCCCGCAGTCCACATGCTTTGCACATCGCCTGCCGCAAAGCCCATTGCGCCCGTATGGGCATGGCGAGGTTTTCACCAGCCTTCTCGTAGGCCAGACGCAGCAGCACCATTGCCCCATCTACGTCACCATTCAGGAGCTTCGCGCGCCCGAGCATGGCCTCGCTGGACGCGATTTTCCAAGAATCTTGTTCGCTCAACTCGGCGCGTAGGGCAAGTAGCTCAGTTGCGGATCGGAGCGACTCCTCCCTCATTCCGGCAAGCAAACGACATTCCGTGAGTTGGCTTATCGCATTACCCAGAAGCTCCATTGCCACTGTTCTTGCCTTGGCCGATGTCTCTGTTGAAGAAAGCAATGCTGCTCGATTTGCGCGGGCGATCTCCACCGCCAGCGCCGACGCCTCTAGGGCCACTTGAATGTCAGTCCCGGTGGCTGAATGCGATCCGTCTTCAGGAAACTCTCCAACGTGGACAACGAGCATTACCGAATACACCATCATCGCCTGGACGTATCGAGGGTGCCGCGCATTCGGTTCGCTTCGGACGATTTCAAGGACTTTGTTCATCGCACTAAGCGCCTTGCCGAAGCTCTCGCCCGCCCAGTACATCGCTCCGAGCTCGGCGATCGCGTCTATTGTGCGCGGGTCGTGCACCCCATATTGTGCTTCCAACATGGTGCACGCCGCCTCTTGCCACCCTGCTGCGTTTCGCAGCAACTCCGGATCGCCCGCCGGATGTTCTGGCGAGCCCAGCGACTGCGCCTCCAGCGCCTTGACAGCTGCTGCCGCGCTGAATGCGAATGGTGCCGCCTGACGACCTTCGCGTGTACCCTCCTTAAGAAGCGCCTCAAAATCCGCCACCGCCGCGATGGCTTCTTTCACATTTCCGAGCATTGCATACGAGTGTGCCTGGGCGATGCGGATGGCGACATAGTCAGGGTGATTCACCGGCAAATACTTGAAGGCCGTCTGCCGAGCAAGTTCCAGCGCCTCGGATGCCTCTTCCGTCTGGTTCTCGAATAGCAGTTGTTGACCAAGGACTGCGAGTACGGGCGACGCGACATCCGACGAGAACGTCTTCGCGATGCTGATGGGAGAGCCTAAGGCTCGTGCTGCCTCGGATGCTGCGAGTATCTCTCCCTGCAAGTACAACCCCTCTACTAGCTTGCACTGGAGCCGCAACCTCATCCCCTTTTCAAGATGCTTGGCCGTCAATGCCTTGGTCGCCACTTTGACGACCTCCTTCGCGTTCATTGACCTCCCGTTCGCTGGCGACTCGTTCAAGGCAAAGCAGAGAAGAAGAGTTATCGCAGGCTCAGAGTCCGTCATCGCGTTCGCTTGTCGCAGAAACTTCACCGCAGACTCCGTTTGTTCGTTCGCTAATGCTCGATATCCCTTTAGGACAAAATAGCCGCATTCGTGGGTGCTGCTCCGCGGAGCGCCACCGGCATTGCGAGTCTCGAGCACAGCGATTCGCTTGTCGACCTCTGCGAGCATCGATTGACTTTGTGAACTCTCCGCCATCGCGAGCAACCGCAGCGCTTGCTGAATCGGGGCACCTTGCCCCTTGTTCGCGTCGAGTTGACCAAGCACTTCTGTTGGAAGTGGTCGTGATCCATGGCGATCTCCCGAAGAACTATGCGAAGCTCTCCGGGCGATAATTCTCTCCAATACGGGGTCGAGCACCGCAGTCGCACGCGCTGTGGGCTGGCTGGGCAAGCGTGGCAGTAGAACACTACTCAACACCAGTCCGGCGCACAGCATTAAAAGCAAAGTGAGCACAAGCCGGCTTTGCTTCTTTGTTGGATGGGCACTGGTCACTGCAATCGTGATTTGTTTCGTGAGCTCGGGTCCACCCAAGAACACCGCCGTACTCTTGACGATGCCCAAAGTCTTGTCTGCCGTTGCGGCAAGCGCAATCGTGTTCCTGCGGATCTGCTCCGTGTCGGCCTTGATGCTCGTGAGCAATGGCTTAAACCCTTGGTAGTCAGAGTGGCCTTGATCGACTTTATGCTTAATCAACTCATCGCACACATCGTGCAGCAACTGGGTGATGCGATCGAGCTGGGCTCGTTCCCGCTCGGTCGTCTTCGTCAGCACGCGGACTCCGAAGGTCAATTCACCTACTGCGCGCAGCATCACTCCGGCATATGCGCGCCCTCCCGTGCCGAAGTCATGCTTTAGAGTGTTGTAAAACTCCGATCGAAAGTCGCGATCGCAGGCAGACACCAACATTTCAAGCTCGTGCTCCGTCGGGGACTCGGCCCCTTGGGGTTGAGCAGTGTCGATCACTTCCTTGAGCAATGACCTCCACAATCCGTGATTGTCCATCGGCGGAAACGGTTCTCGGTCCGATGGCAGCGGAAGCGAGCCGCCAAGTTCCGAGTCGTCAAGCGGTCCCAACTCGCTTCGGCGCGCCACGACGACCCATGCGTCTTCCATTTCGTCGATGATGGGGCGCCACGGACTTCTCACTGCGTCTTTCGCGAAAGTCGTGCGCGCAATACGCGCGACCGTTTTTCCGACTGCTTTGGCGAGGTCCTCGTTCACCAAATGGGCGCGCATGGCCGCGTCGCGCGTATGTTCCTCGTGGATTCCTTGGGCAGCCACGCCCAATTCCAGATAGTGCGCCGCTACAAGTGCTTCCAGTGAAAGCTCTACCATGACGGCTCCGGCAGCCGTGAATATCCCGTCGGCACCGTGATTCAATGGCCCAAGGAGTTGACGAGCTCCGACGATAATCGCCGGCAAAGCGATAAGACGGGCTACACGAGCCAGCCCCATCCAGGCTGAGGGCCTCGACTTGTTTGGCACCAACGTCAACGCGTCGTACCTCCAGCGGAAGGACCGGCAGCACCCTTGGCTGCGTGTGCGTAGTTGTCGCTAACCTACCCGATGCGGTCAAGATCTTGAACGGGCGGCTGGCACACGCGATGATTCATGTGGGCGAACGCACCGCCTATTCTGAACGCCCGGTTATTCGCAACCGAACCATGACCGGTTGCACATCTTGGTCGACTCCGAAGATTTGTCAGTACAATTTGATCTTTCGGCGTGCCGAGGTTGAGCCACGCACCGTCTCGATGCGATCATGGAGTGCGCGCCCGTCCGCACCGAACCGTGAAGTGGGGGTTGGCACTAAGGTTGCTCGTACGCGCCCCAGCAAGTCCAAGCAGTGGTCGCCAATGGCTGAGCGGGGTTGGCATCGGCCGTCGAGGCCTCCGACACGTCGCATGAGATCGCCCACGAGTTTGGCACCGTGTCGACCCGCATCGCGTCGGCAGGGGTTCTGGAGGCCGCCGCCTACGTCGTCAGCTTCATCGATTCCTGGGTCATTGGCCTGCAGACCGGATGCCCCTAGACCAACCTCATCCAGCTCCATCGCGACAATGCCGAAACGCTCGCCTTGCCATTGGGCTGAATCCCGCTTTGCCAGCAGCTTGCACTTTGGTACCCGCGAAAGGCTCCGTTCTCGAACCGGCTCTAGCATCCGCCCTCGAAGGCGACGACGAAAGCGTCATAGTCGAAGAAGTCAACGACCCCATCACCGTCAAAGTCGGCGTTTGCCCCCGGCAAACATGTGCCGCCATCGAAGCACTGCACGAAGCTGTCGTAGTCGAAGAAATCGACGGTGCCGTCCCCGTTGAAATCGACGAAGCATGGATTTACCAGCCTCGACACCTCTTGTGCCGACAGGGCGCGGTTGTAGATTGTGACATTGTTCAGCAAGCCGTAGTACCCAAGCCCCGATTCGGCGAAGCCGAACACGAGTTGAGCCTGCGTCTGGAGCACGTAGTTTGACAGACCGGCGGTTCCGATCGGTGAGGCGTTCAGGTAGAACGAGACTACCCCAGCACCATTGTCGATTACCACAGTCAGCTGGTTCCACCCCGTTGGGAACGGCACCACCGGATCGGATTCCAGGAAGATGCGTTCCTGGTTGTAGTCGTTCAGATGAAGAAGGAAGGAGTTGGTAGGGTGGTACACGGAGTACCCATAGTCGATGAACCACTTGGGTCGATAGCCTGAACCGTTGTCCTGCCCGAGAAACACTTCCGTGCCTGGATTCACGGGCATTCCATTGTTGTTGAACCAGATCCCAACGGTCCAGCCGGTCGACTGCTGAAACGCGTACGCAGGATGGTGCGGGATACGCACCTGTGTGTTGGACAGATTGAAGGAGGCATGTCCGAAGGGGCCGCCGTCCACATAGCTGCCGCCGAAGGTGCCGTGGTTGCCCACAGGCGACGAATCGAGAGCGTTGTGATCGCCCTTCCAGTAGCCGATGAGTCCCTCAGCCGGCACCTGTGCGATCGCTTGGCCGCTGATCGACGCCACCAAACCAAAGCACGCCAACATCATGGGCGTCGGGACAACACCTTGGCGCCGCGTGGTCCCCGCGCCCCTGCCAGTCACATCGATGGCCAACATGCGGTGAGTAGTTTTCATGAGGCTTCGCACCTTTCTTGCTCGCGTGGGACTGACGCCTCAGCGAGCTCGTTAATCGGGCGAGCATCGTGGGGCGCTCTTGAGCGATCCGTCGACCGTCTTTGCCTGTTCGGTCTGGCGGGAGACTCCAAATCGGACTCTCTATGACCCAAGCCGCCAACCGCGTACAGTGCGCCCAGAATTCCAGCGGAAATCTGTCTCATGATGCAAAAGCCAGCCGGCGACGTCACAGTGCTTCTTCGGGCCGTCAGGGACGGGCTGCCGGGTGCGCCCGACCGCCTGATGGCGTGCGTTTACGGCGAGCTTCGAAAGATCGCCAGCAATCGGGTCGCCGGAGCGGGCACGGACGTGTTGGAACCCACAACGCTGGTCCACGAAGCGTATCTTCGCCTCTTTGGCAAGGACGACACTTCCTGGGAGAACCGGCACCATTTCTTCTGGGCCGCGGCCAGGGCAATGCGAGACATCCTGGTGGAGCGGGCTCGAAGTCGGGGAGCGGAAAAGCGCGGAGGAAGCATTCAGCACGTGGAACTCACGGATCTTCCGTCTCTGGAGTCGGAGTCCATCGAACTCCTCTCGCTGAGCGAGGCGCTGACGCGCCTCGAGATTGACCACCCGGTAGCGGCGCAAATCGTGACGCTGCGCTTTTTTGCAGGCCTTACACGGGAGCAGATCGCCGAGGTCATGCAAATGTCTCCGTCGGCCGTGTGGCGTGAGTGGCAATTCGCCAAAGCCTGGCTCCACACGGAAATCGACGGGGCCGGACCCACACCGGATGCCCCAAAGCCATAAGTCCCAGTCTGAATTGGGCGCGAAGGGCGCGGATTGCGGCTTACTGTCAAGGCGGGTGAGGCCGCTGCCTTGATCAAACGCTATGCCCAACCAGGAACAGCAACTCCGCGAGCTATTCTCCGACGCAATACTCCTGGCGCCGTCCGAATGGGCGGGGTTCCTGGACCAGCGTTGCCCCGATCCCGTGCTTCGGGCGCGGGTCCAGCTTCTCCTCGATCACCATGTCGCGTCCGCTGACTTCCTGTCCCGCCCTGCGATTGAAACCTATCCGAGTGTTGCCGGTTCGATCGGTAGCCAGGTGGCGGAGTTCCACCTTATTCGCGAGATCGGCCGCGGCGGAATGGGCGTCGTGTATCTCGCCAAGGACACCGTCCTTAATCGCAAGGTAGCCCTCAAGGTCCTCTCTCCGCAGCTCGATGCCGCGAACATCGCAGCGGGTCGCTTCCGGAAGGAAGCTCAGGCCGTTGCCCGACTGTCTCACCCCGGGATCGTCCAAGTGTACCGGTTCGGGGAGGAGCGCGGCTTCTCGTATATCGCCATGGAGTATGTCGAAGGCGGCACGCTTCGCGCCCGACTCCTTCCCGACGCCCCCTCTGCACCCGCCACGTCCCGAATCCACCGACGACGCTGGAGCCCGTTCCGCACTCAAGCGCAATCCGCGCATTTGGCTCAACCGGACGGGCGAGCGATCGCGGCGGCTGCCCGTGTGGTGTCCGAAGTGGCGGACGCGCTCGACCACGCGCACCGCCAGGGCGTCATCCATCGAGATATCAAGCCATCCAATATCCTCATCGATCGCGACGATCATGCGAGGCTCACGGATTTCGGCGTTGCGAGGATCACCTCCGAAGAGACCTTGTCACGTGAGAACGAGATTTCCGGGTCATACCCCTATATGAGCCCCGAACAAGCCCGCGTTGAGGCAGTCGAGATCGACCATCGGTCCGACATCTTCTCTCTTGGGGTTGTGCTCTACGAGCTCCTGACCGGCAAACGTCCGTTCGATGGCGCCACGACGCAGGCGATCCTGCGGGCCCTCAGTGACGGCCGGCCTCAGCCCATCGGGCGTTTGGCCCCGAGCGTGCCATCCGATCTCGCTGTCATCTGCCATAAGGCGATTGAAAAGCACCCTGTTGACCGCTACCAAACCGCCGCGCATCTCGCCGCGGATTTGCGATGCTTTCTGAGTGGCCGACCCATCCTCGCAAGGGCCCCGAGTGTTGGGAGGCGGTCGCGGCTCTGGTTGAGCGATCATCGTCGGGGGCTCACCGTGACGGCGTTTCTGCTGCTCGCCATCCTTGCCGGCTCACTGGCCTGGGGATGGCAGCAGCAGCGTCTCGCCCGGCAAGGCGCTGTCTCGCTGCATGCGGTCGACGCCTCGCTTCCAATCTCGGCTGTCGCGTCGCGCTTCGATCCCGTCTCGCGGTCGTTCGGCGAGGACATCCAGCTCGGCTCCGTGCCAGTGAGGAAGCGCTATCTCGCCCCGGGGATCTACCGATTCGTCATGACCGATTCCGCCGGTCGGTTCGCCGACTTTCATGACGTGGTTGTGCCTGGATCTGAGCTCGATCGAACCGCACAATTGCTCCCAAGCGGTCCGCAGCTCACGGCAATGGTTCGGTTCGAAGGGGGGCGGATGCCGGCGGTGTTCAACGACCCCGGTGACGGGGAGCGTGAGCAGACCACCCCCGTGCTCGCTCCGTTCTTGATTGATGAGGCGGAAGTCACGAACCGGGAGTATCTCGCCTTCACAAAGGCATCCCAAAGGTCCGCACCTGACTACTGGTCTCGCGCAAAGTGGAATGAGATTGCCGAGCTGCCGGTGGTTGCGCTGTCTCGTGACGAAATGCAGGCCTACGCGCTCTGGGCCGGCAAGCGGCTTCCCACAATCTACGAATGGCTTGCCGCTGCCCAGGCTCCCGACGGCCGACAGACACCATGGATCGGGGCGGTGCCCGCTAGCGCCCTGCCGCCCGTTGACGGAGTTCGGGCGAAGAGTCCTCTCGATCCTGCCGCGCTGGAGACGGACTACCGGCAGTTCGCCCACCCGGTCCGCAGCATGCCCGAGCTCCGAACGGCCGCCGGGCTCTACCACATGTTCGGCAACGTCCGCGAAATGACCGGGACTGTGATTGTTCAAGGGCAACAGGCCCTGGCCGTGTGTGGCGGCGGCGACTGGTCCGTCAGTCCCCCATCGTTTACGCTTGCGTCCATAGCTCAATACCCGCTTTCGGCCCGGTCCCCCCAGATCGGCTTTCGCTGCGCCAGGAGTGTTTCTTCGCCGGCGGGAACCAAGTGACTCTCCAGGAGTATCCTCGTGAAATACAACGTCAACCTCTCCCTCGTCGCAATCCCGTTCCCTGATGCGGAATGGCTCAAGATTCCAGCGGATCAACTGCAGATCGTCATTGGCGAGCTTCAGGCGCGCGCCGCGAGAATTCAGGCAGATACGGGTGCGAACTGGACGGGACTGTCAGTGGACGTGACCGCCAATGCGTTCGGCGACGCCCTCATGCAGGCAATGGTACCGCTGGTTGGACCCGTGTCCGCTGCTCTCAGGGCGTCTGTCGTCGTCGAGCCGCCGCCGCCGGTGTCCTGGGTCGTGGTGGGGCCCTACCACGTCATCATCGATCTGCTGGTGCGTGCATCGTCGCCCTCCACCAGTTTCTACTCCGAAACCTTCGTCTATACGTTCAAGAATCGAGCCCAGCCACCAACGCTCTCCTTGACGATTGGCATCGGCATACGGTGCGAGATCAACCAATCGCCATGAACACGAAGTCCATTGACGTCGGGGTAGACACCGAGAACGGGGTCGTCCGCGCGCTCGGCCTGTCGGTCGACTCCGGGGCAATCGTGTCGATTGAACCGCTTGGCGTCGCCGGAACCGCGTCGTACTTTCGCCGCAGCCGTCGCTGGGCTGTGGTTGTGGTGCCGAATGTCATGCCGTGGCCATCCGGCCTTGTGCTGCGCGTAACCGTGTCTGAGGGCGCCACTCTGCATCCCCCGGAGCCGATTTTCGACGCGAATTGCGAGCAGGGGACAGGGGCGGACGCCTACTCGTGGCGCATTCCCTGGCAGCGGTTGCTCGCCACAGAGACTTGGCTGCTCCGGGCCGTGCCCGATGAAGCGGGACGCCAAGACGCCGCCTATTTCCACACGCTGGATCGCCAATCTCACCGCGTGATGCTCAGGGAGCGACTTGCGTCCGGCGATAACCCGAACGCGATTCAGGATCGAGTTCAGCTCATCGACTCGGCCACCTTGCAACTTCTTGATCGCCTAGCGTGTCGCTGGGAGGGATCCGCCATCATTCCCCTATCCGGCGAGGCAATTAGGAATCTGGAGCCGTTCATGCGGGGGCATCTGCGTGGTCGCTACCCAATCGAGTGCGGTTCCTCGCTCGCGTCCCGACTCTACAGCACCTTCACCCGATTCGGTGAGGGTCTGCTCGCGCTTGATCCTGGACTCAACGCGGACGGAGCCGTTCTGGGTCGCATGTCGAACGGGAGCCCCAACGGCGCGTTTGTTTTCATGTTCGCCGAGTTCGCCATTGCCGCGATCGAAACCGGGCCGCAGGAGCACCGCGCCCTGTGGGAAGCCGCTCTTCCGGCCTTCGTCGCGTCCGGCGAACTCTATCTCATGGCCTACGACGCGAGAATGGCTGTCGGCGGCGGGACAGTGGTCCGAAAGCGCTTTGACGATTACGACAATCTGCTTCCCAGCCGGGCGATAGCCCCCGAATCGAAGCTGGCGCTCCTCGCGCAATATGAATCGGTTTGGAGCGACTCCCAGCACTCGCCGGCTGCTCGCTTCGAGCGGCTTCAAGACCGCCTGCGCAGGATCCTGGTGTGCGCCTTTGATCAAATCCCTAGAGTGCCCAATATCGCCGCGCTGATCCACTCCGCCGCCTTCCCGCCTTCGGATGTAGCGATGCTGTCGGGCAGGTGGGAAGAACTCGCGCCGGAGTGCGTCCATCCCCAGCCCTGGTGGGACCCGCAGTAATCGCCCGGTGCGGTGTGACCAGGACGCCGAACGGCCGGACGGAACCCTGCACGTGGGGGCACTGCTGAAGCGTCCCCGATCCGGACCACAGCCGGGTCGCAAATACTGGGCGCCGGTCCCGGCGTGCAAAAACAATCAGCACCACAAGCGAGCGCTCAGACCCCACATTGCGGCTTGGTGAATGCAGACGGGCCGGATCACTTGGCGGTGAACGCCCGGCGACCGGACCGCCCACCCGCCCTTCCGCACGCGAGCCGGCCCCGGAGATCGTGTCTCCGTCCCTCAGGCCGCTCGCGAGCCTTTCTCTTGGAGCCTTTCATCATGCGACCGCTCTACTTTGCCGTCATCACGTCAATGGCCGTCTCGGCGTCTCTGTCGGGCTGTGCCGGCTACAGCCTCACGCCACTTGCCACAGACGCGCATGACCCCTCCAAGGAAGGCTACGTCTTCTATGCGCCGGCGCCATTTCTGATGGGAACTCTCAAGTCACCGCCCGCGGCGGCGGGGGAGAAGACGGCGCCGGCTAGCTACGACTTCAAGATCGTCTATCTGCCCGACCGATCGCGGCCCTACCGCTTTACGCGCTACGAGTGCCTCGCCAAGTCCGACCTCAAGATTACCTTCACCGACGGATGGCTGTTCACCGGGGCGGAGTCATCGACCGACAGCACTCAGGCGCTTACCGCCATTGTCGATCTCGCCAAGCTTGCCGCGGGCGCCGCCCTGCCAGGTGCCGCACCGGCCGGGGTCTTGCTTTGGCGCATTGACGTGAACGGCGCACAAGTCTCGGTCGTCCGCGTCACTGTGCCCTGATCTGGACTTGAGTGTGCCGTTCTCTCCGCTCTCGCTCTCAAGGAGACTCGCCATGCGTTTCCCCATCCTTGCCTGCCTCATCCTCGGTCGCGCCTGCTCACAGGTCCCTTTCGCCCTAGACGAGCCCGCCGCCTTGCAACCAGCGGTCCAGCCCCGCATCATGGAGGGACTCCCCTACGAGTATCAGGCCCGCCTGGAGTCCCGGGATCGCGAGCTCTCCCGGCTTCCAGCCACTATCGACGGCCAGCCTGCTTTCCTCGTGCTCAACACGCTGAAGCGCTGGCCGAACAACACCACGGTCCGTGTGGCCTTCCTCGGCGGATCGGACGATCTGCGCCGGCAGATCACCACTATCGCCAAGGGCTGGCTCGCAACCGGTGCCAACATCAAGCTGGACTTCGGCGAGGATGGACAAGGGCACTTCCGTTCCTGGACCGTGACCGACACGAAGCTGGTGGCGGACGTGCGCGTCTCGTTCAACCAGCGGGGCTACTGGTCTCTGGTAGGCACCGACAGCAACAACAGCGCGGTGATCTCGCCCAACATGGCGTCGATGAACCTCCAGTCCTTCGATACCGCCCTCCCGGCGGACTGGGCCGGCGTTGTCCGGCATGAGTTTGGGCACGCCCTTGGCTTCGAGCACGAGCACCAGTCCTCGGCCGGATCCTGCGAGGATGTCTTTCGCTGGGCGGATGATCAAGGGTATCAGCTCACGCGCGACCAGTTTGGCCAGGCGATGGAGGATGCCGAGCACCGTCGTCCAGGGATCTACACCGTGCTGGGCAATGCGCCGAACTACTGGCCTCGTGACATGGTCGATCACAATCTTCGCCGGCTACCCAACTCATCGGCGTACGACACCGGCACTTTCGATCCCAAGTCGATCATGAAATACTGGTTCCCGTCCTGGATGTTTAAGGACCCGAATAACAACTGCTTCACGCCCGCAGCCAACGACGACTTCTCCAAACAGGATCTCGCGCGCATGATTGCGATCTACCCGCCTGGCGGCAGCAATGACGCGCACAAGCACGAGGTCTTGCTGCAATCGCTCCTCGACGCGAAGACCACGCCTGTGTCGCTGCGACCGTCATTCGAAGAGCGTGTGGATCGTCTCAAGCAGAAGTGACGCGCAGACTCATCCGTCCGCCGGGACGGCGTGAGTAACGTCTAATGAGGTTGCCTGTCAGATGGCGTTCATCGCGGGAGGATCGGTAGGAGAGTGGAGAGCGTGACGCATCACCGGGTCTATACTGCAACTTATCATGCCGCGGCAAAGCACACGGGAAGGACGCACGCCATGTCAGGGCCGATTCTGGTCAGAGTCTTGCTCTCCTGCCCGGTCGAGCTTGAGGCGGAAAAGAATACGCTGGCCTCGGTACTCGACATGCTTCGCCCGAAATTCGCCAAGGTCGGCGTCACGATTGAGACCGTGCGACACGAGACTCATTCCGGACCCGGCTTGTCCGAAGGTCCGATGCAGGCCATCGGGCAGCAGATGCTGGCGGCGCCGTTCGAGCTTTACGTCGGCCTTCTTCGTGATCGGCTCGGGGCCGGGACCATCCAGGAGCTTGACCTCGCGAGAGCGAGAGCCTCCCAACACTCCCTCGGTCTCCCCGTGGTCTTTCTCTACCTGCTTCGCATCGATGGCGAGCTGCCGCCGGCAGTCCGCCAATTCGAGTCCCGGTTTCCCGGACTCTGTTGCGAGGTCGACGGCGTGGAGGATCTGCGTGCCTTGTTCTCCGCTCATCTGGTGGACTTCCTGCTTGGCGTGCTTGGCGGAAATCCGCAGAGCAACGCCTTCGAACTGCCACGGCCATGGGCCGATCAACTTCTTGAAGGAGCAAGCGCGGGACCGTTGACCGTCGCCGTGGCGGCACAGAAGCGGGCGGCGATCTTCTCCGGGCTTCGCGCTGCCTGCGCAGCGTGGCTGCGCACGTGCAACGGGGTCGAAGTGGATGCCCTGATTGCCGCTTGCTCCATCGCGAGCTCTCCGACACTGAGCGGCAGCCCCGGTAGGGATCAACACATTGTCGCTCTAGCCCCACTGGGTCTGGCAGAGCCAGTGTCTGAAGTTGTGCAGCTCTACCTGGGCAATGGGGTGCATACCAGCAGCGGCCCGGTCGTCTCGAATTGTCGCTGCGATATGCTCGCGGCCCTCTTGAGGTGGGGCTGCCTCCTCGCAGTGCCATGGGGACCACCGCCCGACATGGAGTTGGCCGCTCATGTCGGCATGCGTGTGTTGGAGCGGCACCTGCGAAAGGCACGAGCGTGGACTCGCGCCAACGACGTGGCCCCGTTCTTCGGTGGTGCTGCAGTTCAACCGACGTTTGTCATTGGCGTGAACCGCGATGCGCCTGTCGAAGAAGGGCAACTGCTTCTGGCCGTCATGAAACGCCTGGCAGAGTATGAATGGAAGCGTGTGCTTCTGGCGCTGCACGGCGCTCCGATTCCCGCGGTGACACTCCAGGCCGAGACGAGTGCCCCGAAACTCTCACAGGTCGAGAGCGACGCGCTCCGCCATTTGCTCGCCGCGTTGGAAAAGCTGCACGAGCGCTTTCTTGTTGAGCACTTTGCCGAGCCTAAGCCTTCAATGGCTTGTGCGGATTTCCTTCCGCTGCCGGTTGACACCTTCTCTGGCCCGGTGGCTATCGCCGGCGATACCGCGAAGCGGTATCGGATCACTGTTGAACACGATTCTACGTTGGCTCAAGGCGAGTGGGCTTCGGGCTCGCAGCTCGCGCTTGATCCCCGGACATGGCCCGAAGGAAGGGCCGTCAAGTGGACGCTTGAGCGAGAAGGAGCGTCACTCCCGATTCGTCGCGGAATCGCCCGCGCGATTGGAGCGACGGATCGCAGGCGACTCGGTGCACTGAGAGGGTTGGGTGGGCCTGATGTGCAGGCAGAGATGCGTCGGCTCGGGTTGAACTCGGAAGTCTTGGCCGAATTGTGGGCTCCCCTCTCGTCGGGGGTCGCCGACGAAGAGGATCGGCGGTGGGCACTTCAGGTCCTCTTCGGCGCCTGGAAGTGGGCTCGCCTGAATGCCGGCCAGACGGCCATGTCCGATGCCTACGCGAGGGCCTGGGATATCTGCAACGCCACACAAGGAGAACAGAAATGCGCTTCTCTCATCTAGATCGATGCCTCTCGCTGGCAGCCGTGTCACTCGCCCTGGCGTTGTGCGCCTGCGACAAGAAGCAGCCGCTCACGACCGTCTCGGTCACGTCGTCCGGGCCGGCGGCGACTGTCAAGGAGGCCGCCAAAGCCCAGAACTTCAAAGTTGAAGGCGAGTGGACCTCAGGACAGGCTTCACCGCTCATTGTCGTGATCGGCGAGAATCACGCGTCTGTGGCGACCCAGAAGGAGATCGCCGGCTTTCTAGGAGGCCTGCGCCAGCGAAAGTCATGCGACATGGTCCTCATCGAGGGATCGTCGGGAGCCATCGAATTGCCCGAAGACCTGCGCAGCTCCGGCGCGGTCGGGGATCAACGGTATTGGGACGCCATGCTCGCGAATGGGGGAATCGCCGGATACGAGCACACGCTGCTCATGGATCCGTCGCTGCCCGTGCTGGGTGTGGAAGACATGGTTGAGAAGGCGCGCGTTGAAATCACGTATCTCGACACTCCCGACCGTCAGGTGAGCGAAGAGCTTGAGGTTTTCCGGCGAGGGTTCGACTTTGTGAGCGCTCGCGTTGCGGGCCTCAAAGCGGGCAGCGATGCGGCGTCCAAGGCGCTGGAACAATACCGGCTAGCATTGGAGACAGCCAAGCCGGACTTTGCCGAATTCACCACGGCCTATGCACCGGTACGCGAGAGCCTGCTCCGACGGAGCGCCGCCATCGCCGACTATGAGCGCTCCAAGGCGGCTCTCGGGGAATTCTTCACCGAGATCGTCCGCGCACAAGAGCGAGCTGGACCGAAGGTGGACGAGTACAACAAATTGGTGGGAGAGCATCAAGGCCTTGTCGAGCGGGCACGAGCGCCGGGGGTTGCGGCTTCTGAACTGCGATCCATCGAGGCGAGGCTCAGGTCCATTCAGTCCCAGTTGGAGGTGCTCAAGAAGGAAACAGGTTCTACGGACGAACAACGACGCGCCGAGGCAGCGCACCCCGGCGAGTTGGCGAAGCTGACAGAAGCGCTTCAAACTGCCAATCGGGAGCAGGTAGCGATCGAGGCCGCCGCGGCTAAATTGAAGCCGGTGTCGGAGCGTGTCGCGGCATCGCTGGCTCTGCTTCGGGATTCCCACTTCTCCACATCCAATGCCATTCTTAACACCAAGGGCCTCACTGACGCCGAGAGAAGCACGCTCCTGGGCTTCTTTGCCGCCGACCTTGAGCAGAGGAAGGTCGTGGAAGAAGCGAGAATCGGGCCCAAGGAACTGGCGGGACGCGATACGGCGATGGTCTCCTCGGCCGTCACCGCCGTCACGTCGCGCTCGGCGAAGGTGTCCGTACTGATCGTCGGCATACGGCACCTCGAAGGGATCACCGCGGGCCTCAAGGCGGCAGGCCAGTCCTTTGTCGTCGCCATACCTCCGTCCGCACGGCTGGAGGGCGACGAAGACTGGGAAGTCCGCGCATGGACAAAGCGCTCTGCTCTTCACATTCCGGTATTCAGCCCGTCGGCTGAAGTGTCGCGCTCCACGCCCGATGCCGAGGTGACCAAGAACAAAGAGCTGTCCCTGCTGCTGCAGGCCCTGTGGCGTCGCGACCAACGTGTGAGGTACCCATTCCTCAAGGGCCTGTCATCACGCTCGCCCATTGCACGCGACGGTGCCGGTGCCATCTATGACATTCCAGGCCGGCCAGGGGTCTTCTTGCGAGCATTGTCCGTCCCGCCGGATCGCGATGCCCGCTTCGGCCCGCACGTGTTGGAGTCCGCGCCAAGTCCCTTCAACAAGGACGAATGGCTGCAGGTTTGCGACCGTACCGCTGCACTTCTGTTTGCCCGCGGGAAAAGTACTTCAGACAACATGTTCGTCTATTCCGAGCTTGCGCAACGCGAAGGACAATTCATGACGCAGTTCATCGGTCGTGACGGCGAATGGTCGCTTCCCGAATTCGTCCGAGCCTTGCCGGGGGGCGGAGCTAGGCTCACGCAGCCTCGACGTTTTGTGCTGTTTGGCCATCGCGGTGACATTCGCGAAGGCGGCGTTTCCTACTCCTCGGTGGATCGTGAACTGCGAACGGCGCGCGGGAGCGACGGCAATGGGGGAGGCGATCCGCCGTACGTGTGGACGTCGGCGGCGCATCCGGACGAACCTGGACCGAGGCGGCGCTCACGGGTCATCTGGACGCTGGACGAAGAGCGAGCGGCCGCCAGCTTGCTGATCCTCGACCGCATGAAGGCGCCGCGCAAGGAACACGTCACGTTCATTGAGGAGGCTGACCTGCCGAACCTGGAGCAGAAGCTCCACTTCACCCCAACGACGGGGGAATACTCGCACACTTTCGTAATCGTCGCCAGGAACACCGCAGCGCTTCGGGAGGCGCTCACTCGCGCCGCCAAGGCTCAGCTGCTGGTCAACAAGCAAATCGCCCTGGTCACCTGCGGCGATGCCTATGCCGAGACGCAGTCCCTTGTTCAGACGATGCTGAACAAGGGCGCGCTGATGGTGTGGCATCCGAATCGACAGGTCTCGCCGGAGGGAGCCGCCACGCTCAGGCGTTACGCCGGCCGCATCGTCGCCAGGTTGGACGGCGCCACGCCCATGGACATCAACGAGCTCGTCGAGTCGGCCATCTTGCTGTGGCACTCGGAAAGCCCCAACGATCCCGAGTTGAAGCCCTTCATCGACAGTTCTTCGCAAGTTCGCGTCAACGATGAGCGTTGCCGGGGCGCAAGTGATCGAGCGACTTGATGGCGCTTTGCCCTTTTCTCAACAGACCGTGACGAGCGCGGCGCGGATCGCCCGCGGCGACGGTTGCCGCGGAACTGTTCGAAACGATCCGGCCGGCTCCTCGCCCGCCTTCACCTACTCAATGGAGATGCATCATGGCAAAGAGCAACCGCATATTCACCAGCTTTGCGATCGAGGACCAGGCCTACCGAAACCTGCTCGTGGGACAAGCACGTCACGAGAAGAGCCCGTTCGAGTTTGTGGACATGTCCGTCAAGGAGCCGTGGGACTCGCAGTGGAAGACGAATTGCCGCTCGAAGATCCGCGGCTGCGATGGCGTCATCGCCTTGTTGAGCAGCAGCACCCCGGCAGCAACCGGCCAGCTCTGGGAGATCGCGTGTGCCCGTGAAGAGGGAATACCGGTGCGCGGAGTGTATGTGAGCGACAGCGATCGCCCCGCAAGCACTCCGAAGGAACTTGTCGGCGTGCGTATCGTGACCTGGACCTGGGAAAGCATCGCGTCGTTTATCGACAGCCTGTGAGGTACTCATGGCGGACCCAAAGAAGGCGCTGCTGATCGGGATCAACAGCTACGATCAATTACCGACCCTGTCGGCTTGCGTTCGAGATGCGGAGGCGATGGCGCTTGCGTTGTTCCGGCACGATGACGGCACCCACGAGATGAACTACGAATGCACAGTCTTGAAGGACGCCGCCGCGAACGGCGGCCGCTTGACCCGGGCGGAATTGCGCCGCGCGATCACCGACCATTTCAAGGACTTCAAGGGCGACACACTGCTCTACTTCTCCGGGCATGCAACGCTGACTCCGACCGGTGGCTTCCTCGCGGCGCGCGACTCGGAGAAGAATGACCCAGGCGTGGCCATGCATGAAGTCATGACGCTGGCGACGAAAGCGCCGGCCAGGGAGGTGGTCATCATTCTTGACTGCTGTCATGCAGGGGACGCGGGCAATGCTGCTGCCCTCGGGAAGACGGCCCTTGGCGAATCGTTGACCGTGCTGAGAGAGGAACTGACGGTCATTGCGGCAGCTGGGTCGGCCCAGGCGGCGATCGAGGTCAACGGTCGAAGTGAGTTCACAGCAGCACTCGTCGATGCGTTGAACGGCGGAGCGGCCGATGCGCTTGGACAGGTCACCGCTCCCGCGATGTATGCATACGCGCGGCGGCGCTTCGGGCCCACCACCCAGCGGCCGGTGTACAAGTCTCACGCCACGGACGCCACCGTCATTCGCCGGTGCAAGCGACTGATTGAGCGGCCGGAACTGCAGCGCCTTGTTCAATTGTTCCGTACGACCAACGACCGGATTCGGCTTGACCCAGAATACGAGCCAGAAGACGAGCATGGCAACAAGAAGCAGCCCGTGAACGAAGAGAAGGTCAAAGACGCTCAATTGTTCAAGCGGTTCCGAGACGCGGGGCTGGTTCGGTCGACCGACGGAGAGCATTTCTATTGGACGGCGCGCTGGGGCCGTACCCTTGAGCTTTCCGATCGCGGCAAGGAGTATTGGGTGCTCATCTCGAAAGGGAGAATCTAGTGACCATTCGCATTGGAGTCACGGGGCACCAGCAATTGGCGGACGACTCCGGGTGGGCATGGGTCCGTGAGGCGATGAGCGACGTTGTGATGAGGCAGCGAAAGCCCGTGGAGGCGGTCTCGTCGCTCGCGAGAGGATCCGATCAGACCTTTGCGGATGTCGTCATCAGGAGCGGGGGTACTCTGTACGCCGTAATTCCCTTCGCGGGATACGAACGCACGCTGGACGGCCCGGCCCTTGACGAGTACAAGCGGCTCCTCGGCAGCTCGCATTCCGAAACGCTGCACGCCGGCTCCGACGATGAAGGCGCTTATCTCGCCGCCGGCCGACGTGTCGCGGAACTGTCCAGCTTCATGGTCGCCGTGTGGGATGGCGCTCCGGCGCGTGGGAAGGGCGGAACGGCTGACATCGTCGCCTACGCCCGAGCCAGGGGTACACCCATCTGTTGGCTCAATCCGGTGATCAGGACCATCAAAGAGTTGTCCTGAACAGAGGGCGCTAGTTCGAGCCGATCGCTGACATCAGGCGCGCGGAATCCGACATCGCCACCAACTCGCCTGCGGACTGCTGACGCTTGTGGCCAGCAGTCCAGCCATCGTCGGGCTCGCCCTTGATCCGCTGTCCCACACCCATGGTGATGTGGGCTGGGTTGTCGACGCCGGCGTCGCGTAGATAGGTGAAGTCCAGAGTGCGCTGGCGAACATGCGCCGGGCGAACGGCGGAATCCTCGAAGTAGTCCGACGGAACCGTAAAGTCCGTGTGGTAGAAGCCTCCGTACTCGCACGCATCGAACGGCTGCAGCTTCGGCGGAAAATGTGCGGGGCAGCGGCGAGCCGGCGGTGCCTCGCTTGAGACTTCGCGGAGCCATGTCGCTTTACCGGAGGTGGCGTTCGAGGCGCCGCTGATTGTCTGCATCGCGACCATGAGGGCCTTGTCGAGTGAATCGATCGGTGCCGCAGGCAGGTCGGCGGGATTGAGCCCGAGCACCGTTGCGCCATCGGCGAGCAGCCTGTTGATGGCCCCGGAGCGAGCCATGTGCCCGACAGAGTTCACCGAGAACGCGATCCCGCCCGGCATTCGGTGGTCTTGCCACCAACGCCCGTCGCCATTGGCCGCAAAATAGTTGACTCCCGCACGCCACCTCCAGACCTGTCCGGTGTGGCCAGGAGCCTCAAGGAACAGATCGTCCATGTACACCTGGTCACAGGCAATTTCGTCCAGCAGGTAGAGTCCGCACAAGCGCTGGGCGAAAGCTTTGAGGGCCGGTCCGGGACGCGCATTGATCACAGATCGGGAGACAACGGTGACAACGAAGCCGCTCCTTTCGCCCCGAAACCCCCGCCGGGTCCAATCGGTGCGCGCATTCTGGATTGTCTCACGCACGTGCTCGTCCGATCGAGCGATGTCGGAATCGAAAAGCACGCAGTGGCTCAGGAGGCCCTGCCGGGCCGCCGAGCGCCCGAAGAGACACGGTTGGTACCGGGAAAGCCAGGCGTCAAGGATCCTCGAAGCTGCCACCTCATCCGTTGCGTGCAGCAGAGCGTCATTTGCCTCCCGCACAGACGCTTCGAAGGGACAAGTCGCGCGCCATGCATCGGGCTCAACTTGCTCCAGCAGCTCTTGAAGACTCTCCAATGGCTCCTCCTCGGCATCGCTCTCGAAGCACAGGGCACGTCGTGTGAAGGCCTATCTGTCGCCCGCGATGAGGGACTTCAGGTTTTCCCAGGTCCAGCGATACAGCTTGTCATCCGCAGTTGCGCTGGTTGGCTTTGTGCAGCTCTTGTCCGAGTAGGCGGCCAGCAAGAAATACGGCTTGCCCTTCTCGCGAGCAATGGCCAACTCCTTGCCGACCCCGTGCGCGGTGTGCGTCCACTCGCCACAAAGGACGATCACCACGTCAATGCTGTCCATGCGCTTGCGCACTTTGGCCTGCCAGTCACCCGGCAAGTGATCTTTGACCGAGCCGTCCGCGAAATCGAAGGGCGTGTCCGGGAGCTTCGCCTGCCCGGCCAGCATGATCTTCGCCCCTTCATCATGGTCGTAGTCGAAGCTGATGAATGCTCGCTTGTTTGCCATTTTGACTCCGAAGTAAGTGGCATGATCCTACGGCCGGTCGAGGGCATGCTTCCGGATAGCTCTCAGAATGGATTCGCGGCGCCACCCCACAACGTCCTTCGCGATTCGGCTAATCGCCTTGGGCACGCTGACCATTCCGCGAGGCCTGACCCCAACGACCGGAGTGCCGCGAATGCGAGCCCATTTGAGCTCCCACCGGACCCAATGCCTTCTGGGAACCTCCATGCCGACAACAACCAGGAGGATGTCGGACTCTCCGACGCGCTTCCGAAGTCTGTATTCGAGTTTCTTGTCCTCGCGAAGTGCATTGCCTTCGGGAACGCTGTGGTTCTGCCAGTGGAACAGGGGCGCTTCGCTGAGGAATTCGACGAGGCGGTGGTAGTCTCGGTTGTACTCCCAGCAGTGGGAAATGAATACGCGATAGCTGCGAAGTGCTGGCATGGCCCCTCCATGGGCTGATTGTGGATATCCGACGTGGCGACGCGCCTTCTGTATGATACGCGATCGGAAGTCGCACTCGCACGGAGACGAATCGTGGCCAAGAAGAAGGTGTTCATCAGCTTTGACATCGCAGATCGGGACGTAAAGCAGAATTTGGTGACGCAAGCGTCGGACCCGAGCTGTCCGTTCACGTTTACCGATAACTCAATCCAGAAGTCGATTCCGGCCCAGTGGGTCGCCGAAGCGAGGCGACTGATAGGAGACTCGGACTTCGTGATCGTGCTGTGCGGTGACCAGACCCACCAAGCCAAAGGGGTGGAGACCGAGCTGCTCATCGCCAAGGACTTGAAGAAGCCGTACGCGCTCATCAAAGCGACGCGGCAATACACCCCGACGCGCCCAAAGTCCGCTGGCGCGAACGAACCGATGTATCCGGCAACCTGGCCAACCGTCGCCGCCTTGCTGCGGGGTGAGAAGCCGCCGACCGCATAGGTGTCGGTCGCCAACCGCGCGACGTGAGTGTGGGAGTGGGACATCTACCACTTTCTACCACTTCGAAACGCAAATTGGCACGAATACACACGAATCCTGCTGCGACCGTTTTGAGTAGAAATCACTTGAAATCGCGGTAGAATCCACCCGATCTCGCCTGTTGGGTTTGATCGGAAAGGTGCCTTCTAAGCGGCAGGTCGTGCGTTCCAGCCGCACGTCAGTCGAACATCGAGGCGCTGATGGGCTGAACGCGACTGAATCGGATAGACTTGATCCATGATTTTCATAAGCCACAGCACGAAGAACGAAGCCGTTGCCAAAGAGATTCGGGATGAACTTGAGAAGAAGCACTACAAGTGCTTTCTCTCGGGGGACGATCTTGAAGCAGACGATGATTGGCATGACGAGATATGGAAGGCGTTGAAGGGCTGCCATGCCTTCTTAGGCGTCGTCACCAAAGAGTTCTACGAAAGCGCGTTCTGTCAGCAGGAGTTGGGGGCGGCGCTCGCCTTGCCCAACAAGCCTCGCCTGCTGATTCTTCACGATGCTACGAAACCGCCGGGCTTCGCAGCTCGATTCCAAGCGTGCAAGCGGTCGAAGCTGCTGGACACGCTGGACACCAAGCCCCGCTATCGAATGGTGCGCGTCGAAGCATGGATCACGGCAGCGGCGTCGGTCGCGTCGTACAAGAATGCAAACGACGCGCACGACCGATTCTCCGGCGAGTGGGCGAGCATGTCCGAAGACGAGAAGCTGCGATGGTTGCTGGCGGCTGCGGGGAACAGCCAAGTGAGCGACGAGGGTTTCAAGGCAGGCCGATTCTTCCAGAACGCAAAGAAGGAGCTGAAGAAACTCCTCACCGATCAATGGTTGTTTGAGAACGACAAAGAGAGCGATCTTCACGACCTAGACAGCAACCCCGTCGGGAAGGCTGCTACGTCGAAAAAGAAGACCACGAAGAAGGTAGCCAAGAAATGAGAATGCGATGCTGCCGCTGATCTCAAACCAACCGCTAGGCCGCGACGATCAGATTGCCGAGGTGACGACCCATCAGGGGTCGATGAGTCTTCGCATCCACGCGATGGGCTTCCTGGAGATCGCTAGCGTTGCGGCCCGGGCGGCCTTGGAGCACCGAACCGCCATTGACGCCATCACGCCTGCGATCATCTACGCTATTCGCCACGCTGCCGAACTATTCCTGAAGGCGATCATTCAGGAGGTGGAGGAAACGCACCGGGCGACGGCACAGATGAACAAGAAGGGCGTATTGGAGGATGCAGAGACAGGACACCACTGGTTACGACGCTTATGTTCCGAACACCAAGGGCTGATCGTGGAAGTATTGGACTTCGAAGCCTCACACGGCGAACACACCAACTTCGACCGTCGGTCTTGGCTGGCCGATTTCGGGGAGATCATCGACCAGATTCAGCGGCTTGATCCTGACGGCCAAACTCTTCGATATCCCACCGACCGGCAGGGCAAGCCGAATCTCGGTGGCAAGATGATCGCGAGCGTGGGGCACCTGGAACAGTTTGCCCGAAGCGCTTCCGAGTGTTTTTCTCGCTTCACCGAACGCAAGTGCTGAGCCGTCAACTCCTTCGTCCGTGGTCACCTCGCACGGACACAACCGGCAACCGCAATTGCTGATCGAAGGCTCAACATGACGCAGCGCATCATAGTCGGCGTTGTATTCCCAACAGTGCGAGATAAAGACTCGATAGGTGCGGAGTGCTGGCATGACCCTCCCGAGGCTCACGGCTGCCACTTGGCACACAGCGGAGCGTGTCCGTGCGATTCCACCATATCGGTGCGAATCCAGCGTTCGCAGGGAGACTACGCATGGCCAAGATAAAGGTGTTCATTTGCTTCGACATCGCGGATCGGGACGTGAAACAGAACGTGGTGACGCAGGCGGCGGACCCACACTGTCCGTTCACGTTCACCGACAACTCCATCCAGCAAGCCCTGCCGGACAAATGGGTCGCGGAGGCCCGACGACTGATCGGTGAATCGGATTTCGTAATCGTGCTGTGCGGGCAATACACGCACCAGGCCACGGGCGTCGAAACTGAACTCCGGATTGCGAAGGAACTGAGCAAGCCCTACGCACTCGTCAAGGCGACCCGGCAATTCACACCAACACGCCCGAGGTCCGCGAGTCCGAGTGAGCCGATGTACCCGGCGACGTGGCCGACGGTCGCCGCGTTGCTGCGGGGCGATAAACCGCCGACCATCTGAGTGGCTCCCTAGAATGCTGCAATGCCGGGTCCCTGTGACGCCACCTTGGCTGGAACCAACGCCGTTGAACGGGAATCCCGTCGCGCGAACGCGCGAAGAGAGTACGACATCGCCGTCAAGAAACTACAGAGGTGGAACCGGGAACTCTCGGGCCGTGAGACACTTGGCGTGGTTGCGGTTTTGGTCCTGCTGACGCCGATCGCCCTGTTGTTCGAACACCATTACACCCGGACCGCAATCGGCCTAACGACCGCTGTGGCGGTGCTCGCCGCAGTGGCGGGACAAGCTTCTCGCTGGCTATTGGTTGCCATCGCGTGTGCGCTCGTCGTGTTCGGAGCGCTGAACTCTCTTCCGGGTTGGCTGGCGTGCCCCGCTCTAGCAGTTTTGCTGCTTGTCCTTCTGTGGGCAGGAGCTTGGGGCTCTCAGCGCACGACCGAAGCAAGAGCCCTTGCAAAGTACGACGTTGAGTCATTTGACAAAAGGGACCACTGGCCCTCCCTTCGCCTCGATCTCGAAAGAGGAACACCTGTTGTCATGGTACTTTGGACGTTCTCCGGCGGAGACCCGTCGCCGGAGGAGTACGATGAGGTCGGGAATTCATTGGTCGCATTCGGTGCCCGCTACGACAATCCGCTCGCGGAGGTAATCAACGGGGCGGTCAGACCGATTCACCCGTATGCGGCATTCAACCCGCGTAGGCCAGCGCAGCTCTGCTACCACACGACGGTGCTGTTGGACCCGAACGCGTGGCTGGCGGAAGTTGAGACGGTTCTTCGGCAGGCCCGCCTCATTGCCGTCAACCTGTGGGAGGCGGGCGAGGGCTTGAAGCAAGAGGTGCAGGTGATCCTTGACAATGGCTGGGAGGAAAGGTGTTGGGTCGTCGCATGCGCGGGCCGCCCCTGCAAGGAAGGGCCGTTCGCTGAACTCTGGGAGAAAGCGCGCTGGAAGACAAGCGTTCCCGTCCACAGCCGCGACAAGACCCTCAAGGTCGATCCGCCGCCTGACTTGCTCGAGTTCCTCGGCCTTCCATCAGCCTGAGCCATCTGGCGCAAGTCAGGCGGGGTGCCGACATCGCGGGCGCGGTGGCTGGTCGGATCGTCCAAAGTTCAAATCCTCTCAACAGTCACCCGAAATTCGCGAGACTTTGGGGTTCCACCCGAAGCTGATTGAACCGGCGTGAAAGTCGCCTAAAGCGTTTAAAGCATTGTCCACCAACGAGAAAGCCATCCGATGTGCTTGTCGGAGGGCTTTACTCTGAACAAAGTCGGGGTGACAGGACGGGGTTTGAACTTTTTGTCGAGGGGATACGGGCCTGGGAGCCAGAAACGCGGCTTTTGCTCGCCGTAAAGCCGTGAAAGCCGGTTAGGGGGCAAGGCCGATAGCGACCGACGCGGGTGCGTCACGGCGGTGTGCCGTCTATCGACATGCCGGCGGTTGGACCACCTTGGGCTTTGGCAATGCCAGCTCTCACGCGCTCAGCACATTTCGGGGAGAGAAGCAGTTCAGAGGTAAGCGGGTTGTACCACATACTCACATCTGGGTCATTGGGATCACACAGTCCGCCGGAACCATCCGATTTCCATCCACTCTGGGCCAAGTCATCCAGGAATGCCTCGTCCTCTCGGCGCTTCCGGAGGAACGCCTCTTGCTCCGGTGTCGGGGGCCCCTCATCCTCGGGGGCTGGCGGGCCTTCAGCGTCCATGAAATCAAGTGTGGTGCTGTCGTAGAAATCGTACCAGAAACCGTGATCGGCAACGATCCGGTCGAACTCCGCCCGGACCTTGTCGTTCTCTCGCTCGTAGAACAGGTCATAGAGTGAGCCATCGAATCGCAGGACCAAGTAGGTCGGTTTCGCACCCTGGCTGGTGTCAATGGCCTCGGGATCCTCTGGCGTATCGAAAACGCCGTCCTTGAGGAGTTTGTGCGCCTTCAGCCATTTCTCAAGGTGCTGCCGCAGCTCGGTCGCTCTCTTCTGGTTCGGCGTCATCGATCCATCTCCACGGTTTACACTCGCACCCCACCTCTCATGCCGCGTTGATCGCCACCCGGCATATCGATGATGAATCCAAATGGTCCGGCGGTCAAGGGCAGGTTCTGGCTCGCGCGTTTCTTTCCCCGAGTTTCACGGCCGGACGCAGCAACTCCAACGCCGATGCGAGGTAGGCCAGCCCTTGTCAGTCGGGGGGTTGTGGCAGGGGCCCGGTTTGGCGAACGTTCACAGTGCCCGGTCAGTGCGAGGGATCTAGCAACGATGTCATTCGCGGGCCGTGTTTGGGGCCCATTTCAGTAGAGCGGCCTAATGGGAGCACCGGTTCGACAGGACTCGGACGCCGACGAAATGCCGCCTCCCACGTAGCGGAAACGCGGTTCTGGATAGCGCCAGCGGGGTTCGCTCGTCCCGGTCAACCCTGGTTCTACCCCGGTTCCTGGCCTGGTCAGGACGCAATCTAGGACGCAACGGGAGAGTGGAGTGCGCTCGAGTTCCTCATACCAGCATCGCCCAGCTACGGAACACCTTCATCGCGGTCACTTCGAGCCCGGGCGCGTGGCGGGCCGTGTCGGACATGAGACCGGCCGTGTCCAAGCCAGCCCGGCGCACATCTCCCGGAAACGCCTCCGCCATCGCGGCTACTTGCCGCTCGGCAACCTCCAGATGGAATAGCAGCCCGTAGACGCGCGAGTCGAGGACGAAGCCCTGCACGGCGGTCATCTCCGATGACCCCACCGGCAGCGTGCTCGAGGGCAGCGGATACACATCACCGTGCCAGTGGAATGGCGTGAACACCGCGGGAAGGTGCTGAAGCACCGAGTCCTGCGATGTCTGCGCGGAGAGGGAGACCGGACGCCAGCCTAGTTCAATCCTCCCGCCGGGTTTGACGGGCGACCCGAGCGCGTTCGCCAGGATCTGGCTTCCCAGGCAGACGCCCAGAATGGGGATCCTGCTCGCCAGACCGTGCTCCACAAGCTCCCGCTCCGCTCGCAGAAACGGATGGATGTGCTCCTCATAGACACCCTGCGGCCCACCCATGAGCACCAGGCCGCCGAATCCGTCGAGCGTGCGCGGAACGGCCTCACCCAGATCCGAACGAACCAGAACGTGGCCGACCCCTACTTCGCGGAGCGCCCGGAGAATCCGTCCGGGCCCCTCGGGCTCGGCATGCTGCAGGATCAGTACCCGCTTGCCTGATGCGGTCATGGTGTGTCTCGCGGGATAATGGTCGGTCCGAACAGCTTGAAGGGGATCCCCGACGTGATGCACGCCGTGATAATGTCCCCGATCGTCGTGCACTGAAGCTTCCGCCTGAGCGAATCGATCAGGCCGTCCACCTCGATCGTGCGCATCTCGTGCTCCGCCGCGATCCGGTCCGGGTAGTTCAACCTGATCACGCCCTGCAGGACGAGCACCTCCTCCTTCGACAATCGCTCGTTGTTGAACAGCGCGCCGAGGCAGAAACTGCCGTCGGCATCCACGCGTGGTCCGTCTGGAAGCACGAACCGGGTGTCGGTGATGTCGACGAAATACCCCTGCACGCCGACGCACTCGCCCGACTTGAGCAGCAGCCGGTTCTCGGTGACGAGAATGTCCGCGCGGCGATTGACCATGATCTCCTGCTCCTGGACGTTCTCTCGCGGCGGGCTTCTGCCGATAATCAGTAGCGAGTCGCCGAGGCGGAACGTGTCGGCGAGCTCCTTCCAGGGCATCTGGTAATCGGTCATGCCTCGCATCGCCTCCGGCGAGTCGTGCCCGGCCATCCGCGCGTAGGACTCGCTGCACTCGATGTACTTGAGGTTCTTGTCCTTCCTCCAGTGGTAAAGCCCCGGCATGTTGGGGATCCGCTCCCACGCCAGGTCCACGTTCTCGCCAGCAACGTCGTTTTCAATTCTCCTGGTGACCCTCTCAAGCCAAGCCGCGGCCGGCGCCGGATCGCCTGCTCCCGAGCCGGCGCGGTCGGGGTCGACATGCACCAGCTGGATGTTCGGCCAGCGATTCCGGATCAACTGTGGAATCCACCGGGGTCCGAGATTCGATACCAGAATCGGCGGACGGTCGGGACGATTGGCGATCCACCACCGAATCTCCTTGTGTACCCAGTCTTCGGAGCCTTGCTCGACGCAGACTCCGCATGTGCACACCACCACAAGCTCTTGCGCCCTGGCAAGCTCGCGGAGAATCGATTCGGTCCAGTCCGCAACGGCAACAGCGTTCCTGTCCATGAAGACCGAGATCCGGGCGGGAACCCTCTCCCGCTCCTGCCCGACCGTCAGGTACACGCCATCGAGCGTGTCGAACACGTGACCGGCGAGCCTGGCACCGTCGTCGCGTCGGTAGGTGATGAACAGGGGCACATCACGCATCGGGTAGTCCCTCCGCTCTTTCCGCTCGCGTTGATCCTGTCGCCCGGCCCGACCCGCGCACCACGAATTGGCTTGCCTTGCACTGCGCCGCGAGCTCGCCAGCCAGCTTCCTCCGCTCGTCCTCGATGGCGCGGTCGAACGGCATGTACTGCTCGACGCCAAGCTCCCGGATGAACTTTACGGTCGGCCGGGAGGCGAACAGCAACTCGTCAATCGACACGTTCTCCGAATAGACCTCGTAGACGATCCGCTGGGCGTCCTCAAGGGAGCGCCCGGTAACCTGCTGGAAGAAGTGCGCGATCCGTGGCACATCCGGGAGACTCCGGGCGATGGTGGAAGCCGTGATGAATCTCGCGGCGGCCACACGCGTGGGCTCGTCGAACTCGCCCCACAGGAACTGCCCCAGCGCCCTGAACTGCGAGGCGTGGATCGCCTCGTCCTCGGCGTGGGTGCTGCACACCTCGCGTACCTCGGGAGCCAGCGCCTTGTTGTTGGCGAACTCGCCGAGCTCCAGCGAAATTCTCGTCTCGGTGACCACTCCGTTGAGGACGGTGATGAGGTACTGATAGTCTGGGCGGGGCTCCGCGGCCCGCTGTTCCTCGAGCCGCCGCAGGAACAGCGGCATCCGGAACTCCTCGGACCTGCGCAGGCAGTACCGCTCCCGCAAATCGGAGGTGAACTGGAGCGACTGCTCGGCGTGGAAGCCCTCGTCCGTTGCCGTCGCGTACAGGTCCTGCTCCGCCTGGACTGGGATCTCGTAGGGAAGCCGACGGAGCATCGATACCGCCGGGATCACCAGGTTGTGCTCCACCTCGATGGTGTCCTCGAGGAACCCGCAGAACATCGCCGCACCGAATCTCCGGCTCTCCTCGGCGGACGCGAATCTGCTCTCCAGGAGCCTGCTGGGCGGGTAGTACAGCTCGCCCGGGGCAAACGCCGGACGCGGGAAGTCGTGCTTGAGCAGCGACGGCGGGTTCTTCGCGTGGTCGTAGGTCCTGTAGGGGGGATAGGGCTTTCGCGCGTCTGCCATGGCTTGCTCCTGACTGGTCCACCAACGTCCTTGATCTGCCCACACGGCGCCCCCCGCACCCTGCCGGCGCCGCAGTTGCTCTACTCGGGGCGACGCACTACCGCATCAGCTGGCGGTGTCTTGCCGTCAAGCAAATCAGACACGATCTTCCATCGCCAAGTCCAGATGGGTGTGCCCTTCGGCGTGTGATCAGGCGGAGTAGGAATGCCTTGCCGAGTGGCGGCGAGAAGGAAGTGCCGCTTTGGCATTTTCTGTGCGATTTGAAGCTCGGTGGACGCGCCTCCTGACTGGTGCGTCTGCTCCCCGCATAGGACGATGACGCATTCGCAGGTCCTGATTCGCCGCTCAGCCTCCAGAGGCCAGTTCTTGTCAACCGGCTTTTCGATCGAACAGTCGATCAGGTCAAACGGGCAGTCCGGCAGTGTTGACTGAGCGATGAGGTCGCCCTTGACAGACTTGTCGTCGTAATCGAAGGCCACGTACACGCGCTTCTTGGCCATTGGATCGTCTCCTTGCGAACCGGCGTCGCACGTTTATCATAGAGGTCGCCCTATCAGCCGCGCCGTCGGCTGGTCCGCGTGGAATCTGCCCAAGGAGGGGCTATCCCGAAGCTCAGAACGTACCGGGTGTTCATCTCGCACTGTTGGGAATACGAGGATGATTACTACACGATTCTGGATTGGCTGGAGAACGAGCCGTTGTTCAAGTGCAGGAATCTGAGCGTGCCCGAGGAATCGGCGATGCGAGAGGACAAGACATTCGAGAAGCGGTTGCGGAAGCGGCTCGACTCGTCCGACATCCTTCTAGTCATTGTGGGGATGGAGATCGCTCATCGATACTGGATGAAGTGGGAGATCAAATGGGCCCACATTCGTGGCGTCCCGATCGTCGGGATCATGCCGAACGGCGGACAGCGGATTCCGCTGGCGCTGGACAAGACCGGGTGTCCAATTGTCCGTTGGCGGCGAGACTCCGTGATATCGGCGGTACGGCACCATGCCCGGGTCCAGCGGTAGAATGACCGCGTCAAAGCCGGAGACCCGCATGGCGAACAAACGCGCCTTCATCAGTTTCGACTACGACCACGATCTAGACCTACGCAACCTTCTCGCGGGGCAAGCCCAGCACAGCGACACCCCTTTTGACTTCACCGATGCCTCGGTTCAGGACCATCTCACGGGCGATTGGAAAGAGAAGGTTCGTCGGCGAATCCAAAACGCCGACTTGGTGATCGTCATTTGCGGGGAGTACACGCACACCGCCGCTGGCGTGGCCGCCGAGTTGACCATTGCCAAAGAGCTGGGAAAGCCCTACTTCCTGCTCTGGGGTCGGAATGGGAAGACCTGCACGAAACCGACCTCCGCCTCGTCTTCCGACAAGATCTACAAATGGACATGGGACGAACTCAAGAATCTCGTCGGCGGAGCACGCTGACCGGCACCTGACGGCATGTCCCCCGCTCAGATTCGGCCCTTTGCTCGCAGCCGCCGGTAGTGTTCGCCGAACACCGTAAGCCTGCAAGATTTGGAGTACACCGCCGCGTCCCACATGTGCGGCGCATCGACGGGTACAACGAGATTGACGCGGTTGTAGCGCTGCAACACCTTGAACTTTCGGACGTTCTCGGGGTGTCCCGCTGCCATCCCCGGATCTTTGCCCTTCGGGTTCTCCTCAAATGACGGGTCCAACTTGAACTCGAAGCCCGGCTTCGGAAACAGGTCCGCGATCTGTTGCAGTTCGCCGAGCGTGATAGGCGGCTGAACCTTCCGCAGTGAGACGAAGCTCTTGACGTTGGTCTTGAACACCGGGCGCTGCTCCCACGAGCCGAGCGACTGATCGATGTGGGCGTACACCCCGCCGGGCGTGACGTTGCCAACCAAGTCCGCCGCCGGGCCATTCATGGCATCGACAAAGAGCGTTGTGAAGACCCCGCCGCCATTCTCCTCGGTCGCGTACTGATCCGCCGTCGATGCCGTCAGAATCGTCAGGCCCTCGGTTAGTTCAGTTGTTTGCTTCGCCGTCGGCTTCGCGCCGGCAATACCGGAATGGCAGCTGTCGAGAACAATCACCTTGTTCTTCGCCTTAGAGCCGTTGGCGTAGGTCAGCACATCGCTCAGCGGCAGTCCGTCATCCCCGGACTTGCACTCGCAGGTGAGGAGATATCCGCCCGTGGTTTCGATATGGCCGTGCCCAGCGAAGTAGAGCAGGGCGATTTCGCTGTCGTCAGCGAAAAGGGCCTGGATCGAGTCCTTCAGTGTGGTCCGCGAGACAACGTCCGTCGGCCCGGTTCCCGTGAGCAACTTCACATCGAAGTTCACGGAGCCGTCGCTGTGCCGCTCCAAGACCGCTTTCATGGCGTGCGCATCGTCCACGCAGCCGTACAACGGGGAGCCGTGCTCATAGTGGTTGATGCCGACGACCAGTGCTTTTCTCACGGCGAAGCCTCCGGGATCGCGCATCGTACCAGCCCGGCCTACGGATGGACACGAACGCCCGGGCTTTAGGTGCCGTCCATGGCAGCGCCGCTTGTTTATCCAGAACCCGTCGCCGCGAACCGAGGAGGAAGACGCCCGGCCCGCTTCCGCGAGTCGGGCGCAATGGCGAACCTACGGCCGCTGCTCGAAGAGCCACGAGTGCGCTCTGTCGAGCACCTTTGCAACGAGCGGGAGGTCATCGCGGCCGAAGCTGGCGTTGGACCGCCAGCCCTCCTCGGCCTTGAAGAGCCGCTGCACGGTGACGTTGTGGAAGGTGCCGCGGGCGCTCTTGTTCGCCCAGATGCTCGCGCGAATACGGTCGATCCTGATCTCGTGAACGGGCTTGGTCTTCGCTGCCATGTGTGTTCTCCTTTCAGTGAGGGTGTGTCCGTTCCGTTCACCCGGCTGACGGACGGCACCACCCGAGCGGAGAACCAGAGCCGGCGACCCGCGTCCCGCAGGGCCCGGGGCGCGGCCGGGCGTCAGGCAAGCGCTGTGACAGAGCCGCTCTGGCGCACGCCTTGCCCCGGCAAGCAAAGGGAGCGGGCTGTCGGCGTCTTGGCGGCGGGACGTTGCCCGGGAGGGATCGGAGGTTCAGAGCGAGGGCCCGCTATGGCGACCGCCGACATTTTCCGACAAGCCCGAGAGGCTTTTCGGCGATGTCGATTCGGGCCGTGTTTTGGGCCCACTTCAGCAGGGCGGCCTAAGCCCCCTTGGCCTCGGTGTCGCGGCAGCCACGTCAGGCCACGGGCCGCCGGGACCGCTCGTACGACCGTCGGGCCGACCACGCTGGCAATAGAGCTAGGGAGCGACCAGCTCGGCAAGCGTGGCCGCGACGCTCGCCATCGGCTCTTCCGCAGTGTCCAGGCCGGTTCGCGAAGCGAGCATGGGGCTGACTTCGCGGAGAGCTTCATATGTCGTGCCGTGCACGATGGGAACGAGCTGGTTGCGTGCTAGGAGTACTGAAAGCTCCTTGTCGGCGATGCTCGCTCCTCTAAGGCGGTCCAGCAGCGCTGGGGTCACCAGCACGATCCCGGGGCAACAAGATTTGAACCGACTCGGCCTGCCCATCATCCAACGTCAAATTTGTACTTCGCGCAGACTCCCAACGGCAGTCAATGCGCGAGAAGACTGTCGATTCTGATGCCCACACATTCGCCAAACAGTTCAATTAGCGTCCGGCTCGCTCCACTTGTCGGAGTCCAAGTGGGATTGTGGAGGGGCAAGGCCGCCCAAGCTCTGGGGTGATGCGCCCCTTCACCCTGACGGGGCTTTGGACCGACGCCGTCGAAATTCCAACCGATTTCAGAGCGACTCGACTCGCGTTTCCAACGCGCACGCCAAGAAGCAAAGGGTCAGCACATGGGTCGGGAAGTTGACTACGAACGCATGTCCGTCTTCGAGCAGGTCATGGCTGCGCTGCAGGAAGGGCTGGCGCACGCGCGCGGCAAACGAACACTCAAGACGACCGTGTTGTTCAAGCCCGCGCCCAAACTGTCCAAGACGCGCGTGATCAGCATTCGAAAGTTGACAGGGATGACACAATCCACCTTCGCGTCCTTTCTCAACGTGCCGACCAACACGCTCCAGAATTGGGAGCAAGGCACCCGAGTGCCCAAGTCCGCGGAAGCAAGGCTTCTGCAGGTCATTGAGATCGCGCCCGGGCAGATCATGGCGATCCTCAACGGGGAGCCGAATGCAAGGACGCTCGGTAAGTGAGAGGCCGCTTCGCGACCATCAGGAGTTCCAGTGTCTGCCTGGCCATACCGCACAGCCCCATCCACTTTGCCTTCCGTTTCCAAGAAATAGTTTGAACCCGTTTCCAATCCCCTCCGCTATACCCCTATCACCGGAGATCTCCCATGCGAAAAGCCCCCCTTGCCGTTGGCATCGTCCTTGGATTGGGAACCGTCTCGCTCCTCGCCGGGGTGCTCAAACATCCCGGCCCCGTTTCCCTCTCCCATGACCTCGCCGCCAACTCCTCTGGGCCCGCGATCATCGCCTGCTCGGTCTCGGGTGGCTGCACAGTCGCTCAATCCCACGACGCCGTCGCCCGATCGCCCATCGGCGCGGCACACTTGGCCTCAGCCCAGGCTCCAGCTTTCGCGCCCGCCCCCGCCCCCTTCGAACTCGTCCTCACCGACAAGCTCCCCCCCAACGAGTACATCACACTCCCAGGACACGACACGCCCATGCCTCGCTACCGGGCTCAAAAATACTTCTGCGCCGCCGACTTCAACCGCGACGACATTATCGACGACAAGGACATCACCGACTACCTCGAAACCTCCGCCACCATGGCCGGCCCCCTCGCCGAGTTCCTCGACATCAACCATGACGGCTCCGTCGACGCCTCCGATCTCCAGGCCCTCGTCGACGCAAGCTCCACCAATTGCGACCCCGCGCAGACCGCCGTCAACCGCAGCATCATCTGCCTCGCCGATCAAGAGGACCAGGAAGCCTTCGCCCGCGTCATCTTCTTCAACGATGACGGGTGCTGAGCTCCGCTCCGCCGACGCCTCACCAAGTCCCCATAGACTTGGGCGATGCCCGACCTCACCAATCTCATCGATGGCCAGCTCCGCCCGGCATCCTCGGGCCGCTATCTCGCCGTCGTCGAGCCCGCCACCGCCGCCGTCCACTCCCGCGTCCCCGACTCCTCCGCCGATGACGTCAACGCCGCCGTCGCCGCCGCCCAGCGTGCCTTCCCCGCATGGTCCGCCACGCCCGCCGCCGAGCGCTCACGCCACCTGATGCGTCTGGCCGATCTCATCGACGTCAATCTCGAGCGCCTCGCCGCCGCCGAATCCATCGACACCGGCAAGCCCATCGCCGTCGCCCGCTCTCTCGACATCCCGCGCTCAAGCACCAACTTCCGCCACTTCGCCACCGCCATCCTCCACACCAGCGGCGAAACCCACGAGTTCGACGGCGGCGCCGCCCCCGCAGGCCTTCACGCCCTCAACTACACCCTCCGCAAACCCCGCGGCGTCGCCGGTTGCATCTCGCCCTGGAACCTCCCCCTCTATCTCCTCACCTGGAAAATCGCCCCCGCCCTCGCCACCGGCAACACCGTCGTCGCCAAACCCAGCGAGGTCACCCCCACCACCGCCTCCATCCTCGGCGAACTCTCCATCTCCGCCGGCCTCCCGCCCGGCGTCCTCAACATCGTCCACGGCTCCGGCCCCGTCGCCGGCGCCACACTCGTCCAACATCCCGATGTCCCCACCATCACCTTCACCGGCTCCACCGCCGTCGGCCGCTGGATCGGCGAATCCTGCGGCCGCTCCCTCAAACGCGTCAGCCTCGAACTCGGCGGCAAAAACCCCTTCATCATCTTCGACGACGCCGAACTCGACGGCGAAAGCGGCGCGATCGAGACCGCCGCACGAGCCGCGTTCAGCAACCAGGGCCAGATCTGCCTCTGCGGCTCCCGCCTCCTCGTCCACGCCAAGGTCTTCGACCGCGTCCTCGCCGGCGTCGTCGAACGTGCCAAAGCGCTCAAGGCCGGCGACCCCGCCGACCCCGCCACCCGCTTCGGCGCCATCACCGGCAAGACTCACCTCGCCAAGATCGTCGCCGCCGTCAACCTCGCCAAGGAACTCGGCGGCCGCGTCCACGCCGGCGGCGACCCCATCCCCTCCGACCACCTCCCCAGCCGCTGCCGCAACGGCTTCTTCTTCCCCCCCACCGTCATCACCGGCCTCAACCCCGCCTGCACCGTCGAGCAGGAAGAGATCTTCGGCCCCGTCGTCACGCTCCAACGCTTCGCCGACGAAGCCCACGCCCTCTCCCTCGCCAACTCCACACCCTACGGCCTCGCCGCCACCCTCTTCACCCGCGACCTCTCCCGAGCCCATCGCATGTCCTCTCTGCTCCAAGCCGGCGTCGTATGGGTCAACTGCTGGATGGTCCGCGACCTCCGCACCCCCTTCGGCGGCACCAAACAAAGCGGCGTCGGCCGCGAAGGCGGCAACGAAGCCCTCCGCTTCTTCACCGAACCCAAAAACGTGTGCGTTCGCCTCTGATCGCGGCTTCCTGCCTTTCGACCCCCAACGGGGGTCGCCGAATGTAGCGGCGGGTGAAGCGAGTCCTCGAGCGCAACCCGCCGACAGCATTGAATGAACGCTCCTCGCCCCCGAAGGGGGCGAACGAAGTCACGGACGACACCGTGAGTCAGATCATTTCAACTGTCCTGCCCGTTTGCCTGCCTTTCAGCCCGCTTCCAGCGGGCTTGCTCGCTTTGAGGCTAGGCCTTTAGGCCTAGTTCAAAGGCCCTCAACCCCCCCTCTCTTTCACGCTCGCTTCCGAGGCCGTTTCAACGGCCTTCTCCTCCGGCGGCCTCAGCCATCGAGTCTTGCGCTCAATTCACGGTGGTGCATTCAGGGAGCGAGGTCCATGCAAAGCGCCACCACCAACTGCGCGTGACGCACAATCACTTCTTCACATCCAGCTCATACGCCCTTCTCAGCCACCTCATCACCCCCGCATCAATGTCCCCCACCTTCGCAATCTCAACGCGGTGCGTAATCCGGTCCTTCTTCGCAAACCCCCCCGTATCCACCAGCCTCGCGGGAAACTTCTCCCCCGCCTTCACCAGCGCCCCCAGCGCAAAGCCCAGATCAATCCGCGTCTTGCTCGCCGGCTTGATCTGCGCAAACACGTGCTCGCGGTACAACGGCACCATCGTCTTGCACGGACACACCTTCACATCGCCGCCCAGCTTCCTCGCCGCCGCGATGATCAACTCGGCCAGGGGCCTCAGTTGCTCCTTCCCCACGTACATCTCATCCACATACGTGACGGCTGTCTTGAGATAATCCTCGGGCGTGTCCTCCGACGGATGCGTGCCCATCGACCGCGCCGCAAGCTCCGCCGCCGTCACCGTCCCCAGCCCCCCACCCAGTCCCTGCCCCTTGAGCCACTCCCGCCGCTCCTGCTCGGTCTTTGGGCCCTTGGCCTCAATGTGGGCCAGCCACTCCTCGAGCGTGCACCCCGTCTTGGCCTTCAGCGACGCGATCCACGTCCGCACCATGGCCACACCCGGATGGACGTCATACGCCGACCTCCGCGCCGCTCCACCCTTCCGGGCGGTGTTTCTGGCCTTGGAAACTGCGTTGGCCTTGGGTGACGCCTTGGGTCGCGACTTGGCAGCAGACCGAACCTGAGACTTGGCTTTGTGCTGGGGTTTCCTGGCCATTCGGGCAGCGTACCACACCCGAATCCCTGGCAACCCCCCTTTGGAACCGGCGGCCCCGGGCAGCGTCGAATCCTCAGGTCCACCCCGCATCCCAATCCCCTCGTCCCGAGTACACTTACCCATCATTCCGGGGCATGGTCTTGCCCCGACTTTGGAGTCTTTCCCCATGCGTCGCAAAGTCGTTGTCGCCGTCCTTTCCCTCGCCGCCGGCCTCGCCCTGACAGCCTCGCCCACCGAGTGCTTCGCCCAGCCCAAGGGCCCCACCGCCTCCAGCCCGGTGCTGGACCCGCAGATCACCCGCAAGGGCGAGGGTGCCCGTCGACTCACACTCAACGCCCTTGAACTCAAGGCCTTCCCAGTCACCAACTGGGCAAAGCTCACCGACTGGCAGAACGGCTCGGCCATCACCTCAACCGACACCAACGGCAAGGTCGTTCTCATCGTCACCTACTCCGGCTGGTACAAACCAGCCAAGAAGGGCATGGAAATCGCCAAGTCCCTCGCCGAGACCTACGCCAAGAAGGGCCTCATCGTCGTCGCCGTCCACGACAAGGACGGCTGGGCCGACGCCGAAAAAACCAAGCCCGCCGATGGCGTCAAGTTCCTCCTCGCCCACGACTCCAAGAACGAGTTCAGGAAGTCGATCGAGTCCTCACAGGACCCCGATTTCTACCTGATCGACAAGGCCGGCAACATGCGCTTCGCCGCCATCCAGTCCGACAAAGTCGAGGACGCGGTCAAGAGCCTCACCACCGAGTCGGCCACCTCCGCCGAGCAACTCAATGCCACCTTGGCCAAACAAAAGGCCCTGCTCGAGGAGGAATCCCGTCGCACCTCCGACGTCAACACCAAAATCGACATGACCAACATCCCCGAGCTGCCCTACCGCACTCCCTCCGCCGAGGACTACGAGAAAGCCGAGTGGCCGCTCCCGCCCATGACCGATCAGCAGCGCGATGAGTACAAGAAGACCAAAAAACTCCCCGAGCCCAAAGCCTTCGCCGTGCCCGACTCGGGCTGGCACCCCTCGACCCCCAAGACCAAGGGTCGCGTCACGCTCCTCTACTTCTTCCACCCAGACACCATCCCCAGCAACAAGCTCGAGCCTTATCTCGACGGCATCGATCTCGCCCAGCGCAGGGTCGGACGCGATCTGGCCATCGGCGGCGTGATCTTCGACGCCAAGGCCGCCAAGGGCGGCAGCGAGCAGGACGCCTCCCCCGACGACAAAGACGCGGAAAAGATGTTGGCGCGCCTCAAGACCTTCACCAAGGGACGCAAGATCGAGCACCCGTTGTACCTCGACCTTGAGAACTCGCTCTTCGCCACCATCAAACCCGAAAACTCAACCGAGTTCTTCATCCCGCAGGTCGCCGTCATCAGCAGCGACGGGACCTGCCGCTGGTGGGGCTTCGCCGGCGAGACCGCCTTCGCCGGAGCGCTCGACAA
This sequence comes from uncultured Phycisphaeraceae bacterium, assembly GCA_964358855.1. Classification (GTDB taxonomy): domain Bacteria; phylum Planctomycetota; class Phycisphaerae; order Phycisphaerales; family UBA1924; genus UBA2396. The sequence goes on from CAYHQQ010000005.1 coordinate 68,950, forward strand.
GGTCCTGGCCGTCGACCCCGGCGCCCGCGCCCGTCGCGAGGCCGAGGCCGCGTGGATCAAGGCACAAAGGAAGTGAAGCCGGAAGTGAATCCGGCCGAGCCAAAGACTGGCCCGCTCGCCCACCCGCTCTTCCATGTCGTGCTGCACGAGCCCGAGATTCCCAATAACACAGGGAACATCGGGCGCACGTGCGTCGCCACCGCCTGCCGCCTCCACCTCATCCGCCCCCTGGGCTTTGACACCTCCGACCACGCCTGCCGTCGCGCTGGCCTCGACTACTGGCCACGCCTGGGCGTCCGCGAGCACGATTCCTGGGACGACTACCTCGCCGCAGAGAACCCTCCCCGCTTCTGGTTCCTCTCGACCAAGGCCCGTCGCTCCGTCTTCGACACCGATTTCCAGCGCGGCGACGCGCTCGTCTTCGGCAAAGAAACCCGCGGGCTCCCGGCGTCCCTTACCGACCGCTATCCCGATCGGGCCGTCGTTCTACCCATGGTGCCCGCCGAACGCTCCCTCAACGTGGCCACCGCGGTCTGCGCGGTGGTCTACGAGGGCGTCCGACAACTGCTCGCCAAAGGCGTGATCCAATCTCGCGACGACAGACGCCTGAACATCGACCAAACGACCTCGTAATCTCGTCTCCACCAGATTTTGTTTGCTCTTTGATCGGTTCATAACGTCAAGTTTGAGCGAACCACAGCCCGAGATCATCCGTAAATATGAGAGCGAACCTCCCACAAGTCTCTTCTCCTCTCTCCCCCAGTGTGCCGCCCGGCCCCGCCGGGCGGTACACTGCTTTTGTGAGACCCACTTTCCACTTCCGCTCCAGGCGCCTCGTCCTGCTCTTCGCCGCGGCCATCCTTGTGCCGATGGCGTGTCAGGGGTGTGGCCGGGTTCTGCTCTCCGACAACGAGCCGCGCAGCCAGTACGACCGCTACGACGCGCTTCGCAGTCAGCGCGCCCCCTCCTCGGTCGAGGACGAGTTTGGCGCGGACCGACCCAATATCCGCGGCCGGCTCCTTCGACGCGACTGAATTGCGCCAACACAATTGCTTGTGGTCGCGCGAGATCACCCCACGACAGGACGACACGCGAAATCCAGGCTGCGTTGCCGGATGGTCCGCAAGAATTATTTCTCACCAACTATCAACTTTTGTGCGCAAAAGCGTCGATTCTCTCGCTCTCCCACCTGTTGTATTCGATCCTAGAGTGCGGCAGGTCTCTACACTCGTCGAGTTCGGAAACGCAGCATGGCCACACGTCGATCTTCATCCAGGTCCAAGACCCGCGGACACGCCAAGGCGGTCGCGACCATCAACACGCGCGCCCGAATCGTCTGGGCCACGTTGCTGGTCACGCTCACCGTCGTCGGCGGTTCGCTCTACGCCATCGGCGGCCAGGGCTCGTCCTCTCGCAACACCGCCCCCATGCCGCTGGTCATGGCCACCTCCGCCCAGAGCTTCGCCTCCATCTTCAACAACCCCGTCCCGCTCCGCTCGTGGGATCGCATCGTCGTTGTTGACACCGGCGCGCCCTTCGCAAGCGTCGACACCCTCGACGCCCGCGCCAAAGAACTCGGCGAGCCTACCGGCATCGGCTACCACTTCGTCATCGGCAACGGTCGCAACCTCACCGACGGCCAGATCCGCCCCTGCCCACGCTGGCGCTCGCAAAAGCCCGCTTCTTCCGCCTATGGCAGCGACCTGGGTACCGACGGCACCCTGGTCATCTGCCTCGTGGGCGACACCAAGCGAAGCCGCGTCACCGACGATCAGGCCGAGAGCCTCAAACTCCTGGTCGCTCAGCTCGCAAACACCCTCAAGATCCCCTCCAGCCGCGTCGAGTTCAAAGTCGGCTCGGGTCTTAACACGAGCTTCATGGCGAACTTGGGAGCAGCCTCGGGCAGCTGACCCCCCAAGGGCCCTCCGACGAATCCTTCAGGCCGCTCCCACCGGAGCGGCCTTTGCTTTGGAATCTCACGCGGGAAGATGCACGATTTGTCGCTTGAGAACGCGACAAGGCATGTTGAAGTGACGAAGGACATTCGCGAGGCTATCTTTCCCCCTCCCACCCAGTCAGGGCGGGGCCGGCGGAGGTCGTCCGCCCCAGAAGTTTCTGGAACGACCGAGAAGCGATGGAGCCGTCGGCGTCGGGCGGGCGTATGGATCAAGTCCGCAAGCCGAGCGGCAGTGATGCGTTAGGACCGGATCAGCGACAGGCACGGCACTCGTCGGGGAAAAGAACAGGGCATGACTCGGCAACTCACGGAGTACAAGAAGGGAGAAACGGTGGAGGGTTTCCGCGTACTGTCGGAACTGGGACGCGGTGCGGCCTCGATCATTTACCTGGTCCAGGACCCCAAGTCCAAACAGATCTGGGCCCTCAAACACGTCGAGAAGATCGAGCCCAAGGACCAGCGCTTCCTCGATCAGGCCGAGTCCGAGTACGACATCAACCGACAGCTCAAGCACCCCCGGATCCGGCGCATCGAACGGATGATCAAACGCCGCGCCGGCCTTCTCACCGGCGTTACCGATCTTTACGTCGTGATGGAAATGGTCGACGGCGAAAGCCTCGACCGCTCGCCCCCACGCACGTTCGAGCAGGCCGTTGACGTCTTCCACCAGGTCGCCGACGCCCTGGCCTACATGCACGGCGTCGGATACATCCACGCGGACATGAAGCCCAACAACGTGGTCATGGCGGCCGACGGCAACATCAAGATCATCGACCTGGGCCAGAGCTGCAAGGCCGGCACCGTCAAGGAACGCATCCAGGGCACCCCCGACTACATCGCCCCCGAGCAGGTGCACTGCCGCCCCATCACCGCCCAGACCGACATCTACAACCTGGGCGCGATGATGTATTACCTCCTCACCCGCGCCAAGGTGCCCACCGCCCTCGCCGGCAGCGACTCGCTCGTCAGCCGTCGCGACGACAACATGATCGAGAAGGCCAAGCCCGCCATCACGCTCAACGATCGCATCCCCCCGCGCCTCAACGAGCTCATCATGCAGAGCGTCGAGGTCGACGCGGCCGATCGACCCTCCTCGATGCAGTACGTCGCCGACCGTCTCAGCCTCGTGCTGGGCGTCCTTCGCGCCAAGCGCGAGGGGACCGGCGGCTTCAACCCGCTCGACAGCACCGACGGGTCCAGACCCTGATCTAAAGGCCTGATCTCCCGGGCCTTGTCCCGCTCACCGGGGCGTTTCTCGCCCGCTCGAAGCTCCTTGCCACCTTTGGGCCGCCCGCTCGCGGCGGAAGGAATCTCGCAGGCTCCATGGACCTCGTGACGCTCAATCTTCAGGACGCCGGCGTCGTGCGTGATCTCTTCCGAGAGGGCGCCAAGGCCAATCTCGGCGCCTCCTGCCGCAAGGGCTCCATCGACTCGGTCGCCGCCCCGGGCGTTCTGATCGCCACCGGCGACCTGCACGACAACCCCCTGCATATGGCCCGCGTCATCGAGGCCGCCGGCATGGGAGCCGTCGCCTCCTCCGACCGTTTCGACCGGCACGTGACGCTCCACGAGATCATCCATCCGCCCAGGCTCATCAACGGGATGGACTTCTCGTTCCGCGCGCTGGCCCGCGTCGCCGCCCTCAAGGCCGCCTATCCCCAGCGCGTCCACACCCTCCTGGGCAACCACGAGCTCGCCCAGGTGCTGGGCACCGCGATCGTCAAGGACGGCGTCCGCGTCGTCGACGCCTTCAACGCCGGCCTCGATTTCGCCTACGCCGACCACGCAACCGAAGTCGCCAAGGCCATCCACGACTTCGTGATGTCCATGCCCATCGCCCTGCGCTGCGAGTGCCTGGGCTTCGACAAACGCGCGGGCGGTAAGCACGTCCTGTGCTCCCACAGCCTGCCCAGCCCCGGACAGATGGCCCGCTTCGACTCAACGATCCTCGACCGCGACCTGGAACCCAAGGACTACGAGCCGCTGCGCGGGGCGGCGTACAACATGGTCTGGGGGCGCTCGCACGACGCCGAACTGCTCGAGGACCTCACCGAGCGCTGGGGGATCAACATGTTCATCATCGGGCACGAGCACGCCGAGACCGGCGTGCGCCTCGTGCCGCCCAACGCCGTCATCCTCAACAGCGACCACGAACGCGGCGTCTATCTTCCCGTCGACTTCTCGAACCTCCCGCGCCTCGACGACATCCCCGGGCAGGTCGTCTCCCTCGCGTCATGCTGAGGCGTCGGCCAATTCGCCCTGATACGGCTCGATGTGGATCAAGACGCCCATCACGCCGGGCATCTCCCGCTTGATCGCCGCCTTCACCTTGCCCGAGACCACATGGGCGTCGGCCACCGACATCGCCGGATCGACCTGCACGTGCATGTCGAGCCAGTAGCGGCTTCCCGCCTTGCGGGCGTGCGACTGCTCGACCGCCCGAACGCCCTCGAGCGCGCCCGCGATCTTCGCCGCCCGCTCGGGGATGTCCGCCGGGCGGGCGTCAAGCAGCTCGCGAAGCGGGGCCCTGCACAGCAGCAACGCGTTCCCCAGGATGATCGCCGCCGCGAACAACGCCGCCCAGTCGTCGGCGGGCTCGTACCCCGGCCCGCCGATGAGGGCGATCGAGATGCCGATGAACGCCGCGATGCTCGTGATGGCGTCGGCGCGATGGTGCCACGCGTCGGTCTCCACCGCGGTGTGCCCCTCGGTGCGGGCGGTGCGCCTCGTGACATGGAACATCGTCTCCTTGACCCCCACGACGAAGATCAGCACCACGAGCGTGAACGGTGCCGGGGCGTGGTGGGGCGTGATGATCTCGTGGACCGATGCGACGCCGATCGAGACACCCGCAAACAGCAGGAGAGCGCAGACAAAGATCGCCGCGAGTGCCTCGGCCTTGCCGTGCCCGTAGGGATGATCGTCGTCTGGGGGCACCGCGCCGTACCGCAGCCCGCTCCATATGACCACGCTGCCCACCATGTCGCCCAGCGACTCGATCGCGTCGGCGATGAGCGCGTACGAGTGCCCAACGATGCCCGCGCCCAGTTTGAGCCCCGCGAGCACGAGGTTCACCACGAGCCCCACCAGCGTGATTGTCTCGGCCCTGGACCGCCTTGCCATGCAGGATGGTACCGGTGTGGCACCGCTCTTGGTGGCACCGCTCTCCAGAGCGGTGCGTCCGGAGATCCAGGAATCCACTGCTCAGGAGAGCAGTGCCGCCAGGAAGCTAAATCCCGATCTCGTCGGCGACCGACTCGAGCGTCTCGGGCTCGCCCGTGCCGCCGCCCAGGGCGTCGACCGTCGGCGCCGTGGCCAGAGGCTTGCCCTTCTCGTCGGTCAGCGCCACCCCCGCCATCGTCCTGATGATGGGCGTGGGGTTCTTCTGCTCGTGGTTGAGCATCGCCACCTCGAGCACCTTGCGCTGCTCCTCGGGAACCTCGTTCCACTTGCCGCGTCCACGGCACTTGGGGAACCGCGAGCACCCCAGCCACAGCCCGCGGAGGCCGTTGCGCAGGTTCATCGGGCTCTTGCAGATCGGGCAGGGAAGCTCGGTCACCAGCGGCTTGGGGCTGGGAGCAACAACCTTGCCCTTCTTGTCGATGTTCAAAATGCCGTCGCACGGGTTGGCCTTGTCGCTGTAACGCGGGCACCCCAGGAACGGCCCGAACTTGCCCACGCGCTTGTTCATCGCCGACTTGCACTTGGGGCAGGCGATATCAACCGCCGCCGCCGCGGGGCGTGGCACGCCGTCGCGATCAACCGGGCTCGCGAACTTGCACGTCGACTCGGCGGAGTAGGTCGAGCACGACAGAAACCGCCCGTTCTTGCCGAACTTGTAGACCGTCGGACTCCCGCAGTTGGGACACTTGTACTCGGCGGGAGCGGGCACGCTCTCGGCCTTGGCGTGCACGAGGGTGATCTCGGCCTCCGCGATGCGCTTCTTGAACGGGCCGTAGAACTTCTTGAGCATGTCGACCCAGTCGAGATGGTCCTCCTCGACCTTGTCGAGCTGCTGCTCCATGTCCCGCGTGTACCCCAGGTCCATGATGTCGGGGAACGCCTCGATGAGCTTGTCGGTCACGACCTCGCCCAAGTCGGTCGCGTAGAACCTCCGCTCGGCCTGCTCCACATACTTCCTGTCCTGGATCACGCCGATGATCGACGCGTACGTGCTGGGCCGCCCGATCCCCTCGGACTCAAGCACCTTGATCAGCCCCGCCTCGGTGTACCTCGGCGGCGGGCTCGTGAACTTCTGCTCGGGCTGAATATGGAACGGCGCGACCGGCTGCTTCTCTTTCAGCGACGGCAGCGTCTGCTCGTCGGCCGCCTTGGGCACGCCCGTCACCTTGTAGAAGCCGTCGAAGACCAGGACGCGCCCCGTAGCCCGGAACGTCAACGTCGGCGAGACCTTCGCGCCCGTCTGGATCAGCACAGCGGTCGAATCCCACTCCGCCGGCACCATCTGGCTGGCGATGAACCGCTCCCAGATGAGCGAGTAGAGCTTGAACTGATCGTCGTTGAGCGCCCGACGCACCTTGGCTGGCGAAAGATCGGCGGAGGTCGGGCGGATCGCCTCGTGGGCCTCCTGCGCATCCTTGTTTGACGACGAGAAGAAGTTGGGCTTCTCGGGCAAATACTTATCGCCAAAGTTCTTGGCGATGTACCCGCGGGCCATGTCGAGGGCTTCCTTCGACAGGTGCGTCGAGTCGGTACGCATGTACGTGATCAGACCGACAGGCCCCTCGCCGGGAATATCGACACCCTCGTACAGCGTCTGGGCCGTGCGCATCGTCCGCTGGGCGCCAAAGCCAAGGCGAGTGCTGCCCGACTGCTGGAGCGTGCTGGTGATGAACGGGGCGGTGGGTCGCGTCGTCGTGCGCTTGGTCTCGATCGAGGCGATCTGGTACGGCGTCGTCGGATCGACGATGCCGCTCACCGTGCGAACAAACTTCGCCGGGCCCTTGCCCTTGGGGTCTTCCTTGGTCGCGGTCGTGACATTCGTCAGCCCGGCGGCCTTGGCGATCTCCATCGCTCGCTTGGTGAGGTCACCGGAGCCCTTGAGTTCAAACTTTGAGCCGCCAATCTCGACCAGCTCGCCCCGGATACCCGCATGATCGCCCAGCCACGCGTTGATCGCTTTGACGAGCGGGCCGTTGCCCTTCTCGTCACGCTGACCCGCAAACTCGGCAAACGCCTTCGCAAGCCCCGCGGCCTTGGCCAATTCGGGCGTGAAGAACGCCTCGACCGCCCAGTACTCGTCGGGAATGAACGCCTTGATCTCCCGCTCGCGATCCACAACCAGCCGCACCGCGACGCTCTGCACGCGCCCGGCCGAAAGCCCCCTGGCGACCTTCTTCCACAAGAGCGGCGAGACCTGGTAGCCCACGATGCGGTCGAGGATGCGCCGCGCCTGCTGGGCGTTGACGCGGTCCTCGTCGATCGCGTGCGGATTCTTGAACGCCTTCTCGATCTCCCCCTTGGTGATGGCCGGGAAGATCACGCGCTTGGCCTGCTTGCTGGAAATCCCCAGCTCCTGCGCAAGGTGCCACGCGATCGCCTCACCCTCGCGGTCCAAGTCGGTTGCGAACCAGACCGTTCCGCCGGTGGACTCCACATCCTTGCACGCCCGCTTGATATCCCTGATCACCGTCTCACGGTCCTCGGTGATCACATACGTCGGCTTGAAGTCATGCTCAAGGTCCACCCCCGGCACCGGACTCTTCACACCCTTTGGGTTGCGGCTCGGCAGATCGCGCACATGCCCCACCGACGCCATCACGTGGTAGTGCTCGCCCAGATACTTGTTGATCGTCTTGGCCTTCGCCGGCGACTCGACGATCACCAGATCCTTCCCCTTGGCCGACCCGATCGCGTACGCCTTGAAGGTGCGGAATCCGCCCGCCTTGCCCTTGCGTCCCCCTCCACCCCCCCCACCGCTCGCCGCTTTGGCGGGCGGAGAGGCCACGGCAGCCCCGGCCCCCGCGGCAAACGGAGCGGACTCAGGCGAAGTGGCGGTTTTTGCCTTTTTGGCCATAGAACTCATTCACGACAACAATCCGTACAGCAGACAGAGCGGGTAATGTCGGCTCACGACACCTCGGCGGCATTGGAATTCTGACCCCAACCACCCGCTTGGATGCTCGACCGACGACTACGGAAGCAGGTCGCCACCAAGGAGTCAAGAGTCGATTGTGATTTGTTCGTGTCGTGAAAGGGTATTTCCCGCCAACCTCGCTCACTTGCTGGGTCGATTGATCAGCGAAACCACCTGTTCAGGCGTCATTTCGTCGATCTCGATGATCGTTGCTGCCAACGCTCGGAAAATCGGATCGCGACGCTTGAGCACGACTTCGATCTCATCGAGCGGGTGAGCACCCGTCAGCGACGGCCGGGTTGTGACATCAGTCTTGGCGAGATTCTTGCGAAGGGTCGCGGGAGAGGCACAAAGGTAGATAAGCCGGTCGCCCCTGGCCGCTCGCGCTTGCAACTCGCCCTGGGCGCCCGGAGCTGTGGGTGTGCCGCCGCCCAACGCGACGACGGCCGCAGCCAACACCCGCGGATCATCAAGCGCCTTGCGCTCCGCTTGCCGGAAAGCGGGCTCTCCATGCTGGCGCAGCGCGTCGGCCGCAGTCGCAGACCCAAGAACCCCGGGCGTCAGATCGTCCAGATCGACAAAGTCGCCCGCCAGGCGCATCGCCAACAGGCGTCCCACCGTCGACTTTCCGCTGCCGCGCAGCCCCATGAGGTAGATCGTCATCGCCAGCATGGTAGAGGACTACCAGTCACGATCGCCAGCCAGGGCGATCCTGTTCCTGGGATGGATCCGCTCGACCATCGCGTGCAGGCGCGAGCGGTCGACGTGCGTGTAGATCTCGGTCGTGCCGATGTCGGCGTGCCCGAGCAGTTCCTGCACCACACGCAGGTCGGCCCCGCCCGAGACCAGATGCGTCGCGAAGCTGTGACGCAGCGTGTGCGGGTGGACATTGTGCAGGCCCGCGAGCCGCGCGTACCGCTTGACGAGCTGCCAGATCGCCACACGCTCCAGCGGCCGCCCCCTCACCGAAAGAAAGATCCGCCCCAGGTCCTTGCCATCACCCTTGAGCAGCTTCGCGCGGCAGTCCTTGATGTAGTCGTTGAGCGCATCGCGGGCCGGATCGCCCACGGGCACGAGACGATGCTTGCCGCCCTTGCCCACCACGCGGATCGAGCCCGCCTTCGTTCTTCGGTCGATGACGAAGTCGGAGACGCAGACGGTGCCGACTTCCGACGCGCGCAGGCCGCTGGAATAGATGAGTTCGAGCAGCGCCCGATCACGGATCCACAAGGCTGGTTGTTCCTTGTCGGCCCGCGTGCTGGCCTTGGGTGAGTTGCGTGGCGACGCGGCGGCAATCAGCCTCTGAACCTGCCCCGGCGAGAGCGTGCCCGGCACGCGCTTCCAGGTCGTGGGGCGCTCGAGCAAATCGGCCGGGTTCTCGATGAGCCGGTTCTGGATCAGGAGCCAGCGGTAATAGACACGGATGGTGGCCCTATGCCGAGCGACGCTGGAGGCCTGCATCTTCTTGTCGCGCTTGAGCGACTGCATGTGGGCGACGAGATTCCGCGAAGTGGCCTCTTCGGGCGAAGGGACGCCCGCTTCGATCAGATCGACGAACAGATCGCGGAGGTCGCGCTGGTAGCTGGCGATGGAGGCTGGAGCGAGGCCGCACTCAACGCGGAGGTAGCCGACGAACCCATCGCGGGAGCGGGCAAAGGGCGCCGGCAGGTCGACCTTGGGGGCGACGGCGACCGCGTCGGGGTCCTTGATGCGCAGGGTGTGGCGGGTGCGGGGCACGAGATGAATATCGGAAAAAGGTCGCAATGGGCGTGAGTCAGAGCCCGACGCCATCAGAGCCCGACGCGCCAGCGAGGGTGGGCGTACGGCAACCCAAAGTGTCATTCGACGCAAACGCTCTCCCAGTACAATGTCTTCCGGCTGTTAGGCCGCTGGATCCTGGTCGACGGCTCAAGATTAAGACAAACTACCTGAAAGCAGAAGAAAGCCATGCTCGATTGGATTCAGCGACTGTTCGGGCGAGACATGCAGGGCCCGATTTCAGAAAGTCCCGGCGGTTTGGAGGCCACGGCATTCATCCAATTGCTGAATGTCGCACTCTGCCCCGCGGTGCTCGCCATGTGGCCCTCCAGTGTCGAAGAAGTCCGATCGGCGCTGCTCACGGGTCTGATCTTTCAACGCCATACGACGGAGCTCTGGGTAGTCAGAGACGTGGAGTTCGGCGGGGACCTGACTGCCTTCGTGGTGAGCGCCGAATACAGACGCCGAAACAAAGTTTTGGCGTGTCCTTCCGAAGCCCGATTCATTGAAACTCTTGCGGGCGTGATTGACCCGACGGTCTTTGTAGAGCACGCCAAGCCGGGCACGCCGACATACCAGTCCGACCTGAGCCGACAGATCGCTCACCTCATCATGGCGCTTCGAGTGGTTCTACCCACAGTGGCCGATGGTCCTTTGCGTTGAATGACACCCAAGCAGGCCCCACGCCTTCCCTCGCTGGCGCGTCGGGCTCTGATCACAAACCCATCGCCGACACCTTCGCCTTGACTTCCTCCGTCATCACGATAATCGGCGGCCACGCCCGCACGGGCAATCCGTGTGCCTCGTCTCCTGGCATCTTGGGCGTCGCGTCATAGATCTCTGTCTGACACTCGCCCACGACCCTTAGGTCTCGCCCCGCGTCGGTGTTGGCCAGCCAGTGAAAGAAGGCCTCGTCAACCTTCCCGATCTCAACATCCGGGCCCAAAATGATCACCCGCAACGCCGCCGGAGGCGAAGCGGCCAGTACCCTCTCAACGCGCCGGGCGGCCTCCGCCCCCTGCCCCGCCTTGTCCTTGCGTGACCGAATCAGCAGCCACCCGCCACCCAGCGCGTCGGGCATGCGTGCATCGACCACACCCTCAACCCGCTTGACCTCGCTCTCGATGGACCTTCGCAGCTCGACGCTCGCGACCAGTGCGTTCACTCCCACGGCCGCCCCCACCGCCGCACCGCCAATGACAGATCGCGTCTCTTCCCCCTCGACCTGGCGTGTGCAGTCGAAGCCAATCTTCATTCCGACGCCCAGTCGCGGTGCCGCGTGGTCGAGAATGTCAACCGGTCCATTGGCCGCCTCGACATCGCGCCCGGGCGCACAATGTTCCGACGCCGCCCGCAGCACCGCAAGGTGATCGTGCACATCGACATCCTTGTCGACCACAAAGATCGACTTGGTCCACGCCATCTGCCCCGCGCCCCAGATGCTGTGCATGACACGCCGCGCCTGGAATGGATACTCCTTCTTGATCTTCACAAACGCACAGTTGTGGAACGCCCCGAAAATCGGCAAGTCGTAGTCCTCGATGTCGTGGATCAACGTCTTGAGCAGCGGCAGAAAGATCCGCTCGGTCGCCTTGCCCAAAAAGTAATCCTCCTGCGGCGGCAAACCCACAACCGTCGTGGGATAGATCGGATCACGCCGGTGCGTGATGGCCGTCACGTCGAGTATCGGATACCGATCCGGCATCGAGTAGAACCCGGTATGGTCGCCGAAGGGGCCCTCAAAGACGGCGCCGGGACCCAAAGAAACGTGCTGCGTGCTGTGTGCTGCGTGCTGCGTGCGCTCCCTGGGGTCCCATCCGACAAGGCCCGCCTCATGGCTCACATACCCCTCAATGACAATCTCCGCGTTCGACGGCACCCAAATTGGCACCGTCTTGCCCATGACCATCGGAATGCCGCCGCGATTGAGGAACCCCGCGAGCAAAAGCTCGCTGATGCCCGGGGGCAGCGGAGCGGTCGCCGCGTACGGCATCACACTCTCGCCCCCCAGCACGATCGCCACGGGCATCGGCTTGCCTTTGGCCTTCCACGATCGCCAGTGGCGTGCACCATCATGGTGCATGTGCCAGTGCATGGCCATCCGCCCCTTGCCCAGAAGCTGCACGCGGTACATGCCGATGTTGTGGCTCGAAGGCTTTGGATTGCCCTCATCGCTCGCGTGGATGGTGTGGATGCCGCCCAGCGTGATGTACCGCCCGCGAAAGCTCGTCTCCCACTCGGGCCCGCTCCCAAGCCCCGGGATGCCGTCGTTGACGCCGGGCGGATAGCCCAGCGCGGCGTAGTCGCCGTCGTGGGGCCAGCAGCGGATCAAGGGCAGCCGCGTCACGTCCGCCGCATCGCCCGTCTTGACAACCTCCTGGCACGCCCCGCTCCCCTTGCGCCGCTTGGGCGGAATGCGCAGGAGCGGCAGCAGCTGGCGAGCCTTGGTCCAGGCCTCGCCCAGCGACCGGGGCGGCTCGGGTTTGACGAGCTCGCCCAGGCGTGCCGCGATCGACTCCAACCCGGCGGCCGCTCCCAGGGCCATCTCAACGCGCCGGTAGCTCCCCCAGGCGTTGATGAGCACGGGAATATCCGACCCCTCGACATTCTCGAAAAGCAGGGCGTGCCCGCCGCGATCGCAGAAGCGAGGGTCGGTCCGCCGGGTCGATTCGTGGGGCAGGTTCGGGGCCCTGGCCTTGCTCTGGCGATCGGCAAGTTCGGTGATCTCAAGGATGGGCGAGACCGGGGCCGCCACGCGCCTGAGTTCGCCGGCACGATCCAGGGCCTGCACAAAGTCTCGGAGATTACCGTACATTGGTGTCACAGTATGGCAAATCCCTGGGGAGATCGCGACTGGACGACCTACTACGACGCCGTAGCCGGCAAGCCGCCGCGCGACACGCTGATCCTGGCGCTGGACGAGTGGGAGAAGGATCCCGACAGGGCCGAGCGCACCAGGGATCACCTGGCGATCGACCTGGGGGCCGGCGAGGGACGCGACACACGCGAGCTGCTCCGCCGCGGCTTTCGCGTGGTGGCGGTGGACCCGCACCCCGACTCGGCGCGCCGGATCCACGAGTCGATCTCCGGAGACGATGCCGATCGGGTTCGGGTGGTGGGCACGGCGATCGAGGGCTTTGCGAGTGCGGCCGGGCAATCGGGCCCATTCGACATCGTCAACGCGTCGTTCTCCCTGCCGTTCGTCCATCCCAGCAACTTCGCCTTCGTGTGGTCGTGGATTCGTTTGGTCCTGGCTCCGGGCGGATACTTTGCGGGGCAGTTTTTCGGGCCCAAGGACTCGTGGGCGTCCATCCCGGGCCGCAGCCACTTCGCCCGCGAGCAGGTAGAAGAAATGCTCGACGGGCTATTCCAAGTACAGTTCGAGGAAAGCGAGAAGGATGGGCAGGACGCGGAGGGGAACGCCAAACACTGGCATGTGTTTCATGTCGTGGCGAGGAAACCCGATGGGGAGGGGAGACACGTACTGGGTGCTGCGTGCTGAGTGCTGCGTCAAAGGCAGGGAGAACGACGTGCTGGGTGCTGCGTGCTGAGTGCTGCGTCAAAGGCAGGGAGAACGACACTTGGGTGTTTCACGATTTGAAGACCTGCTGGCGTGGCAACGGGCGAGAGAGCTGACCAAGGTCGTCTATGGGCTTTGTACCACGACGGCCATGAAGCAAGACCGGGCTCTGTGCGGCCAAATTCGTCGCGCTTCGGTGTCGGTGATGTCCAATATCGCCGAAGGATTCGAGCGAAGCCGGCCAAAGGAATTCCACCAGGCCCTTTCGATTTCCAAAGCCTCCTGTGCGGAGGTACCATCTCTCCTCTATGTCGCTCTCGATGCCGAACTGATTTCTACGCTTCAGTACGAGCAAACCGCCACGGTCGCCCTCTCCGCAAATCAGCTCGTGGGTGCACTCAGATCCTCAATTGCCCGACGATTGGACGAAGGCAAAGAAAAAGGCAAGGATTCATGATGGAACCAACGATCCAGTCCCCACCACGCAGCACGCAGCACGCAGCACGCAGCACGGCTTCTGCCGATTGGGCACTTGATGTCCGCAACGTCTCGAAGGTCTACAAAGGCAAGGTTCGCGCGCTGGCCGGCATCGACATGCAGGTCGCCAAAGGAGAAGTTTTCGGGCTCCTTGGCCCCAACGGCGCCGGCAAATCGACGCTCGTCAAAATCATCACCACCGTCATTCGCCCCACCACCGTCGGCGGGCACGTCCTCGGGGCCCCCGTGGGGAAGAAGTCGACGCTCGCCCGCGTCGGCTACCTGCCCGAGCACCACCGCTTTCCCGAGTACCTCACCGGCCGCCAGGTCGTCGAGTTCTTCGGCGCCATGAGCGGCGTCCGCCGGGCGCAGCGCAAGGCCAAGGCCGCCGAGCTCATCGACTTCGTCGGCATGTCCGACTGGGCCAACCGGCGCGTGGGCACGTACTCCAAGGGCATGCGCCAGCGCGTCGGAATCGCCCAGGCCCTGGTCAACTCCCCCGATCTCATCATCCTCGACGAGCCCACCGACGGCGTCGACCCAATCGGCCGTCGCGACATCCGCGTCATGGTGCAGAGGCTCAAGGCCGCCGGCAAAACGGTCTTCCTCAACAGCCACCTGCTCAGCGAGCTCGAGATGGTCTGCGACCGCGTGGCGATCCTGGTCAAGGGCGAGGTCGCCAGACAGGGCTCGCTCGACGAGCTGACACGCGACCGCAAGCAGTACGAGATCGAGATCGTGGGCGATCCCGCCGAGGCCCAGCTGGTGCTGACCGCAATCCTCGAGGCGATGAGCACACGCTGGCACGGCGAGGTCCCCAAGGGCTGGGAAGGGTGCCGGTGGCTCGACAGCACCGCCGCCGCGGCCGTGATTCGCGAGGGGGTCCTTCGTGTGCGCGGCGACGACCCCGCAACGGTGCAGCCGATCATCGACACGATCCGTCGAGCCGGGCACACCATCAAGCTGGTGAAGCCGTTCCGCCCGTCGCTCGAGGACCTGTTCATGGAGGCGATCATCGATCAGGAGGGGCGTGAGATGACGCCCGGTGCCGCGATGAAGAAGAAGGGAGACGCCAAGTGATCCAGACCTGGGCCCTGCTTGTCGACGCGTACCGCGAGCTCTCCAGCCGCAAGCTCTTCTGGCTGGCGATCGGGATCTCGCTGCTGGTGGTGGCGGCCTTCGCGTGCCTGGGCGTGAACGCCAAAGGTTTCCAGGTCCTCCAATGGACGATCGACTCGAACTTCTTCAACAGCCGCACGATGCCGGCCGACCGGTTCTACAAGTACATCTTCGGCGCCTTCGGTGTTCCCGTCTGGCTGGCGTGGGGCGCGGTCATTCTGGCGCTGGTCTCCACCGGCAGCATGTTCCCCGACCTGGTCACGGGCGGGTCGATCGATCTCATGCTCGCCAAGCCGATCTCCAGGCTCCGCCTCTTTCTCACCAAGTACGTCGCGGGATTGCTCTTCACCGCCCTGCAGGTCAGCGTCTTCACCGTCGCGTGCTTCGTCGTGTTCGGGATCCGCGGCGGGGTCTGGCATCCCGTGATCTTCTGGGCCATCCCCATCATGGTCCTCTTCTACAGCTACCTCTTCAGCCTGTGCGTGCTCGTGGGGATCGTGACCCGTTCGGCGCTCACCTCGATCATCATCACCATCATCGTCTGGTTCGCGTGCTTCCTGCTCAACACCGCCGACAGCGTCGTGCTCACGATCCGCGTCCAGAAAGAGATGGCCCAGGAACGCATCACGGCGACCATCGAACGCAAAGAGAAGGCCGCCCGCGAGACGTTCGCCGCCGCCAACCCGCCCGTCGAAGGCCAACCTCCCGTCGAACCGACCAAGGAGCAGCTCGACATCGCCAACCCGTTCCTGGCCTCTTCGCGCAAAGAGCTCGACGATGAACGCGAGTGGGCCACGACCATCCGAACGATCGAACGCATCGTGACGGGCGTCAAGACCGGGCTGCCCAAGACCTCCGAGACCGTCGAATTGCTCAAACGCAAGTTCGGCGATCTCCTGCCCAACGTCGGCGGAGCGGACGCCAACGAGATCTCCGACGACGGGCCGTTCGGCCCCATGACCCGAAAGCAGCAGGTGGAGATGCAGCGCCGGATTCAGAACGCGCTGGCCTCACGCTCCACCGCGTGGGTGCTGGGCACCTCGCTGGGCTTTGAGTTCCTGATGCTGTCGATCGCGGGATGGATCTTCTGCCGCCGCGACTTCTGACGCGCCTCGGTCAACCCATGACCGGAGGCAACCCCAGGCCCTTACGGATCGTCGCCACCTGCCCGAAGTGCAGCCCCTCGTGCCAGGCGAGCTTGAGCATCGCGTCCCACCCGTCGTCGGCGAAGCCGCCGGTCTTCTCCTTGATCGACGCGTCGAGCACCGTCTCGGGGGCCTCCTCAAGCCAGGCGAGCAGGGCGCCCCGGGTCCGTTCGAAGGTCGCGCGAACGTCTGAGGCGGAGGGATAGGCGTCCTTCTCCGAGGGCTTGGAGCCGGGGCCAAAGAGCTTCGAGTACGACTCGGGCACCTCGGTGCCCTTGATGCCGTACAGGCCGCCGATCCAGGTGTCGGTGCTGGCCAAGTGGCCCATCACCCAGATCGGATGGTTGTCGGTGGGCTGGAGCTGGTGGGCGAACTTGTCCTGGGGCCAGTCCTTCAGCAGTGACACGGAGATCGCGCGGACCCACTTGAGATAGCTGACGACGTGCTGGCGATGCTGCATCGGAACGCTCCAATGTTTCGGGGAAGGGCGACGGACGCTTACTCGTAGCGCCCGACGATCAGCGTCACATTGTGCCCACCGAATCCAAACGTGTTGTTCATCGCGTAGCGAATCCGGCGCTCGCGGGCGTGGTGTGGCACAAGATCAACGTCGAACCCCTCGTCGGGGTTGTCCAGGTTGATCGTCGGCGGGATCACCCCGTCACGCACCGCGTGCACGCACGCGATCATCTCGACCGCGCCCGACGCGCCCAGCGTGTGCCCGTGCATCGACTTGGTCGAGCTCATCATCAGCCGTCCGCCCGCCGACTTCCTGGCGTGGTCGCCAAAGACCCAGAGGCCCGCCGCCACCTCGGCCTTGTCGCCCAGCGGCGTGCTCGTCCCGTGACAGTTGACGTACTCGATCTGCTCGGCGTTGAGACGCGCCTCGCGCAAAGCCATCTTCATCGAGCGGGCCGCCCCGCCGCCCATCGGGTCGGGCGCGGTGATGTGCCCGGCGTCGCAGGTGTTGCCCACGCCCAGAAGCTCGGCATAAATCGTCGCCCCGCGCCGCTTGGCGTGCTCCTCGCTCTCAAGCACCAGCATCGCGGCGCCCTCGGCCATCACAAACCCGTCGCGATCCTTGTCGAACGGCCTGCTCGCCTTCGACGGCGCGTCGTTCCGCGTCGACAGGGCCTTCATCGTCATGAACGCGCCGATGCACAGGGGCGTCACCGCGGCCTCGGCTCCGCCCGCGATCACCGCGTCGGCCCAGCCACGCTGGATGTGGTCCATCCCCTCGCCGATCGCATGCCCCGAACTCGCGCACGCCGTCGCGTGGGCGGAGCTTGGCCCCTTGAGCCCATATCGGATCGAGATGTTCCCGGCCGTCGCGTTGACCATCAGACGCGGGACGGTGAAAGGGCTCAGGCGATCGGGCCCGCGCTCCTGCAGCACCACCATCTGCTCTTCGATCGTGCGGATGCCGCCGATGCCCGAGCCGACCACAACGCCGCAGCGCTCTGGGTCGTGCTTGGAGAAATCGATGCCGGCCTGACGAACCGCCTCGGCGGCAGCGCCCAGGCCAAGGTGCGTCACGCGGTCGAGTCGACGGGCTTCCTTCCCATCGATCACGCCCGTCGCCGTCGGATCCCACTTTTTGACCTGGCCCGCGATCTTGCAGTCCCAGTGCCCCTCGTAGCGGACGAATTCCTCGCCCTCGATGAGCGTGATGCCACTGCGACCCTCGCGCATCGACGCCCATGTCGCCACGGCATCATGACCAAGATTCGTCACCGCGCCCATGCCGGTGATCACCACTCGCGGTTTTCCACTTGTGCTCACGCGATCCCTTTTCGGGGGGACCCCGGCTTACTTGCCTGCCTTGGCTGTCTTGATGAAATCAATCGCGTTCCCGACCGTCTTGAGCTTCTCGGCCTGATCGTCGGGGATCGGCGTGCCGAACTCGTCCTCAAGTTCCATCACCAGCTCGACCTGATCGAGGCTGTCGGCGTTGAGGTCCTCGACGAAGGCCGTCGTGCGGGTGATCTTGCCCTTCTCCACTTGGAGCTGCTCGGCGACGATCTCGATCACTTTGGCTTCGATTTCCTGCTCGGTCATGGACAGACTCCCGAATCTTTGTTGAACCACGATCTCTTCAGATCCACACGCCGCACGTCCCCCGACAAGGACAACCCCTACGAACAATTGACGCACAGATCGCTCCACGCGGCAACTCCATTATACCAACCCCCCACACCGGCCGTCGCGTCCCCCCAAAGACCCCTTAAGGCAGGTGCCTCGCTCATCCGCCCACCGGGGGCAAATCGCCCGGCAAGCAAATGCTCTACACGGGATTCTCGGCCGACAGGCCCCGCATTCGCCTCGCCGTCGCGCCCAGGCCCGGTGCCTCCATGCCCCTCCAAGGTCGCCTCTTATGGGAACCCTCGCGCCTCAACCCCGTCATCTCCCCCGCGCGACAGGACCGGCACGACCCCCAACACGCGAAGGTCCCGCACACTCATCGCCCGTGACAGATACTCAATTGAATCATGGAACAGAGAGTGGCATCGGGCCCGAATGGGATCGATGAATGCAGCGCGAGCGGTGCCGTAGAGGTCCCTGGCGCTTTGCCAAACCAAACCGGCTCACCGCTTTTGAAAGGGCGTGGTGCATGTCCGGTCTTCCCTATGAGCCCGAAGCGTTCGCCGAGATGGTCGCGCAACTCCTGCGAGACAAACAGCCGGACTTCTCCGTCGACCTGACCGGCCCGCGAGAGATCCTCGTCAACGGACGCCGGCTCGACCTCGAAAATCTTTACCGGATGGTCACCAACGAGCCCGATCGAGGGCCCGATATCATCCAGCACTACGTCGAGCAGCTCTTTGCCTCCGACGCCTCGCGGGTGATGACCATGTCCCTGGACTTCGCCCGCCCCCGCATCATGCCCCGCATCCAGCCCGAGTCCATCTTCGAACATCTCGCCAAAGAGCAGGTCGCCCACGTGCCGTTCGTCAACGACACAGCCATCGTCTTTGTCACCGACCTCCCGCAAATGACCGTCTCGATCACCACCGAGCAAGTCATCCGCTGGGGCATCACCATCGACGACGTCGAGATGATGGCCCGCGAGAACCTCGACCGCTACGCCCCCGAACTCGACGTCCAATTCGTCGAGTCCAAAGAAGGCGGACGCGCCGCCATCCTGGGCCACCACGACGGCTACGACGCCGCCCGCCTCCTGCTCACCGACCTCCACGCCCGCCTCGCCCCCACCCTGGGCGGCGACTTCTACGTCGCCACCCCGGCCCGCGACATGCTCGTCGCTCTCTCGCTTGGCCCCGACAAGTTCGTCCACCGCCTCCACTCTCGCGTCCAGCAGGACTACAAACGCCTCCCCTACCCCATCACCAGCGACCTCTTCTATTGCACGCGCGACGGCGTCGCCGGCACCAAGCCCGAAACCCCCGAAAAGCGCGAAGCGGCTTGAGAATCGGATAAACCCACGCACAGCGAACCAAGGCCCGGTGGAGGATCCGCCGGGCCTTTTCTAGTTTCATGTTCGCACGCCGGTCGGGCTCGTGGAAGTCACGAGCCTCACCGCACCCATAACCCGTTCATTTCCAGCTCTTTACATCCTCCGGACCTGATTCGGATCTCCTCCGCAAAGGGTTGGAGGGGCCCTTGGGTCTACACTCGATCGCATGTTCCTCATCCGACAATCCAAGGCCGATGACGTCGGGACGCTCCTCAAGCTGGCCCGCATGGTCTACTTCATCAACCTCCCGCCCGATGAGCGACTCATCGCCGCCAAAATCCAGCACAGCCGCGACTGTTTCCTCCGCATCGCAACGGGCGCGCCCCTCACTTTGCCCGAACCCGGCGCGCACATCTCCGGCCTCGCATCCAGAGATTCCGACGTCTTCATGTTCACCCTCGAAGACACCGAATCCGGCGGCGTCGTCGGCACCTCGCAGATCAAGGCCCACATGGGCGGCCCGGGAAACCCCAACTACTCCTTCAAGCTCATCCGCCGCGAGTTCAAGAGCCACTCACTCGGCTTTGGCACCCACCACCTCGTCGCTCGCCTCAACGCCGACACCAGCGGCCCCACCGAGATCGGCGGCCTCATCATCCAGCCCGCATTCCGCGGACACAAAGACCACCCCGGCAGGCTCATCAGCTTCGTCCGCTTCCACTTCATGGCCCTGTACCGGACCACGTTCGCGGATCGGATCATCGCCGAGATGATGGCCCAGGTCACCAGCGACGGCGACAACGTCTTCTGGGATCACATCGGCCGCAAGTTCATTCCAGTCAAGTACGCCGAGGCCGATCGCTTCTGCCAGCACAACCGGCTCTTCATCGACGAACTCCTCCCCAAGGACGACATCTACCTCACGCTGCTCCCTCTGGAAGTTCTCAACCAGGTCGCCCAGGTCGGCCCCGAGACCGCCTCGGCCCGACGAACTCTCGAACGCCTTGGCTTTGCATTCAAGGATTTCGTCGACCCCTTCGACGGCGGCCCGCACCTCGAAGCCGCCACTGATCACGTGAGCCTCGTCAAACACACGCGCCGCGCCACCATCGGCGAACCCCTGACCGCGGGCAAGAGCACGCAGCACGGGATCGTCAGCGTCCTGCACTCCGACGGCGAGTTCCGCGCCGTCGAGACCGAGTTCAGCGTCGACAAGCAGGGACGCGTGAGCGTCAACGAGATCGCGATGCGGGCCTTGAACGCAGAGGTCGGGATGCCCGGCGGCTTCACGCCCTTTGAGTCCCGCGCCAAGCGCAAGGCGCCCCCCCGCTCGAGCGAAAGGACCGTCGCCGCTCCGATCTCACGCCCCAAGGCCAAAGCCAAGGCCAAGCGGACCCACAAGGCCGGCAACAGGGCGTAGCGCACCATGAAACACGCCTCACTCCAGCGTCCGCCATCAAACCTCATCGGCGGGCGATGGCTCCCCCTCCCCGCAGGCCCCAGCGCGATCACCTCGACCAATCCCGCCCACCCTTCCTCGACCGTCTGGTCTGGCCTGGCCGATCCCACCCACGTCGACAGCGCTGTCGCCGCCGCACGCCAGGCTCTCAAGGTCTGGTCGCATTGGCCGGGCGAGAAGCGTGCGCAAGTCCTCCGCACGTTCCAGGACATCGCCGCCCGGCGCGTGAACGACATCGCCGCGATCATCCAGAGCGAGACCGGAAAGGTCGCCTGGGACTCCAAAGCCGAGGCAACACTGCTCGGCGCAAAGGTCGACATCACCCTCGACGCCGGGCCCGACGCCGCCATGCGCCGCGTCACAGGCTTCGAAACGCCCCTGGCCGACACCCGCAGCGGCCGGTGCTGGTTCCGCCCCCACGGCGTCATGGCCGTCCTGGGCCCCTTCAACTTCCCGGCCCACCTGCCCAACGGACACATCATCCCCGCCCTGGCCATGGGCAACACCATCGTTCTCAAACCCAGCGACAAAACGCCCGGCGTCGGCCAGTTGCTCGGCGAGCTCTACCAGGAAGCCCTCGACGCCCACGGCGCGCCCCCCGGCGTCGTCAACGTCGTCCAAGGCCGCGCCGACATCGCCCAGTCGCTCGTCGCCCACGACGACCTCGACGCCGTCCTCTTCACCGGCTCGTGGCCCGTCGGTCGCGCCATCATGGCCGCCAACCTCGATCGCCCCGGACGCATGCTCGCCCTCGAAATGGGCGGCAACAACGCCGCGGTCATCCTGCCCGACGCCGACCTCCGCCAGGCCGTCATCGAATGTGTCCGCTCCGCCTTCATCACCACGGGCCAGCGCTGCACCTGCACACGCCGTGTCATCGTCCACGAATCGATCGCCCCCAAGGTCATCGCCGCCATCTGCAAGGCCGCCAGCAACCTGATCGTCGGCGACCCGGCCGCCCCCCACCCCGTCTTCATGGGCCCGGTCATCTCCGAGTCCGCACGCAAAGCGATCCTCGACGCCCAGTCCACCCTCGCCAAGGCTGGCGGCGAGGTTCTCGTCCCCTGCACCTCCATCGACGGCGAGGGCTGGTTCATCTCCCCCGGCGTCATGCGCGTGCCCCGATTCGAGCTCGGAACAACAGGCCCCGGCGCGGACATCGAGATCTTCGGCCCGTTCCTCCGCGTCTCAACCGCCGCCAGCCTCGACGATGCCCTCACCCAGGCCAACGCCACCAACTTCGGCCTCGCCGCCTCCATCTTCACGCGGGATCAGGCCGCCATCGACCAGTTCCTGACCCACGCTCGGGCCGGCTGCGTCAATGTCAACACCGGAACCGCCGGAGCGTCCAGCAAACTGCCCTTTGGCGGGCTCGGCCAATCCGGCAACCACCGCCCCGCCGGAGCATTCAGTCTCGACTACTGCGCCTACCCCGTCGCGGGCATGATCGAGAAGGGCCAGGCCGCCCAGATCCCCGCCGGGATGCGATTCGAGCCCGATTGGATCTGATCCAGTCTCGCCACACCTCGCCCCAGGCGCAGGTTTCAGGCTCGTGTGCAGGCGCCGGGCGAACTTGCCCGATATTCTCCGATCATGCTTCGCGCCCATCAGATCGTCGCCCTTTGCGTCATGGCCCTGCTCTCCATCGGGGTCGTCATGGTCAACTCGGCCGCGTTTGAGGTCGTGCCCAAGCCCGCCAAGGCCCAGGCCGTCATCACGCCCGACGCGGCCCAACCTCCCGCCGCCGCTCCCCAACCTGCCACCAAAAACACGCTCGACCCCGTCGACCCAACCCCCAAAGCCCGCGAGGTCACCCTCGCCGGCCTCCTGACCTCGCAGCACGCGATCTTCATGGTCGTCGCGCTTCTCGCCATGGGCGGGGCGGCCCTGTTTCCCATCCGCCGCATCGCCGAACGTCTCGTCCCCTCCGGCGAAATCCCCATCCTCACACACGATCGCCGCTGGGCCGGCGTGGGCGCTCTGGCCATGGGGACCATTCTCATCGTCGCCCTCCTCGCCCTCGTCTATCTCAGCGGCGTGGGCAAAGCCGCCAAGGGCTCCGAACGCTGGCTTCGCATTCCCGCCCCCGGCCTGGGCCAGATCTCCGTGCAGCCCAGCGAGATCGCCAAGTGGGGACTCGTCCTGCTCCTGGCCTACTTCGCCGCAAAGCGTGCCGCCGTCATGTCGCTCTTCTGGCGAGGCCTCGCCCCCGCGCTCATCGCCATGGGAATCGTCTCGGGCGTCGTGATCAAAGAAGACCTGGGCACCGGCGCCCTCATCGGCGCCGCCGCCGCCATCGTCCTGCTCGCCGGCGGCGCTCGCCTCTGGCACTTCGCCGTCCTCTCACCACTGGCCGCCGGAGCCATCTACTTCGCCATCGCCGGCAGCGAGTATCGCATGAAGCGCATCACCGCCTTCATCGACCCCTACGCCGACCCCCAGGGCACCGGCTACCACCCCATCCAGTCGATGGGCGCAGTCGCCGGCGGCGGAATCCTGGGCCGAGGGCTCGGCCACGGCATCCAGAAGTTCGGCTACCTCCCCGAAGACACCAACGACTTCATCTTCGCCATCATCTGCGAAGAACTCGGCGCCCCCGGCGCCGCCCTGGTCATCGGCCTCTTCGCCATCCTCATCTGGTCGGCCTTCGCCATCATCGCCCGCGAACAAAACCGCATGCTCAAGCTCTTTGGCCTGGGCGTCGTCGCCACCGTGGGCCTCCAGGCCCTCATCAACCTCGCCGTCGTCACCGCCCTGGGCCCCACCAAGGGCATCGCCCTCCCGCTCGTCTCCGCGGGCGGCACCGGCTGGACGCTCACCGCCGTCTCGCTCGGCCTGCTCATCTCCATGGGCCGCACCCAGGGTCAAAGCCTCCTCATCCCTCTCACCCCGGGCCGCTCGCCCCTCCGCTCGCCCGTCGAAGTCATGATCCCCAGCGACTCCTCGCGCGCGGTGGTCGGCGGATGAACGCCCCACGCAACCTCGCCGTCCTCTTCGCGGGCGGCGGCACGGGCGGACACATCTTCCCGTGCATCGCCATCCACGAACAACTCGCCTCCCTCTCGCCCCCGGGCACACTCCACGCCCGCTACCTCTGCTCGACCAGGACCCTTGACGCCGAAATCCTCCGCGGCGCGTCGCTCCCCTTCACACCCATTCCCGCCCAGCCCTTTGCGCTTCGCCCGCGCGGCCTCATCCGCTTTGTCTCCTCCTGGACCAGCGCCGTCAGCGCGGCGCGAACCGCCATCCGCGAGCTCCGCGCGTCGGCCGGCGCCAATTCCCGCCTCGTCATGGTCGCGACCGGCGGCTTTGTCTCCGCCCCCGCCGCACGAGCCGGCGTGCTCGAGGGCGTACCCGTGGTCCTGGTCAACCTCGACGCCGTGCCCGGACGCGCCAACCGCTGGATCTCCAAGCGCGCCGCCCGCACCCTCACCTCCGCCCGCGTCCACGCCGGCCCCGGCACGACCTGGACCCTCGTGCCGCCGATTGTTCGCGCCGCGGCCCTCGCGCCGGGCTCCACCGGCGACTGCCGCACCCGTCTTGGTCTCGATGAGAACACACCAACGCTTCTGGTCACCGGTGCCAGCCAAGGCGCTCGGTCCATCAACCAGCTTCTCATCCACCACGCCCGCCATCACACCGATGCCCTCCGCCCATGGCAGGTGCTCCACCAGACCGGCGGCGAGAAAGAAAGCGACGCCGTGCGCGACGCGTACCGCGACGCCGGCATCCGCGCGATCGTCCAACCCTTTGTGAGTGAGATGGGTCTTTGGTGGGGCGCGGCCGAACTGGCCGTCGGCCGCTGCGGCGCCGGCATCGTCGCCGAGGCGTGGGCGAACAGCGTTCCCGCAATCTTCCTGCCCTACCCCTACCACCGCGATCAGCACCAGCGTGCCAACGCCCAGCCCCTGGAGGCCGCCGGGGCCGCCCACATCGCCGGCGACCTCATCGAACCCGCCGCCAACGCCGCTGGCGTCGGAGCGACCCTCCTCTCGCTCCTGGAGAGTGCCCCGCGCCGCCAGGCGATGCGCAAGGCTTACGCCTCCCTGGGCCCCGCCGACGGCGCCGCTCGCGTCGCGCAAGTTGTGCTGAGTCTGTAAGTCCTGTCCCCGCAATCCCCCGTGCAGTTCGTGTTATTTGCCCTTGGACCACGCGACTTACCCCACTAGGATACTGGCGTGGGTAAGAACTCCGCACAATCTCCCTCGGTCACCGCCCGCTGCGTCATGCTCGCGCCAGGCGGCGTTGAAGTCGATGCCGAACTCTTCGCCGCGCTCGATCGCCGCGACTTGGCCATCACCAAGTGCGAGGCCGAACTCGTCGCCTTCGCCTACCTCTGCCGACACGCCCAGCAGAGCGTCAGCGACACACGCCAGGGACATCGCGGCGAGGGTCTCATTCTGCTTCTCGTGCAGCCGCTGCGTCTCGAAGACCCCGCGGCCCTCGTTCACGCGGTCGAGCGCTACGCGCCCCACGCCGCAATCTGGATGTTCGACCCCTCGTCCTCGCCGCGCCTCCGCGCCGTCAAGGTCGAAGATGTCGTCGCTTGGTCCGCCGCCCCTCCGCCGCCCACGCGCATTTCGACCGACCGAACCTCGATGGCGATGGGTGGCATGCCAGTAGTTTCCCGGGGCGACTCCCTCCCACGTTCAGGCGCCGCCATCGAGCAAAAGCCAAGATTATCGGGGCATGAAAATGGTGGGAAACCGACCGAAAGCCGGTATCCTGCGGGGAATGGGGAGAATGGGCAACTTCTGACGACCGAGGAGTTGTCGATGCTTCTGGCAGACGACGCCGAAGGAGCGCACAATTAGCTCGGTTGGTCGTACTAGCAGCGGAATTGTCAATCCGGCGGAAGCTTCCGAAGCATCCGCGGAGGTTTTGGTCGTGCATGCTCAGGGCGCGCCTGTCGCTTCAGAGAGTAGCCGGAACACCCTGTCCGGCTGGGAGAACGAATTGTCGGCGGAGTCGAAAGTGATCGCGGTGCGGGCCATCCTTGTGGGAAAGACCGGGCTTGACGCAAAGCTCCGGCTCGATCCCTCAGTCGAGGTCCTGCGCGCCCGCACACCCATCGAGGCAATCGGAGAACTCTCCTCGCCGATCAACCACCCCTCCACCGACCCCAAAGCACCCGCGCCCGCGAACATCGTGATCATCGGCGAGAGCGTCGGTTCCGCCGGCGAGCCCGGTTCCCCCGCCGCACGTGACTTTGTCGCCGGCCTCAAAACCGTTGACCCCAGCGTGCGGGTGCTGCGCATGGGCCTCGCCGACGCCGCCACCGCGTTCGACGGCTCCATCCCCCCCGACGCCTCCGCCGACGATCTCCGCTCGATCATCCACGCCACGCCCCGCGCGCCGCAGCCCACTCGCGCCCAGGCCCCCGCCAAACCAGTCTCGCACACCACCCCCGAGCCCCTGGTCGTCGAGGTCCCCTCGCACGCCGAGTTTGGCGACGAGGGTCTGGTCAAGTCGCTCCTGCGCGGGCAGGACCCCATCGACGCCGCGATCGTCAGCGTCCGCCAGCGTCTTGGCGATCCCGGCGCGCAGTTCGTCCCCGACGTCGATCGCGCCGCCACCGGCGAGGCCCGTGTCGCATGGGAAGGCCGTCTCTACGGCGTGCTGCGATCCTCGCGGGCGCCGCACTCGCTCCTCGTGCGTGCCGCCGAGTGGCTCGCAACATGGTTTCGCCTCCGCGAGCAGCAGGCCCAGCTCAAGGACGCCGCGTTCATCGACGCCCTCACCGGCGCGTACAACCGCCGTTACTTCGACCGCTACCTCGCCTCCGCCATCGATCAGGCCCGCGATACCCGCCGCCCCGTCACCGTCCTGGTCTTCGACGTCGACAACTTCAAAACCTACAACGACCGCTTCGGCCACGACGCCGGCGACGAGATCCTCCGCGAGACCATCAAGCTCCTGCGAGCGACCGTCCGCCCCGGCGACCGCGTCTGCCGCGTGGGCGGCGACGAATTCGCCGTCATCTTCGACGACCCAACCGGCCCCCGCGAGCCCGGCAGCAAACACCCCGCCACCATCTGGGCCATCGCCGACCGCTTCCAACAGCAGATCCGCGAGCACAAATTCCCCAAGCTCTCCGAGCACGCCCCGGGCCAACTCACCATCTCCGGCGGCCTCGCAACCTTCCCCTGGGACGGCACGACCGCCGAGGAACTGCTCTGCCGCGCCGACCAACTCGCGCTGGAGAGCAAGAGGCAGGGCAAGAACGTGATCACGATCGGCCCCGGCGCGCCGGGCGCTTAGAACATTGCTCGGAAGCCACATGGTCCGGCGAAAAAAGGGACGCCACCAGGGGTCGCGGTTCGCAATCACGTCGGAAGCGCGGCGTGCGCGGGCCAGATGCTCACGCGTTCCTCAATGCCGAATCGATCACGCACAAAGTGCTCCGCCAACAGATGCGAAAACGTCCAGCGGCACGCGTCGAACCCGTCCGAATCTCGGTGCCGTCGAGTGGGGGGCCCGAGCGCTTCTTCAAGCTGCCTCTGAAAGACCGGACACTGCTGCCGCGGTTCGGTTCCGAGCTTGAAGAATTCAAGGTAGTGCAAACGACCATCGTCCGCAAAGTGCAGTCCGAGAGTACAAGTCAAACCGTTCAAGCTAGTGGCTTCAAGCGTGAGATAATTCTCACCGATTTTCCTCAGTACTCCGGGCGCGAACAGCTTCAACGCACAGAAGAGGGTTACGTCCCACGGGATGACAACGCCCGGAGATTCGACCACGAACCCATCGGGATAGGGATGCACCGTCTCTCACTCCGTACGCTCAAGCGGCTCGGGAATCAGTTGACTCCAACACTTGCTTGATGGTGCTGGTTCCTCGGATGATCGAATTGCAGACACGAAGAATGTGCAACTCGCGAAGCATGAGGTCGTCGGGGTAGTCGGTCTCGAAAATGCGGATGAGCGCACGGACATCGGCCTCGGACAGTCGCGCCTCGCGCGCCGCGCGGGGGTAGTCGAAGTATGAAGGGGTCGCGGGAGTCGGGATGGAGGGTTGGACAGCCATTTGAATTGCTCAGAGTTCCGGCGGTGGAAGTATAGCAATGGTTGGCAAGCCGAGGCTCAGGTTGAGCGCATCGATGGCAGCACGGCGACGCTGGTTGACGAGGTGCTTGAAATTCCAGGAAACGAGGACGTCTTGGCGTGATATTACCGCTATGGCGACGTGGAGGGCATCATCGGGAACAGTCGCCGGAAATATCCCCGCGTCCAGGTACCGCCGAGCGAGTTGCTCGGCATCGGGCGTTACGGGAAGGATGTTCAACCCGGTGACGAGCCGGAGCATCTGTTCGCGACGCGAATTGTCGGGAGTGTCGCTTATTTCACGAGTCGTCACTTCCGACAGCGATACTTCAAAATCGGAAAGCCTGCACCAAAACTCTCGCGTGAGGGCACGACGTTCAGGTGAACGGGGGTCGTCGTGCAAGCTGATCACGGAAGTGTCGAGGTAGATTCGCTGCTTCACGCTTCTCCCACTTTCCTCAAGCTCGCACCATACAAGCCATCGCTTGAGCTGTCCAAGGCTAGAGTATGCCATCAGGGGCTTTGTTGGTCGGCGGGAGAAGCGATCCCGGTATACTTGAGCCGGAGGTTGCCATGACCGAAGACTCCTTCCGCCAACTCGCCCTGAGCATGCCCGAGTCGATGGAATCCTCGCACATGGGCCATCCCGACTTTCGCGTCAAGAACAAAATCTTCGCCACCCTCTTCACCGGCGACGACGACGCCGACGACGCCATGGTCAAACTCACGCCCGAGCAGCAGGAAGAGTTCATCGCCACAAACCCCGAAACCTTCACGCCCATCAAAGGAGCATGGGGCGAACGCGGCTACACGCAGGTGCGCCTCGCAACCGCGAACCAGGCCGCCGTGAAGCGGGCCATCGTGACCGCGTGGAAGAACACCGCCCCCAAAGGCCTCGTAAACAAGTTCAAACTGCAGTAGCGAACTCGACCTCCCCCGCGCAGCCGCGGAGATGTCGCGAGTCCGTGGGGCGAGGCGACGCAGGGGGTGCGTCCGGATGGCATGCTTCCCCTTCAGGGAAGCATGATCCCCGCCAACACACAACCCGCACTTCACGATTCCTTTCCGCCTCCCGCATGCTGTCCGATGCCTGACATGTCAAGTCTCAGATCGCGAGTCCAAGATAACTCCCACAACCTCCCTACCGCGCAATCCCCGCGCGTCCGACAACTCATCTCTTTCTTTCTCCCCTTTCTTTCAAAGAAATCCTGTCGACCTGCCCGACCTCTGACTCTCATGTCACTGGCCACTCCCCCACCTCCCCCAACTCCCTGGTGCTACGCCTCAATCTCCTCCACGAACCGCCCGGCGCCAACGCCCGGCGCCTCAAGCCCATAACGAGCCCCGAGCGTCAGCGCGCGGGCGCCTCGCCCTCATCAACGAGCCCCGAGCGTCAGCGAGCGGGTTGCCTTTTCCTCCCCCACACAGTGGGGGAGGTGGCGGAGTCTTCGACGCCGGAGGGGGTGCTTCCGTGCGTCGCGATGCGCACGTCATGTTCGTGCGATCACGCACGGTGCATCTGTCCTATTGCACAGGCGGAACGCTCTGGGCCGCCTTTGCGGCCCGCTTCTTCATCACGACCTGGTAGAGGAGGTCCGTCGACTTTCGTTCGTAGTGCACGACACACGCGTGCTGCTCATTCCACTCATCGTGCTTCATGTCAAATCCGAACTCGAACACCGTCGTCGACTTGAGTGCACCATTCTCAAACCACGTACGCTCAGTCCCGTGCTTGGCGCTATCTACAAAGACCGCCTCGCTTGCCAGCTGGCCATTCGCGTACCACGTCAAAGCGATTCCGGTCTGTCGCCCGCGTTCAAAGTGCGATTCGGCTTCCCTCTGTCCGATCTCATCGAAGTCGATGGCGGCGCCTGTGAATGGCTTGCCATCCAGAAGGAAGGTCCCGTTGGGCAGGTACTCCAGATCGTCGTAGGACACCGCTTGACTCATCTGCGCTTCTCCAATGGCGCTCCTGGCCGCGAATGGTACTGCGCAACAGCTCTCAACGAACGGCCGCATGACAACCCGTCGCGCCCTTGAAGACACCCCCTCCGGCCTCGAAGACTCGGCCACCTCCCCCGCTGCGCGGTGGAGGCGGCCTCGATACACTCGCCCCGAGGTGCCTCTATGAAATCTCGCGCCCTGTTGCTCGGTGTCTTTCTCCTCCTCGCGCCCCTCGGCTGCCAGTCCACCCCGCCCGTCCCAGATGTCGCGACCTCATCCAGCACCGTCTACTTCCCACCCCGCGCCCACTGGCAACACAAATCTCCCACCGCTGTCGGCATGAACGCCGCCAAACTCGCCGATGCCATCTCCTGGGCCAAGTCCCAGGAAACCGACATGCCCCGCGACTTCTCCACGCAAGAAGCCATCTTCGGCAAACTGCTTGGCCCCATCCCCAAGACCCGCGCCGACGTCAACGGCCTCATCATCCGCCACGGCTACATCGTCGCCGAATTCGGCGACACCACCGCCGTCGACCCGACCTTCTCCGTCGCCAAGAGCTACCTCTCGACACTCCTCGGCCTCACCATCGACCGCGGCCTCATCGCCAGCGTCAACGACCCCGTCGGCAAACTGATCCACGACGCCGGCTACGACTCGCCCCACAACGCCAAAGTCACCTGGCACCACCACGCCACCCAGACCAGCGAGTGGGACGGCCAGCTCTTCGGCAAGCCCAGCACCTTCATCGGCAAAGAAGCCTTTGGCCAGGGCGAACGCAAACCCCGCGAACTCAAGGAACCCGGCACGTTCTACGAGTACAACGACGTCCGCATCAATCGCCTTGCCCTCTCGCTCCTGCGCCTCTGGAAGCGCCCGCTCCCCGACGTGCTCAAGACCGAGATCATGGACCCCATCGGCGCATCGGACACCTGGAAGTACATCGGCTACGACAACGCCACCGTCGACATCGACGCCAAACCCATGAAGTCCGTCAGCGGCGGCACACGCTGGGGCGGCGGCCTTTGGATCAGCTCCCTCGACCACGCCCGCTTTGGCTACCTCATCCTCCGCCACGGCCAGTGGAACGGCAAACAAGTCATCTCACAGTCCTGGCTCGATCAGGCCACCAAACCCCAGGGCATCAACAAGGCCTACGGCTACCTGTGGTGGCTCAACACCGAGGGAGCATGGCCCGCGGCCCCCAAGTCGAGCTTTGCGGCCTTGGGCGCAGGCTTGAACACGATCTGGATAGACCCCGAGCACGACCTCGTCGTCGTGTGGCGCTGGCACAAGGGAGGCGCCGCGCAGGCCGAGTTCTACAAGAGGATTCTCGCGGCCATCGAACCCCCGGACGCCAAGCCCGTAGTATCGCCAGCGGCTTCTCCGGCCGCCTCGAAGTGAGAAAGACAAGAGGCGCCAGATGCTCGAAGGACCAATTCCCGCGGCGCCCGACAAGGCCGAGCGATCCCCCCGCTTCGCGATCTACTGCGCCCTCTGGTTCTTCTTCGTCGTAGTCTCGCTGCAGTGCGTCGACCTGAACCTCTATGTCATGACTGACCCTCCGTGGGTCAAGGACTCCGCGCCGTTCTGGGTTCGGCTGATCGTTGGAGCATTCATCGCACTGGCGTGTGTCGTGTTTCTCGACCTGTGCCTGGCGGGACCGTCGGCCTTTCGCAGAATCGTTGGCGATCGGCACGCACCGCACGCGAGCGATGGCCAGACCCCTCCGAATATCACTCATGATCATCGGGTCGCAGTCCAGGGGCTGGCGTGCCTGTCGATGGTGTGCCTGTTGGCACTTGCCGATCGGGGCAGTTACGTCTACAGCCCGAATGGACGTGTGCTTGCGATGCCGTCTCCCGCCAGCAGCGTGCTGGAGAGCCTCGTCTTTGAGATCCCTGTTCTGGTCGGGGTCACTTTGCTCTGCACGTGGATCATCCGCAATGCACATCACGGATTGCGGTCAACGAATACCACGTAGACGAGCCAGTTCACTCGCCCGGAATATACGAAATCGCCCCATCCCACGGACTGCTCGCTGTCGCGTACAGCTTCCGCGGAATGCGCCCCGCGAGCAGGCTCTGTCGCCCCGCATCGCACGCATTCCGCATCGCATGGGCCATGAGTACCGGGTCCTTGGCGTGAGCAATCGCAGTATTGAGGAGCACCCCATCGGCCCCCAGTTCCATCGCGATACTCACATCACTCGCCGAGCCGACGCCCGCGTCGACGATCACCGGGTACGCGCCGTCGGTCGCCTTGCCATCGTCGCCAATGCCCTTCAACAGGTGCAGGCACAGCGTGATGTTCGCCCGATTCAGCACGCCCTGCCCGCTGCCGATCGGGCTGCCCGCGGGCATCACGCTCGCCGCCCCAGCCTCCTTGATCCGCAGAGCCGCGATCGGGTCGTCGCTGGAGTACGCGAGCACCTGAAACCCGTCCTTCACCAGCTCCCGCGTCGCCTCAATCGTCCCCGAGGGGTCGGGCAAGAGCGTCCGCTTGTCACCCAGCACCTCAAGCTTCACCCAGCTCGCCCCGGGGTTGCCCAGCTGCTCGAGCAGCTCGCGCCCCAGCCTCGACACCCGCACCGCATCCTCGGCGCTGAAGCACCCGGCGGTGTTGGGCAGAATCGTGTACCGCGACAGGTCGATGAACTCCAAGAGGCTCTTGCCCTGCTGGTTGTAAAGCCTCTCGCGACGCACCGCCACCGTCACCACCTGGCACCCCGAGGCGTCCAATGCATCACGCATCAGCTCGTGCGACGCGTACTTGCCGGTGCCGACCAGCAGGCGAGAAGTGAAAGTTCGGCCGGCGACTTTGAGCGGGGAGAGGGCGGGCGCAGTGGACATGCCGCAAGGATAGACGCCGTGGGCCGCTCGTCCTTCTTCCGCCGCCAGACCTTCCACCTCGATCTTCTGGGGCAAGGTTGTTCCTTCGGAGACAACGTGCTATCCCACAGCCTCGATCGGCTTGCCCGATAATCGGCCACCCCGCCTTGCTCGAACCGACCCGCCGGAGGTGCTGGATTCCTCCAATGAACCGCCTGTCCTGTGCCGATAAACAGGGTGCGGCATCGTGATTCAATCATCGGTAGGCACAGGGCTTCCCAGCGCCGGCGAGCGCAGGCCGACATGCCACAAAAGGAGGCTCCGCGTGCTATCGACGCCTTATGTTCGACGCCTTGTGGTTCTCATGCTCGCCGCAATCCTGACCGGCCAGTCGGCGCCGGTGCATGCCCAGCCCTTTGGAACCGGCTTTGTCTATCAGGGCGAGCTCAAGCAGGGCGGCACCCTCGCATCGGGCACCTTTGATCTCCAGTTCCGCCTGTTCGACTCGCTCGCGGACGGATCCCAGCTCGGACCCACGCTTTGCTCCAACAACGTCGACGTCGACACGGGGCGCTTCACAGCCAGCCTCGACTTTGGCCCGCAGTTCAACGGCCAGCAGCGATTCCTCGAGATCCTCGTCCGCCCCGACACGGGCACGGGCTGCGAGGATGCGGGCGGCTACACCACCCTCATTCCACGCCAGCCCCTCTCGCCGGCGCCCCACGCGGTGTACGCGGAGACCGCTGGCACGGCGCTCAACGCGTCGCTGTTCAACGGCCAGGGCGCCTCGTTCTTCCAGAACGCCGCGAACATCAGCTCCGGCACGCTCGGCACCGGACGCCTTTCCGGCGCGTACACCAACGCCCTCACGCTCTCGAACGCCGGTAACTCGTTCAGCGGCATCGGCACGGGACTCACGGCCCTGAATGCCGCCAACGTATCGAGCGGCACGCTCACGCCGGCGCGCGGCGGCACCGGGACCTCTGTCGGAGCCGCCACCACCGGGCATGTTCTCAAGTGGAACGGCTCGGCCTTCACACCCCAGGCCGACAGCGACACGACGTATTCCGCGGGCTCGGGAATGCTGTTGACGGGAACGAGCTTCAGCATTCCGACCAGCGGCGTCACGAGCACGATGATCCTCGATGGCAACGTCTTTGGCACCGACCTCGCCTCCGACCTCTCCGGACTGCTCAAGGTCTCCGGCGGCGCGATGCGGACCGATGGCACGAGCGTCGGCATCGGCGCCGTCGCGCCGACCTCGACGCTCCATGTTCAGACGGCCGCTCCGGTGGTCGCCATTCAATCCACCGCCAACGGTGGATCGGCTCAGCTCGACCTCACCGAGACCGTCACCGGCAGCCCGGTGGGCGGACGCCTCTTCTACAGCGGCGCCGCGAACACCTTCAGCTTCGGTACCGTCAACACCGTCGGAGGACCGTTCGTTCCCGCGATCGTGATTCCCCGCGGCTCGACCGCCGTGTCCTTTCCGGGGAGCCTGAGCGTCACGAGCAATCTGGCGGCGGGGTCGATCACGATCGACTCCACAACTCGTTCGATGTCGGTCCCGCCCACTGCCTTCATCCCCACGTCGAGCTCATCTTCCTACTTCGTGGACGCCACGGGCCTGCAGAACACCGCTTCCGCCCTGACCGAAACGTACTACTACGCCCCCATCAGTCTCCCCGAAGGAGCCACGATCACCGGCGTCTCGATGCGGTACCTCAACGACTCCACCGACGACAACATCAGCCTCGAAATCCACAAGGTGACATTGTCCAGCGCCAGCTTGTCCGCGACGATCGTCGCCCAGGCGGCCGGGGCCAGCACTCTGATCCGCACCGCCAACAGCGCGGCCCTCAGCTTCGCCATCGACAACAGCACGACCTCTTACTCGCTGGCCGCCCATTGGAAGGCTCCCTTCGGCGGGGCGTCACATATCAAGTTGATCCATGTGCGCGTGGACTACACGATCACCACGCCGCTGCCTTGAACGCACGAAGCGATGGTTACCCCCAGCCTATCGGTCTCACCAGCTTCACGTGATCTCCCCCCTCGGGAAGCGTCGTGGTAGCGGCCGCCTGAGGCGTTTCTCTAACGCTCGATCGAGAATGGTTCCTTGGCTTCACCGGAGCGACGATCGATGGGTACATACAGACCACCGCCAATGGCGTCGGCGTTCGCTGTCATGATGAACGCCTCGTGCGTTAGCCAGGCGATGCCGACCCGAGTAATCGGTATCTCTCGTTCCTGATAGATCTTCGTGGCGATCTCGATGGCCCGGGCCTTTGAAATGTCGTTTGGTCCGGGTCCAAACGTCCAGAAGATAGAGAGGAGCTCTCGCCAATCCATACCCGCTCACCCCCCGCCGACAAGGCTCACGAGCTCCACGCGATCGCCCTCCGCCAGCGTTGTCGTCGCGTGGTGGCGTTTGGGAATCAGCGTGCGGTTGACCTCGGCGGCCACGGCTCCCTTGTCCAGGGACAGGAGGCGGATCAGGTCTGCGACCGACACGCCCGAGGCGACCGATTTGGGCTCGCCGTTCACGGTCAGGGAGATGGAGGATGGAGAGGATGGGGGGGGAGATGGGCACATTGGGAATCGCTCGGAAAGTCAACCCCGCTCACTTACGCTGGGGGCTCGCTGAACCTACGATAGGGTTCATGCCCGCACCAAACGAACGTACAGGTCTTGATGTCCAATTCGAACGCGCGGTGCTGGCGGCCGTCCGGTTCCCCCATTCGGAGTTCAACCGCGAGGATCCGTTCAGCGAGCTGCGCTCGCTGGCGGAGCAGGCGGGCGCCAAGGTTGTCGGCGAGTTGTCGCAGAACCTGGCCCGCGCCACGCCCGCGACGTTCATGGGGCCCGGCAAGCTCGCCGAGCTCAAGACCCTGTGCGATGAGTTGAACGCGACCACGATCATTTTCGATCAGGACCTCGCCCCCAAGCAGATCAGCAACATCGAGAAGGCGACGCTCCGCAAGGTGCTCGATCGCAGCGAGCTGATCCTGGACATCTTCGCCAGCCGCGCAACGAGCGCCGAGGCCAAGCTCCAGACCGAGCTCGCGCAGCTCGAGTACACCTTCCCACGCCTCAAGGCCATGTGGTCGCACCTGGAGCGCATCTCCGGCGGCATCGGCTCCAAGGGTCCCGGCGAGCAGCAGCTTGAGATCGACCGGCGCCTCGTGCAATCCCGCAAGGACGACCTCAAGCGCCAGCTGGCGGTGGTGCAGGAACGCAAGCGCCGCGAGGTGCAGAAGCGCAAGCTCGAGAACTTCACCGTCGGCATCGTCGGGTACACCAACGCCGGCAAGAGCACCCTCTTCAACACCGTGACCGCCGGCGGGGCCTATGCCGACGACCGGCTCTTCGCCACGCTCATGACCCGCACCCGCGAATGGCCCCTGGGCGGCGGGCTCAACGTCATGCTCAGCGACACCGTCGGGTTCGTGCGGGACCTGCCCCACAACCTCATCGCGGCCTTCCGTGCCACGCTCGAAGAGGCGACCCACGCCGACCTCCTGCTCATCGTGCTCGATGTCGCCGATCCGCAGGCCGAGATGCACTACCAGACCGTGACCAAAACCCTCGACGAACTCATCGAGGAAGCCCAGAAGCGTGAGGCATCGCTGAACCAGCGGTACACGCCCCCGCCCCGGGTGCTCCTGCTCAACAAGGCCGACAAGCTCCGCGACAACCGCGAGCTGCTCGTGTGGCAGCACAAGGTGCCCGGCGCCATCGCGATCTGCGCGCTGCCCGACCCCGCGCTCCAGACGGGCATTGTCCCGCTGACAAAGCTCGTGTCCGACGCCGCCCGCGGCGAGATCGAAGAGCTCGACATCACCCTTCCCCTCGCCGACAGCAAGTCGGTGGTGATGGTCGAGAACCGCGCCGAAGTTCTCGATCGCCGCTACGCCGACACGACCGTGACACTCCGCGTGAAGATCGGCGCCAAGCAACTCGCCCAGCTCCGCGCCCTTGGCGCACGGATCGAAGTCGCGTCGATCACCGACGGACGCAAGGTCACCCTCCCCACACGCGTCGAGCCCGAGATCCGCAAAGCGGGCTGGGGCGCGACCGACCAGCAGCCCGCAAAGACCTGAATGTTCGGAGTATGCACGGGGGCTCGTGCCCCGTAACGTCTCTATTTTGGTACTTGATGTATACTTTCTTTGACATCCAGTGTGCTTTGGTGTACACTCCTGATGCCGGGTGACCGATCAACCCGCCAAGGAGAAGTCCCATGGAAGTCCAGGCCAGAATCCCGTCCTATCGAGAGCGCAGCGCGTGGGCGACCCTGATCATCACCGTGATCGTGATGGGCGTGTACAAAGGTCTCACGCTGATGGCGGGTCCCAACGTAGATCCCGGGCGGGCGATCGGGACGTTCATCGGCGCGGTGGTCGCGCTCATCGTCATTCTGGTCCTGGTCAACATCGTGCTCGCGGTGCGGACACCGCTGGAGCCCAAGGACGAGCGCGATCGCGCGATCGAGCGGGCGTCGTACCGCAACGCGTACCTCGTGCTGCACGTGTGCGTGTGGACGGTGCTGCCCATCGCGCTCTTGTGGAGCGGCGTCTTTGGCACCCTGAACGCCGCGGGAGAGCTTGCGGGCGCGACGCCGCTGCGCCCCGTGCTGGTCGCGCAGGTGCTGTTCCTGTGCCTGGTCTTTGCCGACTGCGTGAGGCTGCTCACGCAGGTGGTCCTCTACAGAAGGAGCGCCTGAATGTCGACGCTCGCACCGATGAAGATCAAGAACAGCATCCGCCAGCTGCGCTTCGAGCACGGCGAGATGACGCAGGAGCAACTCGCCCGCCTCGTGGGAGTGACCCGGCAGACCATCAACGCGATCGAGGCCGCCAAGTACTCCCCCACCCTCGAGCTGGCGTTTCGCATCGCCAAGGTGTTCAATGTGCCGCTGGACGGAGTGTTTCAGGTTGAGGCGGGGGGTTGATCGCTCAATACAGGATCATGAACCCGCCGCCGGGTTTGGCGACGGCGGCGACCAGGCTCCACACCGGGACGCCGTCGGCCCCGCCGCTGGTCGCGGGGTCGGCTGGGTCGAGCGGCTTGCCTTTGGCGTCAAAGAGTTGCCACTTCAGTCGCCCACCTTTGTTCCAGCCCATCCCCTGGGTCCAGGCGATGAGCACGTTGCCCGAGGAATCAGCAGCGAGAGAGGGGAACTTGGCCCCGTCGCTCTTGTCGCCAAGGGTGTGGATCATGCCGGGCCCCGCCTTCGCGGAGGGCACAAGCGTCCAGCGGATTTCCTGTTTGGTTTCCCAGGCGAGGGCGAAGCCAGAGGGAAGCGGCAGAATCGAGGCCGAGGACATGGGACAGGTGCCCAGGTTCCACACATCGAGCTTGCTGTCGGTGAAGGTCTTGCCCTCGTCGGTGGATCGCATCAGCCGCATGTCGCGATTGACCTTCTCGCCCGCGGCCCGGTAGAGCGTCAGAACGGTGCCGCCCTCGAGTGCGGCGGCCTTGAGGCCACAGCATCCGCAGGCGCCATTGGTCTGCGTCGAGCGGGGCACTTCGGTAGCGAATGTCCTGCCGTCGTCGGTCGATGCGGCCACGAAGACGCGACGGGCCATCTCGTCCTTGACCTTGGCGTCGACAGGCAAGGCGTGCCAGACGACATAGACATTGCCCTTGGGGTCGGCGGCAACACTGCCGCCGCCGTCGAGTGCGGTGCCGGCGGTCATGAGACTTTTCTGCGGGTCAAAGGCGCTCTGGGAGGCAACCAGCCGCGAGTAAAGCATGGGGCTGCTCTTGCCCTCGGCTGGTTTGGCCTTGGACGAGCCGTTCCAGGCGACGTGGACCGTTCCGGCGCGCCCCAGGGCGATCTGCCCGCCGCGGATGTTCCCGGCGGCAACGGCGGTACCGGCCTGCGAGTTGACGCGGATGGGTTTGGACCACGCGGCGTCGGCCGCGGCACGCTTGACGTAGAAGAGATCCCCCGCGCCGGCCTCGCCCTTGTAGTAGAGGAGGTGAATGGTGCCATCCCCGCCGACGATCGCCTGTGGCTGGATGCCCGAGTCAGGGACGCGAGCGAGTTCGACGGCGGGCGGCGCAAGGGCGGTGGCGGAAGCTGTGAAGAAGAGGAGGGACAGGGCAAGAAGTCGCGCGGGAAAGCCTTCGAGCATGGGAATCTCCAGACTCCCACGGTATGCGATGCTCCTCGCCGGGCACATTGGATTGCGACTTGGGGCCTCCCGCGGACGCACGCTGGTTACGCGGGCTGGGAACTCACGCTGAGCGGCGGCTTGTCGAACGCGGTTCGCAGGCGGTTGGCGATCTTGAGGACCGCCTGACGCGAGATGATCCACCGCTGCACTTTGGACTTGCCGGGGAAATCGGCGAGCATGACGCCGATGAGGACGACCAGCAAGCCGGGGCCGGGCAGGAAGATCATGGCGATGCCGATGGCGAGCACGATCCAGCCCACGGTGTTCAGGATCAGCTTGCGGGTGGGGTGGCGAATTTCCCTGCGCTTCTCGCGGGCCTGGCCCACGGGTTTGAAATAGTCCGCGGGGAGGCGGACGAGCATGACCGCGGCGAGGGGGGTGAAGATGAGAACGGCCGCGAGCGAGAAGATACCCGCCCAGATCAACGATTCACGGTGTTCCTGGAGCCATTCGAGCATGGGTCGTCTCCGGGGCGGGGCTTAAAAAAAGCGATCCGCCCGAAAGCGGATCGCCGTGTTCAGCCTGTCTCGCTTGCGCGATTCAGGCGAAAGTCGTTGCGGGGAAATCAGGCGCTCTTGGCGGCACGGCCGCCCAGGAATGTCCCGACACCGCCGATGATGATCAGAGCGACGCCGCCGAGCATGAACCACATGGAGCGGTCTGTGGGCTGGCCGGTGAAGAAGCGGGAGATGTCCGAGGCGGGGGCATCGGCGGCGCTGATGCCGAAGATGAGGAGAACGACGCCGACGACAAGCAGGGCGAGACCAACAGCCTTGTTCATCTGAACCGTCCTTTCGTGGAAGCGGTGGAACAGGATGAGCATGGGTCGGCGGGTGAAGGGGGAGCAGGGGAATGGATGAATTTGGGCTTATCTGCGGCGGTGGAGGGGGCCCCCCGTTTGTGATTGCGAGGCGTGCGCTGATGTACACTGCCGCGATGAAGTCCGACCCACAGGATGCCTTCAAGGAACTCACTCGCCGATCTGGGCTGGTGCTCAGGGAGCATGGCTTCAAGGGATCTGGGCAGAACTTCTATCGCGACAAGGGCGAGACGTGGCAGGCGCTTAACTTTCAGAGGACCCAGTGGCGCCTGAGCCCGGACGACCCCGTGAACTTTACGATGAACATGGGGATCTACATCCCCTCTCTTGATCGAACGAATCTCCCAATGCCCATGTTCGAGAAGATTTCCGATGTCCGGCGCTTCCGAGCGACGAATGGTGATGAATACTGGAGAGTCGGCCAGTTTCTTGCCGACGGCCGCGATCAATGGTGGGACGTTTGCGATGACCTCCTTGAGACGATGTGGAAGGACTTTGACGGACTCCTACGCGACACGGTCATTCCCGCCTTTGACGTTCTTTCTACGCGTGCGGGCGCGAGCAGGGTCGCCCACTGGTGTCCATACCTAGTTGGGCTGTCGTTCAGGAAATGGCTTGCGGAGCTCGCCCCGCCGGAGTGGAATGTGCAAGCGGCGAGGCAAAGGAGCGCCGAGCAGAAAGACGCGCTACGCAGGCAGCGGCCTTCTTGGAGGTGATGCTCTAGTGACTCAGGTGAAGCTTCTGAGCCTTGGTGAGTCTGTGTGAGTCCGTGTGACATGCACCGGATCGATGGCTTGCGCGAAGAATCCGAGGCTTCGAAGACTCAGCCTCGGCGTGAGAAAGCGTCCGGCTCGCACAGGGCCCAAGACGGAGACACCCCCTCCGGCCTCGAAGACTCGGCCACCTCCCCCGCTGCGCGGGGGAGGAGGGATCAGTCGCCTTGATCCAACACCGCCATGAACGCTTCCTGCGGGATCGTCACGCTGCCGATGGACTTCATCCGCTTTTTGCCCTTTTTCTGCTTTTCGAGGAGCTTGCGTTTACGGGAGACGTCGCCGCCGTAGCACTTGGCCAGGACGTCCTTGCGGAAGGCTTTGATGGTTTCGCGGGCAATGATTTTGCCGCCGATGGCGGATTGGAGCGGGATCTCGAACTGGTGCTTGGGGATCTGTTCTTTGAGGCGGACGAGCAGGGAGCGGCCGCGCATTTCGGCCTTGATGCGGTGGACGATGACGCTCAGGGCTTCGACGGGGTCGCCGTTGACGAGGATGTCCATTTTGACCAGATCGTCCTTCTGGTAGCGAATGACCTCGTAGTCCATGGTTCCGTAGCCGCTGGTCATGCCTTTCATCTTGTCGAAGAAATCGTAGATGATCTCGGCGAGGGGGATTTCGAAGTGGATGGTCTCGCGGCTGGCGGAGACGAAGGACTGGCTCTTGTAGGTGCCGCGGCGGTCGAGGACGAGCTTCATGACGTCGCCGATGTATTCCTTGGGCAGCATGATCTCGAGCTTGCAGATGGGCTCGCGGATTTCCTCGACGATGCCCATGTTGGGCAGGTCGGCGGGGTTGTGGACTTCGAGGAGCTGCATGCCGGGCTTGAGGTCTTTGTAGTGCTCGCTGGCCTGGTCGACGGGCTTGAGGGACTGGCCGTTGGCGCCGGTGACGGTGTCGGTGGTGCGGACCAGAACGTGGTAGCTGACGGTGGGCGCGGTCTGGACGATCTCGACGTTGCCCTCGCGCTCCAGGCGTTCCTGGATGATGTCCATGTGCAGAAGGCCCAGGAAGCCGCAGCGGAAGCCAAAGCCCAGGGCCTCGGAGTGGACGGGGGCGAAGGTGAACGAGGAGTCGTTGAGGCTCAGCTTCTCGTGGGCCTCGCGGAGTTCTTCGAAGTCGGTGGCCTTCTCGCCCTCGCCGGCGGTGGCGGGGTAGAAGTCGCAGAAGACCATCTGGCGCGGGGGCTGATAGCCGGGCAGCGCGTCGGTCGCGGGGTCGATGGTGAGCGTCACGGTGTCGCCGATGCGGACATCCTTGAGCGAGCGGATGGCGGCGACGACGTAGCCGGTCTCGCCCGGGCCCAGTTCCTTCACGCGAACGGGCTTGGGGGTCATCTTGCCCAGATCGCTGACGAGGAACTCGGTGCCCACGCCGATCATGCGGATCTTGTCGCCGACTTTGAGATGGCCGTCGAAGACGCGGACGTAGGTGATGACGCCGCGATAGTCGTCGTAGACGGCGTCGAAGATCAGGGCCCGCAGCTGGGTCATGACCGGCGCACGGGGCCCGGGGAGTTTGTCGCAGATGGCGGCAAGCAGCTCGGGGATTCCCTGGCCGGTCTTGGCGGAGACGAGGAGGCAGTCCATGGCGTCGAAGCCCAGCGTCTGTTCGATCTCGTCGGCGACATCGTCGGGCTTGGCGCCCGGGAGGTCGATCTTGTTGATGACGGGGATGATCGTGAGGCCTTCGTTGACGGCGAGGTACGCGTTGACGAGGGTCTGGGCCTGGACGCCCTGGGTGGAGTCGACGACGAGAATGGCGCCGTCGCAGGCCTTGAGGGCGCGGGCGACCTCGTAGTTGAAATCGACATGCCCGGGCGTGTCGATGAAGTTCATCATGTAGAGGTCGCCGTGGTCCTCGGACTTGCCCTTGATGGCGGTGTGGACGCCCTCGTCGTTCACCGTCTCGTACTCGGTCTCGAGCTCGTCCTTGCTGGCCCCGGGCTTGTGGCGGTGCATGACGGTGACGGCGGAGGCCTTGATGGTGATGCCACGCTCACGCTCGAGGTCCATAGAGTCAAGGATCTGGTCCTTGGCCTCGCGCGCGGAGACGGCGTTGGTGGCCTGGAGGAGGCGATCGGCGAGGGTGCTCTTGCCGTGGTCGATGTGGGCGATGATGCTGAAGTTACGGATGTGTTTGGGTTGCTCGGCCATTGCCCCCGATGGTAGCGCACCTGCAGGAAGCTTCGGCCGCTCGCTTGGGGTCGGTTTCAGGCCGCCAGCTTGCGGAGCTGGGCCTCGATGGCGCTGGAATCATCGTCGGGGGCGGGGTCGAGCGAGAAGGCGCTGGCGATGTGGGCGACGGAAGCGGAGGCGGTGGTGAAGGTGTTGGAGGCGATGCGCTGCCCGCCCGAGTCGTTGAGATAGACGGTGAGCCAGCCGGGTTCATCGGAGACGAGCTCGAGGGTGAACCCGCCCAGGCGGAAGACCGACGGCGTGGGCTTGGGGTTGATGACGGTCTCGCGGGTGAGGGTCTCGTCGAGGATGCGGGCGAGCTGGAGGTGGACGAGGTCGGGGAGGGAGTCGATGGACTCCATCGAGGCGGCCACGCCGCTGAAGACCGCCATGGTGGCCTTGTATTCTCCGGCGGCGGCGGCGATGAGCTTGGTGAGGTCCCGGTCGTCGCACCCGATCATCCGGGTGGCGAGGGCGGACATGGGTGCGGCCTCGCGCGGGAGCTTGGTGCGGTCGTCGAGTTCGAGCGCCCCCACGTAGTACGCGATGCGGTGGAGGATGTGCTCGGGCTCTTGGCGTGTGCAGTCGCCGGGGGGGGAGTGGTGCCAGACCAGGGGCTTGGCGAGCATCGACGGCAGCTTCCACGTCTTGGCGAGCACGGCGATGACGTCCACGTGCGTGTACGCGAGCGAGGTGAACTCCCGATGATGGCGACGCGAGGGGGTGGCCCGTTCTTCGTCGATCTCAAGGAAAGGGCGTCCCTGCAGCTTGTACATGAGAGGAAGTCCCGCGTCCATCATGAGGCCGACGATGAAGGCCTCCATGGTCGCGTGGGGCACAAGGCGGCGTGCCAGACACGCCGCGAGGCAGGCCCGGAACACCGACTCGCCCCAGACGCGGCGTGACAGTCTGTGAGCGACGTCGCTGCTTGCGGCGCGGCTGAGATAGAAGCCCAGGCTGAACGCTCTGAGCCGGTCGATACCCAGAAGGCTGCACGCTCGTTCCAGCGTGGAGACCGGCGTGACCTGGGCAAAGAAGGCCGAGTTGGCGAGCCTGAGCAGTCGCCCCGAGAGGGCGGCGTCGGTCTTGATGATTTTCGCGTAGTCGACGAGCTGCGCCTGGGCGTCGTTGACCAGGTCGAGGATCTTCATGGCGACCTCGGGCTGCGTCTCGATACCAACGCGATCGAGCTTCTCGCCCAGCGCACGATGGAGCTGTTCGATCTCGGTTGCCGAAAGTTCGCATCTCGCCTTGGCCACGCGGTCCTCGCTGCGAAAGTCTGTACCGCCACCACGAAACCGGGCGGACTTGACAGTTATTCGGAGCAATCGGGTACCGACTTGACCGCCCGACCGGGAAACGTTGCGTCTTTGGAACGCCGATTGGCCTGCTGTTGGCCGTGGGGCGAATTCCCCGGGGCCTACAGCCCGCACAACCCCCCCAGATTACCATCAGGGCTGGAGCCTGGTGCTTCGCCAGGGACCACCCGTGAAGCCGCTGGAAGTGGCGGTCAGGTCGCGCCGCCACTCGGCGCGGTCGTGGACGCGGCCGGTCCCGCCCTGC
Organism: uncultured Phycisphaeraceae bacterium; assembly: GCA_964358855.1. Taxonomy (GTDB): domain Bacteria; phylum Planctomycetota; class Phycisphaerae; order Phycisphaerales; family UBA1924; genus UBA2396. Next base: position 113,230 of record CAYHQQ010000005.1, read on the forward strand.
CACAACTCGATCCGCGACGCCCAGAGGCGATACCCGCCCCAGTGGGGCGGTCTTGGGATGTTGGCGTTGCCGCCGGCGAGGAGGACGGCGGCGTCGAGCCCCAATTTGTTCACCGCTGCGGCGACCTTGTCGAGCAGCGCTCGACGCGACTCGATGGGGCGGCTCTGATCGCTGGCGGTGGCGCCCACACGGCTTTCCCAGCGGCGCGATTCGAAGTACCGGTCGCTCTCCTCGGGCGTGCAGCGTGTCACGACACCCTCGACGCGGATCTGGCGGTCGGCGTGATCCCAGTGGAAGAGGACGCTCGCCTTGTGCGAGGCGTCGAGCTCGCCGGCCTTGCGGCTCTCGTAGTTGGTGTAGAACTCCAGCGAGGCGGCGAGCGCGTCGATGCCCTTGCAGAGGACGGCCCGCACGCTGGGCGAGGCGTCGGAGGCGGCGGTCGCGAGGTACATGGCGTTTGGATTGGGCTGCTGCTTGGCGGCCTGGGCCTCGTTGAACCAGGCCAGGACGATCGCCATGGGGCCATCGGGCAGAGGGTCGGGCAGTGGGCGATCGTGGGCGAAACGGTCCAGGAGTCGAAGGGCGAAGCTGGTCATGGGGAAAGAATAGAGGCATCTGGCCTCAGGAGAAGGTTGTAGCCGCGGGCGATGGCGAGCTCGACATCGGGGCAGACGGCGTGGAGATCGATTGATTCGGCATCGCCAGTCCCGGCAGCCTGCAGCTCGCGGTAGTGCCGGGGTGTCACACCGGCGAGGAGCAGGTGGCGATGCTGCGACCGCATGCGGCGCAGGGCGGCCCGGAGTTCCTGGGCTGAGTTGGACTCGAGCTGGGTCACCTGCTCCATATCGAGGATCACGACGCGGGCGGTGGCGGGCAGACGGTCGATCCAGGCCATGAGATCGGGCAATCGCTGAGTGGGCCCGCGCCTGACTGGATCGCGGCGCAGGTGGAACAGTACGAGTCCGGATGGGAGCTGCAGCGCATCGTCGCCCACGAGCTCCGACGCCTCGATCTCGGCGATGGGAACCCGCAGGTCCTGCGCCACGCACCAGAGCAGGAAGAGCACGGGCGGGAACATGGCCAGGCGCTGCGCGTAATCGTACGCGGCGGTGCCCAGGGCGGCACCAAGGGCGAACGAGCCGATGACCGAGGCGAGAAGGGCGAGGCGGCGGGTGGTGGCGGCGCGCTGGAGCTCGCGGACGAAGACCAGGCCGCCGCGAAGCTGGGATCGGCGGTCGAAGACGAAGGAGAAGAAGTGGACGATCTCGACGCCCAGGTCGGTGAGGACGCCGGTGACGTGGGTGGTGCGAACGACGCCGCTGGAGATCCGGGTGATAGTGGCGTTCTGGAGGCCCATGGCGGCGGAGGCGGTGCCGATCATGAAGTAAAGGGTCGGGCCTGTTTCGGGCACGCCGCTCTCGTGCAGGTCGACGCCGATGGCGAAGGCGATGAGGAAGAGGCACTCAAGGACCATTGGCAGGACGTAGATGGACTCCCAGGCCCGGCGTCTGCCGGTTTCGGTCGCGAGTCCGGAGATCATGGCCCCGATAGTGAAGGTGACGAGGATGAAGAGGCCGAACGCGGCCGCAGTCCAGTTGCCCTGGGCGACCGACCGCCCCAGATCGGTGGTGCTGCCGGTGGCGTGTGAGATGGCGTGCCCGCAGGTGAGGATGGAGAGGATGTTGGTGTAGCCGGCCACCCAGGCGAGCGTGATGGCGAGCCGTGCCTGCTGGGTGAAGGAGTGTGCCTGGGCGACGAACAAGGGTGAATCATTGGCAGGCGGGGAATGAAGAGCGGACAAATTGCAGGGCAGGAAAGGAGCCACAGATGGCACAGATGGACACAGACAAAGGCGTTGGGAATTGGGATCGAATCCGGCGGGTCGAATCTTCATTGGCTCAGCCGGGCTCGTCTGAGGCCTGTTTTTAGCCGTTCGCGGGACGCGTTCGCGGCACGGCGGGCGATGTGAGCGACAGGTGCAAAGCCTGTCGGTTGGCCTGCACGGTCGCTCGGCGAGACTCCCGAGTTCCGCCTTAGACTTCCGGCGTGAGCACCGTGCCGGACAATTTCGACTTTGGGAAGTACTCGCCGGCTGGGCGGGCGATGGCCCGCAAGGGGGCGATGGGCGGCATTGTCGCGGCCCCTTTGGGCAAGCTGTTTGATCGCGAGCCGCCGTTTTCGCGTGAGGCGGAGGTGGCCCTGCTTGGGTCGATGATCCTGGATGCGAAGGTGATCGCGGATGTGCTGTTGATTGTTCGGCGGGCAGAGGAGTTTCACTTTCAGGAGCACGTGTGGCTGTACCGCGCGATCATCGAGGTATTCGATCGGCATCACGCCGAGCAGCTTGACCTGGTGCAGGTGCAGGATCGGCTGCGGCAGCTGGGGGTGTATGACCAGATTGGCGGCGAGGACAAGCTGCGCGAGCTGGTGGAGAGCGTGCCTTCGGCGTCGAATGCGCCGTACTACGCGAAGATTGTGTCGGAGAAGGCGAAGCTGCGGCGGCTCATCGATGCGGCGGGGCAGATTCTGTTTGATGCGTATCACACGGGGAATCTGGGGCCTGAGGGTGCGAAGGAAGTGATTGACGGGGCGGAGACGGCGATCTTTGAGATTGCGGAGGAGGAGCAGATTTCTGAGCCGCAGGAGCTGAGGAGGCTTTTGCAGCAGGAGATTGACCGGATGGAGGCCCAGGACGGGCAGGGGTACAGCGGGGTGCCGACGGGGTACGCGGAGCTGGACGGGATGCTGCAGGGTTTGCAGCCGGGCGAGCTGATCATCATCGCGGCGCGGCCTTCGATGGGGAAGACGGCGCTGGCGCTGAATCTGGCGGAGCAGATCTCGCTGGGGGGCAAGGCGTTTGTGGGTGAGGGGTCGAAGCGGTGTCCGATCGCGGTGTTCAGCCTGGAAATGTCGAAGGCGGCGGTGACGCAGCGGTTGATCTCGGCGCGGTCGGGGATTTCGAGCCACCATCTGCGAAGCGGGACGGTGCGGAGCGATGATTTTCGGCGGGTGGTGGCGGCGTGCGGGGAGCTGGAGCAGGCGCCGATTTATATTGATGACACGCCGAGCATGACGGTGATGACGCTGCGGGCGAGGGCGCGGCGGCTGGTGCGGCAGCATGGGATCAAGGTGATCATGATTGACTATCTGCAGCTGTTGACGAGCCCGGCGTCGGCGAGGGAGAGCCGTCAGGTGGAGGTGTCGTCGATCAGCCGGGGGATCAAGGCCTTGGCGCGAGAGCTGGGTGTGCCGATTGTGTGTTTGTCGCAGTTGAACCGGGCGAGTGAGTCGCGTGAGGGGAACAGGCCGCGGATGAGCGATCTGCGTGAGTCGGGGTCGATCGAGCAGGATGCGGACGTGATTGTGCTGCTGCATCGCGAGGATTACTACCACGTGCAGGACCCCAACTGGTCGCTGGAGAACCCGGACAAGGCGGGGATCGCGGAGCTCATCATTGCGAAGCAGCGAAACGGGCCGACGGGGGTTGTGCGGCTGAAGTGGGATTCGAGCACGACGAGGTTTAAGAATCTGGAGGCGTATGGGCAGGCGCCGGGGGATTACGACCGGATGGCGCGGGTGGAGCCGCCGGAGCCGACGCGGACGGTGTTTACGCCGCCGAATGCCGGGGCGGCGCCGTTTGCGGGCGGGTCGTTTACGGCGGGGCGGAAGACGGGGCCGGTGGATGGGCATCGGGATGGGGGCGGGCCGGAGCATGAGGGGGAG
>CAYHQQ010000006.1:0-99360 GCA_964358855.1 uncultured Phycisphaeraceae bacterium
TGGGGGTGGGGGTGGGGGCCTAGGGTGGGGAATGAGCGAGACCGTCCTTTTGCTGCACGAGAAGCCCGACGGGACGCGTCATTATGACTGGATGCTCAAGGTGGAGGGGTGCGCGGACCCGGCCAGGCCCTTGGCGACGTTTCGGGTTGGGGAGCGGATCGATCTGGTGGAGGGACGATTTGAGGGGGAGCGGATTGGAGACCACAGGGAGAAGTACCTGACCTTTGAGGGGGACATTGGCCAAGGGCGGGGCAGGGTGAGGCGAATGGCCCGGGGGCGGGCCGTGATTGAGTCAATAACTGGGACGGACCTGGCGGTCGTCGTGACTTGGGAGGGCGGAGCGACGCGGCGGTACCAGGGAAGCGCGGGCATCGACGGGCGATGGGAGTTTGCGGCGGTAGGGGCCTAGGAGGGCGGCTCTGAATTCCACCGGTATGGTTGGGTGAGCCGATAGGCGGGTTGTGTGCGGCATTCTGGGAATCCTGACGCCGGTTGGCTCGCGCCCCTTTGGCGATATCGCGCTGTGGACCCGGATGCGAGATCGACTCACGCACCGGGGGCCCGACGGGGCGGGATTGCTGGAGCGCGGGAGCGTCGTTCTTGCGCATCGGCGACTCAAGGTGATCGATCTGTCGGAGGACGGGCGTCAGCCGATGGAGGGTGCCGGGTCCGGCGGCCAGTCGGCGATTACGTACAACGGCGAGTTGTATAACAACGCGGACCTGCGACGGGAGCTGGAAGGGCTGGGGCACCGGTTTGTAACTGCGAGTGATACCGAGACGGTTTTGGCGGCCATGGAGCAGTGGGGTGCGGGGGCGTTGCAGCGGATGCGTGGGATGTACGCGTTTGGGTGGGCGGACTTTGCGCGGGGGGCCGTGCTCTTGGCCCGGGATCCCTTGGGGATCAAACCCTTGTGCTGGTGGCGGGGGGAGATCAGCGGCGTCGATCACCTGATCTTCGCGAGCGAGCCCTTGGCGATTCTGGAACACCCACGCGTGAAGTGGCGGCCCGATTGGCAGACGGTGGCTGGTTATCTGGCCACGATCAGGACGACGATCGGCGAGCGCACGATGTACGAAGGGATTCAAACGCTGGAGCCGGGACAGTCATTGATGGTCGATTTGACCGGGGAGCGGCTGCGGATTGAGCGCGGGGATTGGTGGAAGCAAAGGGGGCGCGGGCGAGGGTGGAGCGGTGCGGGGGCGGACGCGATCGCGACGGCCACGCGCGGTGTGGTGACCGATTCGCTCGAGCGACACCTGCGGGCGGATGTGCCGGTGTGTTGCCTCTTGTCGGGCGGGCTCGACAGCACGATCACGGTGACTTTGGCGAAGCGGAGCGTGCGGGAGCTGCGGACGTACTGCGCGGGGGAGGCGGGCGGCGAGGACTTCGCGTTCGCGCGAGAGGTGGCACGGGGATTGGACGTGGAACACACGGAAGTTGGGGTGACGCGGGAGATGTTCCCTGAGCGCTGGGCTGAGATGGTGCGGGCGATGGGTGTGCCGATGGGGACGCCCAACGAGGTGGCGATCAACGCGGTGGCGAAGCGGCTGCGGGCGGATGGGAATGTGGTGGCGATCAGCGGCGAGGGGGCCGATGAGTTGTTTGCCGGCTATGACATGGCGCTGCGGGCGGTGATGGCAGGGGGCGGCGAGGAATGGTCGCGATTTCTGGCGGCCAACTCGTGGAACGGGTTGGAGAAGATGGGTGGGCTTCTGTCGCCGGCGGTGATGCGGGAGATTGACTCGCAGCGGGGTGCGGATGGCGTGGGTGTGGTTGGCGCGTACTACCGATCGACCTACGAGTCGCTGCGCGAGTCGGCGCGGGCGATGGGGCATGAGGATGACTTGACGGTCGTGCAGATGCTCTTGAGGCGGGTGAATCTTGAGGGGCTCTTGCGGCGGCTGGATACGGCGACGATGCTGGCGGGCGTGGAGGGGCGGACGCCGTTGGCGGATGCGGATGTTTGTCTTTTCGCGGAATCGCTACCACTCGGCGAGCGGATTTCGTTTGATGAGGGCGTGGAGGGGACCAAGAAGCCGCTGCGAAGGGCGTTTGGCGATGTGGTGCCTGCAAGTGTGCTCAAGAGGCCCAAAGCGAGCTTTCCGCTGCCGTTTCGGGAATGGGTGGGCGATGTGGTGGGTGTGCTGGATCGATCAGCGTTCATCGAGGCGACGTTTGGGGCAGATGTGGTCAGGGCCGTGCGAGCGAATCCGGGTGAGATGTGGAACGTGGCGTGGCCGATGGTGAATCTGGCGGCGTGGGGCGAGGGGTTCTAGAGGCGGTGAGCCACAGGGAGCACAGGGAGAGGCATTGGTTGCGGTTGGTATGATCCGCCTCGGTTGGTTGTGCCGTGACCGCGGGGAGGAGACGACGAGATGTTCAGCCTTATCGAGATGCTTGGTCGGAGTTGTCCCGCGATCGACGTCGTTGACATCGGGGCGATGATGGAGGGGACGACCGGGCCGTTGTATCGCGGGCTGATGCGGGATCACGTCGCACGGGTCGTCGGGTTTGAGCCGGTGGAGGCGGAGTGCGCGAAGCTCAACGCGATGGGGCTCAAGGGGCACCGGTATTTGCCGTATTTCGTGGGGGATGGGACCGAGCGGACGTTCCACCTGACCAACGACTCGATGACCTCGTCGCTGTACAAACCCAACGAGAATCTGGTCAAGCGGTTCAACAACCTGTTGGAGCTCATGACGACGGTCTCGACGTCCAAGGTGCAGACCCGGCGGCTCGACGACATTCCTGAGATCCAGAGCATCGACTACATCAAGTGCGACGTGCAGGGGGCGGAGCTGGATGTGCTCAAGGGGGCGTCGCGGCATCTGGACAACGTGACGGTGGTGGATGTGGAGGTGGAGTTTGTGCCGCTGTACGAGGGGCAGCCGCTGTTCGCAGATGTGGACACGTTCATGCGGTCGCGTGGCTTTCTGCTGCACACGTTCAACGGGCCGATGGGGCGGGCGTTCAAGCCGGTGGTGGTGTACAACGACATCAACCGCCAGCTGCGCCAGGCGCTGTGGGCGGACGCGGTGTACGTGCGGGACTTCACGCGGCTCGAGGCGCTCTCGGCGGAGCAACTGCTCAAGATGGCGGTGATCCTGCACGAGGTGTACATGTCGGCGGATCTCGTGCAGGTCTGCCTGTATCAGTACGACCTCAAGACAAAGGCAGGACTATGGCCCGTGTACTCCAAGCGGCTGAGCGGCCGGGACCCTGTGGCGACGCCCGTGGTGTGAGGCCAGTTGAACAGGACTGAGGACTGAGGACTGAGTGGGGGAAAGGCGGAAGGCGGAACTTGAAGGCTGAAGGCTGAGTCGATTCAGCCTTCAGCCTTCAAGTTCAGCCTTCTGCCTTCCTGTCTTCACTCAGTCCTCAGTCCTGATCAACTCAGTCCTAGTTTCCGAATAGGTTCTTGTCGCCGAAGTATCCGTTCTTCTCGAAGTAGAGGAGTGCCTCGTCGACGCTGGAGAAGATCTTGGTGGCGGTTTCGGTGATGAAGGGGGACGGGGGCTTCTTGGGTTTCCAGACGACGAAGACTTCCTTGGTGTGCTCGAAGGCGTGGTGGAGCTCGCGTTCGACGCCGCTGGAGAGGCCGGGGATTCCGCCGCCCTTGCCGTCGGGGATCTCGGGGATGTAGCTGACGATCATGTCGGACTGGTCGACGAGCTTGAAGTCCCGCATGTAGATCTGGCCGTCGACGTCGCCGGCGATGTCCAGAACCTCGCGGACGCGGACCTTGATGGGCTCGGGCGCGGTCTTGGAGCCGCCGAAGGTGTGGGGGGTGACGTCGAGGAATTCCTTGCCCTCGCGGGCGGCCGCGATGCCGCGGTCAAGCAGCAGCTTCTCGTCCACGTCGCCTGGATCGAAGGTGACAAAGTGCAGGGCCAGGGCGGCCCGGAATCGATCGATCTCGGCCATGACGTCGGGCATGTCCATGACGTGCGACATGGGGAAGGAGGGATAGACCTTCTTGAGGTGTGGGCGGCAGATCAAGCGGAACATGGTGCGGGTGGTCAGGGCGTGGCGTCCCTTGGCCATGATGTAGAACTTGGAGTTGGGGATGCTCTTGGCCAGGAGCTCGGTCGCGAGGATTTCCTCTTCGCGCCAGACCATGCAGTCTTTGAGGGTGGCGTCGATCTCGTGCTCGCGGTGGAGGCGGTGGTGGACGACCTCGATGTTGTCGACGAGGCAGATGAAGATCTCGGGCTGAAGCTTTTGGACCTGGTCGTAGTCGAAGGCGGCGAAGAGGCCGTGGCGCCACCGGAAGGTGGCGTGGGTGTTGACGATGATGTTGGGCTGGGGTCCGCCGTCGGGGCCGCCCACGGAGGACTCGGCGATGATGTCCTTGAAGGCGGCTCGGCGGAGGGAATTGAGGCGGGAGATGGGGAGGTCGAGGATGCGGCCCGCGCGAACGTCGGTGCCCTCGGCGTACATCATGTCGCCGACGTGGTAGAGGCTGAGGGTTTCGCCCTGTTGGCCGGCGAAGCGGGCGATGGCGTCAAGGTAGGGCTTTTTTTCGAGTCCGATCTGGCCTGTGACAATCGCTCGCATGACGGGCTCCGTTTGGGTTCACCTGCAAGCGTTGAGGATAGGTGCGGGGAAGTCGATGCGAAGGGAGAGCTCCCCCGGCGGGATCGGGCCCCAAAGGCTTGTTTGTTCACCGCCCGTGCGAAACAAATGAGCCGTTGGAGCAGCAAACGGTGCGAGAGAGTGGTGTGGCCCCCGGGCCCCTTCCCCGCCTTGGTGTTCGCCAACTTGAAAGGAGCAAAGCGTGTTGTACCGTCGTTTGTCATCCGGGGTCGTCGCCTCCCTCTCCGCCGCCGGCTTGCTTATCGCTGGAGGCATTATCGCCGCCGGGCCGCTCAACCCTCCCGCCGGTGCAGTGGCCCCCACATACAAGACACTCACCGAGGTTGAGCCTCGCATCGCCATCAACACGGCCAACACGCCCGGCGACGCCGGCAGCCTTTTCAAAATCACCCAGCCGGGCTCGTACTACCTGATGGGCAACATCACGGGTGTGGTCGGCAAGAGCGGTATTGAGATCGCCGCCAGCGGCGTGACGCTCGACCTCAACGGGTTCGACCTGGTCGGCGTTCCGGGCATGGGCGTGTTCGACGGCGTGATCGCGACCCTCCCGGGCCTCAGAAACATTGCCGTGGTCAATGGCTCGATCCGGGGTTGGGGTGGCAACGGCTTGGCGTTGAACAGTCCCGATGCCGCCGGGTTCAGCGTCGTCGAAATCCGCGCCAGCGCCAATGCCGGATCCGGCATCCTCACCGCTAACTGCCTGATCCACGACTGCTCGGTGGGACTCAACACCGGCGGGGGGATCAGCGCCGGCACCGGAAGCATCGTCAACGACTGCTCCGCGGCAAACAACACCGGCACCGGCATCGCTATCGGCGACGGTGGTACGGTCGAACACTGCAACGCCAGCGGCAACACGCTCGACGGAATCCTCGTTGTTACCCGCTGCGTCGTGCGGGCGAATACCTGCTCCGGCAACGGGGCCGGCGCGGGCAACGGCGCCAACATCCATGTTACCGGCATCCGCAACCGCATCGAGGGCAATACCTGCTGCAGCGCCGACCGCGGCATCGACGTTGACTCCTCGGCCAATTTCATTGCCATGAACACCTGCTCCGGCAACACCTCCAACTGGGAGGTTGTCGCCGGCAACAAGTGCCTGGTGGTCAACGGCGCGAACGCCGCGGCGATCAGCGGCAATGCCGGTGGCGTCTCCCCCGGCTCCACCGACCCCAACGCCAACTTCACGTACTGAGCCGGGGCCACTCCAGGGCCACCATCGTGCCGGGCTATCGAAACTCCGGCACAAAGTTTTTACTCCCGATTGCAAGCTCTTTGCCCGCCGCTTGTCGCACTGTGGGTAGTGGATGGCCTTTCGCCACCACGTGCAACCAGACCTTCAAAGGGACAAGCGTCATGAACAGCAAGCACCTCAGCGTCACTCTCTCAGCCGCCTGTCTTGTGGCCGTCGCGGGCCTCGTGGCCGCCGGGCCGCTCAATCCGCCCGCGGGCCCTGTGGCGGGCACGTACAAGACGCTGAGCGAGGTGGAGCCGCGGACCGCCATCAGCGCGTCCAACACGCCGGGGGATGCGACCAACGTCTACATCATCACGCAGCCGGGGTCGTACTACCTCACGGGCAACGTGGCGGTGGCGGCGGGTAAGAACGGGATCAAGGTCGCGGCGTCCAACGTGACGATCGATCTCTCGGGATTTGCGATCACCGGCTCGGCGGGTTCGGTTGACGGCATCTACAACATCGGCGGCACGCAGCAGATCCACGTGCACGACGGCTCGGTGGTCACGATGGGCGCTCGCGGCATCGACCTTGGGTACCAGCTGGGCATGATCGTGCGCAACGCGACGGTGCGCGGGTGCGGGGACACGGGCATCTACGTCGCCAGCGGATCGGTCGTCGATTCGTGCGTGGCGCAGGAGTGCGGCTCGACGGGCATCCAGGCCGGCGCGCACTGTGTCGTCCGCGACTGCAGCGCCCGCAACAACGCCCACTACGGGTACTATCTCAACAGCGGCACCGCCGCCGACAACTGTGTCGCCGGCTACAACACCCAGCTTGGATTCTTCACGCTCATGGACTGCTCCCTCCGCGGGTGCGTCGCGGACACGAACTTCGGCGACGGGTTCAACACCCAGGGGGGCAGTTCCTTTGTCGCCTGCACCGCCACAAGCAACTCGGGCGACGGGTTCCACGCGCCGTACGCCACGATGATCCGCGAGTGCTTTGCTCACGACAACGCCGACGACGGCATCGAGGTTGGCGAACGCTGCTCGGTCGTCGGGAACACGTGCGACTTCAACGGCGCCGCCGCCTCGGGCGGGGGGGTCTACATCACCGGGGCCGCCAACCGGGTGGAGGACAACCACGTGAACTCAAACCGCTACGGCATTTACGCGGTAGGCCTGGACAATTTCATCGTGAAGAACACCGCCCGTGCCAACGTGACCTCGAACTTCAATATCGTTGCGGGAAACGAGGCCGCCGCGACGATCGCCAACCCCGGACTCAACAACTTTGCCACCATGACGCCCTGGAGCAACGTGGCGTACTAAATGGGCTTGCAACGCCGGCGGGCGGCCGTTATACTCACCAACCAACCCCCTAATTGGAGGAATCCCCGTGAACCAACTCTCGACTCTCGTCTGCCTGGGTGTTTTGGCTGCCGGTTCGACCTCGGCACTCGCGCAGAGCTTTGATATCTCGCCCGTGAACAAGTTCGCGTGGGGCGAGAACATCGGGTGGACGAATTGGAACGATTCGAACCCGTTGAGCGAGAAGGTGGTTGTCGGGGAGACCTACATGAAGGGGTTGATCTGGGGCGAGAACGTCGGGTGGATCAACACGGGCAACGTCCCGTCCAACGGCGTCAGCTACAACAACCTGACGGGCCTGGACTACGGCGTGAACGTGAGCCCGAGCGGGGCGCTGTCGGGCAAGGCCTGGGGCGAGAACATCGGCTGGCTGAATTTCACGCTGTCGGGGATCATTCCGGCGGGGCAGTTGCCCCGGTTCGTGCGGGTCGAGGGACGCTTCCGCGGGTACGTGTGGGGCGAGAACGTCGGATGGATCAACCTGGACGACGCCACGCACTTTGTGGGCGTGATCTGCCCGGCGGACTTTGACGATGACGGCACGGTCGACTTCTTCGACTACGACGCGTTCGTGCAGTGCTTCGAGGGCGGGGCGTGTCCCCCCGGGAAGACGGCGGACTTCGACGGCGACGGGACGGTCGACTTCTTCGACTACGACGCGTTTGTCGTGGCGTTTGAGGCCGGCTGCTGAGCTTGCCGGGCGATTTCAAACGTCAACGGATGCAGTGCGCACGGCGGCTTTCGCGGAACCTGTTCCAACGTGAGCGCCCACCGGTTCGTTTTGAACCACATCCCCTTCCGCACCGGAGATCAGCGTGGTCTACTTTCGTCACCCCGCATCTCGCGTCAAACTCGGATCGGCGGCGCTGGTCGCGGGTCTGGCTCTGGCCGCGTCCCCATGCCGCGGGCAGAACCTGATCACCAACGGCGGCTTTGAACTTGGGCCCAATCCGGGGTCGTTCGCGTCCGTTTGCCCGCCCTCGACAAGCATCACCGGGTGGACGGTGATCCGCGACTGCGTGCACTACATGGGGTCGTACTGGGTGGCGGATGACGGCGTGCGCAGCCTCGATCTGGATGCGCTCGAGGGCGATTCGGGCGGGATCTCCCAGAGCTTTGCGACCACGCCCGGGCGCTTGTACCTGGTCTCTTTTTCGCTGGCGGGGAACTATGTTTCGGGCCCGGCGCTCAAGCGGATGAGGGTTCTGGCGGCGGGGGCGTCGGCCGAGTTCACGTTCGACATCACCGGGCGCAGTTCCGCCAACATGGGTTGGACCCGGCATCGGTGGTCGTTTACCGCCGTTGCCCCGCTGACGACACTCGAGTTCTGGAGCGTCACGAGTCCGTCGGGGTATGGCCCGGCCCTCGACAGGGTTTCGGTGGGCTGCGCCGCCGACTTTGATGGTGACGGAACGGTGGATTTCTTCGACTACGACGCGTTTGTCCAGTGCTTTGAGGGCGGGGTTTGCCCGCCGGGGATGACCGCGGACTTTGATGGTGACGGGACGGTCGACTTCTTCGACTACGACGCGTTTGTCGTGGCGTTTGAGGCGGGTTGCTGAAGAGCTTGGGATGCCCGGGGCGGTGATTCACGCGATCTTGACGATGGCGGCTGGTTTGGCGTGTATCCTTTGCGGGTCCTTGCGGACCCGGAAGGATGATGCAGGATGTCGCACCGACCGGACTCGATCGATCGCCGCCGATTTCTTGTGAGCGCGGGGGCCGCGGCGGCGATTGCTGTGCCGGGGGTCACGCTGGCCGCGCCGGCGGTGCGACGGGGAGGGCTGGGGGCGGAGCCCGAGCGGGCGCGGAACGTGATCTTCATGGTGTCGGATGGGATGAGCACGGGGACGCTGACGCTCGCGCACATGGCGTCGATCAGGCGGCGGCAGAAGCCTTCGGAGTGGGTGTCGCTTTGGAACCGGTCGGGCGTGAGGCGGGCGTCGGCGACGACGCCCTCGGCCGACTCGCTGGTGACCGACTCGGCGGCGGGCGGGTCGGCGTGGGGGTGCGGCGTCCATATCAACAACGGGCGGATCAACGTCGATCCCACGGGCAAGCAGCTCATGCCGATCCAGGTGCGGGCGGCCCAGGCGGGGAAGGCGACGGGGCTGGTGACGACGGCCAAGGTGACGCACGCGACGCCGGCGAGCTTTATCGCCAACGCGCCGATCCGCGACATGGAAGGGCTCATCGCCGAGAACATCATGAATCGCAGGGTCGATGTTGCCCTTGGCGGCGGGTCGAAGTTCTTCCCCGAGGCGCTGTTGGCCAAGCACGCGGATTGCAAGGTGGTGCGGAATCTGGATGAGATGAATGCGGCGGCGAGCGGGCCGGGGAGGCTGCTTGGGATCTTTGCGTCGGGTCACGTGCCCTTTGAGCTGGATCGCAAGGCGGGGGTGCCGACGCTATCGCAGATGACCAAGGTGGCGCTCGATCGGCTGGATAAGGCGCCCAACGGGTTTGTGCTCCAGGTGGAGGGCGGGCGCATCGACCACGCGGCCCACAACAACGATGCTCCGTCGCTGATCGCCGAGCAGCTTGCGTTTGATGATGCGATCGCGGAGGTGATGAAGTTTGTTGAGGGCCGCGACGATACGCTGGTGATCCTTACCACCGACCACGGCAACGCGAATCCGGGGCTGACGCTCTACGGGGCGAGGTCCTTCACCGCCTTCGACCGCAACTTCAAGGCGACGGCCTCGTCGGACATGATCTACGACCAACTGGCGGCGATCAAAGACAAGGCCGAGAGGTTTGCAAAGGCGCCCGAGATCATCGAGAAGGCGACGAGCATTGCGCTGGACGCGACGGAACTCAAACTGCTCGAACGCGCCATCAACAAGGAACGCGTCGCCCCCTTTGCCGAGCTCAACGACCCGATGCATGTGATCAGCGGCCTCTTGTCGAACTATTTCGGCGTCTCGTTCGTCTCGGGTAACCACACGGCGGACATGGTGGAGGTGACGGCGCTGGGGCCGGGGTCGCAGAATCTGAGGCCGTTCATCGACAACATCGACCTGCACGGGATGATGGTGGATGCGCTGGGATTGCCGGAGGCGAAGCTGCTGGACGGCATGGATGCGCCGATGAAGCCGGTGCCGGTGAAGACGGATGACTAGGGAAGTTGAGCAGGGAACAGGACTGAGGACTGAGGGGGAGACGGGAGGCACTTGGCCGCCAATCGTTCGGTTTCGACGGAGTTTTGGACCAAGAGCCTCCGATTGGGTGGCGAAAAGAGGATCCTGAGGCATAATCCGGTCATGCCGAGACTAGCGCTAAGCCGCGCCGTTTCCCTGCCCGCATTGGTTGCGTTGTCTGCTACCGGGACCGTGAGTGCGCAGGTGTCCCTCACGGGATATGCCGCAGGCACTGAGGGGTCGCGAGCTTACGCGATCTCTGCGGACGGTCGCATCGCTGGCGGCACGAGTGGGGCAGGATCGAGCTTTCAGCCTGGCTTCACGTGGTCAGCAGGCAGCGGTCGTAATGATTTTGGCCTGCTGGGAGGTCTTCCACCTACAACTGGCGTGTTTGGTGTGTCGGGTGATGGGTCGACGGTGGTTGGCGTCGCCGCGGGAGGAAACGGAGTTCCGGTCAGGGCCTTCCGGTATTCTGGCGTGGGAACATTTCTGAGTCTCGGCACTCTCAGCGGGTACGTGATCAGCGAGGCTCACGGCGTCAATGTGGATGGCTCCATCATTGTCGGACAGGCACGAGATGCGAACTACTTCACCAGTTCGGCCTTCCGCTGGACGGAAGCAGGCGGCATGCAATCGCTCGGCTTCACTAGGCCTTCGCACTTCTACAGCGACGCGACCGCCGTCAGCCGGGATGGCAGCAGCATCGTCGGGTTCAGCTACGACGGAACCACCACCGACGCGTTCATCTGGAACGAGGTGACTGGCATGACGGCGCTGCACGGGCTCAACGGCCGCAGGGCACACGCCTACGGCGTGAACGGAACGGGCACGATCGTGGTGGGCACGGCGGACTTCGTGGGCTCCGGCTCCCGAGGGGTTCTCTGGCAGAACGGTGACCTGCTCGACCTTGGGGTCAATCTGTCCGTCGGCTCTTTCTTCGCGACCGGTGTTTCAGACGACGGCGCTGTCGTGGTGGGTCAGGTGGGTGCCACATGGGCTGGTATCTGGACGCCGACGACCGGCATCCTCATGCTCGGCGACTATCTCGCGGCCCACGGGGTCTCCGGCCCCGTGGGTTGGCAGTTCCAGAATGCCACTGCGGTCTCGGCGGATGGCCGCACGATCGCCGGCTGGGGATACTCGGTTGCGACGGGGACGCAGGGGTTTGTGGTGACGATTCCTGCTCCCGCGTCGCTGATCGCTTTTGTCGGGGTGTTCGCTTCGATCCGCCGGACGCGCCGGTGCTGAGCGTGCGGGGGGGTCGCCAATTCCGGCATAAAGCGGTGCGGCGGGCGGGGGGCGGCGTGCGGGGTTTGGGCCGCAGCACGCAGCACGCAGCACCCAGCACCCAGCACATGGCTTTCCCACCCCCCTTCCCCGAGATACACTCCTCCCCTATGTCCATTCTCGTCAACGCGTCCACCAAAGTCATCTGTCAGGGCATTACCGGCTCGTTCGGTGCTGTCCATACGAAGGGGTGCTTCCTTTACGGCACCAAAATGGTGGGCGGGGTGACGCCTGGCAAGGGGGGGACGAAGGATCCCAATGGGCTGGCGATCTTTGACACGGTTGCCCAAGCGGTGAAGGCGACGGGGGCGGACGCGACGATGATCTTTGTGCCGCCGGCGGGGGCGGCGGATGCGATTATTGAGGCGGCGTACGCGGGGATCAGGATCATTTGCTGCATCACCGAGGGGGTGCCGGTGCAGGACATGATTCGGGCGCGGGCGATGATGGATGAACTGAATGGTGGTGGGGGTGGGGCGGATGTTTCGGCCGCCAAGCGGAAGTTCATTCTGGTGGGGCCGAACTGTCCGGGTGTGATCACGCCGGGGCCGCGGACCAATATGGAGTCGCTGACGGGCGAGCCCGGCAAGCCTTTCTCTGCGGCCGGTTGCAAGATCGGGATCATGCCGGGGTACATCAACACGCACGTGACGCAGTCGAAGCTGGGCAAGGCGGTGGGAATTGTGAGCCGCAGCGGGACGCTGACGTACGAGGCGGTGTGGCAGACGAGCAATCTGGGGTTTGGGCAGTCGACGTGCGTGGGGATCGGGGGCGATCCGGTGCGTGGGCTGAATCACATCGATTGTCTGGAGCTCTTCGCGGACGATGCGGAGACGCATGGGATTCTGATGATCGGGGAGATTGGCGGGAGCGATGAGATTGAGGCCGCCCAGTGGATTTCGGCGGCACGCAAGTCCGGCCGCCTCAAGAAGCCGGTTGCGGCGTTCATCGCGGGCAAGACGGCGCCTCCCGGGCGGCGGATGGGCCACGCGGGCGCGATCATCGGCGGGGCCGACGATACGGCGGACTCGAAGATCAAGGCGTTGCAGGACGCGGGCGTGACGGTGGCGCTGAGCCCGGCGGACATGGGCAAGGCAATGGCGACGGCGATGGCGGTGTAAGGCAAGGAATTGAAACACGGAGAACACGGAGGGGCACGGAGGAAGACAGGAAGAAGGGATTGGAGTGTCGCGGTGGTCGAGTGACCCGACTCCTCATGCATTGAACACCTGTCTTTCTGCCTTCCTCCGTGTCCCTCCGTGACCTCCGTGTTTCAAATCGGATTTGGACGAGACGCGATGGCGAAGAAGCAAACCGGACAACCTGACGCCTCGCATCGCGTTGTGCTGCTTGCGGGGCCGAATCAGTTTCTGGCGATCGAGCACACGGCCTCTCTGCGGGAGAAGCTGGTGGCGGCGCATGGGGATGTGCAGACGATGCAGGTCGATGGGAAGACGGCGCGGATGGCGGATGTGCTGGATGAGTGCCGCAGCCTGGGGTTGATGCAGCAGCACAAGCTGGTGGTCGTGGACAATGCGGAGGAACTGGTGAAGGAGGCGAATCGCCCGCTGGTGGAGCGGTACGCGCAGGGGCCGTGCGAGGGGGCGACCTTGGTGCTGCGGGCGACCAAGTGGTACAAGGGGAAGCTCGATGAGATGATCGCGGCGGTGGGATTGATCGTGGAGTGCGGCGAGGTGAGCGAGGAGCTTGCGGCCCGGTGGATTCCGCAGAGGGCCGCCAAGCGGCACAACGCGACGATCGACGACGATGCGCAGCGGGCGCTGCTCGAGCGGGTGGGGCCCGAGCTTGGGCGGCTGGACTCGGAGCTTGGCAAGCTGGCGGCGGCGGCGGGCACGGCACCCGGCGAGGGCGGGGGACAGGGCGCGGGTGGGAGTGCGGCGCGGATCACGCTCAAGCTGGTGGATGAGCTTGTGGCCAGGTCGCGGGAGGAGTCGGCGTGGGAGTGGCAGGGGGTCTTGCTCTCGGGGTCGGTGCGGGCGAGCCTGGAGCGGCTTCGGAGTTTGATCGACGTGTCGAAGGAGCCGCCGCAGGTGCTGTGGTGGGCGTGCCTGGAGCTGACGCGGAAGCTGCACGCGATCAGTCTTGGGCTCAAGGCGGGTGAGAACGAGTTTGGGCTGACCAAGTCGCTCAAGATGTGGGGATCGTCGACGGGCGCGATCGTGGCGGCGGGGAAGCGGATGGGCGCGGCCGAGGCGCGGCGGGCGATGGCGGCGGCGGTGGACGGTGATTCGAGATACAAGTCGGGGCTTGGCGACGCGGACCGCGGGCTTGAGATGCTGACGGTGACGCTCACGTCGCTGATTGCGCCGCAGACCCGGAAGTGAGCAACGAGCCCCGAGCGTCAGCGAGTGGGTCGGTTTTGACTTTCGCCATCACCTTCGTCCTCGGCACCCAACTCGAATTCTAAAGGACACCCTGAGTTGTCGGTCGCCCCACCCACTCGCTGACGCTCGGGGCTCGTTGGGCTCAGGACTCGCGGGGTGATCGGGGTGCCTTCAATAGGCCCATGGTCATCGGCGTGCTCGGCGGAGGACAACTCGGACAGATGCTGGCTCTGGCGGGCATTCCGCTGGGGATCGAGTTTCGATTCCTGGATCCGTCGGCGGATTCGGTGGCGGGACGCGTGGGGGAGCTCATCGTGGGGGCGTACGACGATCCGGTTTGTCTGGCGAGGCTCGCCCACGGCGCGCACGCGGTGACGTTTGAGTTTGAGAATGTGCCGGCGGGGGCGATCGAGTGGCTGGCCAGGCGAGTGCCGACGTTTCCGCCGCAAGCGGCGCTGGCGGCGGCACAGGATCGGGTGGCCGAAAAGGCCCTTTTCGCGGAGCTTGGAATCGCGATTCCGCGCCTGGCGGGCGTGTCAACGCCGGATGAACTGCGAGCGGGTGTCGAAAGGGTGGGGGTGCCTTGCGTGGTGAAAACCCGGCGCATGGGGTACGACGGCAAAGGCCAGGCGGTCGTGCGGGACATCTCAGAGGTCGAGGAAGTTTGGACTCGGCTTGGTGGGGGCGGGAGTGGGGGTGGGGATGGGGGCGGTGGGTTGATTGTGGAAGAATTCGTCGCGTTTGGTCGCGAGGTCTCGATCATCGGCGTGCGAGGGAGGGACGGGGCGTGTGCGTTTTATCCGCTGACCCAGAACGTGCATCGCGGAGGGATTCTGCGTCAGTCGATCGCGCCGGCACCGGATTCGGCGGGCCTGCAGGCAACGGCGGAGGCGTACTGTCGGGCGGTCATGGAGCGGTTGGGGTACGTGGGTGTGCTGGCGATCGAGTTCTTTGAGAAGGGCGGAGTGCTTTGGGCCAACGAAATGGCGCCCAGGGTGCACAACTCGGGTCACTGGACGATCGAAGGATCGATCTGTTCGCAGTTTGAGAACCACGTTCGGGCGGTCGCGGGGCTGCCGCTGGGGGAGACTCAGATGGCGGGCGGCCCTGGGGTTGGGGGGGGGAGCGTTGCGGGGATGGTCAACTTGATCGGCACGCCCCTGGACCTGATCGGGGTGCTGGGCGAGGCGGGCTCTCACCTGCACTGGTATGGGAAAGAGCCCCGAGCGGGGCGCAAGGTCGGGCACGTGACCCGGTGTGCCGGGTCACGTGCCGAGCTATGTGAGTGGATGGGTCGATGGGAGGGGCGTCTGGCGGAGCCCTGAGCTGGGGTTCAGCAGCCGGCTTCGAAGGCGACGATGAACTCGTCGTAGTCGAAGAAGTCGATGGCACCGTCGTGGTTGAAGTCAGCGCGGGGCAGGCCGTTCTCAAACGCGTTGATGAAATCGTCGAAGTCGAAGAAGTCGCTCGCGCCATCGAGGTTGAAGTCGGCGGGGCAGGGGACGGGGATGGGCGTGAGGACGAAGACGTCGGTCTGGCCGGCGCCGTTGCCGCGGTTGAAGAGCATGATCCGCCCGGTGATGAAGTCGGCGGTGACGGCCGAGAGCCAGAGTTCCTGGGTCGAGCCGTGGAGCGGGAGCGGGGTGCGCCCGGGTGTCAGCAGGTTGGAGAGGGGCTCGAAACCAAGGGGGCGGCTGTCGATGTCGTAGACCTCAAGGCCGGGGCCGAAGTTGTCGAGGCAGACCATGACGGCCGGGGCGCTGTCGAAGACGCGGGGGAAGGTGCTCGAGGGGTGGAGCAGGGTGAGCCCGGCGGGGAGGCCGCGTGTGCTGCTGATCTTCTTGCCGACGCGGAAGGCGGGGCCGATGCGTCCCATGCGGTTGAAGCTGGTGATGGTGCTCTCGGGCGAGCGAAAGGCGGTGTAGAAGGTGCTGCGCTGAGGGACGAAGACGACGTCTTCGGTGGAGAAGTTGATGCTGGAGGTGCTAAAGCCGTTGGAGGGCCCGCCGTTCCAGGAGACGGGCGCGCCCGAGGGGAAATCGAAGGCGCGGAGCATGTTCCCGCCGGAGGACACGACGAGGTCGGCGCCCGAGCCCAGGCCGACCAGGGTGTCGTTGATGGTGAGGCCGCGGGGATCGAGGTCGTAGCCGTCGCGGACGAGATCGTTGGTGAGGATGGTGCGTGTGTGGGAGAGGCCGGTGGGGAGGCCCTGGGCATCGGTGAGGAGGCGGACCTCGATGACGTAGTTCTTGTAGGAGCTGGCGGGAGAAATGTGCAGGGTGTTGGAGCAGACGAGGAAGTTGTTGCCGCCCAGGTCGTGGGCGCCCTGGACGCCGTTGAGCGCGATGGTCCTGCTGGGAGTCTTGGCGTCCTGGAAGCGGACGAGGGCGTTGTAGTCGAATCGGTGGATGCGATAGGGTTGATCGAAGAGGGTCCAGACGCCCAGGTCATCGGCTCGAGCGGATTGTGGTGTGGCGCACAGAGCGCAGAAGGCGATTGCAGCCGCGCCGGAAGAGGCGAGGCGAACCCCGCGAAACTGATGGACTGTCATGTGCGCGGAACTCCTATTCGACCCGTGCCGGAGGAAAACGCACAACCAGCAAATGTACTCGTTCGGGAAAGACACACGGCCTGCCGCAAGACCCGGAAATCGCGACTCAGCCGAAGACAAAGCGAGGTCAGGCTACCGAAACTGCAGGAGAATGCAAGCAAATTTACCTAGGGCACATTCCCCGGTCAGTCTTTGTTTGGTCCGCAGGGGGAAGCGGGCAAGTGGACGTTCATGTACGCTACCCTTGGCCCGCAACCCGAGTGCCAAACCACTGGAGTCCAACCGAGTGAATGAGAAGCACACCACCGAGCAAACTTCCCCGTTCGTACGTATCGGTCGAGTGATCGGTGCGGCGACAATCTCACTTTCCATGGTGGTTTGGGCGGGGTGTGCCGCAAACCAGGGGGGATCGGGCGTGCCTGTGACTGCCGATCACCTTCGCGACAGCATGCGGAAGTTGACCGGGGCCGCTCGGGACAAGGTGTTCCCGGCGCTGGTGAATATTCGCGTGGTGACGGTGTCCTATTCGGGCGGGCAGGAGCAAAAAGGCGGGGGCACCGGATCAGGGACGATTCTGTCGGCCGACGGGCTTGTGGTGACTAACGCGCACGTGACCAACGAGGGCAAGAAGTTCTTCTGCACGCTGGCCGACAAGCAGGAGGTCTCGGCGACGCTGGTGGGGGACGACCCCTTGACGGACCTGGCGGTGCTGCGGATCAATGTCGCGGAGCTCAAGCCGGGCACGAAATTGAGCTTTGCGAGCTGGGGCAGTTCCGACGAGCTGCAGGTGGGCGACAACGTGCTGGCGATGGGATCGCCTTATTCGCTGTCGCGGAGCGTGACGCTGGGGATCGTGTCGAACACGAGCCGTGTGTTCACGTCGGGGTTTGGGACCGAGGATCCCGACGAGATGGATCTGGATTACCGGCAGTCGACGGGGACGTTCACGCGGTGGATCCAGCACGACGCGTTGATCAACCCGGGGAACTCGGGCGGGCCGCTGGTGAACATGGCGGGCGAGGTGGTGGGCGTGAACACGCGGGGCGGGTCGGGGATGGGGTTTGCGAGTCCGGCGAGTCTGGCGCGCGAGGTGGCGGCGGAGCTGATCAAGAGCGGCGAGGTGAAGCGGAGCCTGGTGGGCCTCTCGCTCAAGGCGATCACCAAGACGGGGATCAAGGAGGGGGTCCTGGTCAACTCGGTGGTGAAGGACAGTCCGGCGGCGAAGGCGGGGATCAAGGCGGGGGACGTGGTGGTGAGGGTGAACGGGCAGGCGACGACGGTGCGGTTTGCGGAGGAGGTGCCGCCCGTGCTCAAGCAACTGGCGTCGACGCCCATCGGCGGGACGATCAAGCTTGGGGTGGTTCGCGACGGCAAATCGATGGACTTCACGGTGACAACCGAGAAGCTGCTGCGGGAGATCGGGGACGAGACGCTGCTGCGGGCCTGGGGCGTGGGGATCGAGGAGATCACGCAGACGATGGCCCGGGCGCGGCAGTTGACCTCACGCGACGGCGCGATGATCTCGGGAACCAGGTCGGGGAGTCCGGCGGATCTGTGCGAGCCCAAGCTGCAGGGCGGGGACATCATCCGGGCGATCGACGGGAAACCGGTGAAGACGATCAAGGACGCGGTAGAGATCTACAAGGGGATCATGGACGTTCCGACGCCCGACAAGATCCCCGAGTTCGTGCTGGTGGAGGTGGATCGGCGGGGACAGAGCACGGTGACGCTTTTGAAGCCGCGCCCCGAGAAGAAAGAAGACCCGCCGCAGGAGCTGGCCAAGGCGTGGCTGGGCGTGATGACCCAGCCGGTGTACCGCGACCTGGCGAAGAAGCTGACGAGCGACGGCGTGGCGGGGTATCGCGTGACGCGGGTCTATCCCGGGACGGTGGCGTCGGGGAGCGGTCTCAAGGCCGGGGACATCATCACGAGCGTGAACAACGAGAAGATGGCGCCCAAGGGGGTGCAGGACGCGGGGCAGCTGCAGCGCAAGTTCCGGACGATGAAGCCCGACGACAAGATCGCGCTCAAGGTGGTGCGAGAGGGGTCGCCGGTGGAGCTGTCGATCACGCTCGAGCGGACGCGGACAGCCCCCGACGAGGCCAAGCACGACGAGAACAAGGACTTTGAGCTCAACGTGCGCGAGGTGACGTTCTTTGATCGCGACGATGAGCGCTGGGCCGACGACGTCGAGGGCGTGATCGTGACGGGCGCGGAGCGCGTGGGCTGGGCCGGGCTGGCGGGGGTGTATCCGGGCGATCTGATCCAGAAGATCCAGGACAAGGAAATCAAGTCGATCGAGGATTTCCGAAAGGTGATGGCGGGCCTGGCGAAGGATCAGCCCGAACGGGTGGTCTTCGTGGTGCTCCGCAACAACCGCTCGGCGTATCTGTTCGCGGAGCCGGACTGGAAGCCCAAGACCAAGGAAGACCAGGCGAAGGAAGACCAGGCCAAAGAGGCGGCCAAGCCCGCAGCCCCGGGTGGGAAGTAGCTGTACAGTGGGGGTGGTGTGGGGGTGGAGTGGAGTCACACGGGTGTCGGCGTGGGCGCGTGTCCCAAGGCTGATGGCCGAGCTTTGGGCGCCTTGCCCGTGGAGTTCATCGGATGTCCCAGATCTGCATTCTTGCCGCCCTCGCCGGTGCGGCGTTCGTTTCGCCCGTGCTGGTTTCCGCCCCCGCGTCGCCTGTGGCGCTCGTGATGGGCGACGAGGTGGGGGCCGCGTACAAGAAGATTGTTGAAGAGCGGGCGGCGACGATCGTGACGATCAAGTACGTCCTCAAGCAGGGTGATGAGGAGCAGGAAGAGGAAGTGCAGGGGGTGATGATCGAGGAGGGGGGCCTGGTGATGACCTCCAACACGCTGATGGGGGGCGTCCCCGAGGCGTACAAGCGGATGATGGGCGGGCGGATGCGTTCGCCCAAGGACATCAAAGTGATGGTGGGCGACGACAACGAGGGCGTGGACGCCAAGCTGGTCGCACGCGACAGCGAGCTCGATCTGGCGTGGGTGCAGATCACCAAGGTGGAGGGGAAGAAGTTCAAGTTCGTGGACCTGGCTAAATCGGGCAAGGCGGAGCTTGGCGACCGCCTGCTGGTGGTGGAGCGGCTGGGCAAGTTCATGGATCGCTCGCCGGTGGTGGCCGAGTCGCGGGTGAAGGCGGTGGTTTCCAAGCCCCGCAACCTGGTGCTGCCGGGCTCTGAGTTCGCTTCGAGCTTCGGGATGCCCGCGTTCAACGACAAGGCGGAGTTTGTCGGCACGTGCGTGCTGCAGCTGCCCAGCGCCGAGGAGATGGAAGCCTCGCAGGGCGGGATGTTCGGCGGGCTTCGCAACTTCCGCGGTGCGGTCGTGCTGCCGGCGGAGGACGTGGTGAAGGCGACGGTCCAGGCCAAGGAGACGGCCAAGAGCGGCAAGCCCGTTGATGAGGAGCCGCCCGCGGACGCGAACAAGGACGCCGAGGACGCCGGCGACAAGAAGGACGAGAAGAAGCCCGGGGACAAGTGATCGGTTTCGTGGACTGACGCTTGTGTGTCGTCTTGTGTGCTGGGGTGGATCTCACGCCGCGGAGTGATGCCATGATCTTTCATATCGCCGAGAAGGAGATCGACACCGAGAAGATCCGGATGTGGGTCAACTCCTCGCGCGGGCGGACGCTGGCGTTCTGGCTGACGGCCGGTGCGGTGGTGCTGCTGCCGCTGATGGCGTGGTTCGCGTTCGGCGGCAGGACGGGCAGGACGGTCGATGACGGGACGAAGGTGACGCTGTACACGACGGCGGACGAGCCCTTGGTGCAGGCGGTGGTGGCGCTGTTTGAGAGCAAGACGGGCGTGAAGGTCAATGTGGTGACCGACACGGAGGCGACGCGGGGTTCGCTCCAGCAGCGGGTGTCGTCGGAGAAACCCAGGCCAAGAGCGGATGTCTGGTGGTCGAGCGAGGTTGTGGGGACGGTGCAGCTGGCCAAGGAGGGGGTGCTGGCGGCGTACGCGTCGCCCTCGGAGGCGACAGTGCCTGGGGGCTGGCCGCAGAATCTGCGACCCAAGGACATGCGCTGGTACGGGTTTGCGGAGCGGGCGCGAGTGATCGCGTTTCGCACGTCGTCGATCCAGAAGGCGCAGGCTCCCACGAAGCTGCGGGACCTGACCAGGCCTCAGTACAAGAACAAGGTGGGGATGGCCAACCCCAGGTTCGGCACGACGCGCTCGCACCTGGCGTTCATTGTCGCGACCAGCGGCGAGGTCGAGGCGCGGGCGTGGCTCAAGGCGATGGTCGACAACGGCGTGCAGATTTTCCCGTCCAACTCGGCGGTGGTGCAGGCGGTCTCGCGCGGGGACGTGATCATCGGGCTGACCGACACCGACGATGTGTGGGCGGGGAAGAAGCAGGACTGGCCGGTGGACCTGGTGTACGAGACGCCCGACAAGCCCAAGGACAAGTTCACAGGGCTCAAGAGCCTGGGCCCCTTGGTGCTGCCCAACACCGTGGGACGGATCGTGGGATCGCCCAATCCGACGGCCGGTGCGAGGCTCACCGACTTCCTGCTCTCGGCCGAGGTGGAGGAGTTGCTCGCGCAGAGCGACAGCCACAACGTGCCCATCAGGGCGGACTTGGCCAAGAAGTACCCGCTGTACGCGGTGCCGGCATCGAGCCCGCCCGCGGCGGTGGACTACGTGGACGTGGCACGCAACGAGGCGATCGCGCAGAAGATCGCCGATGATGTGCTGCCGAAGTAAGGCCAAGGCCAAGGCAAAGGCAGGGATGTAACCACAGAGAGCACAGAGGGCACAGAGAGAAACAAGGCGGAGAATCTGAATTGGATCGATGCAATTCAATGCGCTCTCTCTGCCTTTGCCCCTCTCTGTGACCACTGTGCTCTCTGTGGTTTCACTGCATTGCAGGTCGCGTGCGTGTATGCTTGGGCATGCTCAAGCTCACTGGTCTGGCGATGGCGGCGATGTGCTCTCTCGCGGCGAGCTCTGTGGTCGGTGCGGTGCCGCCCGAGGATCGTTTGGTGTATGTCGCGACGAATCTGCTGGTCGATGCGAACGTTGAGAAGCTCACGACGCTGCTGACGCGAGCGAAGAAGGCCGGGTATTCGGGCGTTCTGCTGGCGGACTCGAAGTTCGGGCGTCTCGCCGATCTGCCGGATCGGTACGCGGCCAACTGCCGCAAGGTGAAGGCGGCGGCGCTGTCGATGGGCATCGAGATCATCCCGGCGGTCTTTCCGGTGGGATACTCCAATGACCTGCTGTGGAACGATCCGAACCTGGCCGAGGCGTTGCCCGTTCGCGATGCGGAATTTGTCGTGAAGGGCGGCGAGGCGGTGCTGGTGCCGGATGCCGGAGCGGCCCTGCCCGGCGGCGACATGGGCGATCTCAAAAAGTGGTCGTGGCACGATGACACGGTGGTCTCCGACGCCGGAGCGGCCAGGGTCCAGGACCCCAAGGGCAAGAACGCCCGCATCGTGCAGAAGTTGACGCTCAAGCCATATCGCCAGTACCACGTGTCGGTGCGAATCAAGACCAAGGACTTTCGTGGCACGCCGGAGGTCAAGGCGCTCACGCCCAAGCCCGGGAAGCCCAACCCCGCCGGCGATGAGCCGTCGACGCTCATTTTCTCGCAGCTTGGCGCGAAGGCGACGCAGGATTGGACGGTGCACCACGCGGTCTTCAACTCGCTGGGACACACCGAGGTCAATCTGTACTTTGGCGTGTGGGACGGCTCCACGGGGACGCTCTGGTTCGACGACGCGAGGATCGAAGAGGTCGGGCCGCTGAACATCGTGCGACGGATCGGCGCGCCGGTGTCGGTGAAGGTTTCCGGCAGGCAAGGCGCTCTCGTGGAGGGCACGGACTACGAGCCGATCGTGGATCCGACGATGGGAAAGGTGCCCTGGCCTGGGGCGTACGAGGTGTACCACGCGGTGCCCAAGATCAAGACGAAGAGCTCGCTCGCCGAGGGCACGAGGCTGCTGGTCTCGTACCACCACGTGGTCACGGTGAACGACGGGCAGGTGATGATCTGTCCGTCGGAGCCCAAGACGGTCGAGCTGCTGCGCGATCAGGCGCGGCGGATGCACGCGTTGTGGCAGGCCAAGGGGTACTGGATGTCGCACGACGAGATCCGGTGCCTGAATCAGGACGAATCGTGCCGCAAGCGGAATCTGTCGGCCGGGGCGATCCTGGCCGACAACACGCGGACGTGCGTCGAGATCTTGAAGGAGGTCAACCCGGGCGGGCGGATCTACGCGTGGAGCGACATGTTCGACCCGCACCACAACGCGCACGCCGACTACTACCTTGTGCGGGGCGACCTCGCGGGCGCGTGGGAGGGGCTGAGCAAGGACGTGATCGTCGCGGCGTGGGGATTCGGCACGCGTGACAAGTCCATGAAGTTCTTCGCCGATCGCGGGAACCCCTTGCTCATCGCCGGCTACTACGACGGCCCGCCGGGGGCAGGCGTCAAGCAGATCACGCCGTGGCTTGCGGCGGTTCCAAAGAGCGGCGTGCTGCGTGGCGTGATGTACACGACGTGGGAGAACCGGTACGAGGATCTGGAGGCGTTTGGGAGGGCGGCGTGGAAGGAATAGGACTGAGTTGAACGGGACTGAGGACTGAGTGGGAAACGCCTTGACTCAGTCCTGAGTCCTCAGTCCCGTTTATACTGCTCCCAACGTACTGGCCGAGTTTTTCGACCCGCCGGTGGGCGTCGGTCATGGCCGTGGGCAGGGTGCCCATGTCACGGGGACACGGGCTGGAAGACCGTGCCACTGGGAAGCTACAGTTTGGCCGCGCCAGGACTTCCTGTTTCACCCTCGAAAGGGCTCCCGCTTGCCGTACACGATCAAACCCGCCGAAGGCTACGACGTCGACGCCGACAGCATCAGCTACATCAAGAAGCACGTCGACACCGGCGATCGCTGGGTGCTCAACTTTGGGCCTCAGCATCCGGCAACGCACACGACGCTGCGGCTGGTGCTTGAGCTCGATGGCGAGAGGATCGCCAGGTGCACCCCGCACATCGGGTATCTGCACTCGGGGTTTGAGAAGCTGGGCGAGGCCTTGGACTACAACCAGTACGTGACGATCGTGTCGCGGATGGACTATCTCTCGCCCATCGCCAACGACATCTGTTGGCACCAGTGCGTGGAGAAGCTGTTCGGGATCGATCTGACGCCGCGGTGCAAGGTGCTGCGGACGATCATGGCCGAGGTCGCCCGCATCCAGAACCACCTTCTGTGCGTCGGTGCCGCCGGGCTGGACCTCAACGCCTTCACGGGGTTCATCTACGCGTTCAACGTCCGCGAGAAGATCTACGACCTGTGCGACTACGTGAGCGGGCAGCGGTTCCACCCCGACTGGACGCGCGTGGGCGGGCTGATGCAGGATCTGCCATGCGCCGCGAGTGGCGACGACGTCTTCCGCCGGATGGTCAAGAAGCTGATCCACGTCGAGGTTCCCGGGGCGATCGCTGACCTTGAGGTGATGCTCAACCGCAACCGGATTTTCATGGACCGCACGCGGGGCGTGGGCGTGCTCAACCGCCAGGACGCGATCGCGTGGTCGATGACGGGGCCGATGGCCAGGGCCAGCGGCGTGCGGCGCGACCTGCGCAAGGACGCCCCGTACCTGTGCTACGCGGACAACTGGGACGGCAACGGGGCGGAGGCGGTGAAGTTCAGCGTGCCGGTGGCGGATGTCGGCGACGCGTACACGCGGTACCTGGTTCGCGTCGAAGAGATCAAGCAGAGCTGCAAGATCATCGAGCAGCTCATCGACAAGATCCCCCAGGGGCCCGTCGACACCTTCGCCGACGGCAAGATGACCAAGCCGAACAAGAAGGACGTGTACGGCTCGATCGAGGGGCTCATCCAGCACTTCGAGCTCATCATGAGCAATCGCGGATGGAAGCCGCCCGTCGCCGAGTGCTACGACTGCATCGAGACCGCCAACGGGGAGCTGGGGTACTACATCGTTTCCGACGGCGGGCCCAGGCCCTGGCGCGTCAAGACCCGTCCGCCCTGCTTCCTCAACTACTCGGTGATGGCGAAGCTGACCGAGGGGCACCTGTTGAGCGATATCGTCGCGGTGATCGGCTCGATCAACGTCGTGGCGGCCGAGCTCGATCGGTAGAACGCCGACGCGTCAGCACGGGGTTTCGAAGGCGACCACGAAAGCGTCGTAATCGAAGAAGTCGACCGAGCCGTCCTGATCGAAATCGGCGGTCTTGTCTGGGGGGCAGGCAAGACCCTCGAAGCACATCACAAACGCGTCGTAGTCGAAGAAATCGACCGTGCCATCGCAATCAAAGTCCGCGGCACAGACGGTGAGCATCGCCGCGCCGCTGGTCGCGGTGCCGCAGGCGCTGGTGACGACACAGTCGTACGAACCGGCATCGGTGGCCTGCGTACCGGTGAGTGTCAGCGTGGCGGTGGCGGCGGAAGGATTGGCCATGGTGTCGAGCGCGATGGAGTCCCTTCGCCACTGGTAGGTGATTGGCCCGACACCGGTGCCAATCACCGAGAACCCGGCGGTGCCGCCGGGGCAGCCGGCGACGCTGGTTGGCGTGGTCACGGTCACACACGGAGGAAGCACGGCAGGAAGGCGGACGATGAAGCCCGAGGTGGCGTTGGGACTCATGCAGGCGTTTCCGACGATGGTGCGTCCGTCGGCGCTGAGGCCGGTGGCATAGCAGAGGCTCCAGCCGGTGAGATCGACGCCCATCGCCGCGAGGTAGGTCTGAAGGTTGACCATGCCGGTTGCTTGTGTCCAGAGGAATGGCCTGGGGATGAAGTCGGCGGTGTTGGAGGTTCCGACAATCACCGAGCCGTCGTTGCTGACGGATATCGTGGCGGTGTCGGCCGGCGAGATGCCGGCCCCGTCCAATGATCCAAGGTTTTGCATGCCCAGGTCTGCTCGCCAGCGGAACGCCTGGGTGATGAACCCGGCGGCGTTGACACCCCAGGAGCCCACGATCACGGTGCCATCGGCAGTGATGCCCTTTGCCGCGGCCATGCGCCAGGGGTGGCTTGTCAGGTTGCCCAGGTCGATCATGCCGCTCCCGAGTGTCCAGCGGTATGCTCGCATGTCCGCCTGTCCGACCGCGACGGTGCCGTCGAAGTTGAGTGCGTAGGCCGTCACGTTGCTGTAGCAGGGGTCGCTGAGGGGGAAAGTGCCGATGGAGTGCGTTCCAGTCGCCTGTGTCCATCGAAAAGTTTCGGTAAGGTTGCATCCGCCGCCGTCACCGATGACGACCGAGCCGTTGGCGTTGACGGCGCGTCCGATGCCGGAGTTGGCGATGCCGCTGTTTGGATCGACGGTGGAACTGCCGCCGATGTTCTCAAGGCCTCCCGCCGCGGTCCAGCGGAACACGCGGGCGTATGCGCCCTGGCTGGAGTCGGGGCGTGTGATGAGCACGACGCCCCAGCCGACGACGCAGCTGCCGTCGGCGCTGATGCTCGTTGCGGCGGAGTTGTGGTCAAAGTCGCCCAGGTCCTGCATGCCGCCCGCGGCGGTCCAGCGGAAGGCGTGGTTGCCGCCCGGGACGCCGGCGTACCCGGCCACGACGGAGCCGTCGGCGCTGACCGCCATCGCCTGGCAGTTGTCGCCCGGGGTGAGCGAGCCCAGCTCGGAGATGCTCTGGGCGGAGGCGGTTGGGGTGAAAAAGGTCGCGATGGACGCCAGTGCGAGGGCGCCCGCGGCCTGCGGACGCGCGTGCGTGCACCGCGAAGATCGGCCGGAGTTTCTGAGGTGAGACATTTGTGACTCTCGTGGAAGGAACTCGGGTACTTTTGTTGCTGGGGCCGGTCGTTGAACGGCTGACGCGCTCGCGGTCGCCTTTATGAGGGTATCGGATCGAGGATCTCGACACAAGAGTCGGCGGCTCGCCGCCACTCGCAAGTCAGAGGACAGGCACGGGCAACTTCGAGTCAAGGGCGGTTATGGGACAACTCGGGCCTCGTCTCGGGTGGATCGGGTTGCCCTAAAGGGGCCTCCTGCTGGCGAGACGGCCCCGAACCGTCAGGAAGGCCCGCTTCAGACGCTCCCAGGCGTACGCGAGCCCCCGAAATCACTCTTGGGAGAGGGTGTCAGAAACGCTCTCCGGCCGGGCATCCAGGTGTGCCCCTTCGAGGTTGAGGGGAATGTCAAGCTACACGAAAAGGGAGCCTTCACATGAACACTCGCATCAATCACACCTCCAGTCTTTGGTGTGTGCTGGCCATGGCCGGCACTTTGCCCCTGGCGTCGCTGGGCGGGTGCGGCAAGAGCGAGGCGGCAAGTCACGCCCCGCTCGCCAAGGCCGCCGCTCCCGAGTTCGTGGATACCAGCTTTGGGTTTCGCGTTACGCCGCCGATCGATTGGCGCGTGGCGCCGCCGCAGAGCATCGTCGGCCTCGACAAAGTGGTCAAGGTCTGGGCGACGAAGGATCTGAGCACGATCGTGGCGTTCACGCAAGAACCTGGCGTGCCGGTTTCCGCCGGGTACCTCCTCAACGCGACGGTCGGGCCCATGACGCAGCGTGGCTTCAAGGTGAGTTCTCAGGGCGTGGTCAATATTGCCGGGACCGACGCGATGTCCGTGAAGCTTTCCGGCCCCGGCACCGGGATCGCAATTGGACCGGGGAACGTGCGGACGTACCAGCACTGGATCGCGATTCCCAAAGGGAATCGGGTGCTTGTGCTGATGCTGACCACGCCCGACGCGACCAAGGATGAGAACGCGAAGGCCTTTGAGGAGATGGTGCAGAGTCTGAAGCTGGATTGCTAGCGATGAGCGATGCAGCCAGCCCCCCGCGCCTGCGGTACACCAGCCGGGCGACCCGCGCCGTTCCATGGATTGAAGCACAGGAGCACAGAAATGGCCCGTGGAAACCTTGGTGTTGTTGCGATGGCGATTGCGGCGGCGAGCTTGACGATCCTGGGGGTCGCCCAGCCGCCGGCCGCACCGCCAGCGCCGGGGGTGAAGAACGGCGACTTTTCAGCCGGCGTGGTGGGCGAGGCGCCCGCGGACTGGTTTGTCCCCACGCCCGGGTACAAGGCGGTTGCCGTCACCGACGATCAATCCGCGAACAAGCTGGCGGCGGAGCTCGGCCCCGCCGGCGCCGACGTCAACGCGAGCTTTGCCAATCTGATGCAGGCGTTCGACGCGACACCGTTTCGCGGCAAGCGCATCGTGGTGCGCGCCCGGATTCGACTGGTCATGCCTTCGCCCATCACCCAGCAGGCGCTCGCCGAGATGGGGACGCAGCTTTGGGTCCGTGTCGATCGAGCCGGTCAGGCGATGGGCTTTTTCGACAACATGAGCGACCGGCCGATCAAGGGGCTGCGGGCGCGGGAGTTTCAGACGTACACCATCTCGGGATTGGTCGACGATGACGCCGCAATGGTGAATGTCGGGCTCATGGCGTTTGGCGGGGCGACAGCTCGCATCGCGGGCGTGCAGGTCTTCGCGGTAGATCCCGGCGAGAAGGCCGATCGTCCGGCGGCTCCACTCTCCGAGCGCGGCTTGGCCAATCTGACGGCGTTCGCGAGGCTCTACGGATACGTGCGGTTCTTCCATCCCAGCGATCAGGCGGCGGAGGTTGATTGGGGGCAGTTTCCCATCGCTGCGGTGGAGAGCGTGGAGCCCGCGGCGAGCGCGAAGGAGCTTGCGGCCGCACTCGAGAAGGCGTTCGGGGCGATCGCGCCAACGCTCCAGGTGTGGGCTGGAGACGCCAAGGACGCGCCGCCCGAGGCGGGCAAGCCCCAGGACGCGACGAACTACCGCGTCTGGAAGCACATGGGGTGCGGTCTCACCGAGGGGCGCATGAGCGCTTACAGGTCCTCGCGGGAGGTCATCTCGATCGACTCGCCCGAGGAGGGCCTGCCGGTCGCGGGGACCAGCGTGGTGAAGGACCTGGGCGGGGGTGTGTGGTGCCGTGTGCCGGTCTGTGTTTGGGCTGATGGTGAGGGGCACACGCTGCCGATACCGCTCGAGCGGCCCGCGGCCCTTACCGTCTCCCGCCCCGACTGGTGGATGCCCAGCGGCTTGGACCGTTCGACGCGCCTGGGCGACGTCGTGAACGCGTGGAACGTCTTCCAGCATTTCTATCCGTATTTCGACGTGGCCAAGCCCGACTGGGCGGCGGTGCTGACGCGGTCGCTCCAGGCCGCGGGGACCGACGCGGACGATGCGGCCTTCACGCGGACGTTGCGCCACATGGTGGGCGAACTTCGTGATGGGCACGGGAATGTGTACAGCTCGAATATGACGATGGCGTCCGCGCCGGATATGCACCTTGAGTGGGCCGATGACGGGCGTGGTGGTCAGGCGCTGGTGTGCGTGAAATCCGGACCGGACAACACGATGGTGCGGGAGGGCGACCAGATCCTGGCGATCAACGGGCGGGCGATCGAGGATGTGTACCGCGAGGCGTTGCCTTTCATTTCCGCAGCGACCGACCAGTGGGCGCGATATCGGTTCGCCAACGATCGGGAGTCCACCGCGCCAGGACCAGACGAGACGATCGCGTACACGATTCGCAGAGGCGGGGCGGAGCTGACGGTGAACGTGGCGCGGGCGGAGCGGGGCACGCGGGCGTCGCGCGAGAAGCATCCGGAGAACCTGACCGAGCTCGCGCCGGGCGTGGTGTACTTTGATCTCAACGGGGCGGAGAACAAGGAGTTCAACGCGGCGCTGCCGACACTGGCCAAGGCCAAGGGGATCGTGTTCGACGCCCGCGGCTATCCGGGCTCGGCGGGGGCGACGATGCTGGGGCACCTCACGAGCGTGGCGATCCAGAGCGCCTACTGGGTTGTGCCGCTGGTGACGCTGCCGGATCAGGACCCCGCGGGGTACAAGCCCACGGAACTCGGGCGGTGGCATCTGACGCCGCTGATCCCCAGGCTGGGCGCCAATGGCCAGAAGATCGCGTTTGTGACCGGCGGCGGGGCGATCAGCTACGCCGAGAGCTGCATGGGGATTGTCGAGGCGTACAAGCTGGGCGAGATCGTGGGAGGGGCCACGGCGGGCACCAACGGGAATATCAACCCCTTCGCTCTGCCCGGCGGGTTCAACGTGGTCTGGACGGGCATGCAGGTGCTCAAGCACGACCACTCGCGCCACCACGGCGTGGGAATCCACCCGACGGTGCCGGTGCGGCGCTCGGTTGCGGGCATCGCGGCGGGAAGGGATGAGGTGCTGGAGGCGGCGGTGAAGAAGGTGAGTGAGTAGGATGCGCTTTCACGCGGAAATTGGCCGTTGACTAACGTACGGAGCTTACTCTTAGCGAAAATCAAGATGAGCGCGGCAGCAGGAACTCTCGATGGCCAACGAAGGTTCGAACAAATCGCCCTCAAGCGGACGAGGGCCCAGACGCCCGCTCCCCCTAGCCTCCCTCCCACTTCGATTCTGCGCACTGATCGTCGTATTGGCGTGCTGCGACGCGTTTGTATGGTTTGTTTGTCTGCCGTCCTCCGGCACCTTTGCGTGCAAGGTCATGTCGGATGTTTTGGGTCGATTTCGTGGCCACCGTGTGCCCCATGCGGCATCACTCGTGATCAGAGAAGGTGGGATCCTCAGAGTCAGTCCGATGGGATCGGACGATGCCGAACGAGCGACGGCTTCTCCGAGAGCGGGGGAGCAGGTTGTCGGCGAGGCACACTGTCTGGTCCACGCGCCGATTGAGGGCTTCATGGCGCCGGTCTGGAAGTCCTTTGATCACCGGGTGCTTCTGCTTCAGATTCCAGGCACGCCTCCGCTGTCTACGGGCGAACGGTCTGAAGTGAGGCGCAGCTTTGTGGAAAGCATCCTGGTAGGTTCTCGATGGACGAGTATTCTCACTCCCGAATACCGTGCGCTCCTGGCGGGGGGCGATGGTTACACGACTCGAACCAACCCAGTGTGGCTGGTTCACGACATCATCGTCGGAACGATGCTCACTTGGGCGCTGATTTCGGCACTCGCGACCCTGCCAAGCGTCTGGCGCAAGAGATCGGAGAACGCGAGAATGGCACGTGGGTGTTGCGCGATGTGCGGCTACTCGCTGCGGGGACTCAACGCCTGGACTATTCGCAAGTGCCCTGAGTGTGGGCACGCGCGGCCGTAGCCGCACCAAGCGTGATTCGACGACGATGCGGCCGCCATGCGGTCGCGTGGAACAGGTATCAACGCGAACCGCTACGCCTCTTCGCCCTCCAGCTCCGTCCCCATCTCCCGATCCGGCGCCGCGATCATCCACATCCGCTCGAGCACGCGGAAGCCGGGCCAGAAGTTTTCGGCGATCATCGCGATGCTCACGCACGACTTCTCATCGCCGACGTGGAAGAGGTGGAAGGTGCCCTTCTTGAAGGCAACTCGATCCAGGTCCTGGTAGGGGACCTCTTGGCCCTTGCGTTTGCCCGAGAGGATGCCGGCGTTGTCGATGCCCAGGGCGAGCTTTCCGCACCAGTTCTTGCTCAGGCCGTCGCTCATCTCGCCCACCCAGCGGTCGGCCATGGCATCGGCGATCACGAGTTTGACGATGTCGAGCTCGTCCTCGCCTTTGAATTCGCCCTTGCCCAGAATGGTGACCGAAAGGCCCTTGGGTTTCTCCTTGTGGCTTCCGGACCACTTGATGGTGGGCTTGCCCCTGGCTTTCAAGGTGATGGTGAGTGCGGTGCCGGCGTAGACGCCGTGGACATACTGGCGGACGAGCGTGAACCAGAATCGTTCGCAGTCGGCGTAGGCCATGGCGCGAACGCCCTTGCCGAATCTGACTGTTCGGACACCCAGCTCGTGAAACCTGGTCTTGGTGAGAGCCTCGCGAGCCGCGAAAAACGTGAGACTTCCGAACGCGAAGGAGAGCCCAAACCCGACCAGCGCGATCTGCCAGTCGTTGGCGGGCGGTGGGGGGGCGATTTGCGGGTTGAGCGCCGGGCCGTTGTTTGGTGAGAGCCACAACCAGAGACCGCTGACCATGAAAACCAAAGAGCCCGCGGCCAGCGCTCCCACGATCAGCACGATGAGCCAGTTCATGAAGCTGACCCTGCGCTCGGCAAGGAGGGCGCCAAACTCGGGGTCGTTGTCCTGGGGCTTGCTCGGTGCCGCGTGAGTTGAACCGGCAATCGAGCGATTTGGCGAGGGGCTCGGCGACATGGCGGCACACTCCGGATGGTGACCATCGTAGAGGCGCTTACACGGAGCTGCCCGCGGCCGGACCAACGAGAAAGGCCGAGGTGCGCCCCTCCTGATTGGACGCACCTCGGCTCTAAACCACTCTGGTCGTGCGGCAGGGGCCGCGATGTCCTGGTCTTGGGCGTTCCGCGCCCTGCTGATGGGCGGCGAGGCCGGCCAGCCCGGGGAGCAGACGCACCAGGGAAAGCCGGCTTAAAAGGGAGCACGTGGAACGGACCTGAGCGCTGGATCCGGCCCTTTCCCTCTTGCAAAGCGTCAAGCGGCCCGCCAAATCCGGATGAAGTAGGTGTTTTCTGGGATCAACGCGTTGGGCGTTCGCCTTTGCTGGAATCGGGCACCCCCGGTATGCTGAAAGCAACCAATGCGGATCCCGAAGGAGGAGCCATGGGTACTTTCAGCGAGACCGTGAAGCAGGCGAAAGACTGGCGTTGGCGGTGCCCGGCTTGCGAGAAAACAAGCGAGAGCACGGGAGCCGGGGGATTCGTCTTTCGCATCGGAACGTCGGGCACGACCCGGTCTCTGGGCCGTTGCAGCGGCTGCGACGCCTGGCGGATGCTGATTCTGGAGCGCGCGTCTGACCCACTGCCCCCCGAGGCGTTGAACGCTGATCAGGAGCGCACGTGGTCGGAGCTGATCGCGTACGTCTCCGAGGGCACCATGTCCGCCGAGGTCGCCAGCCAGATCGCCCAGAGTTCGGCCCCCGAAACCCGCAAACGCGAGGTGGCCGCCCACGTCGCCGAGAAGGCCTTGACGCCCGAGCAGGCGATGACGATGCTGGGGGTGTGAACGGTCAGGTTGCCGCGGTTGGTCGAGGGCGGAGCTTTCGGCGAATGGCGAGGCCGCCGAACCAGGCGCCGGCCGTCAACGCGGCATAGAAGGCGGTGTTGTACGCGAATCCGGGCCAGATGGTGCGGGTGGGGAATCTGGAGTCATCGCCGTCGGATCGCCTCCAATTGAAGCATCCAGTCAGATACTCACGGTAAGATCCATCGGGTTTGGTCACAAGATCACTGTGATACCACATGCAGAGGAATGGCCAGCCGCGCCGGACGGTCTGTGAGTTGTCTACTCCTGACATTGGAAACACAATCGAGTCCCAGCCGGGAAGGGACCTGACTCTGGGAGTGAAGCTCGGTGGCGCTTGTGAGCTGATGGTGTCCGCCTGCGAACCCACGCCGCTGGCGCGCCATGCATACATGGGGACACCCGACCCACCCACGGACGTCGGGATTGCGCCCAGATCGATCACGCCGTCCACGCTGGCTGCGGGGCGGAAAAGTGCGATTCCCCATGCAATAAGGATCGACTCGACCGAACCTGACATGAGCAGAGCGATGACGACGCCCGCCGCGCGGCGCCGCCGCTGGCCCAGGTTCGGCAGGTTGCGCGTGATCGCACTGGCGCCGCATTCGGGGCAAACGGCCCCCGGAGCGATTCCCGCGCAGTCGTAACCGCAGATTGCGCAGATGATCTGACTCGATGCGGACTTGCGCCGGGCGGCGCGAATCTGGCGGATCCACAATCCCCCGCTGAGAAGTCCGAAGCCAAGCAGCGGCATCCAGAACGGAATGGAAATAACCGTCGGCGCCCCGCGCTCCCAGAAGAAACTCCATTGGGTGGGGATGAAATCCAGCGCGGGGCGAACCTCAATGTTCCAGGGATAATCGGGTCCGATCCCCTTGGGATAGGTCTGGATCTGAACTGAACCGGGTAACAGACCGGCCCGTGCGCGTCCCCACTTCCAACTGACGTCAAAGGACGCGCTGGTGACCCAGGCTGCGGCGGCCAGGACCGCCAAAGCGGTGGCGGTCCATTTCAGGGCTCCGACGAGCCGCGACGTGTTTGCCATGGTGACAGTTTAACCGGAACTCACCGCGCGACCTTTCTCACAGGTTTGACGCCGTGGGAACCAGCAGGAACTGGGTGCCCCCCACGGTCACTGGAGCGTTGCTAGTATTCACAAACCTCGCGACTCCTCTCGGGCTGGGTGCCCGGGGCGGAGGGGCGAACGGGAGCAGGGATATGGCACGCACGGCGTTCAACATCGCGGCAACCATTGGCACCATCGCGTTTCTTGGAGGGCTCGGAGGGTGCCAGACGGCCTACGTGGCCGATATTCGCAACGACTGTCCGCAGCCCGTGATCGCGCAGCTCTACAAGGCGGGCGGCGCCGGCAATTCCGAACGCATCGGCGAGGAAAAGTACATCGGGCCTGGCGATCGGGCGAGCGTCGCCAAATATGGCGTGCCCACCGACTGGCCGATCTACCTCCAGGTCGACACCAAGATGAACCCCGGCTACCCGCAGCAGTTCAACCTCACGCCGGGGACCACGATCTTCACAGTGAGCCAGGAAGGCAACGACCCCAAGGGCAAGCTGCGGCTCGATGGGATTCCATGGCCCTGAATGGCAACGGGCTGCGGGCTGCGTGCTGCGTCGGAATTTTACGCATAACGCAGCACGCAGCACGCAGCACGATTTCCGGGTCTACCATCCGCCCTATGGCCTGGATCACCAAACCATCGGGCACGATGAAGATCGAACGGCGGGCGGAGCCCTACCTCACCGCGGAGCTCAAGAAGTCGCTCACCGAGCGGATTCTGCCTCGCTATGAGAACAAGATGGGCGCGCTCCTGCCGTGCCTGCACGAAATCCAGCACGCCTACGGGTGGATCCCACCCCAGGCGATGGAAGAGATCGCCGCGTTCCTGTCGATCAAGCCCAGCGACGTCTACGACACCGCCAGCTTCTACGAGGAATACTGGCTCAAGCCCAAGGGAAAGCACCTCATCGCCGTCTGCCGCAGCATCGCCTGCGAGTGCCTGAACTACCAGAAGATCACCGACGCCGTGCGCGAGAAGCTGGGCATCGAGGTCGGCGAGACCACCGACGACGGCGAGTTCACCCTTGTCGAGGTCGAGTGTCTGGGCTCGTGCGACTCCGCCCCCGTCGCCCTCTTTGATGAGAAGCTCCACGAGTGGATGACTCCCGAGTCGGCCCTCAAGGCGATCGAAGAGACCAAGCGCTCGTCGCACGGTGCCGCCCACCACTGATGCTGGACGGTGGGGGCTTCGGGCACCACTCACGGCGAAAGTTGCCGCTGGAGCTTCTAGGACCCGCAACACCAGTGCTTTACCTTGCAATACCACCAACGCCATTCCCGCGCGCTATGATCGCGGACCGCTCCGGCGGACCCCGTTTGCCTCACCGTGTTCGGCTGGCGGTCGGATCTCCGACCGCTCGTCCATCCTTCCTGTTCGACGCTCCCGTTTGCAATTGATAAGTGCCGCCATGACCATCGCAGAAATGAAGACCGTCCGAAACGTCGCCATCATCGCCCACGTCGACCATGGCAAGACCACCCTCGTCGACCAGCTCCTCAAGCAGTCGGGCATGTTCCGCGAAGGCGAACTCGAGAAGCTCGAGGGCGGCCAGCACAACCTGATCATGGACTCCAACCCGCTCGAACGCGAGCGCGGCATCACCATCCTCTCCAAGAACTGTGCGGTCACCTACCACGACCCCAGCGGCGAGGACTACCGCATCAACATCATCGACACCCCCGGACACGCCGATTTCGGCGGCGAGGTCGAACGCGTCCTGCGCATGGCCGACGGATGCCTTCTGGTCGTCGACAGCTACGACGGCCCCATGCCCCAGACCAAGTTCGTCCTCGGCAAGGCCCTCGAAGCCGGCCTCAAGCCCGTGGTCGTCATCAACAAGGTCGACCGCCCCGACGGCCAGCCCGAGCGCGTGCTCAACGAGGTCTTCGATCTCCTGGTCGAACTTGGCGCCGACGACCACGCCCTGGACTTCCCTGTCGTCTACGCCAGCGGTCGCGACGGCTGGGCGAGCCAGGAATGGCCCCTGCCCGAAGGGACGCCCACGCCCAAGGGATTGAAGCCGATTTTCGACGCGATCATCAAGAACGTCCCCGCGCCCCACGACGACCCGACCGCGCCCCTGCAGGTCCTGATCATCACGCTCGACTACAACGATTATGTCGGGCGTATCGGCATCGGCCGCGTCTTCGCCGGCACCATCAAGCAGGGGCAGCAGGTCGCCGTCATGAAGCGTGACGGCAAGATCGTCATGAGCCGCGTGCAGAAGCTCCAGCAGTTCAGCGGGCTCAAGCGCGTCGACGCCGCGGAGGTCACCGCGGGCGATCTGTGCGTGATCAGCGGCCTGGACAGCGTGGATATCGGCGACACCGTCGCGGGCGTCGAGAACCCCGTCGCCCTGCCGCCCGTCCGCGTCGATGAGCCGACGATGACGATGCTCTTTCGCATCAACGACTCGCCGTTTGCCGGCGAGGATGGCCAGTTCGTCACCAGCCGTCAGATCCGCGAGCGCCTCAACAAGGAACTCCAGACCAACGTCGCGATGCGGGTCGACAGCGGGCGGACCGCCGACGAGTTCCTGGTCTCGGGGCGCGGCGTGCTTTCGCTGGGCATCCTCATCGAGAACATGCGCCGCGAAGGCTTTGAGCTCTCGGTGGGCAAGCCCGAGGTGATCATCCGCGAGATCGACGGCGAGCCGCACGAGCCCATCGAGGAGCTCGTGGTCGATGTGCCCAATACCGCCCTTGGCTCGGTGATGGAGCTGGTGGGCAGCCGCAAGGGCGAGATGAAGAAGATGGAGCCGCGGGGCGACAAGGTCACGCACCTGCTCTTTGAGATTCCCTCGCGGTCTTTGATCGGCCTTCGCGGTCGTGTGCTGACGGCGACGCAGGGCGAGGCGATCATGAACCACAGCTTCCTGCGATTCGCCCCGCTCTCGGGCGAGGTGCCGCACCGCTCGGCGGGCGTGCTGGTGAGCAGCGAGACCGATCCGGTGACGCACCACGCGTGCGAACTTCTGTCCGACCGCGGCGTGATGTTCGTGGAGCCCGGCGACCGCGTCTACAAGGGCCAGGTCGTCGGCGAGCACAACCGCGACAACGATCTCAACGTCAACATCTCACGCCTCAAGGCCCTGACCAACATGCGCATGGCCAACAAGGAACAGACCGTTGTGCTCAAGGGCGCCCGCAAGCTCAGCATGGAGCAGGCGATCGAGTACATCGAGGACGACGAAATGGTGGAGATCACGCCCAAGGTCGTCCGTATGCGCAAGAAAATCCTCGACGAGAGCATGCGCAAGCGCTCCGAGCGTGCGGCCAAGGACAAGGACAAGGCCGAAGCTGAGGCTGGGGTCTGAAAGCAGTTTAACGCAGAGAGCGCAGAGGGCGCAGAGAAAGACAACGGCAAGGGATTGGGTTCGAACCCGATCCCCTTCTTTGACTTGGCCTTTCTCTGTGCCCTCTGCGCTCTCTGCGTTAAGCTGTCTTTTTGTATTCGAACACACCGCGGCCGCTCTTGTCGCCCAGGCGTCCGGCGGTCACGAGTTGCTTGAGCAACGGGCACGCGCGGTAGCGCTCGCTGTTGAGCCCGTCGGCCAACACGTCCATGATGTGGGCGCACGTGTCCAGGCCGATGAAATCGGCCAGGCGCAGGGGACCCATGGGGAAGTTGCACCCCAGCTTCATGATCTCGTCGATGTGCGCGGGCTCGGCCACGCCCTCCATCCACGCGTAGAACGCCTCGTTGATCATCGGCATCAGCACGCGGTTGGAGACAAACCCGGCGCGGTCGTTGGCGGGGATGGGCGTCTTGCCCATCGCCGTCGCCAGGGCCAGCACGCGGCTGACGGTCTCGGGGCTTGTCTGGATCCCCTTGATCACCTCGACGAGCTTCATCACCGGCACAGGGTTGAAGAAGTGCATGCCGATCACACGCTCGCCGGCGCCCTTGAGCGCGTGCTCGGCGGCCGCGGCGATCTCGGTGATGCTGATCGAGCTGGTATTGCTGGCCAGGATCTGCTTGCCATTGAAGTGCCTGACAAGCTGCGTGAAGAGCTCCTTCTTCACCTGCAGGTTCTCGACGACCGCTTCGACCACCAGGTCGGCACTGGCGAGCTGGTCGATCATGTGGACGTACTTGATGCGAGCCAGGGCGGCGTCGGAATCGGCCTGTGAGAGCCCGCCCTTGTCGGCACCCTTCTCGACCAGGCGAGCCATGCGCTTCTTGTGGTCGTCCTGGCACCGCTTGAGCGCATCATTCATCTTGTCGAAGACGATCACGTTCAGCTTGGAGATCGCGGCCACCTGTGCGATCCCGCCGCCCATCTGCCCCGACCCGATGACCGCAATCGTGTTGATATCGCTCATGCGCCAAATATAGCAGGTTTCTTCAGAGCCCGACGCGCAAGCTAGGGTGGGCGTACGTCAACCAAAGGCGGCCACCGACACCTTGGGCATCCGTGCGCCCAAACCCTCGCTGGCGCGTCGGGCTCAGATCAGCTTCCCGCTCGTGCCAGCGCATCCCCCGTCAGCCGCATCACCGTCCACTCGTCCATCGCAACCGCCCCGATGCTGTGGTAGAACTCGATCGCCGGCGTGTTCCAGTCCAGCACCGCCCACTCCAGCCGCGCACATCCGCGCTGCACCGCCAGCCGCGCCAACGTCAACAGCAGCGCCTTACCCAGCCCCTTGCCTCGGGCCACCGGCGAGACGTACAGATCCTCCAGGTAAATCCCCGGCTTGCACTCAAAGGTCGAGAAGTTGTGGAAGAAGAGGGCAAACCCCTCGGGCTTGCCGCCAAGCTCACCGATGAGGCACTCGGCGTACGGACGCTCGCCAAAGAGCTGCGAAGCGAGCGCCGACTCAGTGGTCCGGCACACATGCAGCAGCTTCTCGTACTCGGCCAGCTCTCGGATGAATCGCACGATGGTCGGAATGTCCGCCCTCGTCGCGGGCCGGATCTGCAAGGACGTGCTCGTCATGCCGGGCTCTCCACTGGGCTCTGTGCTTGAGGCTGCGGTCTCTCGGGCACGGCCTCCAAAAGCCGCCTCGTATAGACCTCCCTCGGGGCGGTGAGGATCTCCTCGCGCGTGCCGACCTCGACGATCCTTCCCGCCTGCATCACCGCGATCCGATCGCACACGTGCTGCACCACCGCCAGATCGTGGCTGATGAAGAGCAAGGTCAGCCCGAGTTCCGCCTTGAGGTCCATGAGCAGGTTCACGATCTGCGCCTGGATCGAGACGTCCAGGGCGCTCGTCGGTTCGTCGCAGATCAGGAGTTGGGGCGAGAGTGCCAACGCGCGGGCGATCACCACCCGCTGGCGCTGGCCGCCCGAGAGCTGGTGCGGGTACCGCGCGCCCATGTCGGGCAGGCCCACACGGGCGAGAAGCTCGCCCGCCAGGCGACGACGATCCCCCCGCGAGCCGATCGCGTGTGCGGCGAGCGGCTCGAGCACCGAATCGACGATTCGCATCCTGGGATCGAGGCTCCCCCCCGGATCTTGGAACACCATTTGGACCCGGCGGCGAAAGGCCAGAAGAGCCGAGCCCCGGGCCGCAAGCACCTCGGCCTCGCCAAACTGGATCGACCCCGAGTCGGCCTTGGCAAGGCCCACGATCGCGCGGCCGACGGTGCTCTTTCCGCTCCCCGATTCGCCCACGAGCCCGAGCGATTCGCCCCTCGCGATTTCCAGGGATACGCGGTCGACGGCGAATCGCCGGGCGGTGACCCGCTGCAGCCATCCCGAACGAACAGGAAACGAGACGCGAAGCCCTCGAATGGAGAGGATTGGTGCGGCGGGGGCTGGGGAGAGGTCGGTCACGGCAAAATGGTACCTTGGGCGGCCTGCGGGTGTGGTTCGAGGGCGATCTTGGATTCCACCTTCCGCTCGCCGGACGCGGGGCGGCGGGCTATAGTCTCGACCCGGGATTGGTCCCGAATGTTCTGTTTCAGTTCGGCACGACTCGTAGTGTTTGGGAGTATCACGTGGTTCGACTTCGATTTCAGCGTACCGGCCGGCACAATCACCCCTGCTATCGCCTCGCCGCGATCGATTCGCGCACCCGGCGTGACGGCCCGGTGATCGAGAATCTGGGCTGGTACAACCCCATCGATCCCGATGCGACCAAGCAGGTCAATTTCAACGAGGACCGCATCAAGTACTGGCTCTCGGTTGGGGCTCTGCCCAGCGAGACCGTCGAGGACATCCTCGCCAAGCGCGGGATCGGGAACCTCAAGGCATGGGAAGAGCGCCGCAAGAGCCGCAGCGCGGTTGTTGCCAAGAACAAGGTGACCGCCGCCGCCGCCGCCGCCGAGGCCGCCGCCAACCCCCCCAAGAAGGACGTCAAGAAGTAAGCCCGGGGTGTCGAAACGATTGAACGATCCAAGACCCTCGGACCTTTCCGGGGGTCTTGTCTTTGAACGCCGGTCCCCTGAAAATGCGAACGC
This sequence comes from uncultured Phycisphaeraceae bacterium, assembly GCA_964358855.1. Classification (GTDB taxonomy): domain Bacteria; phylum Planctomycetota; class Phycisphaerae; order Phycisphaerales; family UBA1924; genus UBA2396. The sequence goes on from CAYHQQ010000006.1 coordinate 39,909, forward strand.
GAAGGCGCGAAGGGGAACGGAGCAAGACGGAGGGGGAATTGTGTGGGCTCTTCAAACTTTCGAGGTACCGCCAGCCGACCACGGTTCACTCTGGCGACCTGACTTACACGACATCGCAGCTGGCAACACGATGCAAACAACCACAAACTCCATGCCCGCTGCATTCTCCGTCTAACTTCGTTCTCCCTCCGCATCTTCGCGTTCGCATTTGCTCCCATGCCCCTTCGCATCGACATTCTCACCACCTTCCCCGAGATGTTCGCCGCCGAGCCGCCCGGTGCGCTGGGGGTCAGCATTCCAGCGCGAGCCCGGGCGGCGGGGCTGATCGAGTGGCACGCGACCGACATCCGGGCCTTCTCGACCAATCGCCACGCCAAGACCGACGACCGGCCCTTTGGCGGGGGTCCCGGCATGGTGATGATGTGCCAGCCGCTCTTTGATGCCGTGGCGGCGGTGGAAGCCCTGGACCCGCGTCCCGCGCAGCGGATTCTGCTCACACCCCAGGGCGTGCCGCTGACGCAGCCGCTGGTGGAGGAGCTCTCCAAGAAGGAACGCCTGCTCCTGATCGCCGGGCACTACGAGGGGATCGATGAGCGTGTGATCGACGCCCTGGCGCCGACGGAAATCAGCATCGGCGATTATGTGCTTTCGGGCGGCGAGCTTGGGGCCATCGTGCTCATCGACGCCATCACGCGGCTTCTGCCCGGCGCCCTGGGCGATGAGCTGTCGGCCTTGGGCGACAGCTTCTCACCCGTGGGCCCCGGCGGCCAGCGCCTCCTGGACTGTCCGCACTACACCAGGCCCCGCGAGTGGATGGGGCGGATCGTGCCCGACGTCTTGCTCTCGGGCGACCACGGCAAGGTCGACCAGTGGCGGATGCAGCAGATGCTCGAGCGAACGCGGGCGAGAAGGCCGGACATGCTCGAAGACAAAGGCACTAGGCACTAGGCACTAGGCACTAGGCACTAGGCACTAGGCACTAGGCACTAGGGGGAAAGAAAAAGCGGCCCGGTATCCAAGGTGGATACCGGGCCCTGCTCTCTCGTTGATTGTCCTTCCCTAGTGCCTAGTGCCTCTGGCTTTAGCACCCTTCCTCAAAGGCGACGACAAAGGCGTCGTAGTCGAAGAAGTCGACCGTGCCGTCATCGTTGAAGTCGGCGTCGCGCCCGCGCGGGCAGGCCTGGCCCTCGAAGCAGCGGACGTAATCGTCGTAGTCGAAGAAATCCACCGCGCCGTCGAGGTTGAAGTCGGCCGGGCAGTCGAGCACACCTGTCAGCACGTCCTCGCCGCCGGGGATGTCGAGCCAGCCCGGGTTGTCGTGCTGGGCGGGGTCGTAGTTTGTGCGTGAGCGGAGCATGAACAGCCCGCCCGCGCTGAGAATCGAGCGGTGGTGAGCGAACGCCGACGCGGGGCTGAGCATCCACCCGCCGCTGGCTCCTTGCTCAAACTCACGCACCGAGCCATCGCAGAGGACGAAGAGGTGCCCGTTGTCCCCGATCTGGAGGCCCGTGGGGCGGACCAGTTCGTTGACGGCGATGATCCCGCCGTTGACAAGCCGGCCCGAGGCGGGATCGACGTTGATCCGCATGACCCCCGGGGAGCCAGTCGAGGTGATGAAGGGCTTGTGCTCGCCCGGATGGATATCGATCAGGGGCGTGCCCGTGAGGACAAACCCGCTGGGCAGGGACTGGTTGCTCATGGGCGTGCCCGAGCGGGAGTGGCGCATGAGACGCCTGGACGCCACGTTGAGAAGGACGATCTCGTCGGTCTGGTCGTCAAAGGCGGCGGCGTCGGGCGGAACGGGCGGAATGAACGTGTTCAGCAGCACGGGCCTCCCCTCGTCGATCCTGTGGCGTTCGATCGAGTTGCCGACCTTGATGTAGACCTCGCCATGGCGATTGGTCTTGACCCAGTCGGGCGGACGATCGAAGACGGCAACCTCGACGGGAGTGTTACCGGGCTGGAGCATCAGGAGCTTTGAGGGGCTGGGCCCAGTCTCGTCGGTGATGACGACCGCCGACGCGGTGGTGAAGTCGAAGTCCATGGACAGAACCGGACCCGCGTTTCCAGTGTCGAGATCGAGAGTGATCGGGGCCTTGGCGAAACTGAGCGCGAAGTGCAGCTTGGGCTTGCCAAAGACCGGGTCAACGCACAGGAGGAAGTTCGTGGTGACGCACTGGATCTGGTCGATGACGCGGATCTTGCCGTCGGGGTTGTCGATGGGGAAGTCCCAGGCCGTCGCGTTGGTCCCGCCGAAATTGCGGGTGTGCTTGGTGAGGTTCAGGGGCTGGGTGACAAAGGGCGACTGCATGGTGGTCGAGTCGCTCGCCACGGGATTCCTGATGCCAAACTGGGGCGTCGTGGTGCACGCGCCGAAGATGTGCTGGATGGTGACGCAGTGCCCGCCACCCCGGACCCACTGGCTGCCCTGGAGCGAGTACCTTCCATAGCAGGTCTCCTCAAGCGAGCCCATGCTCATGAGGACGAACGCCGACATTGGGCTTGGGTACTGGTTCCCCGACTTGTAGATGCCAAAGCTGGAGAAATTCCCGGCCAGGCCGTGGGTCAGCATGAAGAGGCTGAGCCCGCTGGCGAGTCCCCCAGAGGTCCCGTTCACTGGATGGGTGCCCATGAGCGTTCCCATCATCGCGCTGTTGTTCGTGGCCTTGGCGTAGTTGGAGTTGGATTGCCAGTTCTCGCTTCCGTTCGCACCGGTCATCGCAAACGGAAACCCGTGCCGGGAGATGTACGCCATCAGGTTGACCGCCGCCACCGGGGCGCAGTACATGTCACCCCCGCCCGGCAGGCCGTCGATCGAACCCGAGGGGGTTCGCTTCTGGTCAAGGTCGGGAATGTTGGGCCAGTAAATGTCACACTGGGCAAGAGCCTTGCCCGCGACCGAGGGGAGGGTGGCGAGCATGCAGAGGGAAATAAGACTCTTGCGTGTCATGGGAATCTCCTGTGTTCAGGTCGTGCACGGCGTTTGGCTCGGCGTCTTTGGGTCGCTCCGACCGTCAGGGCCTCCTCCATACAAGCGCAGGGGCGGTCGGGCGCGCCCGATCCATTTTGCACCAATTTGTCGGTTCCAAACCTTGCCCCCAAACCTGGGGCGTGCTCTCCCGACCCCGTTCCGGGCAGATGCCCACGCCCTACCATGCCCCCGCGTGCGCCCGTAGCTCAGCTGGATAGAGCAGCGGTTTCCTAAATCGCAGGTCGGAGGTTCGAATCCCCCCGGGCGCGTTTGTTTGAAGAAGGCACTAGGCACTGGGCACTAGGCACTAGTGGAGACAGATGCCAGCGGGTCTGCCTTCTTGCCTTCCCCTGGTGCCAAGTGCCTAGTCCCTAGTGCTTCTGTCTTTCCATGGCCGACCCTCGTCAATCTCCCGCCATGCTGCAGTTCTACCGCTTCAAGCGGCAGCATCCCGATTGCGTGCTTCTCTTTCGCATCGGCGACTTCTACGAGACCTTTGACCAGGACGCCGTCACGCTCTCCAAAGTGCTCGGCCTCACGCTCACGCGGCGGACCGAGGGGCTGCCGATGGCCGGCGTGCCGTACCACCAGCTGGAGGTCTACCTCCGCCGGGCGATCGCGGCGGGCCTGCGTGTCGCGGTCGCCGACCAGCTCGAGGACTCCGCCGTCGCCAAAGGACTCGTCCAGCGCGGCGTCACCCGTGTCGTGACGCCCGGCACGATCGTCGACGAGTCGCTTCTCGACGAGGACGCGAGCACGACCATCGCGGCCGTCTGCTTCACGGGCTCGGGCGACGATTCGCTGGTCGCCCTGGGCGTGGTCGAGGCGTCGACCGGGGACTTCACCGTGTCGCACGTGACGCCCGCGTCGGCGGTGGACGAGCTCGTGCGAAGGCGTGCCCGCGAGCTCCTGTACGCCGACGCCGGGGGTCCGCCTCCCGCCCGCGTCCAGAAACTTCTTTCCCTGACCGGCATTCCCGGCACCGCCCGCCCCGCCTGGCACTTTCGCCTCGAGGAGGCCGCCGGCGAGGTCCGTTCGCACTTCGCTGTCAAGACGCTCGCCGGATTCGGCCTGGGCGACGAGGATCCCGCCCTCACCGCCGCGGGGGCCCTTCTTCGCTATCTGAAGGAAACGCAGACGCCCGAGGTTGCCCCCGGCGCCGACGGCACGATGGGCGCCCTGGCTCCGCGGGCGACGCTCGCGCACCTGCGCCCCCCACGCCGTGAGGAACCCGCCGGTTCCTGCGTTGTGGACGCCGTCAGCCTTCGTGCGCTCGAGGTCGAGCGCGTGATGAGACCCGGGGCCGCGGCCGGAGCGGCCGGAGCGGTCGATCGTTCGCTCGTGGGCATCTTCCTTGGCTCGGGCTCGGCGTGCGTGTGCAAGACCGCGATGGGCAAGCGACTGCTCCGCGACTGGCTATGCCGGCCCCTGGGCACGCTCGCCGCCATCCACGCCCGCCAGTCGGGCGTCGCGCTGTTCGTCGGCGATCGGCGTGTGGCGGGGGAGCTGGCGGGTGCGTTGGCGGGCGTTCAGGACATCGCGCGGATCGCCGCCCGAGTGTCGCTCGACAGGGCAACACCACGCGACGTGGTGGCGCTGGGTGCCTCGGTCGCACGTCTGCCGATGATTCTGGCCCCACTCGCCAACGCCCCGGTGCTCGCCGAGCACGCCGCGGAGCTTCTTGCCCTGGGCGGCACGCTCACCCCGCTGGCGGCGCGCATCGTCGAATCGTGCGTCGAGAATCCTCCGCCGCACATGCGTGAGGGAGGCCTGTTCAAGGACGGGGTGGACGCCGCGCTCGACGAGGCCCGTCTCCTTCAGCGCGACGGGGGCACGTGGCTCGCCGCGTACCAGGAGCGACTGGCCCGCGAGCTCGAGCTGCCGGGGCTCAAGGTCGGGTTTAACAAGGTCTTTGGCTACTACATCGAGCTTCCCGCCGCCCAGTCCAAGCGGGCGCCGGCCGCACTGGAACGCAAGCAGACCCTCAAGAACGCCGAGCGATACACCACGCCCGAGCTGCGCGAGTTTGAGCGCAAGGTGCTCACCGCCGAATCGCGAGGACTCGACCGCGAGCGAGAGCTCCTGCGTGAGCTGACCGATCGACTCCGCCAGCACTTGGGCGAGCTCCAGCGGTTCGCGGGCACGGTGGCGGCGCTCGACGCGCTCCTGGGGCTGGCCGAGCGCAGCGTCGCCCGAGGGTGGACCAGGCCCGAGGTCGTTCAGGACCCTGTGCTGCACATCGAGGGCGGACGCCATCCGGTGCTGGAGGATCTCCTGGGCACCGAGTTTGTTCCCAACGATCTGACCCTGGGCGGAGGCGGTGGGGGCGCGGATGCCGGCGGCTCGCTGGCGGTCATCACGGGCCCCAACATGGCCGGCAAGAGCACGTTCATCCGTCAAGTCGCCCTGATCGTGCTCCTTGCCCACGCGGGGAGCTTTGTGCCCGCCACGCGAGCGACCATCGGGCTTTGCGATCGCATCTTCACGCGGATCGGGGCCGACGACGCCCTGCACGCGGGACAGAGCACGTTCATGGTTGAGATGACCGAGACCGCGGCGATCCTCAACCACGCCACGGCGTCGAGCCTGGTTGTGCTCGATGAGATCGGGCGCGGGACAAGCACCTACGACGGGCTGAGCCTCGCGTGGGCCATCGCCGAGCACCTGGCGCTGGGCGCCGGCCGTGGCGGGGGAGCATCCTGCGGCCCGCGCACGCTCTTTGCGACGCACTACCACGAGCTCACCGATCTCGAGGAGCAACTGCCGGGGCGTGTGCGCAATCTCCACGTGGCGGTGCGCGAGTGGCCCAGCCAGAGCGAGCCGGGCCACACCGAGATCGTGTTCCTCCACCGGATTCTGCCGGGGCGGACCGACCAGAGCTATGGCGTGCATGTCGCGCGGCTCGCGGGCCTGCCGCGGGAGGTCATCGAGCGGGCGCGGGAGGTTCTCGCCTCGCTCGACTCGACCGATGGGCACGCGATCGTGCCGCACACGACCATCGCCGGGCGCAAGGCGGTCCTGCCTCCCGACGGCCAGCTCTCGCTCTTCACCGAGTTTGTCGCCCACCCGGCGGTCGACCAGCTCCGCGAGCTCAAGCTCGAGTCGCTCAACCCCATGCAGGCGTTCGATCTTCTGCGACGCCTCAAAGAATCCGTCGGCGACTGACCCAGGGCGTTGATACTCTCGGGGCATGGTCACCCCCGAGATTCTCAGGGCCGCGTTCGAGAGCGCCCTTCCCTACGACGCCTACATCGCCACCGGTCGGCCCGATCAGCAGTCGGGCTGGAACGCCTTCCACTCCCGCGTGAGGCTCAACCCCGAGCAGCGCGAGCTGATCGCCGGTTTCTCGCGACGCGTGAACATTCTCGTCATCAGCGGCCTCTGGTGCGGTGACTGCGTGCAGCAGTGCCCGATTCTCGATCACCTGGCCAGAGTCCTGCCCGCACCGGCGGGGAATCCAGACGCGCCGGGGGTCGACCTGCGGTTTGTGGATCGTGATGAGCACATCGAGCTCTCCAATCAGGTCAAAATCTGTGGCGGCAACCGGGTACCCACGGTGATTTTCATGAACGAGGAGCACGAGTTTCTGTCACTGGCGGGCGATCGGACACTGTCGCGTTATCGGGCGATGGCCGGTCGCAAGCTGGGGCCGTCCTGCCCGGTTCCAGGTGCCCCCTTGCCGATCGATGAGGTGTCGGCGTCGACGAAGGACTGGCTGGAAGAGGTCGAGAAAGCTCACCTGATTGTCCGGTTGTCGGCCAAGCTGCGGGCGAAGCACGGGGATTGACCGAGAAGTCGCGGGCGGGGCGATTGGTAGTGCCCCAATTCGACCGGCATTGAAATTAGGGTTGACTCTGCGGCCCAAATCGATCATAATGGAGGCTGCAGGTTGAGGATGAGAGACGACAAGACATCAGCGTTCACCTGTACCAGTCTGCGACGTTTCCGCGTTTTGCAGAGCCACTGAGTACAGGACGGGTCGAAAAGACTCTTCGTTCGCTGCGAATCGAATCTTGTTCTCCGCTTGCGAGTGTCGTCCGGCGTGTGTCTGGACGAGGTTTTCGTTCGCATTCAGGAGAGACAGATGAAGACGATTCTTGGTTTGTTGGCCGTCGCTGGTATGGCCGGTTCGGCGTTCGCCGACGATTACACGAGGACCCTGACGCTCCAGAACTCAGCCTCGATCAGCGAGTATTCGGGCTTGGGTGGCCGCGCCGATGCCGGTGCGAGCTATTCCAACGTCGACAACTTCACGGGCTTTGTCTCGCAGAACGGCGGGGCGGCGGGCGGAATCACGCGTCTGCAGGCCGACGATATCAACTTCGCTCGCCCCGACCTTGTGGGCCAGGCATTCCGCAGGGTGACCTTCTCGGTTGGCAATCTCAACGCCGAGGCCGTGGCCGCTCGCGTTCGCGTGCGGTTCTGGTTCGGCGACGGTGCGGGCGGTGGCCCCGGCACCTACTACAACGGCGTCGGATTCACCTTCAACCCCATCACGTTCCAGGCAAACAGCGCGAACCTGTTCTTCTTTGATCCGGGTGCGGGCGTGTTCGCCCAGATCGCCGCCGGCCAGCGCATGTGGGCCGGGATGACCTTCGATAACGTCGGCACGGCCACGACCGACGCCCAGCTCAACAACCTGGGCCAGTTGATCTTCAACCCCGCGGTGATCGGCGGCAGCGCTGACGCCCTGTTCACCACCAATGGTGCGGGCTCGTTCTTCGGGGCGGCCAATCCGGCCGGTACGATCACCAACTACGGCGGCAATCCTGTCGCCAACCTCGGCTGGGAGTTTGTCGTTCCCGCCCCGACGTCGCTCGCCCTTCTGGGTCTCGGCGGCCTCGTGGTCGGGCGTCGTCGTCGCTAAGTCATTGAAGTCTCACCCGGCCGCCGGGTGAATGAAGAACCCAACGAGAACCCCGGTCGCAAGGCCGGGGTTTTCATTGGTTTGGTACTCGTAAGGGCCAACGCTGAGCAAAACTCCGTTGACAAAACCCCCGGAATCCGCGATACTGACGCCTGCAGGTTGAGGATGAGAGACGACAAGACCCCCGCGTCCACCTGTGCCAGTCTGCGACGTTTCCGCGTCAAGCAGAGCCACTGAGTACAGGAAGAGTCCAAAGGACTCCGAGTTCGCTGGGAATCGAAACTTGTTCTCCGCTTGCGAGTGTCGTCCGGCGCGTGACCGGACGGGATCCGCGTTCGCATTCAGGAGAGACAGATGAAGACGATTCTCAGCGTTCTTGTTCTTGCTGGCACCGCCAGCGTCGCCATGGCCGACGATCACGTCGGCGTCAGCGGCTCGCCCCAGACGGTCAATGGATACACGATCAACGGCGAGTATCACACCAACGGCGGGGTTGGCGCGCGTAACGTGATCGCCTATGACAACCGCGCGGGCGGCCTGTTCACCAGCGGCATTCGTCCGGCGTTCGTCATGGACGACGTCAGCTTCACCCCCGGCCCGGCCGCGGGTGGCGGGCAGTTCCTCACGGGCATCAACTTCGGCTTCTCGGTCAACGGACCGGCCAGCTTTGACGCTCAGATCTACTTCTTTGACACGCTGACCGGCGCCGCAAGCCCGGTGAACACCGGCCTCTTTGGTGCGTTCAGCGTCGGCTTTGGATCTGTGGCCAACGGCTCGTACCAGTCGGGCTTGATCGACATCACCTCCCTGAGCATTTTCGCTCCCGACGACAACCTGGGTGTGGTGTTCCGCTTCGTGCAGGCCGGAACCAACACGCTCGCGACCAACGTCACGTCCCTCTTCGCCGGCGGCGGCGCGACCGTCGGCAGCAGCCAGGACGTCTACTGGCGTGACGCCGACGGCAACGGCCAGTTCGACTCCGGCGATGCCCGCTTCTTCAACGGCGCTCCGAACCTCGCCAACGTCTACATGCAGCTCGAAGTCCCCGCTCCGGCCTCGCTCGCCCTCCTGGGCCTTGGCGGGATCGTTGCTGGTCGTCGTCGCCGCTAAGTCCTGACACTCGCCCGGTCCTCGGGTGAATCGCAAAGTCATACGAGAACCCCGGTCAAATGGCCGGGGTTCTTTCTTTGAAGCTGTGTGCTGCGGGCTGTGTGCTGTGTGCTGCGTGCTGTGTGCTGTGTGCTGTGTGCTGCGTGCTGCGTGCTGCGTGCTGTGTGCTGCGGGCTGTGTGCTGCAGAGGGGGTTCTACGCAGCACGCCGCACGCAGCACGTTTCCCTAGTCCAGCGGGTTCTCGTCCTGGAATTGGAGAGGCAGGATCGGGCTGGCGTCGGCCTGAGCGGTGTGCACCTGGATCCCGCGCTCGGGCTCGCCGCGGATTTCCTTGTAGACGTTCTTGTCCACGAATCCCTGGAGCTTGCGGGCCCGTACCGGGTGTTGCAGCTTGCGGATGGCCTTGGCCTCAACCTGCCGAACGCGCTCGCGCGTGACCTTGAAGATCCGTCCGACTTCCTCAAGCGTGTACGTGTAGCCGTCGCCGATGCCGTAGCGGAGCTTGATGATCTCACGCTCGCGGTAGGTGAGCGTCTTGAGCACCGACTCGATGCGGTGCTTGAGGGCCTCGCCGGCGGCCGAATCGCTGGGGGCGTCCTGCTTGCTGTCCTCCAGGAAGTCGCCGAAGTAGCTGTCCTCGTTCTCGCCAACCGGCCGGTCGAGCGAGACAGGAGAGCGCCCGATCTTCATGACCCGCTTGACCTCGGTCGACGACATCTCGGCCCGCTCGGCCAATTCGTCGTACGTCGGCTCGATGCCGGTGCGCTGCAGGATCTCCTTCTGGATGTTGCGGAGTCTGCCCATCGTCTCGATCATGTGGACGGGGATGCGGATGGTCCGGGCGTGGTCGGCGATCGACCTGGTGATCGCCTGGCGGATCCACCACGTCGCGTACGTGCTGAACTTGTACCCGCGCTTGTACTCGTACTTGTCGACCGCCCGCATGAGGCCCGTGTTTCCTTCCTGGATGATGTCCAGGAACGAGAGCCCGCGGTTCCTGTACTTCTTGGCGATGCTCACCACAAGACGCAGGTTGCCGCCCGACAGATCACGCTTGGCCTGCTCGTACTCCCAGAAAACCGTGCGGATGTGCCGGATCCGATCGCGCAGATCCGCGGGGTCCTCCAGCACCAGGCTCCGCAGCCCCTCGAGCTCCTCGCGGATCACCGCGATGTCGCTCTGGTCGCAGGCATCGTCGGACTTGATCGCCTTCTTGAGCTCGTGCTCGAGCTCGGTCATCTTGTTGGCGATCGATCGCAGCTTGCGGAAAAGCGGGATGATCCGCCCCGTCCGCAGGCTGAGCTCCTCGGTGAGGGCCGCCATGCGCCGGCGACGCGTGGCGATGCGGGCCTTGATCGCCCGGGCCAGCTCCTTGTCCCCGGCCTTGCGGGCGCCGCGGAGAGAGTCCCAGTCCTGGCGATTGAGCACCAGGAGCTTCTCGAGCGTCTCGACGTTGCCGGGGATGCGGCGGGCGATGCGCTCTTTGGCGTTGGTCTCGGCGGTCGAGATCCGCATCGTGCGATCAAAGGGCATGTCGCCCCGGTGCACGGACTTTAAGATCTCCACCGCCTGGGTCACGATGTGGTCGCTCTCGAGGCAACGACGCCGGAACATCATCCGCGTCGTCTCGACCTTCTTGGCCAGGCGGATCTCCTCCTCACGCGTCAGGAGCGGGATCGAGCCCATTTGCGAGAGGTACATCCGGATCGGGTCGTCGACGCGGCGCGAGTTGCCCTCGGCCGCGACCTCGGCGAACTCCTGATCGACCGCGGCGTCCTCGGTCGAGATCCCCTTGCGTCCCTTGCCCGAGTCGGCGAAAATCGTCTGGCGCAGCGTCGCAGACTCCGCGTGGCGCTCGCCCCCCGCGACGCTCATCGCCCGGAAGAGCTTGGGGATCGGCGCGTGCCCGTTGGCCCCGTTCTCCTTCGACGAGCGGTAGAGACGCGCCCGGAACTCAAGCTCGTCGACCACCTCGATCCCCAGGCGATCGATCAGCACCAGCACCTCGTCGATGCGGTCGGGGTCGACCATCTCGTCGGGAAGCGTGTTGTTGAGTTCCTCGATGCTCAGCCACCCTCGTGCCTGGGCCATGCGGAAGAGCTCTGTCATCGCCGGGTTGAGATCGCCGATCAGGTTCATTTCCTAAGCCTCATGCTGGAGAAATCGTCTGGAACACACCGAATCGCTTCCGCACCAAAGCCCGCTGAACCACGCCGCAGGACCGGCGACAAATCACCAACTATCGGCCCTTCGGCAGGACCCTCGAATCGCCTCCCAGGGAGGCGTGCTGCTTCTGAAGAAGTTTGACCTGTGAGGCCAGGTCCATCGTCGAACGCCTGGCCGTCGCGCCCATGTTGAGCCTGGCGAGTCGCAGGCAATCGTCGAAGTGTCCCTGGAGGCGCTCGGGAATGTCGTCGGTGAGGCGCTGGACCTTGGCGGCGAGTCCGACGGCGGCCTCGGCCGCGTCGGACTGCCCGTTCTCATTGAGCGAGTCGACGATGGAGTGCAGCGCGCAACTCTCGCCCGAAGACGCAGCCGAGAGCACAGCCTGTGCGACAGACGAAGCCAAGGGGGAACGATACGCAGCAGGGCTCGTCAATTCCCGGTCGTCGCCCGTCAGACTGGCCGCAAACAAAGGACGGAGCAAGAGACATCCCAGCAAATGCTCTGCCGGACTTTCCTGGGGTTCGGGGCCCACTTCGCCCTTGGAATCACCCTGTGAGCCTCCCTGATCCTGCTCGACCACCGGGGCCGCCCGGGCCACGCGGCGGGAGCCGATCTGCGACCCGATCGAGTCCAGAATCGTCCGTTCATCGACGCCCGCCACGCCCGCGAGCTGCCTCACGATCAACCTGCGTTTCACGGGCTCGACGTCGTCCAGACCCAGCTCCCGAAGGCGGGCGATCTCCTCGTTGATCGCCTTGGCCAATGCCGCGGGACCGGTGCCCTCGAGCTTTCTTCGCACCCGCGCGAAGCGGTACTCCAGAAGGTCGGTCGCCGCGTCAAAGACACTCTGAAGCACCTGGGCCCCGCCCTCACGCTTGAGCAGCTCATCGGGGTCCTTCGCGTCGGTGTGGGCCCGGAGCGTCGCGATCCGCACGTCCAGGGGCTCGGCGAAGAAGATCTCAACCGCCCGGTCGGCGGCCCGCTGACCCGCGTCGTCGCCGTCGAACATCAGCACCACCCGCTCGCAGTACCTCGCCAGGATCCGGGCGTGATCGCGCGTGAGGGCCGTTCCCAGCGTCGCCACCACGTTGGTCACGCCGGCCTGGTGGCAGGCGATGGTGTCGGTGTATCCCTCGGTGATGACAGCGGTCTTGAGGTGCTGGATCGACTTGGCGGCCTGGTGGAGGCCATAGAGCGTCGCAGACTTGTTGAACAGTCGCGTCTCGGGCGAGTTGATGTACTTGGGCTCATCGGCCTCGTCGATCTTGCGTCCGCCGAAGGCGACGACGCGCCCGGTGAGATCGAAGATCGGGAACATGAGGCGATTGCGGAACGAGTCGTAGTACCCGTCGCCTCCAGCCCCAGCCTCGCGGGACTTCAAGAGCCCGGCCTCAAGGAAGGGCTGGGTGTCGAGATTCTTCGAGCGCAGGAGGGCCAAAAGCCCGTCCCATCGCGGCACGCTCACGCCCAGGGCAAAGTGCTCGACCATCGCGGGCGAGATTCCCCGTTTCTCGATCACGGCCCGACCGGCGGCCCCGTGGTCGGCGCTTCGCAGAAGGGTTCGGAAGAACTCGTTGGCCGTCGCGCAGGCGTTGACCAGATCGCCGCGGGTTGGGCCCGAGGGCGCCGCTTCGGCCTCGCCCGAAGGCTTTCGCCAAGGCGTGAGTTTGATGCTGGCCTTCTCGGCGAGGTAGGTGAGGGCCTCGCGGAACTCCATCTTGTGGAACTTCTGGACAAAACGAAAGCAGTTGCCGCTGGCGCCGCAGACAAAGCAGTGGAAGAATTGCTTCGCCGGCACCACGAACATGGACGGATTTCGGTCGTCGTGGAATGGACAAAGACCGACGAACTCGCGTCCCTTGGGCTTGAGCGCGACGTGCTCGCCGATCAACCTGACGATGTCGGTCGCCTCACGCACGCGTTCGATATCGTCGCCGCCTTTGCGGAAGGGCATGCCGGAGTTTAGGGGGTGTGACGACACGGGGCTGCCTTGCTCCAGTTGCCGAGCTCTGTCTTCGCCGCGCAAACCGACCAACGCCCCCTCGGGCATCCCTGCTCCGCGGGCACCAGATTCTGGAGGGTTCCACCTTCCCGCACCTTCGAACGACGGCCGATCGGCCTTAAGAACACACCCTTCCCCCAGGGGCTTTTACCCCAATGGGACCAATTCCAAGAGCGAGGCTTCGTGGACGCCATGGATCCCTTGGCCCCGGGGCAAAGCCCGCGGCCGACGGATGCTTGAGGCACGAATCCCGCCAATATTCACACTAGCACCGATTTGTCACTTCGCCAACCCGGGACCGGCGGTAACTCAAATATGGACGGTGCCGGGAGGCTTTTTCGCCCGTGACCGAGAACAACCTCGACTCGCAGCATTCGGCGTGCCAGAATGTCACCCATGCAGCGGGTCCAGCTGACATTTACAGGACGTGTCCAGGGCGTCGGCTTCCGGGCCACCGCCGTTTACATCGCCCGGTCTCACCCCGTGACGGGCTGGGTCCGAAACGAGCCCGATGGAACGGTCCTGGCCGAGGTGCAGGGAGAGGCTCCGGCGATCAATGCGTTCCTGAGCGCTCTGCGAACACGCATGGAGCGATTTATCACCCGCGTCGACACGGTTCCTGCAACACCGGTCGAGGGCGACGATGGCTTTCACATTCGGTGAAGGGCGTCGGGGGATGCCAGTCGGGCCGCGCCAGCGGCGGCGTGGTGCTCGTGGTCGGCGACCAGGAGCTGCCAGCCGGGGCGAGCGAGGTTCGTGAGCCCATCGGCGACGAGTGCGGCGATGTCGTGGCGGAGGTGCGCGATGCCCAGGGCGACGCCGCCCAGGAGTGCCACCACCTGGGGCCGATAGAGAGCGTGCGCGATCCGAAGCGCCCGCACCAGAGCCCGCACGCTGGGATCGGAGTCCTTGACGCGAGGGAGAGCCGCGTGCAGATTGTCACCAAGGCGCGATCGCAAGGCCGGAGCGCCGATGTAGGCCTCCAGCGAGCCGCGCCCGCCGTCGCGCCCGATGGGCGCCGGCCCATCGACCGCCGCCGAGACGTCGATCTGGCCCAGGTGTCCCGACGAGAGCCCCAGGCCCGGCGCCGACACACGCAGCGGCACGGTGTCGTCGAGCACACTGAGGCCCACGCCCGTGCCCAGCGAGACGGCGAGCAGTCTTCCTTTGACGCCATGCTCGACGGCGAAATCGAGGGCGGCGGCGTGGGCGTCGGTGAAGACGCCGGAGGGCGCGAGTTCGGGGGCCGCGGTGGAAAGAAAGTCCGTGAGCCTCACGCCGACCATGAACGGCAGATTGACGCTCGCCGAGAGCGACCCGGCGTCCTTGTCGTACACGCCGGGGAGGCACAGGCCCACGCGCACCTGGCGACCGGCGATGGGCGCGAGCATGGAGCGGATGGAGTCGGCGAGCGCTTCGGTGGTGGGCTGGTCGTAGTCGGGCGAGGTGGCGCGCCAGACCACGCGTCCATCGTCCAGGATGGCGCCCTTGGTCCGCGTGCCGCCGATGTCGAGCCCGAGAGTCTGCAAGGCCGATTGCTCCTGGCGGATCAACAGACTATCGCGAGAGGCGTTCGCGCAGGAGCGTGGCCCGTGCCTCGCGGCGGGCGTCCTGATCCAGCTCGCGCCCGACGGTGCGCTGCAGGTGGGCAGGCTGCACCAGGAGCATCAGGCCCGCGACGGTCTTTGAGCTCAGGTGCTTCACGAGCCCCGTGCAAATCCCCAGACGGACGAGGCTCAGGTGCTGCATCGCCTCTTCGGCCGCGATGAGGCGTGCGCTGGTCAGGAGTCCCAGCGACCTGTAGACCTGATCGTGCAGGGCGAGCGAGCGTTTGGTCAGCAGGGTCTTGCGGGCAAGACGCTCGTACTCGATCACCTGGGGGATGATCCGCTCGTGCAGATCGGCCAGGATCATGGCTTCGGTCTTGCCCAGGGTCGTCTGGTTGGAGATCTGGTAGAGATCTCCAACAGCCTCGGAGCCCTCGCCGTAGAACCCCCGGACCGCGAGGCACATGTCGCCGGCGGCCTTTTTGACTTTCTCGATGTCGCCGGTGATCTTGAGAGCGGGGAGGTGCAGCATCGCGCTCATCCGCAGCCCGGTCCCCACGTTGGTCGCGCACGCCGTCAGGTAGCCAAGCCTGGGGGAGTACGCGTAGTCGACCGCGGACTCCAGGGCGTCGTCGATCCCGTCGGCCTGGCGCCACGCCTCGTCGAGCGCGAGCCCGCTGCGGACGACCTGGAGTCGCAGGTGGTCTTCCTCGTTGACCATGATCGAGACGCGTTCGACCGGGAGCGAGACGCAGACCCCGCGCGGGTCCTCGCCCACTGTCGCCGCCCGGCCGCGCTGGAGCTGCTTGCTGATGATGTGGCGTTCGACCAGGAGGGCCCGGTCGGCCGGTGAGGTCTCATGGATGTTGAGCCAGAGC
This sequence comes from uncultured Phycisphaeraceae bacterium, assembly GCA_964358855.1. GTDB lineage: Bacteria > Planctomycetota > Phycisphaerae > Phycisphaerales > UBA1924 > UBA2396. The sequence continues at coordinate 55,451 of CAYHQQ010000006.1, forward strand.
GTGCGATCGGCGATGCCCGCGACGCGCACCGCCGAGCGGCTGATGTCCAGAATCTCCTGACGCTGCTCGCTGCTGGCGCGGTTGGCGAAGGGGAACGAGGTCAGGTTGCGGGCCAGACGCACGCGTGAGGAGAGCACCACGTCGGTTTCCGCCCCCTCCCCGCGGAGCCACTCGACCCCCGACTCGTCGTGCGGGTGGTGGGGGGGATTGGGAGGGGTCGAAGGTTGAGATCCGGGCGGGGGCATGGGTTGGTGTCGCGTCGACGGGGTCACTCGTCGCCGGCGGCTTGTTCCTGTGTGAGTTTCTGGAGCGCGTCCCTGAGCTGGGCCGCTCGCTCGTACTGCTCGGACTTCACCGCATCCTCGAGCTGCTTGCGGATGGTCGCGGCCCGGTGGGCACGCTCCTCGATCAACGCCGCGAGCACGCGACGCTTGCTGGTCTCGGCCTGCCCGCACAGACGAGTGGGGATCTTGCCGGTGTGCTGGAGTCCCCCCTCGTGGGCCCGCTCGATCAGGGGCAGGAGGCGTGCCTCGAAGGACTCGTAGCAGTTGGCGCACCCCAGAAGCCCGCCGGTCCGAAAGTCCTCGAACGTCAGCCCGCACGTGGGGCAGGCCGCGGCCTTGGCCTGCCGGGTGCCCGGAGGCTCAACGATCATCTTGAGAATCTCGATGGGGTTCTGCGAGCTCTCGCTCGCGATGCCGACCTGCACGGCGCATTGCTCGCAAAGGTGGCGTTCCACCTTCTCGCCCTCGCGCACCGTGACCTCGTGGACAGTGGCCTCATTGTCGCATTGATCGCACTTCATCCATGGGCAGGGTATGCCTCGCGCCGCGGGCGCTGGGGTGCCGAAAAACGACGCGGCCCGACCACCTGGCCGGGCCGCGAAACTGTTCGATTCTCAAGGCGATGAGGACGGGAGGCTCAGCTCGCCGCGGCGGCCTTCTGCTGACGGGTGTAGCCGTACTTGCGCTTGAGCGGCTTGATGAGCAGGCCCTGACGGATCGCGGCTGTGGAGACCCGCACCTTCTTGGCGATCTTCACGCCGCCGACCTCGATGATGGCGTTGACCTTCTGGAGGTTTGGCTTGAAGGTCCGGGGATTGATGCCCGTGGGCTTGAGGCCGAAGCCGCCCTTGGCAACTGCCTGGCCGCGCCAGGTGCGCTTTTTCCCGAACGAGGTCTTCTTCCCGGTAAAGTGGCAGGCTGCGCCCATCGAAACAACTCCTGATGCAAGGTAAGGTCGAGAGTATAGGCCTCCACCATCCATCCGCCAACCGTGCCATCCTCAGGTCGCCGGGATCCGCTCAGGCGAACAAAGGGTGAACCGGGGTCTACGAGCGCCACCCAAAGGCTTGGCGAGGCGATTGGCCCCGGTGTCAGGGCTGCCCGACTGGCCAAGCCGCCGGGCCGAATCTCCGCGGGCCCGATCATCCCCGATTCACGTCGGGGGGGTTCGAAAATGGGGGTGGCAAGTTCGCGATGGGCGGGGGCGAGTGAGACCCCTCTCCGTGCAGGTCGTACGCCGAGCCACACTCGGGACAGACTCCGGTTGCCGGGATCGCCGTCACGCAAAGCCCGCAGAGCGGGCAGGCGATGAGCTGCTCGGCATCCGTGGCGAACTTGGTCCGCCTGGGCTGTGCGCCAAACAAGCTTCGCACCGAAGAGATCACGAGCATGGCGACAAGCACGAAGGGCGTCAGAATCAGCGCGATACAGGTGAGCAGGAACGCCAGCGTGACCACCATCCAGCCCAGCCACCCTGGAAGCTTGAACGACCGTGTCGGACGCTCGAACATCATGAGCCCGCCCCCGCTCGTCCATCCACCCGCTGAAGGCGGTTGATCGTGCTGGTGGTGCTCTTGCCGGCGACAAGGTCGATCAGCGCCACCCGCCCGCCGTAGCTCTCGACAAAGTCGGCGCCCACGACCCGCTCGCGGGAGTAGTCTCCGCCCTTGACGAGGATGTCGGGCTTGACGGCCTCGATCAGGTCGGCGGGCGTGTCGGAATCGAACAGTGTGACCGCTCCCACGCTCCCGATGCTTCCCACGACACGAGCCCGGTCGGCCTCGGCGTTGATCGGGCGACCGGGTTTGAGGCGCCTGGTCGAGGCGTCGGAGTTGAGGCCGACGACCAGAAAGTCCCCGAGCTTTGCGGCCTCTTCGAGGAGCGTCACGTGCCCGGTGTGGATGATGTCGAAGACGCCGTTGGTGAACACGATCTTCTTCCCAAGGCGGCGCCTGGCCTCGACCTCGATGCGGAGTTGCTCGATGGTGCGGATCTTCCCGGCGAGCTCGCCGGCCTGCTCGAGCAGGAAGTGGTGGATGCGGTCGAGCGGGATGGGCTGGACGCCGAAGACCTCGACCTCAAGGCCGGCGGCCGCGTTGGCGAAGCGCACCGAGTCGTTCCAGCCCAGGGCGTTGGCCCGCGCCGCCGCCAAGGCCGCCAGAAACATGTCGCCCGCGCCGGTGACGTCGTAAACCTCGCGGGCCACGGTTGGGAGGGCGACGGGCAGGCCGTCGCGTTCCAGGAGCATCGCACCGTGGCGGTCGAGAGTCAGCACGACGGCGTCGAGGTCCAGTGAGCTGAGCAGGGCGTGGGCGACGCGGGCGTTGTGATCGGCGTCGGAGGAGTCGTGGGCGGTGCGGAGCCCCGTTGCGGTCTCGGCCTCGGTGCGGTTGGGGGTGATGACCGTCGCCCCGCGATACTTGCTGTAGTCCTCGAGGCGTGCGGGATCGACGAGCACGGGCTTGCCCGCCTCGCGGGCCGCTCTGATGACGCCCTGGCAGAGCTCTTCGGTGCAGACGCCCTTGTTGTAATCCTCGATGCACACGACGTCGACCTGCCCGACCTGTGCGCGGAACGCGGAGAGGAGCCTGGCGGCGGCCTCTCGAGGCAGCGGCTCGGAGGATTCGTAGTCCACGCGGAACATTTTCTGCGGGTGGCGGCTCTGCGCGAGGCCGATGAGATTCTGCTTGACGGTGGTGGGACGCGTGCGGTCCTCGATCAGCGAGCCGCAGGAAACTCCCTCGCCCTCGAGCGATTGGCGCAGCAGCAGCGCCGACGGATCGGAACCCGCGACGCCGACGGCTTCGGCCGCGCCCTTGAGGGCGACCAGGTCGAGGCAGACGTTGGCGGCGCCGCCCGGGCGGTTCTCGCTCCGCACGACGTTGAGGATCGGCACGGGTGCGTCGGCGCTGAGGCGCTCGGCGTTGCCGTAGACGTGCTGGTCCAGCATGAAATCGCCCACCACAAGGGCGGAAAAGGGCTTCCAGCTGCCGAGGCTTTCGATCAGTCGGTCCATGGACCCCAACGATAGGGGACTCCCCGCCCGCTCGCGCTTACTTGGACTTTCGCCAGGACTTGATCGTTCCGACCACCAGGTCGCTCAGGGCCTGTTCGCCCTGGCTGAAGCTCAGCGCCAGTCGCGGGCGGAGGACCGGGCAGGGCCAGGTGTTGGCGGGCAGGTCGCGGAGCTTGGACCAGTCCTTCTCGGTCACCACGATCACGTCGGCCTTGGCGTCCCTTGCGCCCTGGGCGAATTTCTTCACCGCCGATGCGCCGAACGGGTCGTGGTCGGGCAGAACGAGCGCATGCACGATCTCGCCCAGCGTTCGCACCGCCGCCAGCAGCGGCGCGGGGTTTCCGATCGCGCACGCCACCGCCACTCGCTTGCCGCGGAGCACATCGGGCGACATGTTTCGTTCGCTGGCGGGTCCATCGCCCGACACGAGCGTTCGCCACACGTGACGGCACATCGCCAGGGGCGGCTTGCCGTGCACTCCCCGGATCTCCTCGGCCAGGCCCGCGAGTTGCTCACGGCTCACGCCCTGGGCGTGGGTGATGACGACAGCGTGCGCCCTCTTGAGGCCGGTCACGGGCTCGCGCAGGAGTCCCGCGGGCAGCTGCCGGTCCGCGAAGGGGCTGCGCGTCGCGTCGATCAGGACGATGTCCAGATCGCGAAAGAGCTGGCGGTGCTGGAAGCCGTCGTCGAGCAGCACGCAATTCACGTCGTGGCCGCGGCGGGTCGTGAACATCTCCTTGAGCTCGGCCGCTCGGTCCTTTCCCACAGCCAGGGGCACGAGCGGGAGGGCGCGGGAGTACTCCTGGGCCTCGTCGGACATCGCGGGATTGCCGCCGGGGGCCTTGTAGCCGCGCATAGCGATCGCCGGATTGAGCTTTGCTTCCTTGAGCACGCCCACGAGATGGATCACCATCGGGGTCTTGCCCGTGCCGCCCGCCGACAGGTTGCCGATGCTCACCACGGGCCGGTCGAGCTTCTTGCCCGCGTTCACGTCGTACCACCCGTTGCGAATCGCCGTCACCCGCTCGTAAGCCCAGGCGAGCCCTTTGCCGACAGCTCCGGGCACCGGAGTGCGTTCAGGAGCGGGCGGCGTCGGAGTCGGTGTCGTGTGCATGGTGCGCGGAAGGCCGGGGGTGCGAGGCGTTTGCCGTGACGACCACCCGCGGTCGGGTCAGGCTGGCGTGGAATTCCTTGAACTGCGAGAGGGTTCGATGGCGTGCCGCGGCTGTCAGACGGATGGTATTGAGCATATCCACGACAGCCACCGTGATGACAAGCCCGATGAGGCCCGCCACGCCGGTCCACACGAGCACGAATTCCCTGGGGTCGGTGTCGCGCAGCACGCCGAACGCGTACGCGGTGAGCGGGAGCGTCAGCACCATGAGCCACGCGTTGGCAATGCGGATGCGCCGGCGGCTCTCGGGCATCTCCGAGCGTCGCGTCGTCATCATGTGCCCGCCCACCGCGAGCATGAGCGCCCCGGCGACCGGGGCCACGAGCCAGATGGGAAGGATTGGTGTGTCGGTGATGCTCATGCCGCGTCTCCCGCCAAGGACCCCTCGACCACGTTTCGAAAGGCGCGAAGCCTCGTCAACAGAGCCCGCATGGGCAGCCCCATGATCGTCGTGGGGTCGCCCTCAAACCGGATCGGCCAACCCGAGGCGAGCCGCTCGCGGAGGTTGTACCCGCCGGCCTTGCCCTGCCACTGTCCCGAGGCGACGTACTCGCGGATCCGCTCGTCGCCAATCTCGCCCATGAACACCGTCGCCGAATCGACGAACAGGAGGCGCCGCCCGCACGGGGAGATCAGCGACACACCCGAGAGCACTTGGTGGTGCCCGTTGGACAGCCTGTGGAGGATCGCCGACGCCTCGGCCGCATCGCGGGGCGTGCCGATGAGCGTGCCGTCTTTCACGATGGCGGTGTCCGCTCCCAGAACGATCCGACCATCGATCGCGTGCTCACGTCCCGCGGCGGCTTTGAGGTAGGCCAGCGCCGCGACCCATTGTCCGGGCGTCACCTGGCCCGGCCTGAGGTCCCCGTCTTCAAACCCGGGGTGCCCGGCCTCGTGTGCGAGCCCCGCCTCGTCCAGAAGCTGACGGCGCCTTGGCGAGCGGCTCGCCAGCCAGAGCTTTGGCTTAGGGTCGGGCTTGTCGGTGAGTGTTTCGGCCACGCCAGAGTGTACCGCGCCCGGAGGCTTCGCCAACCCTTTTTCCCCCTAACATCGCGTTCATGATCGCCCACATGGTGCAACTCGACATCGCCTGGGAGGACAAGCCCGAGAACGAGCGCCGCGTCGACGGGCTTTTGGCCTCTTCGTCGGTCGCCCCGGGCGATCTGGTCGTTCTTCCCGAGCTGTTCGACACGGGTTTTTCGTTCCGACTGGAGAAGACCGCCGACACCGACGGGCGGACGCTGGACTACCTGCGAAGGACCGCCGCCGCCAGACGCATCACCATCCAGGGATCCCGGACGGTCATTGGCACCGACGGCCGTGGGCGCAATCGAGCGACCATCGTCGGCCCGGGCGGCGAGATTCTTGCCGAGTACGACAAGATCCACCCGTTCAGCTTTGGGAAGGAATCCGAGCACTTCACGGGGGGCAAGGGAGTGGTCGTGTACAAGTGGCGAGACGCCACGGATGAACTGACGGTCTGTCCGGCGATCTGCTACGACCTGAGGTTTCCAGAGCTTTTCCGTCAGGGTGTGACGCTTGGTGCGGAGTTGATCGCGATCGGCGCGAACTGGCCCGCGCCTCGGGCGCTGCATCGCCAGGTGCTGCTCCAAGCCCGGGCGATCGAGAACCAGGCCTGTGTGCTGGGTGTCAATCGTGCGGGGCGCGATCCGCACCACGAGTACGCGGGGGCGTCGATGGCCTTTGGGCCCCGGGGCGAACCTCTGGCCGCGGGTGATGAGCGAGAGTGCGTCGTCCCGGTTGTGATCGATCCCGGGCAGATCCGCCGGTGGCGCGCGGACTTTCCGGCCCTCCGCGACGCGAGGCTGCTCGACCGCCTGTAGCGGTTGTACCCCCGGAGTCGGGGGAAAATGGACCAGACAGGTCCCGGCATCCCACTCCCGGTGGCACGGACGTCGGCCTATGTGCTATACTGGGCCCTTGACGGGTCCTGCCGTCCCATCGGGCGATTGGCGCAGTTGGCTAGCGCGCATGCATGACACGCATGAGGTCACTGGTTCGAGCCCAGTATCGCCCATTCTCACTTCGGCCCGTGCGGATCGGGACCTCGGGGTCTAGTCCAGATTTCGCTCGCCGGATGTTTGCACGTACTATCATGTCGGACGCACCCCCGCCCAGGAGCCCCGATTGACGGTCGTCAGACCCACGCCAACCAAGCCGCAGGATTCAACGAGCAAGAGCATCGCCTGGCCGATGCGCTCCTCAGAGCCCGACGGTCCGCCCACGCTTTGCGCAAGCGTTCAGGATTCAGGGACCGGTGTGCCCATCGTGTTCCTCCACGGGCTGGTTGGCACCAACGAGCACTGGGACGCGGTCGCTCACCGCGTGCGGGATCGTTCGCGCTGCCTGCAGCTTGAAGTGCCGCTGCTGGACCTGGACCACGACGATTGCTCGGTCGAGGGCGTGACGGCCATCACCGCCCGATTCCTCGCCGACTATGTCCGCGAGCCCGCGGTGCTCGCCGGCAACTCCTTTGGCGGGCACGTCGCCCTTCGCCTGGCGCTCGAGCGTCCCGAGCTTGTCAAGGCGCTGGTGCTGACGGGTTCGAGCGGGCTCTTTGAGCGCACGCTCTTCGGCGCGTTTGTGATGCGTCCCTCCCGCGCCTGGGTCGCCAACCGGATCAGCGAGCTCTTCTTCGATCCGGCCAATGTCTGGGAATCCGACATCGAGCGGGCCTTTTCCGCACTTACTCACCGCTCGTGCGTCAAGGCGATGGTGCGCCTTTCCAAGAGCGCCAAGTCCGACCATCTGGGCGAGCGACTCGGGCGCGTCTCCAAACCCACGCTGCTTTTGTGGGGCAAGAACGACCTTGTAACGCCGCCGGAGATCGCCGAAGAGTTCCACTCGCTCATCAAGGGGTCGAGGCTCCAGTGGATCGATCGGTGCGGGCACGCCCCGATGATGGAGCGTCCCGACGAGTTCGCCACCGCGCTTCGCTCCTTTGTCGCCGAACTCGACGCCGCACGCCCCGCTTGAAACGTCATCCAGTGATGCACACGACCACCGATCCGGTCCATCGACACGCCAGCTCGGCCAGCGGCGGCGGATTTCGCTGGACCGCGGCGGTTGGCGCCGGCATGGCCGCAATGGTGGCGCGGCGTCGCGTGCTCCTGGGCGATTTGGTCCACTGGAAGGTCCACACCGCCCGTCTGCAGGCAAAGCAGCTTCGAGCAATCCTCCGCACCGCGGCTCCCACCGAGTTCGGCAGGTCGCACAGCTATGCCGGGCTGATCGGCCTTCCCGACGCCGAGCTCATCGCGGGCTTTCGCAAAAGCGTGCCCCTGGGCGACTACGAGCGCGTCAGGCCGCTGATCAATCGCATGCGAGACGGGGGCGAGCCCAACGTGCTTTGGCCGGGCCTGGTCAGGGACTTCGCGCAGACCAGCGGCACCACGTCGGGCGACAAGTACATCCCCGTCACCGCGGCGATGATGAAGTCCAACTTCCGTGCCTCGCTCGACATCTTCGCCCACGCCCAGAACTTCGGCGTCTCGCTCACCCGCATGCTCTCGGGGCGCCTCTTGTTCCTGGGCGGATCGACCGAGCTTGCCTCAAACCAGCACGGCGTGCGGACGGGCGACCTTTCGGGCATCGTGGCCCCGCTCATCCGCTGGCCGCTCTCGGAAGTCTACTCGCCGGGGCAGAAGATCGCGCTCATGAGCCACTGGCCCGGCAAGATCGAGGCGATGGCGAGGCTGACGGCAAGACAGGACATCCGCATGATCAGCGGCATGCCGAGCTGGGGGCTCAAGCTGATGGAGCGCGTCCTGCAGATCGCCCGGGAGCAGGGTCGCAAGGCGGACTGCATCCGCGACGTGTGGCCCAACCTGACGCTGTTCGTCCACGGGGGCGTCAAGTACGCTCCGTTCGACCCGGCCGTTCGGCGGATGTGGTCCGGAGGCGACGTCGATTTCCCCTACCGCTACGAGGTCTATCCGGCGAGCGAGGGCTTCATCGCGCTGCAGGACACGCGGGGCGACCCCGGCCTGCGACTGCTCGCCGACGTCGGCATCTTCTACGAGTTCGTGCCGCTCGAAGAGATCGGCGACCCCGCGGCCCGCGGGTACCTGTGCCACGAGGTCGAGCGGGGGCAGAGGTACGTGGTCGTGATGACCACGTGCGCGGGCCTCGCCCGGTACATCATCGGCGACGTCGTGGAGTTCGACACGATACCCGCGGGCCTGGACGGGCGCGGCGGCGAGGGGCCCTGCCGCCTGCGCATCGTGGGGCGTCACAAGCATTTCATCAACGCGTTTGGTGAGAACCTGATCGTCGAGCACATCGAGAACGCGGTGACGGCCGCCGCGGCGGCCGCGGGGGTGACCATCGGCGAGTTCTCGGCGGCGCCGGTGTATCCGGGGCCGGGCCAGAAGCCGGGTCTGGAACTCGCGGTGGAGTGCGCCAATGGGCTGGAGTCGCGGGGCGTGCTCGAGCGATTTCAGGCGGCCTTCGATCGTTCGCTCAAGGAGCAGAACGTCGATTACACGACCAAGCGCACCGACGACTTGGGGATGGTTCCGCCGACGATCACCGTGGTGCCCATGGGCTCGTTCCACCGCTGGATGGAATCGCGCGGCAAGGTCGGCGGGCAGGTGAAGTGCCCGCGCTGCGCCAACCACAGGGACATTGTGAACGCGGTGGTCTCGCTCGCCGGCACGCGTTGACGTTTCACGAGCTCATCGCAGGTGCCCAGGGTTGACGAAGGGTGCGCGTGCGGACGCGAGCTCGTTTCGGTTTCTCTCAGCGCTGGCCTTGGCCGGCGTCGATCCACGGCGCGGACTTGTCGCCGGGTCCGGGCGCGGGGTACCTGCCCCCGGTCCGAGCCCGGATCATGGCCCGCAGTTCCAATCGCATCTTCTCGACCTCGCGCGCGAGTCGCACCATCGCGGCGTCGGCGCCGTCTTTCATCAGGTCCTCGTAGGCGATGGGGTGGCCGTACATCACCATCACCGGGCTCGTGAAGGGTCTGGGGCGTTTGGCCTTGACGGGCCACGCGTCAAAGACGCCCTCGATCGCGGCGGGGACGACCGTGCACTTGGCCCGCTTGACGAGCACCGACACGCCGCGCTTGAACTCGTGGGTTGCGCCGTCGGGCGTGCGGCTGCCCTCGGGGAAGATCACGACCGCCTGGTTGGCGGCGAGCAGGGTCAGCACGGCCTTGATCGCGGCGGTGTCGCTCCCGCCGTCCTCGCGGATCGGAAGGGCGTTGAGCGACCCGATGAACCATCCAAAGAGGCGGGATCTGAACAATCCGACGCGCGCGACGAACGCGAGCTGGCGGTTGTTGATGAACGACCCCACCAGCGGCGGGTCGAGAAACGACTGGTGGTTGGACGCGATGAGGAGTGCGCCAGTCGCGGGGACGCGCTCTCTGTGGAACGAGCGGGCCCCGAAGCCCACGCGGAGCACGAGCTGCGCCAGTCGCCGGAAGAAGCCGTAAAAAATCCGTTTGCCCAGCGTGCTCGCGGGTGTGATCGGTGTTGGAGCGGAGGATTGCTGCGGCACGTCCGACATGTGGCCAAGAGTAGCAGCGGGGGCGTTATCCCGTGGCGATCACGGACGCGACGGCGTGCTTGTCGGTGTGCGAGAGCGAGACCGACCACCCGGTAATCCCCATCGATGCCGCGACCTTTGCCGCCTCGCCCGAGATGCGGATGAGCGGGCGGCCCGATGGTTCGTTGGCGACCTCGACGTCGGTCCACGCGATGCCGTTGCGCCAGCCCGTGCCCAGACACTTGAGCACGGCCTCCTTGGCCGCGAATCGTGCCGCGGCGTGCTCGTGCGAGCGTTTCCTGGATGCCTCGCAGTAAGCGCGTTCGGCGGGCGTGAAGACGCGGGCCCAGAACGCCTCGCCGTGGCTTTGGATCATCTCGGCGATGCGCGGGACCTCGATGATGTCGACGCCGTGTCCGATGATGGTCATGGCACTACTGATCGAGCAGGGTCGGGTCAGTCCTTCTTGGTCTTGCTCTTGGGTCTGGAGTCGCCCTTTGGTTCTGGCTTCCTGGCATCGGGCTTGGATTCGGGCTTCGCGACGGTCTTCTCCGCCGGCTTTGCTTCCGCCTTGGCGTCGGCCTTGCCTTCGGACTTGACGTCGGTCTTGGTTTCGGCCTTGGTTTCGGTCTTGGTCGCCGTGTCACTCGCGGGTTTGTCGGCCGCGGCGGACTGCTTGTACCCCTCGGAGCGGTAGTCGGTCTGGTAGAAGCCCGAGCCCTTGAAGACGATGGCGGCCCCGGTACCGATGAGTCGCTCGAGCGCGGGCTTGCCGCATTTGGGGCACTTCTTGAGGTGCTTGGCCGACATGGTCTGGAATTCTTCGAACGTGTGCTTGCACGCGGTGCATCGGTAGTCGTAGGTCGGCATGGAATCCTCTTGGCGTCACGCGCCCGGCGTCACGGCCACCTTTGCGGGTCTCACCACACGCTCCACGCCCGAAACCGTCAGCGTGTATCCGGCTTGGAAGCAGCTGGCGACGAGCCCGGGGCCGACGCCGTCGGCCGCCTGTTGGAGCACGGCCTCGTGGCGACCGGGCTGGAACTCATCGCCGGGTTTGGGGGCGATGAGGCCGACGCCGTGCGTCAGGAGCGTCTTCATCAGCTCGTCTCGAATCACCTGCACGCCGCCCACGACCTGTTTCACCGTCGCCTTCTCGGGGTCGACGTTGAGCGCGAGATCGAAGTGATCCACGACCGTCAGGATCCCCGAGATGACGCGCGCGGCACCCTCGGCCCGGGCGTGGGACTCGTTCTGGAGCGAACGGCGCTGGCTGTTCTGGTAGTCGGCGGCCAGGCGCAGGTACTTGGCGTTCGCCTCGGCCAGTTCGGTCTCGATCTGGGCGACGCGATCCATGAGCTGTGAGGCGGTCTCGACCTCGTCGGAGAAATCGGGCTCTTGGCCGGGTTTTTTCTTGTCTTCGTGCATGATGCGATCCGATCCGTGTGGGCCGCTCGATTCACGTGCTGCGTGCTGAGTGCTGAGTGCTGCGTGCTGAGTGCTGCGATTGACTCCGTGACTCCGTGATTCACTCACCCTCCGAAGATATCCTTCACCTTCTTGAAGAACCCATCTCTTTCGGGCATGACTGACTTCTCCTCGGTCCTGGCGAACTCTCGCAGCAGTTCTTCCTGCTTGGCTGAGAGCTTTCGGGGCACTTCGATGTTGACGACGACGCCCATGTCACCGCGGCGCCCGCCCCTGAGGCTGGGAAGGCCTTTGCCGCTCATCTTGAGCAGCGTGCCGTGGGGCGTGCCCTTGGGGATGTGCAAGTTGGCCCGCCCATCGATGGTCGGCACCTCGACATCCGCGCCCAGGGCGGCCTGGGTGAAGCTGATGGGCATCTGCATGACGAGGTGGTCGCCCTGACGCTCATAGAGCTCGTGCCTTTCGACGCGTACGACGACGTGAAGGTCGCCGCGCTGGCCGTCGCCGGTGGGCGAGACCTCGGGCGGGGGCGGCTCGCCCTCACCCTGAACCCGAACGGCCTGGCCATCGCCGATTCCGGCGGGGATCTTGAGGGAGAGCTTGCGGGCCTTTGGAACCCTGCCCTTGCCGCGGCAAGTCTCGCACTTGTCCTTGACGACATTGCCGCGCCCCTGACAGTGGGGGCAGGTGGTGACCATGCGGAACATGCCGCCCAGGCCGGTCTGCTGGACCTTGCCCTGGCCGCCGCATGTTCCGCACTTGACGGGCTTGGATCCCGGCTTGGCGCCCGAGCCGCGGCAGGTATCGCAGAGGTCGGCGCGGTTGAACTCGACATCACGCTCGCAGCCTTTGAGGACATCCTCGAGGGTGATGGAGATCTCGTACTCGAGGTCGTAGCCGCGGGCCTGGCCGCCGCCGCCGCCCCCACGCCCGCGCCCGCCGCCCCCGCCAAAGAGGTCGCCGAACATCGAGAAGATGTCCTCGACGTTCATGCGGTTGAAGTCGTGACCCGCGTTGCCGGCGCCGCGCAGGCCCTCGTGCCCGTACTGGTCGTAAATCTGCTTTTTCTGCGGGTCGCTGAGGACCTCGTAGGCGGCGGCCGCCTCCTTGAAGTTCTTCTCGGCCTCGGCATCACCCGGGTTGCGATCGGGGTGGTACTTCATCGCCAGGCGCCGGTAGGAGCGCTTGATCTCCTCGCCGTCGGCGGTCTTCTCGATGCTGAGGATTTCGTAGTAGTCGCGGGTGGTTGACATGGGAATAGGCACTGGGCACTAGGCACTGGGCACTAGGGGTAAGGAACCAGGAATCGGGGCCACGAACTTCCGTTCGTGGCCTCGGAGTATCTGTCTTTGGCCTTGAACCTAGTGCCCAGTGCCTCTGTCTTTACACGGTCGCACCTTCGGCGGGAGCGGTCTCATCCTTCAGCTCGGTGATGAGCACGTCGGTCGTGAGCATCAGGCCCGCGACGCTGGCGGCGTTGGTGAGGGCCGTCTTGGCGACCAGCGCGGGATCGATGATCCCGGCCTTGACAAGATCGAGGTACTCACCGGTGGCCGCATTGAAGCCGAAGCTGGTGCCGCCCTTGCCGCCTTCTTTCACCTTCTCGACGACGACGTCGCCGTCGAAGCCGGCGTTCTCGGCGATCTGCTTGCAGCACGACTCGACGGCGCGGGCGACGATGGCGTACCCGGCCTTCTCGTCGTCGTTCTTGGCCTTCTTGGACGCCGTGCGGATGGCTTCCTGCGTGTTGAGAAGCGCGACGCCGCCGCCGGCGACATAGCCCTCCTTGGCCGCTGCACGGGTGGCGTGCAGGGCATCGTCGACGAGATCCTTGAGGGCCTTCTGGGCCATCTCGGTGGGAGCGCCGACGTGGATCATGGCGACGCCGCTGGTGAGCTTGGCGAGGCGCTCCATGAGCTTCTCACGGTCGTAGTCGCTGGTGGACTTGTCGTACTGGGCCTTGATCTGCTCGGCCCGGGTGTTGATGTCGGCCTTCTTGCCCGCGCCCTCGATCACGGTCGTGTCGTCCTTGGTGATGACGAGCTTCTTGGCCCGGCCGAGCTCGGTGATCTCGATGGAGTCGAGGCTGCGGCCCAGATCCTCGGCGAAGAACGTGCCGCCGGTGAGAACGGCGATGTCGGCCATCATGGCCTTGCGCCGATCGCCAAAGCCCGGGGCCTTGACGGCGCAGATCTTGAGCGTGCCGCGGAGGCGGTTGACGACCAGGGTCGCCAGAGCCTCGTTCTCGACCTCTTCGGCGATGAGGAGCACGGGCTTGCCGGTGACGACGACCTTGTTGAGCAGGGGGAGCAGGTCGACGAGGTTGGAGATCTTCTTCTCGTAGATGAGGATGTAGGCGTCCTCGAAGACGCACTCGGCGGTCTTGGCGTCGGTCATGAAGTAGGGCGAGAGGTAGCCCTTGTCGAACTGCATGCCCTCGACGTAGTCGAGCGTGGTCTCGGCCGTCTTGCCGTCCTCGATCTCAACCACGCCGTCGGCGCCGACCTTGCTGATCGCCTCGGCGATGAGGTTGCCGACGTTCTCGTCGTGGTTGGCCGAGACGGTGGCGATCTTTTTGTAGTCCTCACGCCCCTTGCACTTGACGGCCATCGCGTCGATGGCCGCGGCCGCGGCAACCGCGGCGGCGTTGATCCCGCGCTGGAGAGCCACGGCGTTGACGCCGCTGCTCACGTGGCGAAGGCCCTCGGCGAAGATCGCCTGTGCGAGCACGGTCGCGGCGGTGGTGCCGTCGCCGGCCTTGTCGGCGGTCCTTTTGGCGACCTCGTTGACCATCTTGGCGCCCATCGCCTGGAAGGGCTCGGGGAGCTCGTAGATTTCCTTGGAGACGCTGACGCCGTCCTTGGTCACGTGGGGAGCGCCCCAGGACTTGGAAATCACGACGTGACGCCCGCTGGGGCCCATCGTGCACTTGACGGCATCCGCCAACCTGTCAACCCCGCGCTTCATCTCGGCGAGGGCTTCGTCTTTGAACAACATCTGTTTACTGGCCATTGCGTAGCTCCTAAGAGAGGCACTGGGCACTAGGCACTAGGCACTAGGGGATCCAGGACCATGGTTCATGATTCGGGTTTGGGTTCGAGGCTCTTAATGAGCCCCACCAGGACTCGACTGCATTCGTTCAACTGAAGTTCGGCTTTCTGAAAGGTGTTCTCCGGCAAGTATTCGAGGCGATGAGCGATCAGGAGTTGGGTATCGATTTCGTACAGCGATCCGCGTGCCATTCGGAGAAAGCGAACGTAGTCCGTCGTCGAACCGCGCCCGTATCCCTCGGCGATATTGCTCGCCACCGACACTCCTGCCCGCCGAAGCTGGGACACCAGTCCGAAGCGCTCGTTGTCCGGGAATGACTTTGTGAGCGAGTAGATCGCCAGACCAAGCTCGACAGCCTTCTGCCAAGCGACCAAGTCTCGATGCGATCGAATCTCGGACAACGTTGCCTTTCCCTAGTGCCAAGTGCCTAGTGCCCAGTGCCTACTTCTTCACCCCTCCACAACGCCCAGCAACTCAGACTCGCGGAGAATCAGGTGCTTGACACCCTTGATCTCGACTTCAGTTCCCGCGTACTTCCCGTAAACGACATGATCGCCCTTGCGGACGCTCATCTCGGCGCGCTTGCCGTTCTCCATGCGTTTGCCAGGGCCGGCGGCCACGACCTCGCCGCGGACGGGCTTTTCCTTGGCGGTCTCGGGCAGGTAGAGCCCGCTGGCGGTCTTGGACTCAGCCTCGATGGGCTTGACGAGAACGCGGTCTTCGAGTGGCTTCACCGACATCGCAAATCTCCTTCGTTATCCGGCCGCGCGAACGGCGTTCAGTTCGCGTCGGATGGTTTCCTTGAGCTCTCGATCCCGCGCGGGATCGAGTTTGTACTTGGTTTCTTCATCACCCCTGGGCATCTGTCCCCACACGGGGGCCTTGGGGTCGGGGTCGGTCAGCTGCCTGGGGAAAACATGGAAGTGCAGGTGGTGCACCACGTTGCCCAGGCACTCGTAGTTCAGTTTGTGGCACGCCGTCGCCCGCTGGACGGCCTCGGCGAGCTGCGACATCTCCTGGAGGTACCGCAGACGCGTTTCCTTGGGGAGCTCGGCGAGCTCGGTCGCGGGCGATTTGCACAACAGCACCGAGTAGCCGCGGAAAAACTGCGAGTCGCCCAGCACGGCGTAGCCCGTGTCGAGCTCGGCGATGAGCCCCTCGTGGCGGCCTTCTTTGGCCTCCCCGATTCGTCGGCAGATCTCGCAGTTGTCCTGATGCTTGGCCATGGTGGTGGGGGGTGGGGGGGAGTTACTTCTCGAGTTCCTTGGAGATCAGCTTGCCGTCCTCGGCGATGGTGATGTCCCATTCCTTGCCGTCGAGCTTGGCGTCAAAGGAGTAGATGGTCTTGCCGTCTCTGACTTCCTTTTCGGATTCGGTCACGGTGCCGCCCTTGGTCTCGCGGTCGAGCGTGGTCTTGACGGCCTGGGGCACCTCGGCGAGGGTGACTTTCTGTTCGCAGGCGCATCCGGCGGCGACGACGCTGGAGAGCACCGCGGAGAGAGCAGCCATTTTGACCATCAGACGTGCCATGTGCATTTTCCTCCCTTGATGCCTTGATGCCTACTGCCTTGATGCCTTCTTTCTGCTCAACACAACCTCAACCGCGACTGGGATCAGACTGATCACGATGATCCCCAGGACGACCATCTCGAAGTGCTTCTTGACCCAGTCGATATTCCCGAAGAACCATCCCGCCCCGACGCAGATCCCAACCCAGAGTGTCGCACCGGCGAGGTTGAACGCGATGAACCTGGGAAAGTTCATCGCTCCGGCGCCGGCGACGAACGGGCAGAAGGTCCGCACGATCGGGACGAACTGGCCCAGGATCACCGCCTTGCCGCCGTACTTGTCGTAGAACTCGTGGGCTCTGGTCAGGTGCTTTCTGTTGAGCAGGCGTTCCAGGAGCGAGTCGGAGCTGTCCTTGAAGAAGACTTTGGGGCCAAGATACCGCCCGATCCAGTAGTTGGTGGTGTTGCCCAGAATCGCCGCGGTGAACAGCAGGCCCGCCGCCGCCCACACGTTCATCGATCCGCGGGCCGCCAGGGCCCCGACCGTGAACAGGAGCGAGTCGCCGGGCAGAAACGGGGTGACGACCAGCCCCGTCTCGCAGAAGACGATGGCAAACAGGAGCGCGTAGACCCAGATCCCGTGATTCTGAATGAACGTATCCAGAAACCCGGGGAGGTCGCGGAAGATGTCCAGCAGCTGTGCCATGCACGTCGATCAGTTCCAATCTGGCTCGGCGTCCGCCGGGCCGACCATGGTCAGACCTTGGGCCGCCTGGATGTCGGTGCGTTCCCGCCGCCGTGGGCCTTGATGCTGTTGGTCAGCTTGAAGGTCTCGGCCTTTCCCTTCTTGGGATTGTGACTACCGCCCAGGTCCAGCTTGAGGGGACCGGTCGCCTTCGGCAGGCCGCCCGCGCCCAGCGCTCCACTCTTTCCCGTCAGGTCTTTGGCATTTCCCATGGTGTCCACTCCTTCAGCCCGGCCTCGATAGGCCGCGGCGGTGTTGATCTCAGGCGACCTTTCGCTTCTTGCTCTTACCCTTAGTCGATCCCTTCGCCATCCGGCTTTCGACGAAGCCTCGCACTTCGGCCGCGAGCTCGATGGGCACGCGAACGAGGGATGTCCGGCTGTTCTCCCACGCGGCCTCGGCCTCGGCGATGGCCTCGTCCTCCGTCTGATTCTCGTGGTAGTCGAGAATCGCACGGACCTTCTTCGCGTCCAAGCCCTTCGGGTACTTGTTGGTGTCCTTTTTCATAACACTCTCCTACCGCTTCGTTCGTCGGCGAAACGCTTTCAGCGCCTTTCCGGTCAGTGGGTAAGCCGTGATCACGAACACTCCATCTCCCGCTTCGTCCTCTTTGTAGATGACTGTCAGATACCTGCCCGACCGGGTTTGTCCAAGTGCTGTCCTTGCCCCGGACCCGCTCGCAAAGTCTTGTCCCGGTCGTTCGAGCACCTCAACACATTCCCGGGTCGTGATGCCGTGGTCCTCCACATGGGGGCAGTCGGTTTCCGGATTGTTGTAGAACCGAATCAACATCGACTTGCTCGCTCATCGTTCCGGGCAACTTCCCCGCACGTTAGAACCCCATCCCGCCCATGCCACCCATGCCCGGCATGCCGCCCATGCCACCCATGCCACCCATCCCGCCGCCACCGGCGCCGGCCCCCGCGGGCTCCTTGGCTTCGGGCTTGGTGGTGATGACGCAGTCGGCGGTGAGCAGGATCGTCGCGACGCTGCTGGCGTTCACCAGAGCAAGCCGATCGACCTTGGCCGGGGTGATGACGCCCTGGGCGACCAGGTCGCCGTACTCGAGCGTGAGGGCGTTGAAGCCGTGGTTGCCCTTGGCCTCCTGGACCTTCGACACGATGACGCTCCCCTTCTCGCCCGCGTTCTCGGCGATGGTGAAGAGGGGGACACTCAGGGCGTTGTAGACGACCCGCATGCCGGCGACGTAGTCATACTTCGCGCGCCCCGCGTCCTCGCCGGCGTTGTTCTCGGCGCTCTTGCCGAAGATCGCCTTGTAGTCGCTGTTGAGTTCGATGGCGCGTCGGGCGCGGATGAAGCTCACGCCGCCGCCGGGGACGATGCCCTCGGCCACCGCCGCACGCGTCGCGTGCAGGGCGTCCTCGATGCGGGCCTTCTTCTCCTTGAGCTCGGCCTCGCTCGCCGCTCCAACTTTGATCTGCGCCACGCCGCCCGAAAGCTTGGCCAGGCGTTCCTGGAGCTTCTCGCGGTCGTAATCGCTGGTGGTCTTCTCGATCTCGCTGCGGATCTGGCCCACGCGGGCCTGGATGGCCTTGGTGTCGCCCGCGCCCTCGATGATCGTCGTGTTGTCGGCGTCGATCTCGACGCGCTTGATCAGGCCAAGGTGGCTCATCTCGATCTTGTCGAGCTCCACGCCCAGGTCCTTCATGATCGGGGTCGCGCCCGTGAGCACGCCCAGGTCCTCGAGCATCGCCTTGCGGCGGTCGCCGTAACCAGGAGCCTTGACGGCCGCGACATTCAGCGTGCCGCGGAGCTTGTTGATGACCAGCGTCGACAGAGCCTCGCCCGTCACGTCCTCGGCGATGATGAGCAGGGGCTTCTTGGCCTTCATCACCTTCTCGAGCAGGGGGACGAGCTTCTGCACATTCTCGATCTTGTCCTCATAGATCAGCACCAGGCACTTCTCGAGCACCACCTTCATCGCGTCCGCGTCGGTGATGAAGTTGGGCGACAGGTAGCCGCGGTCGAACTGCATGCCCTCGACGACGGTGACCTCGGTCTCGATGTTCTTGCCTTCCTCGACGGTGATCACGCCGTCCTTGCCCACCTTGTCAAAGGCGTGCTTCATGATCTTGCCAATCTCCACGTCGTTGTTGGCGCTGATCGCCGCGACGTGCGCGAGGTCGTTGGACTTGGGCGAGGTGTCGACGGGCGTCGCCAGACTCGTGATCGACTTGACGGCCAGAGCGACCGCGTCCTTCATCCCGCGCACCAGGGCGTTGGCGTCAACACCCGCCGCGACGAACTTGAGCCCCTCACGGAAGAGGGCCTCGGCGAGCTCCGTGGCGGTCGTGGTGCCGTCGCCCGCATCGTCGCTGGTCTTGCTGGCGGCTTCCTTCACGAGCTTGGCGCCCATGTTCTCGGCTTTGTTGGAGAGTTCGACCTCTTCGGCCACCGAAACCCCGTCTTTGGTCACTGTGGGGCCGCCCCAGCTCTTGTCCAGTACGGCGTTGCGGCCGCGCGGGCCCAGGGTCGCCTTGACGGCCCGTGCCAGCTTGGTCACGCCGTTCAGGAGGGCCTGGCGAGCGTCGACATCGAAAGTGAGTTCTTTGGCCATGGATCTTTGCTCCGTCTATTTCTGGTAAGGGTCGTGCCTGCTCGGCCCGGTGGGACCGCCAGGTTTGGTATATGTCAGATACGCGCGGCACCACGACGGCCTGTGCCGACAATGATGCCATTGAGGAGCTTGGCAACCAGCGTGCCAGTCGATCGGTGCCCGATCGGGCCCCAATCAGGCCCCGGTGCGGCCACAGGCGTGCCCAAACAGTGGGGTCGGGATGTCAGTGTTGGGCGGCCACCGGACTCGCCTGCCAACTCGGCAGGCCGACGGCGGGGGGGCCGGCGGGGCTCATTCGCCGTGCAGCAGCGGCAGGACGCACGGTTCGGGCAGCGGAGAGACCTCGTAGAGCACCAGACCATTGATCTCGGCCCGGAAGACCGAAAGGCCCTTTCGGGAAAGGGGCTGGGGACGGTCGGCCGTTGCCTTGTCCATGAACACCACCACGGGCGTCTTCCCGTTCTTCACCAGCAGGATCATGACCGAATCGCTCAGGGGGGTGCCAAAGTCCTTGGCGTAGTTCCAGCCGGTGAACGCCACGGGGGAATCCGCGGCCAGGGTCGGGACCAGGGCCTTGCCCAGCTTGCCCTTGACCAGGCGTTCGAAATAACCCTCGTCGGCACGGCAGATGATCGACGGCGAGAAGCCGGCTGACACCATCCGCGCGTAGATCGCTCCGGGTGCGTTGGAGGTGTCCTGCATCGCCCACCGCACGCCGAAGAACACGCCCACCGCGATGACGGCGGCGGCCGCGTACCTCCACCAGTGTCCCAATCGACGGGCGGGGGCCTCACCGGCATCCTCCACCAGGGGCTTGCTTTCGGGTGGGACGTACGTGCGTCGCAGGGACGCGGCGGCCCGTTCCTGGAGCTTGACCTGGGTCGCAAAGCCACTGTCGCCGGCGACAAGGGCCGCAAACTCGCTCTGTTCGGTGGCGTTGAGCGTGCCGATGAGGTGTCCGTCGAGCAGTTGCTCGCGCCGCTCATTCATGCCGGGATCGATGGGAGGCGTTGTCACCTTGCGCGTACCTCCGTGTCGGCAAGCCGCTCGGCCAGGGCCCGCTTTGCTCGAAAGACGTGGCTCATGGCCGTTCCCTCGGGAATTCCCAGGGAGGCGGCGATCTGCGCGTAGCTCAACCGCTCGACCAGTCGCAGGATCAGGCAGGCCCGGGCCGTCGGATCCATGCCGGAAATCGCCGACTCGACTCTGGCGTCGTCGCCCAGTGGTCCGGGCGACGCGTCCTGGCTTGTGTCGGCACGGGTGGGCGTGGCGATGACCATGCTCCGCGAAAGTGTGTCCTGCCGGTCTGCCTTGCGTCCCTGGTTCATCGCGACGTACCGAACAATCTGGCCCATCCAGGCGGTGAAATTTGATCCGGTCCGAAACTCCGAGAGTTTCGTGAGCCCAATAACCGCGGCTTCCTGCACGACATCCTCCGCCGTCGACCGCTCTCCCGCCGTCGCGGCGATGTGCCACAGGATCCGCGAAGAAGCCGCGAGCAGGCGTGCGAACTCGGCACGCGAAAGCGCCTCTCCACCCTCCGAGCTGGACCCCTCAGAACCTCTGCTCACAGGAGATATGTCGGCTGATGGCGGGTGCATTTCTTGAAAGTCATCATAGTGGGACAAATGGCACGGTCTTGTGAGTTCTCAAACGAACCGGGCGCACCGGCGAATGGGGTACTTTCCCCGTTATCGTGTCGTGAACAGCATCGCAAGTTCGGCCAGGCTCCGCACCTCCAGGTCGGCCACCGCCGGGCCCTTGCCGGGTCCCGATGCCCCAGGACCCCGGACCCCGCGTCGATTCACCCAGACCGTCGCAAACCCCAGAGCCTTCGCGGGCTCGATGTCGTGGTAGACGCTTTCGGCCACGTGCAGCACGCGATCGGGTGTGGTGTCGAGCAGCGCCAGAGCCACCTTCCAGTGCCTGGGGTTGGGCTTATACGAACGGCAATAGTCGGCCGTCACCACGTGCTCAAAGTCCCACTGGCCCTGGGTCGTCAGCACCTCGCGCGACGCCTCGAAGAGGTCCCCATCAATGTTCGACGTCACAACCAGGCCAGCGCTCTGCGCCAGGGACGCCAGAGCCCCGGGCACTTCGGCGAAGGGGCGCCACCTGGCGATGGACTCGGGCAGGCGGTCGAGCTCGCGGCTCTCAAGCTTCAGGTTGTGCTTCTCGCCAAAGCCTCGCATCACCCCCCGCAGCACGTCGCGATAGCTCATGTACTCGCCCGACTCAAGCTCCCGCTCGGCCCGCGCGTAGTCCGCGATGATCTCCTCATCGCTCACGCTCGTCACGCCGTGGATCGAAAGCACCGGGCGGATCGCCTTGAGAATCCCCGACTCCCAGTCGACGAGCGTGCCGTAGCAGTCGAACGTGAGGTACTGGATGCGAGAGAGATCCATAGGAGAGGCACTAGGCACTTGGCAACAGGGAAGAAAGGACAGGGCTGCCGAGAACGGCCGAATGCGGCCTTCTGCCTTGCACTAGTGCCCAGTGCCTAGTGCCCAGTGCCTCTGCCTTTACTTACTCACTGTCCGCTGCTCGATCCGTTTCACGCTCACCGTCTTGACGATCCGGTCCACGAAGTTGCCGGGCGTGTGCACCTGGTCAGGATCGATCTCGCCCACGCCCACCAGCTCCTCGACTTCGGCGATGACAAACGCGGCGGCCCCGGCCATCATGGGGTTGAAGTTGCGGGCGGTCTTGTTGTAGACAAGGTTGCCAAAGTCGTCGGCCCTGGCCGCCTTGACCAGCGCGAGATCGGCGAAGAGGCCCGTCTCGAGGATGAACTCGCGGCGCTTGGGCGAGGTCGCGCTGCGGGGCACGAGATCGGACGCCATCGCCTGGTACTTGCCGCTGGTGGTGGGGGTCTTGTTCTGGTGGATCGTGTCGTCGCCGGGCCTGTAAAACTCGCGGATCTCCTTGCCCGCCGCCACGGGCGTGCCCACGCCGGTGGCGGTGTAGAACGCGGGAATGCCGGCCCCGCCCGCGCGGATGCGCTCGGCCATCGTCCCCTGCGGGTTGAACTCGACCTCCAGCTCGCCGTCCAGATACTGCTTCTCAAAGATCGCGTTCTCGCCGACATAGCTGGAGATCATCTTCCTGATCTGGCGTGTCTGGAGCAGGAGCCCAAGCCCCCAGTCGTCCACGCCCGCGTTGTTGCTGATGCAGGTGAGCTCTTTCACCCCGCTGTCGCGCAGAGCGATGATCAACTGCTCGGGAATACCGCAGAGCCCAAAGCCGCCCACCATCACCGTCATGCCGTCGAAGATGACGCCCTTGTCTTTGAGGTCGCTGAACGCGGCGGCGGCGGTGGGGTGGGACTTGATGGGCATGCCGGAGCGTAGGTTGGCGCGGCGTGCGCGGGGAACTGGACTGGTTGGGCAATCTGGCCGCGGGCCCTGGCTTTGGTTCGCAAATCGGTCGGGCAGGTGGCCAACGCCACAGTTGGTGTGGACGCGCGAGGCCCGTATCATGAAGGCGCCACGCTTGTCAGAAAACAGAATTGGGAGGCCGCCATGAACCCCCGTCCCACCGCGCACGTCGTGTGTTCCAGCGCACCGGGTTTGAGGCGCGCCTTGATCGCGCTGGTCCTCAGCGCCCTCCCGGCGGCGGCCTTGTGCCAGCCCGCGAGCGTTTCCCTGGTCGACGCGGCCTATCTGTCCGCCGCCAACTCGGGCCAGGTCAATCCCCAGCAGTTCACCGTGGAGGCCAAGTTCCGTGCCGATGGGCCCGGCTATGGCCAGACGAGCGACCCGGTGGGCGCGACCATCGTCGCCAAGCCCTCCCAGAACACAAGCGGCGGCTGGATCGCGGCCTGGAGTCTCTCCTGGTCGCCCACCACCAACCACGTGGCGTTCTTTGTCTCGCACGTCTTCGACGCCGTGGGAACAGTGGTGTACTCCAACGCCGTCATCCAGCAGGGCAGTGCGGCCCACGTCGCCGCGAGCTTCGACGGCTTCTTCCTTCGCCTCTACATCAACGGCGAGCTTGACGCCTCCGTCGCCGCGGCGCAGCCGGGCGTGTACGTGCGCACCGCCGATCAGATCGTCATCGGCGCCGGCAACTACTCTCAGACCTTCTCCAGGCGCTGGCAAGGGTCGATCGACGACGTGCGAGTCTGGGATTACGCCCGCTCCACGCAGGACATCCGCGACGGCGCGTGGTGCCAGCTCTCCCAGGGCCCCCGCCCGGGCCTGCTCGCGAACTGGGTTTTCGACAGCCAGAGCTCTGTCGACGTCAGCGGCAACGCCCACGACGCCTCGTTCATTCCCCCCGAGGCGGCCTCGTTCGCCGGCCCGCTCTCGCAGACGCCGCCCACGTTTGCTTCCCCCTCCGATTCAACCATCTGCCCCGAGGGCACCGCGATCTTCGCCCTCTCGGTCGTCGGCTCCGCCCCGCTCTCGTACCAGTGGCAGGTCAACATCGGCACGCCCCAGGCCCCCCAGTGGTGCGACCTCTCCGATCTCGAGCCCGGCGGCGGGTGCATGGGCAACAGCGGCGGAGGACCCTCCCACGCGAGCTTCAACGGCTCGTGGAGCCCCACCCTCTCGATCTCCGCCCTCCTGCCCGCCGACGCACGCCAGTACCGATGCACCGTCACCAACTCCTGCGGCAGCATCACCAGCCAGCCCGCCGCCCTCATCCTGTGCGCCGCCGACTTCGACTGCGACGGCACGATCGACTTCTTCGATTACGACGCCTTTGTCACGTGCTTCGAGGGCGTCTTCTGCCCGCCGGGCAAGAGCGCCGACTTCGACGGGGATGGAGCCGCAGACTTCTTCGACTACGACGCGTTTGTGGTGGCGTTTGAAACAGGCTGCTGAGCGACGCCTCTCTTGAGCGTCGCGCGTGTCGGGCGGGAGGGAGCTTTGAACGCACTTCGTGCATGGAAGCGAGGGGAGAGGTGGGAGCGAGCGAGCCCAAGGGTGCTTGACTTTGGCCCCCACCCCCAAGCCCACGTCCGGCGTGCCCAACCGCACCCAAAGCCGCCGGTTTCTCCGGCGCACCTGAGCCCTTGCGTTTACAGTGATTTTGTCGAAGCCCTCGTGACCCAGTGCCGATCGGCACTCCCCCAACGCGGCGCCAACGGCGCCGACAAGGAGTAGGACCATGCTCAACCAAGCGATCAGCAACTCGCGTGCGCTCCATACCGACTTCGGGGCCGCTCCATTCGGGGCGCACTCAAGAGATCGGCTGCCGACTGGGCTTGTGGCGAGCGTCCGCCGCCTCGTGCCGCGGGAGATGGTCGGCACCGCAATCCTCGTGCTGTTGTTCGCCGCACCAGCACGTGCACAGGTCCAGGTCTTCTCCGACCGATCGGCTTTCCTGACGGCGAGCGGAGCGCGAGCCCAGCCGGCGTGGCCCAACGCGGGTCTGGTGCCCGGCGGGGCCGCGGCGAGCTACCACTCGGGGCAATTGACCCTGACGATCGCGCCGCCAAGCTCGAGCTTCTATGTCGGGGCGGGAAACAC
The DNA here is from genome assembly GCA_964358855.1 of uncultured Phycisphaeraceae bacterium. Classification (GTDB taxonomy): domain Bacteria; phylum Planctomycetota; class Phycisphaerae; order Phycisphaerales; family UBA1924; genus UBA2396. The sequence continues at coordinate 80,226 of CAYHQQ010000006.1, forward strand.
CCCGCAGGTTGGGCCCGACTGGACCACCTACGTCGCGGGCAACGACATTGCCATCAGCGGCCCGGAGAATCTCAATGTCAACTTTGACGTTCCTATGGGCGCGTTCGGTTTCGACTTCGCCGAACCGACCCATGTGACCGTGGTCTACAACCCGTGCTCGCCCCAATGCCCCTGCGCGAACTCCACGTTCCGCGTGACGCTGCTCCTCCAGGGGGCCCACGTCGCCACATTCGACTACAACCGGCCCGACGACACGATCGCCTTTGTCGGAGTCCTGAGCGATGTCCCCTTCAATCGCGCGGAGATCCGCGAGATGAACGGGACGTGCGACGACGAGTACTTCGGCCGGATGTACACCCGAACCGCCTGCCGGGCCGACTTCGATGGCGACGGCACGGTCGACTTTTTCGACTACGACTCGTTTGTGAACTGCTTCGAGGGCATCGCCTGCCCGCCCGGCGCCACCGCCGACTTCGACGCCGACGGAGCCGTGGACTTCTTCGACTACGACGCCTTCGTCGTCGCCTTTGAACTCGGGTGCTGACCTCTACGACGTGTGGCCCGAGTCTCCTTCTCCGTGCCACTCATCGGCTTTGAGATGAGTGCGGGCGGCCCTGGGCTATCGACCTTGCTGGACGCCCAAGGTTGGCCGACACTCATCGCCGAGCCGATGAGTGGCACGGCAATGGGCGAACGTCAGTTCTTCGTGTCATTCGACACCAGAGCCGGCCGCTCGCGAACCCTCGCTGGCGCGTCGGGCTCTGAGGGATCTGCGGCGAGCGGCATCGGATGTCTTTCCCGTGCCACTGAAGTCGCTTTCGTTCGTCCCCGAACGCCATAACGGTCGTGGCGACTTCAGTGCTTGGGCGCACGACAACCCGTTGTGTGCCTTTCGCCCGCACGAAAGGCACACTGAAGTCGCTGCGAGGGTTTGGGTGGCCGAGCGCAAGCGTGTGCGACTTCAGTGGCACGATTCAATCCCTCGTGTCATTCAACACCACAGCCGTCCGTAGACGAACCCTCGCTGGCGCGTCGGGCTCTGAGGGCGTTGGGCGACTCGAGTCCCCGTGATGTGCCACTCATCGGCTTTGAGATGAGTGGGGGTGAGGGTGGCAGATATCTGCGTCACTCCATTCGTCGCCCCCGCGTGCTCAGACGTTACCGCCGGCGTTGGTGCCACCGCTGTAGGCGGTCGTGAAGTTCACGACCGTGTTGTCGCGGTAGACGCCGTTGGTGGCGGTGATGCCCGTGCCCGCGTTCAGGAAGTCGTCGTAGACAACGCAGCGCTCGGTGCTCGAGGCGATGCCCCCGTTGGTAATTCCCCTGAACGACGGGGTTCCGGTGCCGTTGTAGGCAAGCCGAACGACCATGCAGTCTTCGACGCGGGTGCCGGTGGAAGCGAGACAATTGATCCCGGCAATCAAGGTGAGAGCGTCGGCGGCGACGGTGGTCGAGCCGGTGTCGATGATCCTGCACCGGCGAATGACGCAGCCGACGTTGCCGCCGCTGACACTGACGCCCACACGCTGGGCGTTCAAGACGTCCACATCCTCGAGGATCGTGCCGACGAGATTGCTCGACACGTTGATGCAAAACGACCCCCCGACGACCGCGCCATTGCGCACAACGACCCGATTGCCGTTGATCGAGGCCGCGATGCTGCTGGTGCTTGTGGACGTGAGCGTGAAACCGTTGAGGTCGAGCGTCACGTGTGAGGCGGAGATGGACAGGCACGAGCCGCTGGTGGTGACGTTGCCCGTCAGCACGTACGAGCCGGGCTGGGTGATGCTGATGGCTGACACCCCGCCCGCGATCGCGGTGCGCCCGTCGCCCGCGCCGCCCGCGGGAATCTTGTTGAAGATCTCGTCGGTGGTGCGGCCGGTGCTGGTGATGGGGCCGGCGGGCGGGTTGAGTGGTCCGGCCTTGGCGATCGCCGCAAAGGCACCCACACCGACAGCTCCAAGCAAGGTACGACGTTCGATCTCATTCATGGATGGAGGATACCCGATCACGCCGATTCTGCCAAGGACAATTGCGAAGAATGCGACTTCGGTGGCACGACTCAAGCCTTCGGGTCGTTCGACACCAGAGCCGAAGGTAGCCGAACCCTCGCTGGCGCGTCGGGCTCTGAAGGATCCACGAGGCGTGCAATACGCGGCGGCGACGGACGTTTGTCGCACGGAGGTATCTCATGCTGATGATCGCCCACATTCGTCGCCCCGACGTGCGAGTCTCGCCCGCCCTCATCGCCGGCACACTGATGCTGACGGCCTGGGCCGGAATCGAACAGACCGCGTGCGCCCAGGCACCCTCGTTCGCCAACGTCCCCTACGCCATCGAGCATCCCAGCCAGGCCCTCGATGTCTGGATTCCCGCCGCGCCCGCCGGGCCCAAGCCCGTTGTCGTGTGGATCCACGGCGGCGGCTGGTCCGCCGGCGACAAGTCGTCCGCGACGGGCGGCAACAAGGTCACCGACCTGCTGAACCGCGGCTTTGTCGTTGTGTCGATCAACTACCGCTTGAGCCAGGATGCCATCTTCCCCGCGCAGATCCACGACTGCAAGGGCGCCATCCGCTTCCTGCGTGCCCGCGCACCCCAATTCCAGATCGACTCCAGGCGCATCGGCGTCTGGGGCTCTTCCGCGGGCGGGCATCTGGTCGCACTTCTCGGCACGTCCGCCGGCGTCGAGGACGCCGAGGGAACGGTGGGGGGGAACATCCTGCAGTCGAGTCGCGTCAACGCCGTCGCCGATTTCTTCGGCCCCGCCGACTTCTTCAATGTCGACGGCTGGCACACCGAGTGCATCCCCGTCACTCCCGAGGCCCAGCTCCTGGGCGCCTGTCTGGGCGCGATTCAGGACAACCAGAACAATCCCACCGCCCCCTGGCCGCAGAAAGTCGCCCTCGCACATCTCGCCGGCCCCGTGACCCACGCCTCAAACGACGACCCGCCCTTCCACATTGCCCACGGCACCGCCGACACCACCGTGTGGCCCGAGCACAGCCAGCTCCTCCATGCCGCCCTGGTCGCTCAGGGAGTCGACTCCGCCCTTCGCCTGGTCCCGGGTGCCGGCCATGGCCTTCCGCTCTCCGAAAACACCGCCGCGATCGAGTTTTTCGACCGCGTGCTCGAACCCCTTCCCCCCTGCCCCGGCGACTTCAACCGCGACGGCACCATCGACTTCTTCGATTACGACACGTTCGTGACCGCCTTCGAGGTGGGCCTCCCCAGGGCCGATTTCAACCGCGACACCGCCATCGACTTCTTCGACTACGACGAGTTTGTCGTCGCCTTTGAGCAGGGGTGCTGAGACCTTTGTGCACCGGGCCCGGCTTGGTCCTGGGGCAGGCCCTCGGCAGGGTCCCGTAACCCGGCTGATCGGGGCAAACTCTCTTGGCGGTGAGAACGTCCGCTGGTAAGCTTGCGTTGTTCGATCCCGGCGCCGTCACAGTCCGCCTCGATCCGCATGCCCATGCAGGAGGTCTCGCATGCAACGCATCCCAGTGGTATTCGGTGGTTCGTTCGCCCTCGCCATCACCGGCGCCGCGTGCGCACAGGTGAACATCGTCTCCGTCGCCCGATCGACGCACATCGGTGTGTGTGTCCACGTCCCGCCCGACAATCCCAATTGGTGCAGTTCGTTCGACGATTCCAACGCCACCACGGGCCTTTGGTCGACAGGCGGCTCCTTTGGTCCCGGGGCGTCCAATGAGACCGGGCACGCCAACGGGGCGGTCTGGGGAGGACAATACGGCACCGTGACCACGAGCTACTTCGATGTCTCCTGCCAGTCCGACGTCTGGGTCGAGTCGGGGGGGACAGGCTGCTCCTCGGATGCGGCCGCGACCTCGTCAATGGTTGTTCGCTTCGACGTTGGGTCGCCGACTTTCGCTTCGATCGACGGCGCCATCACCAACGTCGGGGGAAGTGCCTCGGTCGTCATCGCTCCCGTCGCAGGCGGCATTTCGTACTCGTCAACAGCCCCCTCCTTCAACACGCAGGTTCTCCTGGCGCCCGGCCAGTACGAGTTCCGCGCGGGCACGGCTGCCAGCAGCGCGTGCGCCGGCGCTTGCGAGCACAATCTGGTCGTCCGGATGAACTCCCGCGTGTACTTTGACCCGGCCCCATGTGCCGCGGACTTCGATGGCGATGGCACCGCCGACTTCTTCGACTACGACGCGTACGTGGTCTGCTTTGAGGGCGGCGCCTGCCCACCCGGCAAGTCCGCCGATTTCGACGCCGACGGTACTGTCGACTTCTTCGACTACGATGCCTTCGTCGTCTCATTCGAGAGCGGATGCTGACTGGACCCGCCCGTTCAGAGTCCCTCCCGGGCGACCTTTGCGCCCCGCTCGGGCCCTAGATTCGATTGGTTTGCGATGATCCCCGTGGTACACTGCGCGTTCGCAACATCGCAGGCGGTGTTTGTGCCACCGTCCGGAGGAAAGGGCCATGATGCCACGATTCAAGCAACTCGCCGTCGTTTCCGCGCTCCTGGGGCTGGCCGCGCAGGCGCAGGGGCAGGTTCTCATCGCGTCCACGAGCACGGCCGGAGGTGTCTCAGAAATCGTCGGGGTCGATCCGCTGACGGGCGCCGTCACGCCGTTCATGACCGTCCCCGTTCCCGCGGGCTTTGAGGTCCGCTACCTCGCGACAAGACCCCCCTGCGGGCTCGTGGGCATCGTCAACCGCAGCGACATCTCCACGCAGCGATCGAGACTCCTGAGGATTGATCCCGCCACCAAGACAAGCCAGCTGCTCGAATTCACCGCGCCTCTCAACGCCAGCTACGGAGAAGGAGTCGACTGGTCCCCTCGCCACAACGCGTTCATGATGGGCTTCACGACCTTTGGCAGTTTCGGCTCCAATCGCCTGGCCCTCTTCGACGAGAACGGCGTGGTCTCCGCCACCAGCGGCGCGCTGGCCGTCAGCGACATCGACGTCATTGCCAGCTCGTCCACCCTCGACCTCATCATGGACCTCAATCGTGCCAGCGGCACGCGAGTCTTCAATCTCACAACGCTCTTCCCGTCGCCGGTCGCCTCGGCGTACGCCACCCCGCCCCAGATCGCTCTCTTCTGGGATGCCGCGATCCATCCTGCCACCGGCCAGGTCTTGCTCAACATCAACAGCGGCAATCAGCTCACGTCGCTCGTTGGCAACGGTTATGTCAGCGGCCCGGCCATTCAGGGCGGGTACATCCTCCGCGGGCTCGCGTGGGTTCACATGCTGCCGGTCATTTCGCTGGACCCGCAGAACACCTTCGCCTGCCCGTCGGGAACGGCGTCCATGGCGGTGATCGGCGTGTTCGACGAGCCCGCGACTTTCCGCTGGCAGCGTGAGTCGTCGCCCGGCAACTTCATCGACCTCTCCGACGGATCCACCTCCTCTTGGGATGGCAACCAGCCGGGCTTTGGAGCCACCATCTCAGGCTCCGGGACGCCAAGCCTGTCCATCGCCGCCGCCCCCGGAAAGATTCTCTCGCCCGCCCACGCCGTCCGCTACCGGTGCCTGATCTCCAATCCCTGCGGCAACGCGACCTCAAACCCCGCGCGACTTGTGCTCTGCCCTGCCGACTTCAACTGCGACGGTGCCCTGGACTTCTTCGATTACGACGAGTTCGTCGTCGCTTTCGAGTCTGGCGACCTTCACGCCGATTTTGACGCCGACGGAACCGTCGACTTCTTCGACTACGATGCCTTCGTGGTCGCGTTTGAGGCCGGATGTTGATCTGACTCGAAACCTCATCAACGGGTGCAAAGATGGACGAGCGAATCGCGGCGATCAGGGTGTCAGCTGGCGGAACGCAAACCTTCCGCGGGCCCGCGATCTGGCTCGCCTTGGCGCTCACCCACAATGCGGCCTTGGGCCAGTGCAATCCTCAGGGCGGCGACGGCCCCGACGTCATCGTCGGTGACATCGCCGGCACGTTCAACTACACGAGCAGCGGCGCACTCGAAGCCGTGGCCTTTGGCTTCTCGCTCAGCAACATCGGGACCCAGTGGCTCAACTGCTCCACGGGGACCAACCAGCATGCTCTCACGACCCAGAGCCTCTACAAGCTCAGCACCGCCGGCGGCTACACCACCATCGAGCAACTCGGGCAATCCTGGGCCTTCCACGAGTTCTTCGAGCTCAGCCAGCTCCTCTCCTGCCCGACCTGCACCCCCACCAACGGCACACATCTGGGCGTGGGCTGCGCCTCTGCCAACAGCGCCTCGGTCGTCGGCTCGCAGAATCGCCTCGCCCCAAGGTGGCAGGTCAACGCCGCCACCGGCGCGTTCGCCTTTCCGCCCGCGAACCCCGCGTTCTCCGGATCCGTCGCCCGTCGCCTTCAGGTGCGGATCTCCGACCTTGAGCCCACCTCGCCCACCACCCGCTATCTCGCCGAACTCCTGACCATCGCCCCCGACGATGCCGCCGCCGGCAACGCCACCAACAACGCCTCATCACGCGGCATTGCCGTCACCGGATCGGGCATCGCGTGGAACTTCACCCTCGCCGCTTCGTCCACCACCGCCCCGGCGCGCCCCGCCATCCTCGCATGGAAGGAGAGCGATCCCGGCGTCACCGAGTCCATCGTCGACGTCGCGGGCGACGGCCGCTTCATCGTCTGCTCACGCGCAACCGACATGGGCGGCGGCGTCTTCCACTACGAGTACGCCGCTTTCAACCTCACCTCCGATCGCTCGTGCGACTCCTTCTCCGTTCCCGTTTCGACCGGCGTCAGCGCCATCGGTTTCCACGACGTCGACTACCACGACGGCGACGGCCCCGGGGACGTGGATTACAGCAACGCCGATTGGACGTCCCTCCTCGCCGCCGGCTCGCTCACCTTTGCCACCGAAAGCTACAGCGCCAATCCCAGCGCCAACGCCATTCGCTGGGGCACGATGTACAACTTCCGCTTCGATTGCACTCGCCCGCCTTCGCACGGGCAGGTGACCCTCGGCCTGTTCAAGCCGGGAATCCCCGCCTCGGTCGTCGCGGGCGCAGTGGTCCCAAGCGCCGGTTGCCCCGCCGACTTCAACGCCGACGGGTCCGTGGACTTCTTCGATTACGACAACTTCGTGACCTGCTTTGAGGGCTTGGCGTGCCCGCCCGGCAGTGGGGGGGCCGACTTCAACCACGATTCGGCCGTCGACTTCTTCGACTACGACGCCTTCGTCCTCGCCTTCGAAACGCCCTGCTGACGCCCGCCATTCTCGGTTCGATCGTGTCCCCGACCTGCGGTTACCGGTCCACCGACGCCCGACGTGCCCCCCGACCCTCACTTTCCCGTTTGCCCCGGCAGAGCGATCCGGTAGACTCACGGGGCGTTTCCAGCGGCCCTTTCCGCCCAAAGCCGGAGCAAACAATGAGACTCTTGTGCCTCGTCATCGCGTCCCTCGCTCCGGCCCTGCTGGCGCCCAGCGCCCTCGCCCAGACCCTCACCGCCCGTTCCTCGCAGCTCAACTTCAACTACGTGTACGGTGCGGGCGGCGACACCCACGTCGGAGGCGACCTACGTCAATTCACGAACCTCACCGCGTTCGACTCCGACTCCATGACGTTCACCGGATCCACGTCGGGTGTGCTCCCGGGCGACCAACCGTACTCCGCCGGCGTCGACGGCACAATCGAATACGGGTACCTCATCACCGGGCCGCTCCATGAGATCCGCACGATCCGAGCCCAAGCCTCAACCCAGGTCTCCGCGGCCACGAGCGGCCTGGGTTCGGCGCTCTTTCACGCCAGCAACCCGGGCAACGAGATCGTCCTCAGCTTTACGGTCCAGACCGCGATTCCCTACCAGCTCTCCGGCTCCATCACGCTGCCCAACGCCTCGGCGTTCAGCTACGTCGCGCTCCAGCGATTCAACGGCTTCGCGTGGGACTACCAGTTCTACTCCGCGTTCCTGCCCGGCGGACAAGGTCCCTTCGACGTGACCGGAACGCTCATCCCCGGCGACTACCGCCTCCGCAGCATCCTGTCGATCAACGCCGGCGCCAACGAGTTCGTCCAGGGCGCGTACGACTACCGGCTCGATGTTCCCGGCCTGGGCAGTTGCCCCGCCGACTTTGATAGCGACGGAGCCGTCGACTTCTTCGATTACGACGCCTTCGTCATCTGCTTCGAAGGCGGCCCCTGCCCTCCCGACAAGACCGCGGATTTCGATGGCGACGGAACCGTCGACTTCTTCGACTACGACATCTTCGTCGTCGCGTTCGAGCTTGGATGCTGACCTTCGACCGCCCCCCAAGGCAGCGCCCCACGTCGCGTGTCATCGCGCCGACACCCGTTCCCAGCGACTCCCCCGGGCCCCTGAACCTCCTCAAGGACACTCTCGCGATCGGGCTTGCCGCAACGCCGTCGTGTCCTGGGCGGAGCACCATCCCGCATCCCATTCGGGAGGCGAACATCCGCAAGAGCCAAATTTCACTTTACTCCACAGGCCACCCTCGATAGGCTGGATGACCCAAGGAGAATCGCCATGAAAACGACATTTGTTGCTTCCACGCTCGTCCTGCTCGCCGCCCCAGGTCTCGCCCAGACCCCCACCGTCAAGGCTTCGCTCAAAGTCGCCATCGGCGACGTGCTCCCCGGCACCGCGGGCCTCACGTGCTCGACCCTGAACGACCCCTACACCAATGCCCTGGGAAAGGTCGGTTTCACCGGCAACTCCTCCGGCGGGAACTTCGTGTGGTACGACGACCAGGTCGTCTGGCTCAACACCGACGCCTTGGACTACACCCTCACCGGCGCCGAAGGCACCATGGGCATCTCCAACTCCGGCGGCTTCATCTACAGCCCCACGGTCAACGCCACGGGCGACTCGGTCTGGACCCAGGCCGGACTTCTCCTCAACGAGGGCGATCCCATCGCCGCCCTCCCCGGCAAGTTCTCGTCCTTCAACTCCCGCCCTCGCATGACCGACAACGGCGTCGCCCTCTGGCCCGCCGGCTTCCGAGACACCGCTGGCGGCTCCACCACCAATCGCGGCTTCCTCCGCGTTGCAAATCCTGCCGCCCCCGACATTGAGGTCGTCCTCCTGGGCGGCCTGACCTACGGCGGGCTCACCATCACCACCGGCGCCAGCAACTTCGCCTACGACGTCTCCGGCAACGCCGAGCATCGCATCCACATCCTCACCGCGACCGGCTCCACCGCCACCGACCTCTTCGCGTACATCGCCTCCACCGACACCGTCATCGCCCGCGAGGGCTCGCCCGCGCCCAGCGGCACCGAAAACTACAGCGCCTTCCGCATCCCCTCGATCAACAACCACGGCGACTGGGCCCTGGCCGCCGGAACCAACGCCCCCGCCGCCACCAACGAGATCATCGTCTACAACAACACCATCATCGCCCGCGAGGGTGATGTCATCTCCGGCAACGCCCTCGCCGGAACAGCCGACGCCATCAGCATCAACAATCGCGGGCGCCTCGCCGTCATCTTCTCGGGAGCGCCCGAAGCTCTCTATGCCGGGCCCGTCAGCGACTTTGTCGCCGGCGGCCACACCCTGCTCAAGGTGGGAGACCAGATCGATATCAACAACGACGGCGTCTGCGACCACCAGATCGTCACCTTCTCCGCCAGCAACGCCACCGCCCCCGGCCTCGACCTCGCCGACGACGGAATGGTCTGGTGCCGCGTCACCATGTCGCCCTGCGACGGCGGCGCCGCCATCTCCGCGATCATCGGCGTCCGCGACATCTGCCCCGCCGATTTCGATGGCGACGGCACCCCCGACTTCTTCGATTACGATGCCTTTGTCGTCTGCTTCGAGGGCGGCGCGTGCCCCACCGGTCAGTCCGCGGATTTCGATGGCGATGGCACCGTCGACTTCTTTGACTACGACGCCTTTGTGCAGGCGTTTGAACTCGGGTGTGATTGAAGAAGCATGAGGCACTAGGCAGTGGGCACGAGGCACTAGGAAAGAAGAAAGGCCATGAGGCCCGAAATCCAGTTGGATTTCGGGCCTCATTTCCATCCCCTAGTGCCCACTGCCTTCCCCCATCATCACCCGCTTGTCGTACATCGTCCCGCACTCCGGGCAAGGGCCGCTGACCGCCAGCCCCCGCAGGTCGTACTGGCACTTGGCACAGACGAACTTCGCCTCCGCGTCAGGCTCGCCCTGGATCGGAAGCTTCTCGTAACACGCCACCAGCGCCTCCGGTCCCCGCTCCGCCACCACAAGCTCCGCCACATCCACCGCCGTCCCGCACGCCGGGCACAGTCTCAGCAGCGCATCCAGCGGCAGCTTCGCCTCGCACTTCGGGCACCCAGGGGCGAACTCGCGTGGCAGAAGGGTCAGATCGGGCACCGGCTCCACGCCCGTCGTCCTCGAAGCCGCCTCGGCCTGCCACTTCGCCCAGAACCCGCGCAGCAGCGTGCGTGCCCCTTCCATATCCGCATCGCCAACATGCACGCCCATCCCCATCACCCCGCCATACGCCGAGACCTCATTCACCACACTCGCGGGAACCCCCCGCTCGTTCAAATACGTGGCCGCATGCATCGCCTGGATCGACGTCGTAAAAGTTTCAACTACGGGCATGATCCAAGCCTATCACAAATCCCCGCGTCCACCAACGAGTGTCTTTCCCCTAGTGCCCAATGCCTAGTGCCCAGTGCCTTCTTCAGAACAGCTTCTGCTGCTCCTTCACATCCGGCGGCCTTTCCGCCAGCTCCGCCAGCTCCGCCTGCAGCTCCGCCACATTCTTAAACTGGTAGTACTCACTCGCAAACCGGATGTACGCGATCTGATCCACATCCTTGAGCTTCGACGCCACCCGCTCCCCGATCACCCGCGCCTCAACCTCCCGGTCGTACTCCCGGTGCAGCTCATCCTCCACCTCCGTCGCCAGCCGCTCCTTCACGTCCTCCGCCACCGGCCGCTTCCCGCACGCCGCCTGGATCCCCTTGAGCACCTTCTCCCGATCAAACGTCTGGCGGCTCCCATCCGTCTTCACCACCGCCAGCCGCGTCGTCTGCTCCACCCGCTCATACGTCGTAAACCTTCGCTCACACGCCACGCACTCACGACGTCGACGGATCGTCTTCCCGCCGTCACTCGCACGGCTGTCGATCACCTTGTCGTTGTCTTTGTCGCAGAATGGGCAGATCACGCCGGGATGATACAGGAAAGGCCATCGCCGTGTTGGGTCCGCCCTTTCCATGGACAAGGGGCCCAGCCAGTCGGCTAGGCCCCTCAATTCGGATGCGAAAACGTCCTTCCTGTCGGGGCCGCAATGGCTCCCACCCTTGGCGATGCCGTCGGCCTACTTCCCACCCGTCTGCGGCGCCACACGAATCTCCTCCGCCTCCACGCTCGTCCCGTCCGGCGCCGTCACGCGAAGCTTCCCGCCCTCGGCCCGGATCACGATCGGCACGGCCTCCTCACCCGCGAAGAACCGATTGAGAATCGGCAGGTTGGTGAGCACCGGGACCGACGTCCGCCGAACGCCCGCCAGTGACGCCGACGCACCAAAGTAATCGGGAGTGATCCCCGCGTTTCCGGCGGGCGTAAATCCCTCGCCCTGCCCCGCGCGTCCCACCGCCTCGTCAAGCTCCCGCAGCATCGCCAGCGCCCGGCCCCGCGCCAGCGGCGTCCCCGCCACAAGCACCCCGTTGTCCTCGCCGTGCTTGGTCACCACAAACTGCTGCCCGCCCACCTCGCGCGACCACTCCACAAGCCGCCGCGCGACGATCGGGGCGATCTCCTCGGCCAGACCGTGACGCAGCGTCACAACCTCGCCCGGGCCGATGTTCTCTCGCACCGCATCGGGAACCGCCATCGCCGCGCCCTCGGGCTTGGGCTGATCGATCAGCTCGATGATCGCCGTCATCATCCGCACCTGCTCGCCCGACGCGGCAATGATGACCGAGTTGGTCCTGCTGTCGGCGGCCACCGTCCTGGGCCTGGGCGCTGTCCGCCAGTACGGCGACGCCTCAAAGATCTGCTTGAGGAGTTCGGTCGTCTGGTCGGCGCTCGCGCTCTTGAGCGCAATTGTCCTGGTCTCGCTCTCAGTCGTGTCCTTCTTGCTCGCGTCGCGATCGACCACCTGCCGCAGCCGGTCCGCGAGCTCCACCTGCCGCTCCGACGCCTTGAGAATCAGCTTCTCGGCGCCGCCCGCCGGAATCTCCATCACGCGTTCAAAGTCGCATTCTTTAAGCCCCGGCGCCGTGTCGAAATACCGATCCAGCAGGTCGCGAAACGTCTGCGCCCGCATCGACCGCAGCTCAAACGTCTGCTCGGCCGGCTTGTGGTCCGACCCGAACGCCACCCCGGCCCGCGGCAGCCCCGGGCGGACTCGCCGCCAGTCGTCCGTGGCCTTCGCTCCACCCGCTGCCCCAGCCTTACCCGCCTTCCCCGTGTTCTTGATCTCACCCAGAATCCACTCCACCTGGGCGTGCATCCTCTTGGGCGCCTTGATGAACAACTTTGAGCCCACCTCCGTCAACGTCGCCCGGTCGCCCCCATTGGCGTTCCAGTGATCTGGCTCGACAAGCGACTGGATCGCGCTCTTGATCTGCTCCTGCGTGCCCGCCTCGCCGCCCACCTCGATATTGGGCATCTCGCTCAGGTCGTAGGTGACCACCGTCAACTCGGTCTTGTCAAAGAACGCCGCCGACGAGAAGACCAGGCTCCCGTCGATGACCCGGTAGTCGACGCCGCTCGCCTGAGGCAGACGCTGCGTGTCGTTGAGCAAAAGCAACGCCGACGAGAGCTTCACGTTCTGGAAGGTCACGCCCAATCTCGTGTCCTCATTGAGCTCGCCCTTCTCCTGCTGGTCCAGCTTCTTGAGTTGCGACCAGTGCACCGTCACCGGCATCTTCGCCGCCTTCCCCACATTCTGCATGAAGTCCACCCACGAGACCTCAGCGTCGCCCGAGATGCGCAGCTCCTCGATCGCCTTGGCCTCCGGGCGGCTCGTGGGCTCAAAGATCGCCACCGGCACCGGGTGATCGCCCGGCCCGCCCTGCCCGCCAAACATCGTGAACGCGAGGGCCCCGGCCGTCGCAAACGCCAATCCCGCGGCGATACCCATGATGCGTCTCCTTCGTGGTGCCATTCGGGCGACCGACCATTGACGTGCCAGCGCGGTCGCATCGCCCAGTTCGGCAATCGCGGTGGTGACGGCCGCACTCTCGCGCACACCGCCCAATATCAAATCTCGAACCCTCTGCGTGAGATGGTCGCGAAGCTCATCGACAACCTCCGCCCTCTCACGCTCAGACACATTCAACATCGGCGAAAGCACGCCCAGCCACGACTCAATCGGATCAGTCGATGGCGGCCTCGCCTCGGATTGAGACAGTCGCAACGCGCCCATCACTCGGCCCTCCTGGGGGCGCTCGCGCGTGCCCCGCCGATGAAGAGATCAATCACCGACCGCCACATCCTGTGCGACTCCACCCGCTGCCCAAGCCGCTTGCGCCCCTTGGCCGTCAGCTTGTACCACTTGCGCCTCCGCCCCTCCGCCCCCTCCTCCGCCCGCTCGCTCTTGATCTCCTCCCACTCCGCCGCGATCAGCCCGTCGGTCTCCAGCGCCTTGAGGATCGGATACAGCACCCCCGGCGTCAGCCGGAACTGATTCTCCGACCTCGCGCTCACCTCCTTGCTGATCGCATACCCGTACATCGCCCCCCCCTCCAGGAGCGACAAAATCACCAATTCCGCGTGCTCTCGATTCGTCTCTTTGGCCGTCATGGTTCACAACCCTTCTTGGGTCAATATATCGCTATCCGATACATCTGTCAAGTCCATCCAGTTGCATCGATATTCAAAAAGAGCGCCACGCCTCCAATTCGGCAAGGTGGCCCCTTGCCGTCCCCGGGCCCCGTGGCTCGGCACTCCGTGCCGTTCCCCGTCCGTCGGCTCTCCGAGCCGACGCTCGGTCCCCCACAGCTACTGCTCCTCAACACCCCAGCTCAAACGCGAGCACAAACTTCTCGTAATCGAAGAAGTCGACCGCCCCGTCCCAATTGAAGTCGGCCGTCGCGTTCGCCGGACATCCGCTCCCCTCCATGCACCGCACAAAATCGTCGTAGTCAAAGAAGTCCACGCTGCCATCCTCGTTGAAGTCGGCGCGGCACCGCCTCCAGAGAATCGCGCGAGTGCCGTTCGGCTGGCTGGCGCTGCCGGCAATATACATGAATCGCGAATCAATCCAAATGCCCCTAGCCTGCGACTGGGTAGTCCCGGCGGGCAACAAGTTGTGCAGGTCCTTCCAGGATTGTGCCGAGCCGTACCACAAGGCCGCGTGAGCAGGGTTATCTCTCAGAACGGTCCAACCAATTTGAATGCCGTGCGATACGCCCTCCGCTTCCGAGCTATTCATCAGCCGGGGATTCAGATCCACCCAGGACGCCGGCGTTCCAGACCACACAGCCGCGTGCTGACGCCCGTCGATGCCATATGTACGCCCGACCTGCTGATCCGCAGAAAGTCCAGAGACCGATGAACTCACCATGTCCACCGGGTGAAGGTCCACCCAGGACTCTCGCGTGCCGTGCCAGAGGCCCGCGTGCCTCACGCCGCCAAACTGGGCGCTCCCAGCCTGGACATCCCCAAGCATCGCCGACATGCCCGAATTGGATGCACCAGGCGGGTTGAGGTCCACCCATGTCACGTTGTTCCCGTTCCACAGGCTGGCGTGGAACTGGTTCTCAAACCTCACCCATCCGCCCTGGTGTCGAGCAGAGGCACAAGTTGCACTCGAGGCGGTCGCCCCCTGCGGGTGAAGGTTTACTCGTGACGCCGAAGTCCCTCTCCATCGGCACGCCTCCTCGCTGCCGCGGAAGGCCCATCGGACGTACCCCACCTGATGCTCTTCGCACACTCCCAACGCCTCCGAGTCCGAGAGGGCTGTGGGGCTGAGGTCGATCCACGACTGCGGCGAACCGCTCCAAACGCCGGGGCGGACCCGATCGCCTGGGTAGGCCGCACCGACCTGATGGTCTCCCCAGATGCCAAGGAGAATCGCATGCGGGACTCCCGGCGGCGTGAGATCGATGACCGTCCACTGCCCCCTTGCCGACGCCGCAATCCCTGCCCCTCCGAGGACCACCGCACACATCACCCTGAGTCCCGACACATCGGCGGCACACACGCGAGGTTGCATCATGGCTCGCTCCTCTGGGGTTGTCACCGTCCCCACCGAACCCGCAGCATACCCGAATGCCTGGCAGGGGCCCAACACATTCGGAGCCCTTCGCCTTCATTCCCCCACCCCCGCCACACCGGTCTACCATCCCCCCACATGCCCAGCCCCTCCACAACAACGACCTCCACGTCCAACCGATAATCGAGTCGGGCCAGGCTGGCCCCGCCTCCAAACCCTCGCATCCCCGTAAGCCCAGCCTTTCTAAAGGCTGGGCTTCTTCAATTCTCGACCCTTCCAGGATCCGCCAACATGTCC
Source organism: uncultured Phycisphaeraceae bacterium (assembly GCA_964358855.1). GTDB lineage: Bacteria > Planctomycetota > Phycisphaerae > Phycisphaerales > UBA1924 > UBA2396. Next base: position 95,633 of record CAYHQQ010000006.1, read on the forward strand.
GACACGCCCCCCAACCTCCCCTCCCCTCCACCCTGTCGAGACTGCAAAGTCGGTCTGGAACTTGGATTCCTGATTGACCGAACGCACGGTGGGTTGTTGGTTGCTCGATGGTGCTCCGGCGTTCCTCAAAGCAGTTGGATGTCGGGCGAAGTAAAGCTCGGGCAGGCCAAGCTCGGGATCAAAACCGTCACCTACCGCTGCCCCAAATGCTTCCGCCTCGAATCCTTCGCCCCTCCGTCCCCCGACCACGAATGATTCGTTCGTCTCCCCCCGTAATCTTCCGCAGACCGCTTTATTTCACCATTTGAAAATTTGCTCTTTGACCATTTGGACACCCCATGCCCACCATCACCCTCCCCAACGGCGACAAAAAACCCTTCCCCGCACCCGTCTCCGCCAAAGACGTCGCCGCCTCCATCGGCAGCGGCCTCGCCAAGGCCGCCCTCGCGTGCAAAGTCGATTTTGGTGGGGGCGGCGAACTGAAGGACCTCTCCTTCGTCATCGACAAGGACGCCAGCCTCGCCCTCATCACCGCCGCCAAACCCGGCCAGCCCACCAGCCCCGACGCCCTCACCCTCATGCGCCACTCCGCCGCCCACGTCATGGCCGAGGCCATCCAAGACATCGTCGGCAAGGACGTCCAGCTCGCCTACGGCCCGCCCACCGACACCGGCTTCTTCTACGACATGTTCATCCCCGAGGGCAAAAAGCTCTCCAGCGACATGTTCGACAAGATCAACGCCCGCATGGCCGAGATCATCAAGGAAGACCGCCCCTTCACCCGCTACGAACAGCCCGCCGAGGCCGCCCTCCCGCGCCTCAAGTCCGAAGGCAACAAGTACAAAGTCGACAACGCAGAGCGCGCGCTCGGCATGCCCTCCTCCGTCTACAAATCAAACAAGCCCGCGCCAGCCGACGCAGCACGCAGCACCCAGCACGCAGCACTCTCCTTCTACGCCACCGGCCAACCCGGCCAAAACTGGGAAGACCTCTGCCGCGGCCCCCACGTCCCCTCCACCTCCCGCATCGGTGTCGCCAAAGTCATGTCCCTCGCCTCCAGCTTCTGGCACGGCGATGAAAACTCCGACCGCCTCATCCGCGTCTACGGCACCGCCTTCGCCTCCCAAGCCGAGCTCGACACCTACCTCAAGCAAAAAGAAGAGGCCGCCAAACGCGACCACCGCGTCATCGGCAAAGCCCTCCGCCTCTTCCACATCGACGAAACCGTCGGCCAAGGTCTCATCCTCTGGACCCCCAACGGCTCCATCGTCCGCCGCGAACTCCAGAACTTCATCGGCGCCGAGCTCAAGATGCAAGGCTACACCGAGGTCTTCACCCCCCACATCGGCTCCCTCGAACTCTACAAAACCTCCGGCCACTTTCCCTACTACAAAGACTCCCAGTTCGCCCCCATCATCGAGCGCAACGCCCTCGAAGAACTTTCAAAGTCTGGTTGTACGTGCGCCGAGATGATCCACCGCGTCGAGGGCGTCTCCGCGCGCCTGGCCGCCGGCATCAACGAACGCACCAAAGCGCAGACCATCGCTCCTGACCGTGTCCTCCCCGACGATCAGCTCGTCGAGGGCTTCATGCTCAGGCCCATGAACTGCCCGCACCACGCCAAGATTTTCGCCAGTGCCCCGCACAGCTACCGCGACATGCCCGTCCGCCTCGCCGAGTTCGGCACCGTCTACCGCTGGGAACAATCCGGCGAGCTCAACGGCATGACCCGCGTCCGCGGCTTCACCCAGGACGATGCCCACCTCTTCTGCACCGAAGAACAGATCCCCGCCGAGATCCAGGGCTGCCTCTCCCTCGTCAAGATTATCTTCAACATCCTGGGCATGAAGGACTACCGCGTCCGCGTGGGCCTCCGCGACCCCGACAGCAACAAGTACACCGGCAGCACCGAAAGCTGGGACAAGGCCGAGGCCGCCTGCCTCGCCGCCGCCAAGTCCCTCGGCGTCCCCTTCTCGCAAGAGCCAGGCGAAGCCGCCTTCTACGGCCCCAAGATCGACTTCGTCGTCAAAGACGTCATCGGCCGCGAATGGCAGCTCGGCACCGTCCAGGTCGATTACCAGATGGGCAACCGCTTCGACCTCTCCTACATCGGCGCCGACAACACCCCGCACCGCCCCGTCGTCATCCACCGCGCCCCCTTCGGCTCCATGGAACGCTTCTGCGGCGTCCTCATCGAACACTTCGCCGGCGCCTTCCCAACCTGGCTCAGCCCCCAGCAAGTCCGCGTCCTCCCCATCAGCGAAAAATCCACCGACTACGCCGAGACAGTGGCCGCCGCCCTCCGCGCCGCCGACATCCGCGTGGGCATCGACTCGGGCAACGACCGCATCCAAGCCAAAGTCAAAGTCGCCGCCGACGACAAAGTCCCCTACATGCTCATCGTCGGCCCCCGCGACGCCGAAACCAACTCCGTCAGCGTCCGCCAACGCGGCACCGAAAAGGACCTCGGCGCCATGCCCCTCGACAAGTTCGTCTCAGATCTCAAATCTGAAATCTCAAATCGCCGGGCCGATTTGGGGGTTAGCCCGGGTGGCATGCTTCCCCTTAAGGGAAGCATGTGAGCGCCCCTGCGTGTCGAGCGCACTTTCCTCAAGGGTGACATGCTTCCCCCCAAGGGAAGCATGAGAGCGTCCCTTCGCGCACGACTTGCTGTCGTGCTTCCCGCTCAGCGTGCGTGTCTCTGCCGGGTGGCATGCTTCCCCCCAAGGGAAGCATGGGGGTGTCCGTTCACCCAAGGCGCCTTCCCATGCTTCCCTTAAGGGGAAGCATGCCACCCCTTGCCTCGTCATCATAACATTAATATGCTTCAGCATGCCAAGCCCAGAACCCGAAGTCTCTCCGGAAGATTATAAGCACCTCCATCGCTACGACGTCCCCGGGCAGGCCCGGGCGATCAACTTCTCATGCTTCCGAAACCAGTCCTTTCTCACTTCCGAGCGAGCCTGCCAGTGGCTCGCCGAGGCCCTGGAGCGATTCCTTCCGCTGCACGACACCGACTTGTGGGCCTACTGCTTCATGCCCACGCACGTGCACCTCGTGCTCTTCCCGCATGGCGAACCCTGTATGGAAGACCTTCTCGCTTCCATGAAAAAGTCGGTCACCAATCGTGCCGTCGCGTGGGTCAAGCGAAATGCCCCCGCCTTCCTTGTCCGCATGCGCGACGAGCAGCCAAACGGCGACGTCGCCTATCGCTTCTGGCAACGGGGCGGGGGCTACGACCGCAACCACAACGCCGGCCACGCCTTATGGAACGCCATCGACTATGTCCACAACAATCCAGTCGAGGACGGCCTCGTCAAGCGTCCGGAAGACTGGAAGTGGTCCAGCGCCGCCACGTACATCAACAAATCCCTCGGCCCCATCCCCCTCAACACCCGAGCCCTTCCTCCCCGTCGCTGAGCACGTCCGCTCCGGGTGGCATGCTTCCCCTTAAGGGAAGCATGCGAGCGTCCCTTCGCTCAAGCCTCGCCCTCATGCTTCCCTGAAGGGGAATGCGCCGGGTGGCATGCTTCCCCTTAAGGGAAGCATGGGGATTTCCCTTCGCTCCGTGCTCGCCCTCATGCTTCCCTGAAGGGGAATGCGCCGGGTGGCATGCTTCCCCTTAAGGGAAGCATGGGGATTTCCCTTCGCTCCGTGCTCGCCCTCATGCTTCCCTGAAGGGGAATGCGCCGGGTGGCATGCTTCCCCTTAAGGGAAGCATGGGGATT
>CAYHQQ010000006.1:99460-106458 GCA_964358855.1 uncultured Phycisphaeraceae bacterium
CCTTAAGGGAAGCATGGGGATTTCCCTTCGCTCCGTGCTCGCTCTCATGCTTCCCTGAAGGGGAAGCATGCCACCCGAACGGTCCAATCAAATGTGCTCCATCTGAACCCCACTTCACCCCACTTCCATGCTCGCGCACTCCGCTTCCCCTTACCTTCCCCCATGCGCAGCGATGAAATGCGTCCCAGCGAAAACGTCGAAGTCCGCCGCGGCCCCGGGCGCGGCATCGCGTTTGGAGGTGTGGGCACCCTCGTCCTCGCCCTCATCGTCTGGTTCCTGGGCGGCAATCCGATGGCCGTGCTCTCAGGAGGCATCAGCCCCGGCTCCGCGCCCACCTCCGCCGCCCAAACCCAAGCCCAAACCCAGCAAGTCGAATTCGTCAAACGCGTCCTGGGCGACACCGAAGACGTCTGGACCGACCTCTTCCGCCAGCAAAACAAAACCTACACCCCCGCCCGCCTCGTCATCTTCGACGGCATCACCGACACCGGCTGCGGCACCGCCCAGTCCATCACCGGCCCCTTCTACTGCCCCGCCGACTCCAAGCTCTACATCGACCTCTCCTTCTACGACGAACTCTCCCGCCGCTTCGGCGCCCCCGGCGATTTCGCCCAGGCCTACGTCATCGCCCACGAAGTCGGCCACCACGTGCAGCACCTGCTCGGGACCACCGACAAAGTCGAGGCCATGCGAGGCCGCCTCAGCAAGGAAGAAGCCAACCAACTCTCCGTCCGCCTCGAGCTCCAGGCCGACTACTTCGCCGGCGTCTGGGCCCACCACGCCAAGTCCGCCCGCGACATCCTGGAGAAGGGCGATCTCGAAGAAGGCCTCAACGCCGCCGCCGCCATCGGCGACGACCGCCTCCAGCGCCAAGGCCAAGGCCGCGTCACCCCCGATTCCTTCACCCACGGCTCCTCCGCCCAGCGCGTCCGTTGGTTCAAAAAAGGCTTCGACTCCGGCGACATGAATGGTGGCGACACATTCAGCGCAGGCCCCCTCTGAGTTCCCCACTTGATGCCTTGATGCCTCATCCCTCTTTCCTTCTTCTCTTCCGACCCGCCCCTCAACACCCGCACTTCCATACACCCACGCCGAAGAACAAGGTACACTCCGCACCCAAACACCCGGAGCTACCCCATGTTCTCGTGGATCAAACGTCTCTTCGGCGGCAAGCCTCCCGAACCCACCCCCATCTCCCCCGAAGAAGAGGCCGCCGCCCGAGCCTTCGACGAGGGCAAACAAGCCGCCCTCGACGCGGCCCTGGGCGGCATGGAAGAGCTCGTCATCCACGCCCTCATCCCCTTCTTCGTCGGCGGAGGCCTGGACCTCTACCCGTTTCGCCGACACATCCCCGGCACCCTTTACCTCACCCAAGAACTCTTCACCTGGGACAAAGAAGGCCGCCCAAAGCCCTCGCGCCTGGGCTACTTCGAACTCGCCGCGGCCTTCCGCGAAGACGGCACGCAATCGCCCGACGATCCGCTTCCCAGTTCTGGAAGCGCCGCCAAAATCCTCAACCCCGTCGCCCGATTCGCCTCAATGGCCGTCCTCAACCCCGGCGAGACCGCCGAGATCCCAGGCGACAAAGGCGAGCCCAACACCTGCTTCGTGCTCGATCGCCTCGACCTGCGCGGCAAGCCCCTCGCCGCCCACGGTGAGCCCTTCTTCATCCTTCTGGTCATTCAGATCCACCCCTCCGAACTCGCCTTCGCACGGGCCGAATCCTCCGCCAAGCTCTTCGAACGCCTCAAGGCCCGCGGCTACTACCCCTATTCCGACCTCGACCGCGATCCCGTCGCCTGAATAGTCTCCGGATTCGCAAACGTCTTTGAGGTCTCCAAAGGCCAGCTCACAAACCCGAGCTCTTCCTGCGCCGCACGACGCTCACCGCAACCGCCGCCAGCGACGGCCCCCACCCCATCCACAGCGGCACCGTGACCGACCACTCCTTCCAATCGAAGAACCGGCCCGCCGGCGCCCACCGCAGCCCCTCGGTGTTGTTCGCGACATAGAACGCCTCGTGCGATTCGACCTGGCTCTGCTTCACCGTCAGCCGCCCGTGTTCCAGCCGCCACCGCAAGAATCCCCCAACCGACGATCCCGCGTAGTACGGCAGACACACGACATGGAGCGCAAGGCACACAAGCCCCATCGTCGCGCACGCCCACACGACGCCCCGCCCGCACGCCCGTCGTTTCTTCGAATCGCCCCGCATCATCAGGAAATCTCCCCATTGCAACGTGTCCTTCGCCCCAAAGGCGACAGACCCACATCATATCGGAATCGGCCAACGCCCAACGCCGTCTCCATGCTCTGCCAGTCGTCCACAATTCGCCGAAGCTACCGCCCACTCCGACGGGCAACAACGCCGCTCGCGCAATCTCGGTGATCCTGAGCACGGCGGCACTCACACGCACCGAACTCGCTCGATCTCAAGGTCATTTCAGTAAATAATACTTCATTGTCCTCAATATCTCTCGCCTTAGCCTTTCACACTTTGCGACAGGACACGTCCACTTCCGGACCACCACGCCGCGACCTGAAAGGGTGATGTCATGAATCGTCTCTCCCTCTGCGTTGCTACATTGTCCACTTCCCTCGCCGTCCACGCCCTCGCTGTGGACAACATCCTCGGCTCCGCCCAATGGTTCGGCGTCCTCGCCGGTTCGACCGCCACCAACACCGGCCAGACCACCGTCGTCGGTGATCTGGGTGTCTGGCCGGGCCTCGCCGTCACCGGCTTCCCGCCCGGACGCGTCGTCGCCGGCTCCATCTACCATGGCGGCCCAGTCGCCCAGCAGGCCCAGGCCGACATCACCACCGCCTACAACCTGCTCGTCAACATGCCGCACACCGCCACGCTCTCGGCCATCGATCTGGGCGGAATGACCCTCACCCCCGGCGTCTACTTCTTCGAATCCTCTGCCTCCCTCAACGGCACCCTCACGCTCAACGCCCTGGGCGATCAGGACGCCCGCTTCGTCTTCCAGATCGGCAGCACCCTCACCACCTCCAGCAACGCCGCCGTCCTCACCATCAACAGCGCCGACGCCCACAACGTCTTCTGGCAGGTTGGCAGTTCGGCAACCCTGGGCTCCGAAACCGCGTTCCAGGGCAACATCCTCGCCATGGCCAGCATCACGCTCAACACCGGCGCAACCCTCGGCGGCGCCGCTTTCGCCCGCACCGGTGCCGTCACGTTGGACAGCAACCCCGTCAACGCCATCTGCTCCGCCGACTTCGACCGCGACGGCACCGTCGACTTCTTCGACTACGACGCCTTCGTTGTCGCCTTCGAAGCCGGCAACCCCCGCTCCGATTTCGACGGCGATGGCAGCTCCGACTTCTTCGACTACGACCTCTTCGTCCAAGCCTTCGAGCACGGCTGCTAGTCCTCGCTCCCGCCGGCCCCGACCGTGCCCTCAACTCCCGCCCCCATTTGGCCATTTGGCACCTTTGGCCATTTGGCCATTTCTCCCCGCGCCTACCCTCTTCTCCGAATGAGCATCCGACGCATCCTCGTCACCGGCGGCGCTGGCTTTCTCGGGTCGCATCTCTGCGAGCGACTCGTAGGGCAAGGCCACGACGTCATCTGCGTCGACAACCTCTTCACCAGCCAGAAAACCAACATCTCCCACCTCCTGGGCCGCCCCAACTTCGAGTTCATCCGCCACGACGTCACCCACCCCCTGTGGCTCGAGGTCGACGAGGTCTACAACCTCGCCTGCCCCGCCGCCCCCGGCCACTACCAGTACAACCCCATCAAGACCATGAAGACCAGTGTCATGGGTGCCATCAACATGCTCGGGCTCGCCAAACGCTGCCGCGCCAAAATCCTCCAGGCCTCCACCAGCGAAATCTACGGCGACCCCACCGAGCACCCCCAGCGTGAGTCCTACCGCGGCAATGTCAACCCCATCGGCCCCCGCGCCTGCTACGACGAGGGCAAACGCGCCGCCGAAACCCTCTTCTTCGATTACCACCGCTCCAACCGCGTCAACATCCGCGTCGTCCGAATTTTCAACACCTACGGCCCGCGCATGCACCCCTTCGACGGACGCGTCGTCTCCAACTTCATCTGCCAGGCCCTCCGCGGTCTCCCCATCTCCATGTTCGGCGATGGCTCCCAGACCCGCTCCTTCTGCTACGTCGACGACCTCGTCGATGGCCTCATGCGAATGATGAACGCCCCCGACGACTTCCCCGGCCCCGTCAACCTCGGCAACCCCATCGAGTTCACCATCAAACAGCTCGGCGACCTCGTCCTCGAACTCACCGCACGCACCGACCTCAAGTTCGTGAACAAGCCCCTCCCCGCCGACGACCCCACCCAGCGCCAACCCGACATCTCCCTCGCCAAAGCCAAACTCGGCTGGGAGCCCGCGATCCAACTCCGCGACGGCCTCTCCCGCACGATCGATTACTTCAAGAGCGTGAAGTGGGAAGACTTCCGCGCCCCCACGCCAAATCACTAGACCTTGTTCCTTCCCTGGTGGCACTGCTCTCCAGAGCAGTGCATCCGGTGGTGCTGCTGTCCAGAGCAGTTTCTCCCCAGAGGTGCCGATGCCAGTCGCCAAGAAGCCCAAGCCCGCCCGCCTCCCCGCCAAATCCGCAGTCCTCATCTCCTCGGGCGATCTCCGCCTCAGCGCAAACGTCACCTGCTGGCCCGCCCAGCGTGAACTCGAAGCGACCCTCTCCAAAGCCTTCGCCGACCTGGGCTGGTCCCTCGACCGCGGCAGCCCCGCCAAACAATCCGCCGCCGAACCCCACGGCTTCATCTCCTCGCAAAAATACGGCCGCGAGGTCTTCGCCAGCATCCACCCCAAAGCCCCCCTCGTCATCGCCGAGGCCGTCTGGCAGTACAGCCATCACGTCCTCATCGGCCTCCTCCGCCATCAAGGCCCCATCCTCCTGGTCGCAAACTGGTCCGGCCAGTGGCCCGGCCTCGTGGGCGTCCTCAACCTCCGCGGCTCACTCACCAAGGCCGGCGTCGACTACTCCATCCTCTGGTCCGAAGACTTCACCTCCGCCACCACCCGCAAGCAGCTCAAACAGTGGCTCACCTCCGGCACCATCACCCACGACACCTCCCACGCCGTCAAGCTCGACGATGGTGCCCTCACCAAAGGTGTCCGCAAGGCCGCCAAGGCCCTCGCCGACACCCTCCGCCACCGCCCCGCCATCATGGGCGTCTTCGACGAAGGCTGCATGGGCATGTACAACGCCATCATCCCCGACGAGATCCTCCACCCCTGCGCCGTCTTCAAAGAACGCCTCAGCCAGTCGGCCCTCTACCACGCCATGACCCAGGTCCCCGACGCCGAGGCCCAGGCCGCCCTCGAATGGCTCCTCGCCCGCGGCATGAAATTTGAATTCGGCGAGAGTGAACAATCGCATCTCACCCAGGCCCAGGTCCTCCTCCAGCTCAAGATGTACATCGCCGCCCTCCGCATCGCCGACGAGTTTGGCTGCGACGCCATCGGCATCCAGTACCAGCAAGGTCTCAAAGACCTCACCCCCGCCAGCGACCTTGCCGAAGGCCTCCTCAACTGCTCCGAGCGCCCGCCCGTCAAAGCCACCAGCGGCCCAAACTCCGGCAAAGTCATCTGCCCCGGCAAACCACTCACCCACTTCAACGAAGTCGACGAGTGCGCCGGCCTCGACGCCATCCTCACCCAACGCGTCTGGGACTCGCTCCGCCTCACCCCCGACAACACCCTCCACGACCTGCGCTGGGGTGACTGGGACCAATCCGGCTCCACCGCCGAGTACGTCTGGGTCCTGGAAATCTCCGGCGCCGCCCCGCCCTCCCACTTCATCGGCGGCTACGCCGGCACCACCTCGCAGCGCCAGCCCCCCATGTACTTCCGCCTCGGCGGCGGCACCGTCAAGGGCATCAGCAAGCCCGGCGAGGTCGTCTGGTCCCGCATCTTCGTCGATCGCGACAAGGACGCCCACCCCAGACTCAGCATGGACATCGGCCGCCTCCGCGTCGTCGAACTCCCCGAGAAGGAAACCCAACGACGCTGGACCAGCACCACGCCCCAGTGGCCCATCATGCACGCCGTCCTCTACGGCGTCACCCGCGACCAGATGATGGCCCGCCACCAGAGCAACCACATCCAGGTCGTCTACGCACCCGACGCCAAGACCGCCGACCGCGCCCTGGCCATCAAAGCCGCCATGGCCGCCGACCTGGGCATCCGCGTCAACCTCTGCGGCGAGAACGCCAAGGGCAAGCCCCTGGCCGAGGTCGTCACCAAAGTGGACGCGTGACACACCCATGAGTTTCTGGTACATTGAAGCCGATGTTTGATCGCACCGACGAGCTCCTGATCATCGCCGACGGAGATCTCCCGTCCCTGGTCGCCCTCGCCGCCGCAAGGGTCGCCGCCAAGGGCTGGCCCTCCCAAGGTGTCGACGGCCTGCCCCCCGCCGCTCCCGCCGCCGTCGGAATCGCCGCGACCCATCCCGATCAGATTCGCGCGATCACCGAGCAGGCCCGAGTCTTCGCGATGCTCACCGTCGATCTCGCCCCTCCCGTGTTTGCCGCCGACTGGCTCGCCGAAACCTCTCTCCTGCTCGCCGCCTGCGCCGCCGCCGCCGCCGCCGGCCGCCCCACAGTCGTCTGGCCCGTGCAGTACGAGTCGGGCGACCAGATCAGCCTCGATCGCGTGAGCAAGGCCGTCGACCGCTCGATCGCCGCGACGCGCCTGGTCCAGATCGACTCGGGCGTCCACGCCTGCCCCGATCTGCGCATCGACACCCCCCTGGTCGACTACACCGATCGCCAGATCGCCGACCTCGCCGTCGACCTCTCCGTTCCCGTTCACCTCTGCTGGTGGTGGGATAGTCGAAGTGGTGGGGGAGATGCCCATCGCCTACGCCAACGATGGATGACCGCTCTCGCGGCCGCCGGGTTCCGCACGCCCGACCGCGCCCTCTGAACCCTCGCACACCAACCCTCTTGAGCCCCAAGGAGTTCCCATGACCATCAA
>CAYHQQ010000007.1:0-100804 GCA_964358855.1 uncultured Phycisphaeraceae bacterium
CGAGGCGGCGGAAGCGAGGAGTGCGAACGCGAGGGAGAGGGTGCGGGTCATGTGGGGGCTCCGTGGGGAGGGAATGGTACCGGAGAATCGCCCTGTGGTTGCTTCGCGCGTGAAGCACACGAAGACCCACTCGCTGACGCTCGGGGCTCGTTGGGAAGCGTCATGGATTCATCGTGAAGATCGAGTGGCGGATGCCCCAGGTGCTGATTCTTTCGGCGTCGTTGTGGTCGCGCATGGTTTCGGCGTCGATGCCGTAGCCGTTGTGGGCGATCTGCATGGTGTTGATGTGGACCTCGCCGTACTCGCCGGCGTCCCAGCGGTAGGCGTAGATCGCGCCCTGGGGGCCGTCGGCGAAGGCGACGCCCACGCGGCTGCGCGTCCACTCGTCGTAGAGCTGGCTGGTGAGCCAGCCCTCGTCGAGCTTGGTGTTGCCGATGCGGGTGGTGCGCCAGGCGGTCCAGAGGGCGTTGGCGTCGATCCAGCCGGTGTGGAAGAGCACAAGCTGCGGCTCACCGCCGACCTGGTGGTACACGGCCACGGGTCGCGTCGTGCAGTTGTTGCCGCTGGTCTCGCCGCGGGTCCAGAGGATGTCGGACTCTTCGAGGGTTTCGCCGGTGTCGAGTTTTTTGGGCGTGAGCGAATTCACACGCATGCAGAACTGGCCGCCCTTGGAGTTGGGCATCGACGTGACCATCGTGATCGTGCCATCGGACGGGTGGACCACAAGACCGACGGGGGTCTGCGACTTGGTCTTGAGGACGATAGGGTCGCTGGTCGTGGGCTTGTCGCCGGGCACAAACCAGCGGGCGTCGAGGGAGTTGTCGTCGTGACGCGAGACGAGCAGGATGCGGCTTACGCCCGCGGCCTCAACACGACATGCCGACATGTCGGCGGCCGTCACGCCCGGGACGAGCTTGACGGGGTCGATCGCCGAATCGGTGAATCGGGTGTAGATCCAGTCGTTGAAGCGGTGCGAGAAGACAAGACCCTCGGCGGGTCCGCCGACCAGGAGCGGGTCATAGCGGCTGGCGGTCGAGGGGAGGTTTCTCGCGTCGCCCCACTTCTCGCCGCCCTTGTACGCCTTGATGTACACGAGGTCCTGGGGCTGGGTGAGGGCGGCCACGTAGCAGGTGCCGCCGACGTACGCGAGCTGCGGGGCCGAGCCGATGCGCTCGTGTGTCGTGCGTGTACCGGCGTAGGTTGAGCCCCCGTAGTTGATGTCGGCCTCGACTGGCCCATCGTCAAACTTGCCGTTCTGGTTCCAGTCGATGAGCGTGGTACCGTCGCCGTTGTCCTTGAGCGTGAAGCGGAAGGGGTGGTTGGCGAGGTACTTGAGCTTCTCGTACGGATACGGCAGCTTCTCGGTGAGCTTGTGCTCGTCGAGGATGGTGTCACGGAACTCGCCGGTGCTGAAATGCACCTTGTTGCCGTCGCCGTCGAAGGAGTAGCTGAAGGCGTAGGACATCATGGAGGGGTAGAGGGGGCACCACGCGGGGGCGGAGTCGCCCGAGTGGCTGAGGGAGAGCTGGTGGCCGAACTCGTGGGCGAAGACCTGCCAGCCGTTGCCCGAGCCGCCCATGTCGTTGGTCTCGCTGGATTGCCCGCCGCCCCAGGGGGTGATCTGCATCCAGTGGGTAACGCCTTTCCAGGGCTTGGGAAAGTACTTGTTGCCCACGTCCCACCAGGGCATCGCCTGATCGGCCTTGGTGATGAAGCCGGGAATCTCGATGAAGTGGACCCAGACGCCGGTGGAGCCGTCGGGGTTTTTGTTACTCAGCTTGTTGTAGACGGCGTTGACCTTGGTCATCTCGCCCTGGAACTGCTTGGGGTCGACGCCCTCGAAGTACGACAGGGCGCAGATCACGTCCTGACGCAGTGGATTGAGCTGGATGTTTTTGTCGGCGTCAGAAGCGTCCTTCTTGTAGAACTTGATCAGCGGGCCCACGTCAATGCCGCGGGGAAGGGCGTTGACCTCCCAGGCGTCGAGGAGGCCGTCGCCATCGGTGTCGCGGTTGAACAGGTCGGTGCCCAGGGCGAGCTCCTGGTCGTCGGTGAGCCCGTCGGAATCCTGATCGCCGGACTTGGGATTGGGCGTGAGGACGACAGCGACGGCGTGGTGGGCGTAGGGCTTGGTGGCGTCAAAGATGGTGATGGTGTCGGGGATACCGTCGGCGTTCAGGTCGGCACTGGTGGTCTCAAAGACCTTGGCGTCGGTGTCGTACACGGGCGGCGTGGTAGGTGTGAGGGATGAAGGGGGGTCGGCGGGCCCCTCGCCGGGCTTGGGTGTGATGACGGCGAACTTGCCGTCCTTGTAGTCCTGCAGCTCGACAAACTGCCCTTCGCACACGACGGTGATGGTGTGCTTGGCATCGCCGGCCTTGGGGCGCACGATGCGCATCGGCTTGGCGGGGAACTTGTCGACCACGACCTGCCACCCGCCCGACTTCCAGCAGTGGACGTTGAGCGCCAGCCAGAGCTTGCCGTCGGGACCCAGGCACAAGAGGTCGTCGAAGCCGTCGGCGTTGACATCGGCGCCCACGTAGTGGGCACAGTCGGAGCCGGTGGTGCTCCATTCAAAGGGTTTGGGCTCACCAGGAGGCAGCGCGTGCGATGCGGCGATGAGGATCGAGCAGAGCAGTGCAAGACCAGAGAAAGCGGGCAGTTTCATGCTCAGCAGCTTAACGGAAAGTCGCCTCCCCTTCAGCAAAGATTCGAGGAGCACCGGGGGTGCAGCACCAGGAGTGACTGCTTTCGGTTCAGTGAGCAGGCACACGTCTTTCGGGGCCGCCTTAGCGTCGCCCCCACACCGTCAGTATCACCAGGACAACTCCCAGCAAGAAGATCCCCGCCTCCGCGCTTCGGATGCGCAATCGGAGGGACCGAATATCCTTGCGGATCGATTCGAGTTCCTGGTTTTCCATGGTGAATTCTAGCCAAACAGAATGATGCACTCGCCCGACGAGCGGGCGTGAACCAGACCGACCTCAGCAACACACAATCGCCGCGCCGCGATTATTTCGTCTTGGGGGCGTCGGGGTCTTCGCCCACGCCGATGAGCTTGTAGTTCATGCGGGCCTTGAGGGCCTCGTAGGTGAACGGGAACCCGACGTCGGCGGCACTTTGGATCTCGGTTCCCGTGACGAGGCGTGTGGACCTGTCGCCGGCGGCGCGGAGCTCTTCGATGGTGAGCGGGTCGATCTTGGTGATCCTGGCGAACGCGGCCGAAAGGGACTTGGGAAGGGCCAGGCCAACGGTGCGGGCGGGTGCGGGCTGGGCGTCGATGGGCTGGAGCGGGTCGATTGTGGCGAAACGGCTCATGACCAGGGCACGGAACTCAAGGGTGTTGATCGCCGCAACGGCTGGGCCGCCGCCGCCGCCCTGGACGTTGTCCTTGCCGACCTTCACATCGCGCTGGATCGCCAGCGCCGGCTCGGGGGCCGGGGGTGTGGCCGGCGGCACGACGGGCGCGGGGACGGGCGGGGGATACGCGGCGGTGACGGCGTCGAGGCCGCCGGTGGTCGCGATCGCCGTGGTCTTCTCGACGTCGGCCTTGAGGGTCTCAAAGGCCTTGAGGCGTTTGATGTCGGTAACCACCTGTGTGCGCACCTCATCGAGCGACTCGGGCTCGCCCTTGGGCCTCACGCCAATCACCCGCGGGTAAAAGACGTTGCCGTTCGAGTCGGCGAGGGGACGATCAAAGATCGGGATCACGCCCATCTGGAGCGGAAGGGTGGTGGTGGGCAGCAGCTCGCGAACACTGAACATGGCGTCGGCGAACCTGAGGCGGGTCGTGCCGCGCTGGAGCTCGCTCTGCCCGATCCCACGAGTCTCCTGGAGTTCCTCGTGCGAGCGCCACGCGGTCACATCCTGGACGATGGGAGCCGGGAAATCGACGGGCGACTGCCAGCGCTCGCGTTCATCGCGAGACGTGGTTTCGGCCTTGACGCCCGCGACGATCCCCTGGGCCAGCTGTTCCAGCGGCAGGCGCTTGGCGAGCCAGTCCTCGGGAAGCTTGCGGAACTTGCCTTCGAGGGCGAAGCCCTTGAGCGCCTCGGAGACCAGGTCCCGGTAGCGGCTCTCGGCGATCTTGATCAGGTCCTCGGCGTACTCGTTGCGCAGACGCTCCTCGAACGCGACGCGCCCCTTGTCGTAGGCTTCCTGCGTGCCCGTGGGGTTCTCCTTGTTCCACCGCTCGCGGACGTGCGCGTCGATGAGCTTGATCGACTTGGCGACTGAGGCCTTGTTGACCTCGAGCCACTCGAGCTTCACCCGGTCGGGCTTGCGGTAGCCGATGCCGTTCTCTCCCTCGGCCGCCTCCAGGTTCCGGTACTTCTCGTAGTGAGCCTTGATCTCGTCCTCGGTGGGCTCGGGGAGCGCGGCGATGAGACGATCGGAAGGAACCAGCACGAAATCGATCGTCAGCGATTCGGCGGCCTCGCGGACGGCGGCGAGCGAACGCCGGTCCGAGACGCGAGCGGCGTTCTCGTAGCCGTCCTGCATGCGCCGGATGCCCGCGTACCTGGCGACGCCCATGCAGAAGGCCTCGAACGAGAGTCCTTCCTTGTTGGCGACCTCGCCAACGATCCTGCGGATACCGATGACGCCGGGGGCGCCGTCGCCGCGGAGCTGCTCTATCTGCTTCTGGCCCTCGGCCGAGCGCATGACCTGCTCGTACATCATGGGCAGGAACTGCTGGTAGGTCCGGGCGTCAAGGCCGCCCATGCTGCTGAGCTTCTGCATCGTCACGAGGAGCCCGATCGTCTGATCGTCGGTGACGCTCGCCTCGCCGTCGCCCTCGCCGCCCACGTAGCCCGCGGACTCGGCCTCTCTGGCGAGCAACATGTAGTGGTCCGCGGAGCCGGCCATGTTGGCCAGGCTGATGGCGATGGGCGGGAACTTCATGAGGGCCCGGTACTCAAGGTCGTACTGGCGTTTCTCGTCGGCGCGGAGTTTGACGCCGTTGATCGAGCCGATGACTCGCTTCTGGGGATCACCCGACATCGAGGAGATGCCCTGGGGGAGGATGAAGAGGACCATGAGGACCGAGCCCCCGATGACCATGATCCACTTCTTGTACTTCTTCATCGACTTGTACATGAACTCTCCAAAGCGAGACTTGATCGGCCGCCCCGACCCACACCGCGAACATCGCCACGCCCAAGCGTGAAAGAGAAGCGCCCGGGGCGAGCGTGGCGAATCCGGGATTCGCCGGCTCGCCCCGGGCGCGATGACCTTTGCCGGCGCGACTGGGTGCGCCGATCTTTCCAGCTGGTATTACCTGTAGAACTCGACGATCAGGTTGGGATTGCAGTCGAAGGGGATCTGGTCGGTCGTGGGGAGCGAAACGACCTTGACGGTCAGCTCGGCCGGATTGAACTCGAGCCAGTCGGCGATCTCGTGGCCCGGGAGGCTCTCCATGTTCTCTTTGGCGAGCTTCTGGATCCCTTCCTTGAGGGTGATCACGTCGCCGACTTCCATCGAGTAGCTGGGGCGATCGACCTTCTTGCCGTTGATCTTCACGTGACCGTGGGCGACAAGCTGACGCGAGGCCCAGATCGTGCGGGCCAGGCCCGACCGACGGATCACGCTGTCGAGCCGGCGCTCAAGGAGCTGCATGAGCATGTCGCCGGTGTTGCCCGGACGGCGACCCGCCTCGGCGAGCACGCGCCGGAACTGCTTCTCCTGAACGCAGTAGTGGTACTTGACCTTCTGCTTCTCGTTCATTCGGATGCCGTAGGCACGCAGGCGACGCCCGCGGTACCCGTGCATGCCGGGGAAAACGAGCGAGCGCTTGCTCGTGTGCTTGGGGTTGTCGGCGATGGGGACGCCGACGCGACGAGAGAGCTTGAGCTTGGGACCCGTGTAACGTGCCATCAGATTCTCCGTCTCCAGGCGCTGTCCCCGTCGCCATTGCGGCGGGTGAGTGTCTGGGTGTCGCTTCCTCTTATAGAGGGGCGACGATCTGCCGGGGGGCCGAGTCTTCGGTCCGGCGTGTGATCCGGTCTCCCGCTTGTGGACGGCACATGCCGCCTGCGGGGTACGGTGGGGGTGGGGTCCGAATTGATGCCTACCAAGGGCGCAAAGTCAACCCCAGGGAGAGCGGGAAGTCGCATTCGTTCGTCACCCATTTGGTTTTTTCTCGCCCAAGGCTCGTGATTTGGATTGAATCGGGAGCCCGCGAGCTACAGTGAGCGATTCACAGGGGCTACGCAGCATGGCAAGGACGATCCCGCTGGCGATCCTGGACTCCGCCCTCGCGCGAATGGACGCGTACGAGCGGAAAGAAAAATGCGGTGTTTTCGGCATCTGGGGCGACCCCGATTCGGTCCGTGTCGCCTACTTGGGGCTCTACGCACAGCAGCACCGCGGGCAGGAATCGGCCGGCATCGTCGCCTCCAACGGCAAGATGCTCGCGGGGCACACCGGCATGGGCCTGGTCCCCGAGGTCTTCAGCGATCTCGTCCTCGACAAAATCGAGAACAGCGTGGGCGGGTTCGTGCGGGCCGCCCTTGGTCACAACCGGTACTCCACCGCGGGCGGAAGCCTCTCCTGCAACGCACAGCCTTTGCTCGAAAGCTACATCGGCGGGCAGGTGGCGGTGGCGCACAACGGCAACCTCATCAACGCCGCCGCCTTGCGAAACCGATTCGAGGAGCTCGGCCACCTCTTCCACACCACCAGCGACACCGAGGTCATCGTCCACCTTCTGGCGAGCCCCGAGCAGCAGAGAACCTCCGACCCGCTCGCCGCAACCTTGCGACGGCTCGAAGGGGCGTTCAGCCTCGCGTTCCTGTACCCCGATCGCATCGAGGCGGCACGCGACCCCTGGGGCTGGCGGCCCCTGGTCATTGGCAAGATTCCCGGCGGGCCCGACGGGCCGCACTCGTGGGTGGTCGCCAGCGAGACGGTCGCCCTCGCCGTGGTCGGCGCCGAGGTGGTGCGGGAAGTTGAGCCCGGCGAGATTGTGACGATCTCCGACGCGGGTGTGAAGAGCCGCAAATTCGCCGAACCCGCCGAGCGCACGGCCCACTGCGTCTTCGAGCACGTGTACTTCGCGAATCCCGCGAGCCGTGTGTTTGGGCAGAACGTGCAGCAGGCCCGCGAGCGCATGGGCGAGGTGCTCGCTCGCGAGGCCCCGGTGGACGCCGACTGCGTCATGCCGATGCCCGACAGCGGGCGTTCGGCCGCGACGGGGTACGCCCGGGCGAGCGGGATCGTGTACCGCGAGGGGATCGTGCCCAACCGATATGTGGGCCGCACGTTCATCAAGCCCACGCAGACCGAGCGCCAGCGGGCGGTGCGCCTGAAGCTCAACGTGATCCCCGAGATCGTCGAGGGCAAGCGGGTGATCGTCGTCGACGACTCGATCGTTCGCGGCACGACAACCAAGGCGAAGATGGACCAGCTCAGGCAGGCGGGGGCGAAGGAGATCCACCTGCGGATCTCGTGCCCGCCCATCCGGCATCCGTGCTACTTCGGGGTCGACTTTGCGACGCGGGACCAGCTCATCGCCCACAAGCGCAGCGTGCCGGAAATCCGCGAGTATCTGGGTGTCGACTCGCTCCACTACCTGTCGCTCGACGGGCTCCTCTCCTGCATGGATCGCAAGCCCGATCGATACTGCACCGCCTGCTACAGCGGCGAGTATCGCTTGGACATCGACCACCCGCGGACCGATATCGTGGCCGACAGCGAGCAGAGCAGAATGTTCTGAGCGGCGGGAAACGGGGGGCGTTTGTCGCCGGGCCTCGGGTTCCATTTCGATGGCGGCCGAACTAGAATCGCCTCCAAACCACAGGAGCCGCCCTCATGTCTTCCGCCAATTCCGTTGTGATCCTCGCCGCCAAACGCACGCCCATCGGAAGGTTTTTCGGCGGCTTGTCGAAGGTCCCCTCGCCCGTCCTGGGTTCGTACGCCGCCAAGGCCGCCATGGACGCGGTCGGCGGGCTCGACGTGCTCAAGGGCCACATCAACGAGTGCATCTTCGGGTGCGTGCTCCAGGCCGGGCTGTCGCAGAATCCGGCGCGTCAGGCGGCCCTCAAGGCCGGGCTTCCCGACACCATGTCCGCCCAGACCATCAACAAGGTCTGCGGCTCGGGCCTGCAGTCGGTGATGCTGGCGGCCCAGTCGATCAAGGCGGGCGACAACGAGCTCGTGCTCGCCGGGGGCTTTGAGAACATGACCCAGGCCCCCCACTTCGCCCGCATCCGCGAGGGCGTGAAGTACGGGCCCGCGACGATGGAAGACCACATGGCCTTCGACGGCCTGCGCTGCGCCTTCGAGGCGTGTGCCATGGGCGTCAGCGCCGACCACATCGCCAAGAAGTTTGAGATCACAAGGGCCGACCAGGACCGCTTCAGCGTGCAGAGCCACCAAAGGGCGGCGGCCGCCACGGCGGCGGGCCACTTCAAGAACGAGATCGTCGCCCTCACCGGCGAGCAGTGCCTGGACAAGAAGTCGCCGGGAGTGTCGGCCGACGAGGGGATCCGTAACGACAGCAGCATCGAAGGTCTTGCCAAACTCCGCCCCGCGTTCACGCCCGACGGCACCGTAACCGCCGCCAACGCCTCGCAGATCTCCGACGGTGCGGCGGCACTGGTGGTTTCGAGCCTGGCCAAGGCCGAGGCACTGGGCATCAAGCCCATCGCCCGCATCGTCGCCTACCACACCAGCGGCGTCGCCCCCAAGGACATCTTCGCCGCTCCCATCACCGGCATCGACGGCGTGCTCGCCAAGGCCAAACTCTCCGCCAAGGACATCGACCTCTTCGAACTCAACGAGGCCTTCGCCGCCCAGGTCCTGTGCAACCTCAAGGGCCTCAAGGCCATGGGCCACGAGATCCCCGAGAGCAAACTCAACATCTGCGGCGGCGGCGTCGCCCTTGGCCACCCCATCGGCGGCTCGGGCGCCCGCGTCCTCACCACCCTCATCCACCAACTCCACCGCACCGGCGGCAAACGCGGCATCGCCGCCCTGTGCCTGGGCGGGGGGAATTCGGTGGCGATGGTCGTGGAGATCTGAGTCCCCCCCCACCGTGCCACTCATCGCGCAGGCTCTGCGGAGCGATGAGTGCGGGCGTCCATGTGCGTCCGGTGACTGTCAGAGCCCGACGCGCCAGCTAGGGTTGACCTACGGCCATCCTTCGTGCCAAACGACACGACAGACTGACGTAGACGAATCCGCGTTGTCGCTTCGGGGTGCGGGTTCGAATTCGCCGCATTTCTTGGATTCCTTCGACCCTGTAGCTGTATGATTTAACCGACAGTTGGCAGGCGATCATGGACACGAAAGCGACAGAGAAAGCTGTTCAACGACCGGGCGATCGAACTCTTTCGACGGTGGATGACCAGCTGGACGTCTTGGTCGCCAAGTGGATCCGTGTGGGCGTCGGCTTCGCGGCTCAGCCAGCCCACGAATCGCCCGATCTGGAACGTCTGCTGCTCGAGACGGTTCGCCTTGCTCCGGGAATGTCCCGCCTGTTCATCATGTCGGCGACATGGCTGCATCGCTACGGCGATCTGATCGCCAAGCACCGACTCCGCCGCCTCATTCACGACGAGCTTGAGCCCGAACACAGGGCCGCGATGGGTCTGCTGTTAGAGATCGCCCAGCAAGATTCGCACCCGCCTCAGTTCGCGTCGATCATTCGCGAATTGTCACCTGAGGCCGAGCCCCGGCCGCTCTTTGACATTGAGCGAACCCCGTCCAGTGCGGCAGAACGCGCGCGGCGCCGAGCCTCGCCGACTTCCTTGCGCTGGGGCATCTGGTGTGAGGAATTTGAATTCAAGGAAAACGCCCTTCGTCCACCCGTCTGGGTCATGGGCCACAACCCCGGCCTGATCACCCGCGCCGACTTCCGCGGCGACCTTCGCGCGTCGGTCCTGGCCTCGCTGGAACACGACGCGGGCGCCGGCCTGAGCGAGCTCCACCTGGCCAGGTGCAGCGGCGGCTCGCGGGCCCAGGTTCGAAGCTCGCTCGACAATCTGGAGATGACCGGTCGCGTTCGCCGCATCCGAATGGACGGCGAGAAGCGAACGCGTATCGAGCTGGTGCAGCGCGCAGTGAAGGCGGGTTGAGCTTTCAGAGCCCGACGCGCCAGCGAGGCTTCGCGTCCTTCAATCTGTCGTGTCATTCAACACCAATGGCCGCCGTACGCCTTCCCTCGCTGGCGCGTCGGGCTCTGAGGCGCAGGGCTGCCCGATGCACGCACATAGACCCCATCCTGTACACTGCCCCAATGCTCGACCTGGGCCGCCTCAAACACCTCGTCCGTGCCCGCCACGCGTGCATCCGGATCGTCACCGACGACGAGCCGCGTGCGTACGAGATCGCGTACGAGGCGGCCGAGACCGCCGAGCTCGCGCTCTTCCGCTGGAGCGTGCTCGAAGGGCTTCGCGATGGGGTTCTCGCGGATTCCGAGGCCGTGGAAGGCACGCAGGATCCCGCGACGGCCCTCCTTGCGGTTCGCAAGAGCAACCCGACCCCATGTGTGCTTGTGACGCTTGATCTCACGCCGCACTTGGACGACGCCCGCGTCCTGCGAGCCTGGCGGGAACTCGTCGAGCACTTCCGTCGCGTGGGCGGGTGCATGGTGATGATCGATTATCGCGAGTCCGTCGCTCCGATCGTCGCCACCATGTCGACGGTCCTCCGCCCCTCGCTCCCCAACGATGAAGAGATCGAAGCGGTCGTTCGGCAGACGCTCCGAGCCCAGAACCGCCAGAAGCCCCTCAAGGTCTCGCTCAACAAGCAGGACACGGCCTCACTCCTCCACACGCTTCGCGGCCTCACCGCACGCCAGATCCAGCAGGTCACGCTCGACGCCGTCGCCGACGACCGCGAGCTCACGGTGGGCGATCTCGACGACATCATCAAGGCCAAACGCGGGCTGCTCCAGGCCGAGGGATTGCTCGAGTTTGTGGATGCCCCGATCTCTCTCGACGACATCGGTGGACTGAACTCCCTGAAAACCTGGCTCGCGAGGCGATCCAAGTCCTTCTCCCCCGAGGCCATCGATTTCGGCCTCACACCACCCCGCGGCATGCTGCTCCTGGGCGTGCAAGGGGCTGGCAAGAGCCTCTCGGCCAAGGCCGTCGCAACCGGTTGGAAACGGCCCCTGCTTCGCCTCGACCCCTGCGTGCTCTACGACAAATTCGTCGGAGAATCGGAGCGCCGCCTCCGCGACGCCCTGCGTCAGGCCGACGCCATGGCCCCCCTGGTCCTCTGGATCGACGAGATCGAAAAGGCCTTCGCCTCCGCCGCCGCCCAGAGCACCGACGGCGGTCTCTCCCAGCGGATGTTCGGCACCTTCCTCACCTGGCTCCAGGAGCACCGCTCCTCCGTCTTCGTGGTCGCGACCGCCAACACCATCGAGGCCCTGCCGCCCGAACTCCTCCGCAAGGGCCGCTTCGACGAGGTCTTCTTCGTCGACCTCCCCTCCCCCACCGCTCGCCTTCAGATCTTCAAGGTCCACATCACCAGACGCAAACGCGACCCCTCGGCGCTCGACCTCCCCACCCTGGTCGAGGCCACCCACGGCTACAGCGGAGCCGAGATCGAGCAAGCCGTCGTCAGCGAACTCCACACGGCCTTCGACGCGGGCCGCGACCTCACCACGCAGGGGCTCCTCGAAGCCATCAAGGGATCACCCCCTCTGTCGGTCACCATGGCCGAGTCGATCGAGCAGTTGCGGGACTGGGCCCGAACTCGTTGCGTCCCCGCGGATTGAACTTGGCGTCGACACATCGCAATGGCCGGTTACGCGGCGGACATAGTCCGCATATTCGTGAATTCCAGTGGTGGCACCGGGCGCGGCCCCCCCGCTCTGCGCCTGATACACTGTGAATTACGAGATCTGGGAGCTAAAAATGGTGCCTTCGAGCCCGGGACAGCCCAAGCCGCCTGGCGGGGTTGGCTCGGTGACGGAGATCCTGACGCGGGCGGGCGGCGGCGATGAAAACGCCGTGGCGCAATTGCTGCCGCTCGTGTACGAGGAGCTCCGCCGGCTCGCCAGGTCCTATTTGGGCAGCGAGCGCTCCGGGCACACGCTCCAGGCGACCGCCCTGGTGCACGAGGCGTATGTCCGGCTGATCGGCAGCGACCAGGTGTGGACGGGGCGGGCGCATTTCATGGCGGTGGCGGCGGTGGCGATGCGCCGGGTGCTCGTGGACCACGCCCGAAGACGCAAGGCCGATAAGCGGGGCGGAGACGCCGCCCGCCTCGAGCTCACCGACGCGGACGCGGCCGAGTATCGGCGCGACATCAAGGTCCTGGAGCTCGACGACCTGCTCGAGAAGCTGGCCCGCCTCGACCCCAGGCGGGCCCGGGTGGTCGAACTCAAGTTCTTTGCCGGTATGACCAACGAACAGATCGCCGAGGTGCTGGGCATCGCCCGGTCCACGGCGGCAGAGGACTGGGCTGTTGCCCGGGCCTGGCTTGCGGCGGAGATGTCTCCCGCCGACGCCAGCCCGCGCCATCCAACATGAAGGACCCCATGATTTGACGCAGGATCGCTTTCGGCAGGCGGCAGAGGTTTTCCTCCAGGCGCGGGGCTTGAAAAAGTCCGAGCGGGCGGAGTTTCTCGCGCGCGCCTGCGGAGACGACGCCGCCCTGCGAACGGAGGTCGAGCGGCTCCTGGCCGGGAACGACCAGCCGATGCCCTTCGCGTCGCTGGCCGAGGAGATCAAAGGAGCCCAGGAACAGCTCAGCCCGACGATCGTCTCAACGCCGGGGCTGGGCCCGTCGATCGAGCCCGATTTGATCGGCACGCGGATCGGGCCTTACCGAATCCTGGAAAAGATCGGCGAGGGCGGCTTTGGCGTGGTGTACATGGCCGAGCAGGAGCACCCGGTGCGCCGCCGCGTCGCGCTCAAGATCATCAAGGCGGGGATGGACACGCGGGCGGTGATCACGCGGTTTGAGGCCGAACGCCAGGCTCTGGCGATCATGGACCACCCGGGGATCGCCAAGGTCTTTGACGCGGGTGCGACGCCCACGGGGCGCCCGTTCTTTGCGATGGAACTGGTGCGGGGCGAGCCCATCACGATCTTCTGCGACAAAAGCGCGCTGGCGCCGCGCGAACGCCTGGCCCTCTTCCAGGAAGTCTGCAACGCGGTGCAGCACGCCCACACCAAGGGCGTGATCCACCGCGATCTCAAGCCCACCAACGTGCTGGTGACGGTCGTCGACGGCAAGCCGGTGCCCAAGGTGATCGACTTCGGCATCGCCAAGGCGACCAGCGCCCAGCTCACCGACCGCACGCTCTTCACAGAGTTCCGTCAGCTCGTGGGCACCCCCGAGTACATGAGCCCCGAGCAGGCCGACATGAATTCCGCCGACATCGACACACGCAGCGATGTCTACTCGCTGGGCGTGCTGCTCTACGAATTGCTCACGGGGGCGCCGCCGTTCGATGCCCGATCGCTGCGAAGTGCCGCCCTGGAAGAGATGCGCCGGATCATCCGCGAGGACGAACCGCCCAAGCCCAGCACCAAGATCGGCAAGCTCACCGGAGCGACCGAGGAGGGTCGCAGCGTCGCCCGCTCAAGGTCAACTGAGATCCGGGCGCTCGCGCGGACCATGAGGGGCGAGCTCGACTGGATCGTGATGCGGTGTCTGGAAAAAGACCGCACCCGCCGGTACGAGACGGCCTTGGGACTGGCCGACGACATCGGACGGTTTCTCAGCGGCCAACCAGTACTGGCGGGCCCTCCCGGGATCCGGTACCAGTTCCAGAAGTTCGCCGCCCGCCATCGGGCATTGATCGCCGTTGGAGCGGTGGTCACGCTGTCGCTGCTGGCGGGCGTGGCGTCGCTGGCCTACGCCGTGGTGCGGGTGAAACACGAGCGCGACATCGCCCGCGAGGCGCAGGCCAACGAGTCGATCGCGGCCGAGCGCGTGCGCCGCGAGCGCGACATCGCCCAGGAGGCCCAGCGCAACGAGGCTCTATCCGCCGCCCAGGCCCGCGAATCGCAGGCCAAGGAGGCGATCTCGGCGAACCAGGCCCGCGAAGAGGCCGCCCGGGCGATGGCGATCAACGCGTTCCTGCGCCGCATCATCGACGCCGCCGACGCCATCAAGGGCGAGGGCAAGGACGTGACGCTCCGCCAGCTCCTGGATCAGGTGACCGGCGAGCTCGACGCGGGCGCCCTGTCGGCTCAGCCGCTGGTGGAGGCGGGAGTGAGACACTCCCTGTCAACGTCGTACATGAGCCTCAATCTGGCCAAGGTCGCCAATCGACACATGTCCCGAGCGATGGCGCTGCAGACGGCCAACGGTCCGGTGGACTCGCCCGAGGCCCTGGCCATGGCGACCGATCAGGTCTATGTGCTCAGCTGCTGCGGCTTGGTCAACGAGGCCGCCGCCGCGGGCGAGGCGCTGTGGAAACGGCTGGAGACTCTCCCAGATCGCGGCGGACGTCTGCGGGTCCGGGCGGTGGCGCTCTACGCCCCGCTGCTCTTGTTCAGCGGCAAGCCCGCCGAGGCCGCGGCCATGTGCCGAGAGACCATGGCCGCCATGCCGCCCCCGGCGAGCGGGCCCGAGGGATCGGACGTGGAACTGCTGTGGTCGCTCGGACGTGTGCAGACATCGGCCGGAAAGTTCGACGAGGCCTTCGACGCGCTGAGCAAGGCGCGCGACATGAGCACGACGGCCTTTGGACCCAACAGCACCAAACGCGCCCAGCTCCTGCTCGACCTGGGCGGGCTGCTCACACGCAAGAACCAGCTCGACAAGGCCGAGGCGTGCTTCCGCGAGGGGCTCCACATCCTCAAGCAGAGGATGCCCAAGGGGCACGTGGAGACGATGCGAGCGGCGGCAAATCTCTCGTCGGTGCTCCAACGCGAGTCGAAGTTTCTCGACGCCGAGCAGGTGCTCGCCGAGGTGATCGCCGCGTGCGACGAGTCGGAGACCAGCGGCAACTACGGGCACATGATGGCGATCGACCGCCACGCCGGGCTGCTGCTCCGGCGCGGACAGGCCCGCGAGGCGCTCGTCTCGTACCAGCGGATCTTCAACGCCCACACCGAGGTGAGCGACCCCTCGGGCGTGAGCCGCGCCACCGCCAAACGCAACATCGGCCGGTGCAAATGTGCAATGGGCGAGCTGGACGAGGGTGAGCGTCTCCAGCGTGAGGCATGGCCCACCATCCGCGACCGCACGCCCCTTGGCCTGACCGATCCCGTGTGGACGATGGTGTATCTGGGACAGACACGTCTGCGACGCGACGACCCCGCCGAGGCGCTCTCGATGTTCACGCAGGCCCGGGCCATGGCGCCCAAGTTCAACATCGAACGCATGCAGACCCTTGTCATCGATCGCTGGTGCGTCGAAGCGCTCCTGGGAACCAACCAGATCAACGAGGCTGACGCCGCCGCAAAGACCATGCTCGAACAGGTCCGCGAGGTCGGCGCCGCGTCCCTCTTGAAGGCTGAGTTCCTCCTGACCGCCGCGAAAGCGAGGCTCGCCGCGGGTCAGAATCAAGAGGCCCAGGAACTCCTGCGCGAGGGCGTGGAACTGCACAAGACCGCCGAACCCGATCCCCTGCCCAAGTACGAGACGCTCTCGGTGTTGGGTTACGCGCTCGCCAAGGCCGGCAAGGCGGACGAAGGACTGCCGATGATGAAGGCCGCATGCGATGGGCTGACGGCCGCGGGGACCCAGGCTGCCTTTCCGCTGGCCGCGTCCAAGCGGCGTCTGGCCGAGTTCGACAAACCCTGACCGGAACGGCCGGTCGGCGAGCGGTTGGACCAACGAAGTTATTGTCCGCGCGAACTTGACTTCCGGCGCACTTGGAACAACAGTTTCAAACGCACGTATGAGCATGAATCCAGCCAGTTCTGCCTCGATTCCGCAGCCGGACCCCCAGTCCGATCCGCTGGCGACACGTGGGAGGATTCTCTCGAGCGCGGGCGAGGTCTTCGCGGAGGTTGGCTTTCGTACGGCCACAGTCCGTGACATCTGCCAGCGGGCCGGCGCCAACATCGCGGCGATCAACTACCACTTTGGCGACAAGGAGCGGCTGTACTCCGAGGTGCTCGAGCAGGCGCGGTGCTGCTCGGAGGAGTCGTTCTGGGCCGAGCTTCGGGCCAACGTCGACGCCTCCCCCGAGCAGAAGCTGCGGACGTTCATCGCGGCGTTTGTGCGCAAGCTGCTGGACAAGGGTCGCCCGTCCTGGCACTCCAAGCTGATGTCGCGCGAGATGATCGAGCCCTCGCCCGCGCTGGACACAATGGTGGGGCGTTCGATCCGCCCGCAGCTCGATCTCCTGGTCGGGATCATCGCCGAGATCCTCCACGCGCCGCCCGAGGCTCCCTCGACCTACATGTGCGCCGCGAGCATTCTGGGACAGTGCCTGCACTACCACCACGCCCGGGCGGTGACCGAGCGACTCTACCCGGGCTTCTTCGATCGACCGGGGATCACCGACGAGATCGCGGCGCACGTCGCGGAGTTCTCGCTGTCGGCCCTGCGCGGGATCGCCCGCGGGAACACGGCGGGCGCCGGGGGAGTGGCATGACCCGGATCGCCCTGCGCATGCTGTTCAACGATCGCGCCAAGTTCTTTGGCATCCTGATGGGCGTGATGCTCGCCTCGCTGGTCATCACGCAGCAGGGGTCGATCTTCGTGGGCATCATGTGGCGCGGGTGCGCCGTGATCCACGAGATGCCCCAGGTCGACATCTGGGTGATGGACCCCAACGTGCGGTACATCGAGGACGTCAAGCCCCTGCAGGTCACGCAGCTCCCGGCGGTGCGGGGGATCGAGGGGATCGAGTGGGCGATGCCGCTCTACAAGAACAACATCCGGGCCAGGCTCGCCAACGGGCAGACGCAGAACTGCAACCTGCTGGGGATCGACGACGCGACGCTCGTGGGCGCACCGGGCGAGATGGTCGCCGGGCAAGTCCAGGACCTGTTCACCAGCGACGGGGTGCTCGTCGACGAGGTGGCGGCGAGCGGACTCCTGGCCAAGCCCTCTTTGGTCCCGGGCCAGCCGGCGACGCCCCTGGTGGTCGGCGACACGCTCGAGCTCAACGACCACCGCGCGCTGGTGGTGGGGATCTGCCGGATCACCCGCTCATTCCAGAATCTGCCGACGATCTACACGACCTACTCGCGGGCGATCACCTTCGCGCCCAAGGAACGCCGAACGCTCTCGTTCGTGCTCGTCAAGGCCAAACCGGGCGTCGACCTCGACGAGCTGTGCGACCGCATCCAGCGTGACACGGGGCTCTCCGCCCGGACCGCCTCGGCGTTCAAGTGGAAAACCGTCGACTACTTCCTCAAGTACACGGGCATCCCCATCAACTTCGGCCTCTCGGTCACGCTGGGCTTTCTGGTGGGCACGGTGATCACCGGGTTCATGTTCTACAACTTCACGCTCGACAACCTGCGCTTCTTCGCGACGTTCAAGGCGATGGGAGCGCCCGACGGGACGCTCCTGTGGATGATCATCCTGCAGTCGCTGGTCGTGGGCGTGCTCGGGTACGGGATCGGCATCGGCGTCACCGGGCTCTTCGGCACGCTCGTGACCAACGCCCCCATCGCGTTCTACCTCACCTGGCAGCTGCTGACGGTCGCCGGGTGTGCGATCATCGCCATCTGCATGCTCTCGGCGATCCTCTCGTGCCGCAAGGTCATCAAACTGGAGCCCGCGGTCGTCTTCAAGGGATGAGCACCATCATGAGCACGGCATCACTCGAATCGATCGCGCCAACCCCCGCCCCGGGCGGACGCCCCATCGCCGTGCACTGCGACGCCGTAACCAAGAGCTACGGGAGCGGGCAATCGATCGTCCGCGCCCTGCGCGGGATCGACCTGGACGTCTATCAGAACGAGCTGATGATGCTCGTGGGCCCCTCGGGTTGCGGCAAAACAACGCTCATCTCGATCATCGCGGGTGTGCTCGACAGGGACGGGGGCGACTGCTCGGTCTTCGGGGAGGACTTCAGCGCCCTGTCGTCGGGCCAGCGCGTGCGATTCCGCGGCCGCACGATCGGCTTTGTGTTCCAGTCGTTCAACCTCATCCCGACGCTCACCATCGCCGAGAACATCGCGGTGCCGCTCCTGCTCCAGGGCGTGAAGCGCAGGGAAGCGATGGATCGGGCCCGTGAGGTGCTGGGCAAGGTCGGGCTCGCCGAGCGCTGGCGCGAGAGCTCCTCGAAGCTCTCGGGCGGCCAGCAGCAGCGGGTAGCCATCTGCCGGGCGATCGTCCACGGGCCGCGTCTGATTGTCTGCGACGAACCTACCAGCGCCCTGGACCACGCCACGGGCGAGAAGGTGATGAACCTGATGCGAGAGGCCGCCGTCGGCAACGGCAAGAGTCTGATCGTCGTCACCCACGACAGCCGCATTTATTCCTACGCCGACCGCATCGCGATGATGGACGACGGGCAGGTGATCAAGCTGGTCAACGACCCCAGGTCGTTGTGACCCAAACGAGCCCAGGGCTCCAGGACGACCGGAGATTCGAGCATGAGCATTCTGACAACTCTCGCGGGGGCACTCAAGGTCTACACCGTTCCGCTCATCGCGATCGCGGGCGTGGGGATGGCCGCCGTGACAGTGATCAAGACCGCGCGGCCCAAGGAGGTTCCCCCTCTGGTGGTCGAGCCCGCCAGAACGCCGTTCACCTCGGCGGTCGCGGGCTCGGGCGTGATCGAGACCAACACGCAGAACATCCTCGTGGGCACCAGCGTCGCGGGAGTCGTGAAGCAAGTCGCAGTCAAGGCCGGCGACATGGTCAAAGTCGGCGACCCGCTCTTTGCGATCGACGCCCGCGAGGTGCAGGCCCTGCTCGTCCAGCGTGAGTCGATGGTGGCGGTGAAGCAAGCGCTCGTCGAGGTCGCCGCCCGAAAGCTCGACCAGCTCAAGGCCTATCCGCGCCCTGAGACCGTCCCGCCCGCCCAGGCCAAGGTCGCCGAGATCAAGTCGCAGCTCGCCGACGCGACCGACCAGCTGCGCAAGTACGAGGCGATCACCGACAAGCGAGCAGTTTCCGACGACATGGTGGCCCAGAAACGCTTCGCCGTCGCGACCTGGCAGACCAGGCTTGCCGCCGCCGAGGCCGATCTCGCTCTGACCAAGGCCGGCACATTCGCCCCCGAGATCGCCGCCGCCGAGGCCCAGGTTTCTTCGGCCAGGGCCGATCTTGCCGCGGCCCGGGCCGACGCCGACGCCGTCCGCGTGGAGCTCGACCGCCGGATCGTGCGTTCATCGATCGACGGGCGGGTGCTGCAGGTCAACGCCAAGCCGGGCGAGTACGCCTCGGCCGGAACGACCTCGACGCCGCTGATCGTGATGGGCGGGGTCGACCCGCTCTACGTGCGCGTCGATGTCGATGAGAACGAGGCGTGGCGCGTGCGGTCGGGAAGCCACGCGGTAGCGTTCCTGCGGGGCAACACAAGGTTCAGGGCCGACCTGACGTTCGTCCGATTCGAGCCGCTTGTGGTGCCCAAGAAGTCGCTGACGGGTGAGAGTTCCGAGCGTGTGGACACACGGGTGCTCCAACTGCTCTTCGCGCTCGCCAAGCCCGAGTTTCCCGTGTTCGTCGGGCAACAAGTCGATGTCTACATTGAGGCTCCCACGCGAGAGAGCGCGGCGGAGCCAAACCCTTCCCCAAAGCCCTGAGCGGGCCGAGCCCCGACCGGGGCGTGCAAGAAATCCAATCAAGAGTCCAGTGATCGTAGAACGCCGAGTGAAAAGCCGGAGCATCACGTGCCAACCAGAAAGACCTCCATCATCCGTTCGCTCAGCCCCGTCGTCGTCCCCTCGCTGCTCACGCTGATCGCGGGCTGCACCGTGGGCCCCGACTATGTGGCGCCCAAGTTCGACGCGCCCGCCGCCTTCGCGGGCCTGTCGGCGACCGGCACCCCCAACGCGACCATCACCACCGCCGCGGCCGAGACCGCCGATGCTGCCCTGTGGTGGACTCGCCTGGGCGACGCCAAGCTCGCCGCCCTCATCGAGAAAGCCCTCGACGCCAACCACGATGTCCGCCTCGCCGTCGCAAGGCTCGACGAGGTTCGAGCTCTCTACGGCGTCGCCAAGGCCGACCAGTGGCCGCAGGTGAACGCCTCGGCCGATGCCTCCCGCTACAAGAACAGCGAGAAGCTGGGCGGGCCCATCTTCCTCGACGGCGAGCGCTCTCGCTTCGAAGTGGGCCTCAACGCATCGTGGGAGCTCGATTTCTTCGGGCGAGTCCGGCGAGGCGTTGAGGCGGCTCAGGCCGACCTCGACGCGGGGGTCGAAGGCATCCGTGACGCTCGCGTGCTGGTGGCCTCCGAAGTGGCCCTGGCGTACACCGACCTGCGCGGAGCCCAGGCAAGGCTGGCGGTGGCCCAGCGCGCAGTGTCGACGAGAAACGACTCGCTGGGACTCGCCAAGGCGCTCCTCAAGGCGGGACTCTCCTCGGAATTCGACGTGGCACAGGCCGAGGGCGAGCTCGCGTCACGCCGGGCATCGGTGCCGGCGTTCGAGGCCCAGATCGCTCAGGCCTGCCACCGCGTCGCCCTGCTGCTGGGTCAGCCCGCATCGGCGCTCTACCCCGAACTGCTCGAACCATCACCGATCCCGACCGCCTCGGGCGTCGTCGCGGTGGGCACCCCCTCCGAACTCCTCCGCCGCCGCCCCGATATCCGGCGTGCCGAACGCCAGATCGCCGCGGCCAACGCCCGCATCGGTGTCGCGACGGGCGAGCTCTACCCCAAGTTCTCGCTCCTGGGCTCGTTCTCGCTCCAGGCGTCGAACCCCGATGAACTCTTCGACCTCAACAGCCGCGCGTACTCGTTCGGCCCGTCGGCGTCGTGGTCGGTCTTCAACGCCGGGCGCGTGCGATCCAACATCGACGCGGCCGACGCCCGCACGCACCAGGCGCTCTTGACCTACGAGAGAACCGTCCTCGGGGCGATCCGGGACGCCGAGGACAGCCTGATCTCGCTGATCAAGGAGCAGTCACGCCTGGTCTCGCTCAAGGAGGCGGTCGTCGCCGATCAACGGGCCGTAGACCTGGCGACATCGCTGTTCAAGAGCGGACTCTCGGGCCTTTCGCCGGTGCTCGACAACCAGCGCCGGCAGTACGACGCGGAGGATCAGGTGGTCCTGAGCGAGCTGGCCGTCGCGCAGAGTCTGATCCGTGTGTACAAGTCGCTCGGCGGCGGCTGGCAGACGACGCGTCCGGAGACGAGCGATACCGCGCCCGCCGCGAGCGAGCCCACGACCTCGCCCACGCCATAAGTCGACATCGTCCGGCACGGACATTCCCGCCGCCACTGCGAGCCCGGCCCTCCGGATTGGGGTGCCCTTTGGGCATTCTGCGTCGACCGCGTTGGACCCTGGGGAGAGAGCCCACCCCCAGGCCCCGCCACCGGAATTCCGCGAGCGGACCGCGTCCCGGGCATTCTGAACACCCACTTGCAATCGGACCGGTTTTGTGGGAGCATGTCGGACCCTCTCCCACCTTCAAGGAGTTTCCGATGTCCATGCTTTCACGCCGTCATTTCCTGCAAGCGTCCGCCGGCGTCGCCGCCGCCGCCAGTCTTCCCGCGTTGTCGTGGGGTCGGATGGGTGGCTCGGCCGATCGGCTCAATATCGCGGTGATCGGAACCGGGGGCCAGGGGCGCTTCCACGTCGGGCACCTCGCCCGGATGGGCAAGGCCGAGAACGTCAAGATCGCGATGATCTGCGACGTGTACAAGCGCAACCAGAAACGTGCCCAGGAGGTCCTCTCCAAGGTCGACAAGGACGCCGTCCTCGACGACAAAGACTGCGTGATCGAGTACGAGAAGGTGCTCGACAACAAAGAAATCAACGCCATCGTGATCGCGACACCCGACCACTGGCACACCAAGATCGCCATCGAGGCGATGCAGGCGGGCAAGGACGTGTACGTCGAGAAGCCGCTCTCCCACACGATCGAGCAGGCGATTCAGTGCCGCGACGCGGTTCGCAAGACGGGACGGATCCTGCAGGTAGGCCCGCAGCGAACCAGCGAGAACAAATGGTGGAAGGCCGGCGAGGCGATCAAGGCCGGGCGCATCGGCCCGGTCGTGTGGTCGCAAGGCTCCTACTGCCGCAACAGCCGCGAGGGACAGTTCAACTGGACCATCGACACCGACGCAGGCCCGCAGAATGCGCCCACCGCCGACGGCTACATCGACTGGGACCGCTGGCTGGGGCACAAGCACGGCCTGGCGGAGAAAATCCCCTACAACGACGAGCACTTCTTCCGATTCCGCAAGTTCTACGCGTACAACGGCGGCGTCGCAACCGATCTCATGTACCACTGGCTCAGCCCGCTGCTCCTGGCGATCCACGGGCCCAACGGCGCCTACCCCCGCCGCGTCATGGCCGGCGGCGGTCAGTACATCGAAAAACCCGCGCCCCACAACGCCCGCGACATCGCCGACACCATGCTCCTCACCGCCGACTATGACACGCACAGCGTCTTCCTCTCCAGCGTCATGGTCAACGACGTGGGCGTGCCCGAGATGATCCGCGGCCAGAAGGGACAGATGGAACCCGACGCCAAGGGCTGGCGCGTCAACCAGCAGGAAACCTGGAAGGACGACTTCCGCAAGGTCAACGCCGACATGCTCAAGCCCGACCAGAAGGGCTTCGTGCTCGACTGCGGCGGCGAAAAGGACGGGCGCGACCACTCGCAAAACTGGCTCGACGCCGTCCGCGGCAAAGCCAAGCCCAACTGCAACGTCGAGCTCGGCTGCGCGGTCATGGTCGCCATCAAGATGGGCGTCGAGTCCTATCGCCAGAGCAAGATGTTCACCTGGGATTCCAAGGCCGAGAAGGCCGTGGCGACGTGATTGGTGGCACTGCACCCCAGAGCAGTGCATCGGACGCCCAAGGAGTAGCGATCGACACGGACGTCTCCAGACGAAGCGCTCTGACCCTGCTCGCCGCGGGCGCAGCCGGGTGGGCCCTGTGGCCCTACGCCCCCCGCAGCCGTCGCGACATTCCCAAAGGCCGCAAGGTCGTCACCTACTGGGAAAAGTGGACCGGCCCCGAGGGCGACGCCATCCAACAGGTCGTCGACGACTTCAACGCCTCGCAGTCACGACTGTGGGTCCACCGCGTCCCTGTCAACGATCAGGACAGCAAGGCCCTGGTCGCCATCGGCGGCGGCGATCCGCCCGACATCGCCGGCCTCTACAGCTACAGCGTCCCGCAGTACGCCGAGACCGGCGCCGCCATCCCCCTCGCCGACCTTGGCCTCAAACCCGACCCCTCCGCCTACGCCCCCGGCGTCTGGCAGATGCTCACGCACCAGGGCCGCCAGTGGGCGGGCGTCAACACGTGCTACACCATCGCCCTCTACTACAACCGCTCCCACTTTCGCGAAGCCGGCCTCGATCCCGACAAACCCCCGCGAACCATCGATGAGTTCAACGACGCCGCCCAGCGCCTCACGATCAAAGGCCCCGCCGGCGAGATCACACGTGCCGGCTTCGTGCACACGCTCCCGTGGTGGTGGCCTTATATGTGGCCATCGCTCTTCGGCGCGGACCTCTACGACTCCGCCACCAACCGCTCCCTCTTCGACTCCCCCGCCTGCGTCCGCGCCTTCGAGTGGATCGGCTCCTGGCCCACGCGCATGGGTCGCGAAGCTCTCGCCACCTACATCTCCGCCTTCGGCCGCTCGTTCAACGGTGCCGAGGACCCATTCCTCACCGGTCGCGTCTCCATGGTCGCCACCGGCCCTTGGATCGCCAACTTCGCCCGCACCTACGCCCCCACACTCGACTACGCCGCCGTCGCAGTCCCCGTCTCAAGCGAGATCTTCGACGCTGCCAGACCCATCGGCCTCCTCGAATGTGACGTCCTCATGATCCCCCGCGGCTCTCCAAATCCCGAAGCCGCCATGGAGTTCCTCCTCTACACCCAGCAGCCCCGCGTGCAGGAACAGCTCGCCACCGCCCACTGTAAAAGCTCGCCGATGACCGCCGTCAGCCCCGCATTCATGTCGAGCCACCCCAACCGCGCCGTCGCCGTGCACGACCAGATCGCCAAGAGTTCCCGCGCCGTCGTCCTCCCCCGCTGCCGCTCGTGGAAGCAGTACGCGATCCTCACCCAGCGCGCCTTCGACAACGTCTGGCTCGGCGCGAACGCCAAAGCCGAACTCACGGCCGTCAACTCCCGCGTCCAATCCCTCCTCGACCGCGAGGCCGACCTCCGCCAAAGGCGAGGAGCGTGATGGCGACCGCCCGCCTCCACCCCACCCTCCGCGGCCTCACCTGGGTCAGCCCCTGGCTCCTGGGCTTTGGCCTTTTCATGCTCCTCCCCATCACCCTCTCCGCCTGGTACAGCCTCACCGACTACTCCCTCCTGGACCGCCCCATCTACGTCGGCCTCGAAAACTACCGCGAGCTTCTCCACGACTCCGTCGCCCACGCCGCCCTCAAAAACTCCGCCATCTTCACCCTCGCCACCGTCGGCGTCGGCACCCTCCTTTCCCTCGCCCTCGCCCTGCTCCTGGAACAGAGACTCCCAGGCTCCGAATTCGTCCGCGCGATCGTCTTTCTCCCCACCCTCGTCCCCGTCATCGCCGCCGCGTTGCTCTGGATGTGGGCCCTCAACACCGAGACCGGCAGCGTCAACACCATCCTGCGAACGCTCCACCTCCCCACACCCGACTGGCTCGGCACACCCACGGGCGCCATGGCCTCGATCGTGCTCGTCTCGCTCTGGGGCATCGGCACGTTTGTCGTCACCTACGCCGCCGCCATCCGCGGCGTGCCCGTGTCGCTCTACGAGGCCGCGTGCATCGACGGCGCCGGCCCCTTTCGCCGCCTCACCACCATCACCCTGCCCATCATCTCCCCCACCATCGCCTTCAACCTCGTCATGTCGATCATCTGGTCGCTCCAGGCCTTCGCCGTCCCTCTGGTCATGACCCGCGGCGGCCCCGCCAACGCCACCACCACCTTCGCCCTCTACGTCTACCAGAACGCCTTCGTCTTCGGCCGCATGGGGTACGCGTGCGCCCTGGCGTGGGTGCAGTTCCTCTTCACCCTCGTGCTCGTCGCCGGCGTCCTCTGGGCGTCGCGCAGGGCCGTCTACCACCGGGGGGCGTGATCATGAACCGCTCCTCGATCGCTCGCAAACTCCTTCTCGCTGCCCTGCTGCTCCTCGTGCTCGCGGCCTTCGCAATGCCGCTCTTCTCCATGCTCCTCACCGCCATGCGCGAAGCCAAAAGCGTCGGCAAGCCGCTCCTGGAGCCAGGCCATGTCCCTTCCGCCGCCCAGCTCGGTGCCAACGTCAAGGAAGTCTGGACCGGCCGTGCCGCCGACTTCCCCCTCTTCCTCCACAACTCCCTCTTCGTCGCCGGCCTTAGCGTCCTGGGCATGGTCGTCTCCAGCTCCATCGTCGCCTACGGCTTCTCCCGCCTCCGCTGGCGAGGCCGCGACGCCCTCTTCATCCTCGTCCTGGCAACGCTCATGATCCCCTTCCCGATCCTCATGGCCCCGCTCTACCTCGTCTTCAAACAGCTCGGCTGGATCGGCACCTTCCTCCCCCTCTGGGTCCCCGCATGGTTCGGCGGCACCTTCAGCATCTTCCTGCTCCGCCAATTCTTCCTCTCGATCCCCCGCGAGCTCGACGACGCCGCGCGCATCGACGGCTGCTCGGAATTCGGCGTCTTCACCCGCATCATCCTTCCCATCGCCGCCCCCGCCATCGCCGTCGTCGCCCTCCTCCAATTCGTCGCCAGCTGGAACGACTTCCTCGCTCCGCTCCTCTTCCTCAACCACGAGGAAACCTACACCCTGGCCCTGGGCCTCCACATGTACCAGTCCCAGCACGGCGGCACGCCGTGGAACCTCGTCATGACCGCCGCCCTGCTCATCATCCTCCCCGTCGTTTTCGTGTTCATCCTCGCCCAGCGGGCGATCATCGGAAGCGTGGCGACCCAGGGGCTCAACGAATGACGTGGCACCGCCCTTCCGGGCGGTGTGCCTTTGCCTTCACTTCCGACTCCGCCTTCAACCTCCGCCTTCCGCCTTCCGCCTTTTCGTGGCACCGGGCTTCTGCCCGGTGTTCAGCGGCCTTCAACACCGCCCAGAAGGGCGGTGCCACGTGATGCCTCTTGCCTCATTGCCTTCTTCTACACTACCTTCCCATGCCCCCCACTCCCAAGCCCTCCACCGTCAAAGTCGCCCTCACTCAGATGGCCTGCGTCGAATCGACGGACGCCAACCGCGCCCACCAGCTCAAGCTCCTGGAGAAGGCCGCCAAACAAGGCGGGCAGATCCTCTGCACCCAGGAGATGTTCGCCAGCCAGTACTTCTGCCAGGTCGAGGACCACCGCTTCTTCGCCCTCGCCGAAACCATCCCAGGCCCCAGCACCGACGCCTTCTGCAAACTCGCGAAACGGCACGGCGTCGTCATCATCGCCTCCCTCTTCGAAAAGCGCGCCAGCGGCCTCTACCACAACACCGCCGCCATCATCGACGCCGACGGCTCGCTCCTTGGCGTCTACCGCAAAATGCACATCCCCGACGACCCCCTCTACTACGAAAAGTTCTACTTCACCCCCGGCGACACCGGCTTCAAAACCTGGCAGACCCGCTTCGCCAAAATCGGCGTCCTCATCTGCTGGGACCAGTGGTTCCCCGAAGGCGCCCGCCTCACCGCCATGGGCGGCGCCGAAATCCTCTTCTACCCCACCGCCATCGGCTGGCACCCCACCGAAAAAGCCGAATACGGCAAAGCCCAACACGAAAGCTGGGAGATCATGCAACGCTCCCACGCCATCGCCAACGGCTGCTACGTCTGTGCCCCAAACCGAATCGGCCACGAGTTCGTCAACGGAACCAACGGCAAACCCGTGAGCAAAGACGGCATCCAGTTCTGGGGCCAGAGCTTTGTGTCCGCGCCTAACGGTCAACTCGTCGCCAAGGCCAGCGTCGACAAAGAAGAGATTCTCATGACCGACTGCGACCTCGCCAAAGTCGAGTTCTCGCGAACCCACTGGCCCTTCCTTCGCGATCGACGTATCGACGCGTACTCCGACATGACCAAGCGCTTTCTCACCTGAAGTCATTTCACCACAGAGGGCACAGAGAGCACAGAGGGATGCGGAGTTGGATTCTGAATTGGATCTGATCGCGCCTCCTCGTGTTCTCGCCCTGTGATCTCTGTGCTCTCCGTGATTTAATTGCCTTAATGCCTTGAACCTTGTCTCCCCCTCTGCGTCTCTCTGCGTCCTCTGCGCTCTCTGCGTTAAAACTGCCTCTCTGTCTTTCTGCCTTGAACACTGTCTCTATCCCTGTGCCCTCTGTACTCTCTGTGGTTCAATTCATGAAACTCAAGAAACTCACCGGAACGCCCGCACAACACGGATTCGCGATGCCCGCCGAATGGGCACGCCACTCGGGCACTTGGTTCAGTTGGCCCAGACCCGAAGGCATCAGCTTTCCGGCAAAGCATCACACAGTCCCTGCCAATCTCGCCACGATCATCCGCGAGATCGCGCCGCGCGAAGACGTCCACATCAACCTTCCAAATGAGAACTACGAACGGATCGTGCGCTCGCAGTTGATCGCTGGAGGCGTTCCGTCCCGTCACTTCGCGCCGATGACGCCGCTCGATGGCAAGCCCAGCATCCGCGGACGCATCCAATTCCACTACATCAAAACCAACGAACCCTGGTGCCGCGACCACGGCCCCGCCTTCGTCACCCGCACTCACCGCGGCAAAAAGCAGCACGCCATCGTCGACTGGGGGCACAACGCCTGGGGCGGAAAGTACCCGCCCTGGGACGCCGATGACGCCGTCCCCACCCGCATCGCCGAAGAATTCGCTCGCCGCAAAACTCCCGGTTTCGCCGGCATCTTCTACCCCAAACACAAAGGCCAGCCCATCGTCATGGAAGGCGGCTCCGTCGATTTCAATGGCAAGGGCACCGTCCTCACCACCGAAGCCTGCCTCCTCCACCCAAACCGCAATCCAGGCATGACCAAAGCCCAGATCGCCAAGGCCCTCAAGGACAACTACGGCCAGTCCAACGTCGTCTGGCTCGGCGAAGGCATCGTCGGCGACGACACCGACGGCCACATCGACGACCTCTCCCGCTTCATCGGCCCCCGCACCATCGTCACCGTCGTCGAAGAAGACCCGCGCGACCAAAGCTACAAACTCCTCCGCGACAATCTCCGCCGCCTCGAACTCGCCACCGACGAGCAAGGCCGCCCCTTCATCATCATCCCCATCCCCATGCCCGGCCACGTCGAGCACGTGGGCCAGCGTCTCCCCGCCTCCTACGCCAACTTCTACTTCGTCAACGGCGCCATGCTCGTCCCCACCTACCGCAACAAAAAACCCGACCGCAAAGTCTGCGACATCCTCCAGCGTGCCCTCATCGCCATCGGCCAGCAGCACAAGGTCATCCCCATCGACTGCCACGAACTCATCTGGGGCCTGGGCTCCATCCACTGCCTCACCCAGCAACAACCCGCTTGACCGATCCTTCTTACTCAGCCTTCTGCCTTCACCCTC
The DNA here is from genome assembly GCA_964358855.1 of uncultured Phycisphaeraceae bacterium. GTDB lineage: Bacteria > Planctomycetota > Phycisphaerae > Phycisphaerales > UBA1924 > UBA2396. Next base: position 28,506 of record CAYHQQ010000007.1, read on the forward strand.
CGCCTTCCGCCTTTCCTAGTGCCCAGTGCCTTCCTCCCCATGATCCTCCGCCGCCATCCAACCGACTTCATCGTCGACGAACGCCTCTCCCCCGCGTTCACCACCGCCCTCCGCCCAAGCCCCCCCGGCCACGCCCTCTACCGCCTCACCAAAACCTCCCTCACCACCCCCGACGCCACCCTCTTCCTCGCCCGCGCTCTTGGTGGGGGCGTCAAGCCCGGCCTCGTCCAGCACGCCGGCCTCAAAGACAAGCACGCCGTCACTACCCAGCACATCTCCGTCCCCTGGAAATCAACCACTCCGCCGCCTCCCACGCTCACCGGCTCCCGCGGCTCCACCTCCTGGTCCGCCACGCTCCTTGGCTTCTCCCCTCGCGCCATCGAAGCCGCCGACATCGACTCCAACGCCTTCACCATCATCATCCGCGAGCTCACCCCCGCCGACATCACCGAAATGGACCGTCGCATCTCCCTTCTGACTCAGCCTTCAGCCTTCCGCCTTCCGCCTTCCGCCCTCCCAGTGCCAAGTGCCCAGTGCCAAGTGCGTTGCCTTCTCTTCACGAATTACTTCGGCGACCAGCGCTTCGGCTCCGCCCGCCACCACAAGGGCTTCGCCGCCCAGCATCTCATCCGTGGCGATTTCGAAACCGCCCTCAAGCTCCTCATCGCCACACCCGCCCGCAAAGACTCCGGCCCTCGCCGCACCTTCACCCGCACCCTCGCCAACGCCTGGGGGCGTGGGCTTTGGTCCAAAATCCTCCCGCAGCTCCCAAAGCTCCCCGAACGCAAGGCCGTCGAGGTCCTGGCGGCCCCGGGACACGAGGCCGACTTCAAGGGCGCCTTCGCCGCCCTCCCCAACTTTCTCCAGCAAATGGCGGTCGACGCCTTCCAATCATGGATCTGGAACGCCGTCGCCCGCGAATGGATTGGTGGGCCCGGGGGGGCTTTCTCGCCCCCACATCGTCTCGATTCCGACGACGACTTCGGCACCATGACATTCCCCTACGCCGCCGCTGTCTCGGCCGAAATGTGTTCGCTCCAGATCCCAATGCTCACCGCGGGCCTTGTCCCGCACCCCCCTTGGGAGGCCGCCGCTCGAACGGTCCTTGCTCAACTTGATCCCCCCCTCTCCATCTCCGACTTCACCATCCCCGGCCTCCGCCGTCCCGCCTTCGGCGACGCCACCCGGCACTTGCTGGCAACCGCCCGCGACTTTGCGGCCTCCCCGCCCGAGCCGGACGACTCGGAACCAGTCCGCCGACGACGCCTGCGGTGCACGGTGGCCTTCACTCTTTCAAGGGGGTGCTACGCGACGACCGTGCTGCGGGCGATCGCCCGATAGCTCGGCCATGCCGTACTTTTACCGTCCGCGAATAAAATGTGTCAGGGACCCTCTTCCGCTCGACACCAACCATCCGATTTTGTACCCTATTGGAACGTGTACAGTCATGTACCCGTCCCGGGCGCGTTCTGCGTTCGGACATTCGTCAGGCCTCATGAGTACCGGAGTTTCATCCATGCCCGTTCTGTCCCGCAAGGGTCGTCCTGCGTTCACTCTCATCGAACTCCTGGTCGTCATCGCCATCATCGCGCTGCTTATCGGCATCCTCCTCCCCGCCCTCAACCTCGCCCGCAAAGCAGCCCGAGGCGTCGCCTGCGGATCCAACCTCGCGGGGCTGGGAAAACTCGGCGCCAGCTACGCCGCCGACTTCAAGGACGCCATGTGGGGGCTCAACAACTACTACGGCACGCGCAACACGGTCGTGTGGAACAACCCCAACCAGGGCTTCCCCGTCACCTTCGGTGTCGGCGCCTCCTCGGAACTCGCCTCCACCTCCTCCCACGCGATCGACATCATGCTCCAGCAATCTGGACGCACCGACATCCGCTACTTCCAGTGGGGCGCCCCCGTTCGCTACAGCCACCTCGCCCTCCAGTCCTACGCCAACGTCAAAATCCCCAGCAAGGCCTACGTCTGCCCCGAGGACCGCATCCGTCTCGTCTGGCAGAGAGACCCCATCAACTTCTACAAACTCGGCGAGTACAGCCCCGTCCCGCCCGGCGGCCTCATCTCCGATTCAGACAAACGCTGGCCCTACAGCTCAAGCTACGACTGCGTCTCCTCCATGTGGTCCAGGGACAGCCACAACTCCACGCAACAGGCGTGGTACTGGAACGACCCCTTCACCGTGGCCGCCCCCTTCTCGGGCCACCATACCTCGGGCGACATGGGACGCCGTCGCTGGACCGACGTGGCCTTCCCCGGAAGCAAGGTGACCGTCTACGACACCGGCGCCCGCCACCACTCCAAGCACACCTACTGGTCGGGCTACGAAGACGCCCGCCAGCCGCTGCTCTTCTTCGACTCCTCCGTCCGCACCATGGTCATGGGCGATTCCAATCCAGGATGGAACTGGAACAACCTCTCCAACAACAACGCGAGCCTCGCGTACACCTACGCCCCCAACGGCCAGTTCTGGATGCCCGCCCTCCGCGGCGGCACCTACAACGGGACCGCCACGTTCAACAAGGCCTATTTCTTCACCACCCGCGGCGGTCTCGGCGGCGCCGATTACGGCGCGTCCGACATTGTCTGGCGATAGTCCGCTCCGCTTCTGCCGGTCGATCCAAAGGGAGATTTCAATGCCTCTCGTCACCCGAAAGCCTCGTCCCGCCTTCACACTCATCGAGCTCCTCGTCGTCATCGCCATCATCGCCCTGCTCATCGGCATCCTCCTCCCCGCCCTCAACATGGCCCGCAAAGCCGCCCGCCAGATGGTCTGCGGGTCCAATCTCTCCAACCTGGGCAAGCTCGGCGCCAGCTACGCCGCCGACTTCAAGGACGCCATGTGGGGGCTCAACAACTACTACGGCAACCGGAATCGCGTGAATTGGAACCACCCCGCCGCCGGGTTTCCAACGCTTTTCGGCCTGGGGCGTCCGGGCGGTGAGCTCGACTCGGTCAACGCCCATGCTGTCGACATCATCCTCACCCAGTCCGGGCGCGATGACATCCAACACATCCCCAACTGGATCGCCTCGGTGAAGTACAGCCACCTGGCGCTCCAGTCCTACGCCAACATCAAGATCCCCAGCAAGGCCTACGTCTGCCCCGAGGACCGCGTCCGCCTCATCTGGCAGAAAGACCCCATCAACTTCAACAACCTGGGCGAGTACAGCCCCGTGCCCCCGGGCGTCGTGCCCAACGACCAGAAACGCTGGCCCTACAGCACCAGCTACGACCTCATGTCCTGCATGTACTCACGCGACTACCACTCGGGCACGCAACGGGCCTACTACTTCGCCAATCCGTTCGGCGTCGTCTACACCGGCGCCGTGAACAACAACGGCGACCTCTCCCGACGTCGGTGGACCGATGTCGCCTTCCCCGGCTCCAAGGTGCAGCTCGCCGATCAGGGCACGCGCCACCAGGGTAAGTACACCTTCTACGCCGGCTACGAGGATGCCAAGTCCCCCCTGCTCTTCTTCGACTCGTCCGTGCGAACGATGACCACCGGCGACTCGAACAAGGGGTGGAACTACACAAACCTGGCCAACAACAACCTCGCCTTCGCCTACGACTACACCCCCGGCACGAACCTCTACATGCCCGCCCTCCGCGACGGCACGCACAACGGAACCGCCTCCTTCAATCAGGCCTATTTCTGGACAACTCGCGGCGGCCTCCAGGGCGCCGATTTCAACGCGACCGAGGTCCTCTGGCGTTAGCACGATCCTTGCCCTTCTTTCCACCGGGAGTTGAGATGCTGCTTCCCACTCGCAAAGACAAGTCCGCGTTCACCCTCATCGAGCTGCTCGTGGTCATCGCGATCATCGCCCTGCTCATCGGCATCCTCCTCCCCGCCCTCAACATGGCCCGCAAGTCCGCCAGGACCATGGCCTGCGGGTCCAACATGGCGGGCATCGGCAAGCTCGGCGCCAGCTACGCCGCCGACTTCAAGGACGCCATGTGGGGGCTCAACAACTACTACGGCACGCGCAACCGCGTGAAGTGGTTCTCCCCCGACGCGAGCTTTCCCACAACCTTCTACTCCAACGGCGCGAACACCGAGACCGACTCGGCCTCCGCCCACGCCGTCAACATCATGCTCGAGCAGTCCGGGCGCACCGACATCACCCACATCGAAGGATGGATGGCCACTGTCCGCTACAGCCACCTCGCTCTCCAGTCGTACGCCAACGTCAAGATCCCCAGCAAGGCCTACGTCTGTCCGGAAGACAAGATGCGCCTGGTCTGGCAAAAGGACCCGCTCAATTACAACAACCTCGGGGAGTACAGCCCCGTCGCGCCCGGCGCCACGATCTCCAACGCCGACAAACGCTGGCCCTACAGCTCCAGCTACGACTGCGTCACGCCCATGTGGACCAGAGACATCGGAAGCTCGAACCATCAGGCCTGGTTCTGGTACAACCCCGGCTTCGTGACCGCCCAGGGCTCGGTCAACCCCGCGGGCGATCTGTGCCGTCGCAAGTGGACCGACGTGGCGTTCCCCGGCAGCAAGGTCCAGCTCTATGACACCAGCGCCCGCCACCACACCAAGGGCGCCTTCTGGGCCGGATACGACGACGCCAAGCAACCGATCCTCTTCTTCGACTCCTCCGTGCGAACCATGACCACCGGCGACGCCAACAAGGGCTGGAACTACAACAATCCCACCAACAACTCCGCGACATACGCCTACACCTACACGCCGCCCAACATGGCATCGCCCCCGCTGCGCAACGGCTCGTTCAGCGGCACGGCCTCGTTCACCCAGGCCTATTTCTTCACGACCCGCGGCGGGCTCGGCGGTGCCGACTTTGGCGCCTCCGAGGTCGTCTGGCGGTAGAATGATCCATTCCAGTTCTTTCGCCGGGAGTTGAGACGATGCTTGCCAACCGCAGGAGCGGGCCCGCGTTCACGCTCATCGAGCTCCTCGTCGTCATCGCCATCATCGCACTGCTCATCGGCATCCTGCTCCCTGCCCTCAACATGGCACGCAAAGCCGCCCGCCAGATGGTCTGCGGCTCCAACATGTCGGGCATGGGCAAGCTTGGCGCCAGCTACGCCGCCGACTTCAAGGACGCGATGTGGGGACTCAACAACTACTACGGCTCACGAAGCCGCGTGGTCTGGAACCACCCCGCCAACCTGCCGCTGACCCTCTACGGCCCCCCGCCGCGAGGGGGCGAGGGTGACTCCGTTGCCGACCACGCCGTCGACATCATGCTCACGCAGTCGGGGCGCGACGACATCACGCACATCGCCGGGTGGATCGCGACGGTGCGCTACAGCCACCTCGCCCTCCAGTCCTACGCGAACGTCAAGATCCCAAGCAAGGCCTACGTCTGCCCAGAGGATCGGGCGAGGTTGTACTGGCAGAAGGACCCGTACAACTTCAACAACTTGGGCGAGGACAGCCCCTCGGCCCCAGGCACGCCCTCCAACGCCGACAAACGCTGGCCCTACAGCTCCAGCTACGACTGCGTCACGCCCATGTGGTCGCGCGACGCGTGGGATTCCGACACACAAGCTTGGTACATGGTCAACGCCGTGGGCGCCACGACGATGGGCTCCCTCCGCAACCCCAATGGCGACATGTGCCGACGCAAGTGGACCGACGTCGCCCACCCCGGCTCCAAGGTGCAGCTCGCCGACACCGCCGATCGCCACAGCACCAAGTTCTCGTTCTGGATGGGCTACGACGACGCCAAGCAGCCCCTGCTCTTCTTCGACTCCTCCGTCCGCACCATGACCTTCGGCGATGCCAACCCCGGCTGGGACTACACCAACCTCACCAACCAGGGCGGCAGCCACGCCTACACCTACACGCCCGCGAGCTGGATGCCCGCCCTCCGCGACGGCACCCGCAACGGTACCGCCAGCTTCAACAAGTCCGGCTTCCTCACCACCCGCGGCGGCCTCCAAGGCGCCGACTACGGCGCCCAGGACATCTTCTGGCGGTAAATGCCAAAGGCACTTGAACGCAGAGAGCACAGAGAAAGATCAAGACCGGAAACAAGATTTGATTTGGATCGATCCAAATCAATTCGCTCTCTCTGCCTATGCCTTTCTCTGTGTTCTCTTTGCTTCAACTGCCTTCATGGCTTTCGGCCTTGAACACTGCCTCCCCCTCTGCGTCCCTCCGCGCCCTCTGCGTTCAAACTGCCTTTCTGTCTTTCTGCCTTGGACACTTTCTTCTTCCCTGTGCCCTCTGTGTTCTCTGTGGTGAACTGTCTTTCTACTCTTCGTCGAAGCCATTGTCGACGAGTTTCTTCAGCGCCCCCGCCGCCGCCTCCGCGTCCGCGCCCTCGGCCACGATCACCAGCACGCTCCCCTTGGCTGCCGCGAGCATCATCATCATCATGATGCTCTTGCCGTCGACCTCGTTGTCGTCCTTGCTCACCTTGATCTCGCTCGCAAACGTGCTCGCCAGGTCGACAAAGACCATCGCCGGGCGCGCGTGCAGCCCCAGCTTGTTCACAATCGTCGCCTTGACCTCACACCGATTCGCCACGATCACAATCCTTAAAGACACTTCACCACAGTGGGCACAGAGAGCACAGAGAAAGACCAAGACAGAAAGCGGGAATGGAATTGATTGGATCCAATCCAATTCTCCCTCTCTGCCTTTGACCCTCTCTGTGCTCCCTGTGTTCTCTGTGGTTCAATTGCCTTTCTGCCTTTCTGCCTTCACTCAGTCCTCAGTCCTCAGTCCTCAGTCCTCAGTCCTCAGTCCTGTTCCACTCTGCCTCCCCCTCCGTGTCCTCCGTGTTTCAACTCCCTTTCAGACTCCCTGCGCATCGACCTCTTTGAGAATCTGCCGCACCTCGAACGCGCTCCCCGCCTGTCTCAAGAGCCTCCTGAACGTGTCCCGGCTCAGCTGCTTGAAGATCGCCTCCATCGCCTTGAGATGGTCCTCGGGCCTCCCCTCGGGCGACAGGAGCAGAAACACGATGTACACCGGCTGCTTGTCGGGCGATTGAAAGTCGATCCCCCGATGCGACACCCCCACCGCCGCCACGATCTGCCGGATCGACGCGTGCTTGGCGTGCGGCACCGCCACGCCCCGCCCAAAGCCCGTCGACAAAATCCGCTCGCGATCCAGCACCCGCGCGATCAGATCGTCCCGAGAGGCCGCGTCCGCCCCGCCCGAAGCGATCACCAGATCCACCAGCTCAGGGATGATCGCCTCGCGCTCCAAGGCCTTGATCGGGGCGGCGATCGCCCCCTCGGGCACGATGTCGATCAATCTCATCACACGACAGCTCCTGGGACCCGATGGGGGGGGCGAGCAAATCTCCCTGTAGCATTTACCCCCGATGTGGGCCGGGTTTGCGCTTTTCTTTATCTTCGTGCAATTGACGCACTCCCTTGTGAACCGCATCGTCGATGGCGGCGTAGAGATCATTGGCGTGCGCGTTGGAGACAAAGCTCTCGCGGTGCTCCACATCAACTCTCAGCTCAACCCCAAACGTGCCGTGCGCGTGGTGATCGTCCTTCACCAGCGTGACGGCGATCAGCATGATCCTGTCGTTGAATTTGAGCACCTTCTGCACCTTGGACTCGGCGAACTCCTTGATCGCCCCAGTGACCTCGATGTTCCGGCCCACCACGTCAATTCGCATCTCGTGACCTCCGCCGCGCCCGTCGCGCGGGCGCATGGTACTGGCTTTCCGCTGTCGTCCGCTGGGCTCGCGCCGGGCGAGCCCCCCTGAAAAGAACAAGGGCGTCGGCGGCCGACGCCCCATCAGTCGTCTCTCGACCCCGGTCGTGGGTGTCGAGGGTCAAAATGGGCCTGGGCAGACTCGAACTGCCGACCTCACCCTTATCAGGGGTGCGCTCTAGCCAACTGAGCTACAAGCCCAACGCTGCAGTTTGTTCCTCATTCCAGCGCTCGGTCGGGAGTATATCGGGTTCCCACGTCAGAGTCATCCGATGAGCAGTCTTCCCCGAGGTTTCCTTGGGTCACCCGGTCGAACTGAAAAAGGGGTCCACAATTGAAGTCAGCATCAGCATCGCGGTCTCTTCTCGCGGCGATCACTTTCGCCGCGGCTCTGGCCCCGGTGGGTTCGGCCCAGCCCGTGCGATCGATCAAACGCGGCCTCGAACCGGTGCTCCAGAACGTTCGACTGCTCGTCAAGCCGATTTCTCTTGGAATCCTGGGTCGCGAGGGGGAGCAGGACGAACCCACGACTCCCCAGCATGAGCGCAGCGTGGCCCGACTGGCCCCGTTCTTTGCCCGAAAGCTGGGACCGCTGGATCTGTATGTGATCGAAGCGCCCGCCGGCGCCCTCGAATCGACCCAGGCCAGCCTCCTGGCGACGGGCGACTACGAGTACGTCACGCGCGACGAGTTCGTGCTTCCGGTGGCGCTCTCGGCCCAGTCCTTCGGCGACCCGCTCACCTCCCAGGAGTGGCATCTCGCCAAAATCCAGGCCGATCAGGCGTGGGGAACCACCACGGGAAACCGCTCGATCATCGTGGCCGCGCTGGACACGGGCGTTGATCTGACCCACCCCGAACTCATCGGCAATCTCGTCAGCGGGTACAACGCCGTGCAGCACATCGCCCAATCGGCCGGCGGACAGGTCAACGACATCCACGGCCACGGCACCACGACCGCGGGCGTGATCGCCGCGGCGGGCAACAACGGGATCGGTGTCGCGGGCGTCTGCTGGCAGGTGCCCTTCATGCCCATCCGCGTTTCCGATTCTCCGGGCGGCGGCGCTTTCATGAGCGACATCATCGACGGCGGAATCTGGGCGATTCAGCACGGCGCCAAAGTGCTCTACGCCCCGTACGCGGGCGTGCAATTGCCCGGCGCCCAGACTCTTGGGATCTGGGCCAAGTTCAACAATGCACTCCTGGTCTGGTCGGCCGACAACACGGGCCTCGTGTACTCGCAGTTCGACTGGCCCGACGTGCTGGTCGTCTCGGGCACCGACAGCGCCGACCATCTCGCGTCGTTCTCGAGCTACGGGCTGGCGATCGATCTGGCCGCTCCCGCCAAGGACATCTACACGACCACACGCGGAGGGACGTACGCGGTGGTCTCGGGCAACAGCTACGCCTCCCCGATGGTGGCGGGCGTGATCGCCCTGGCCTGGGGGCTCGACCCCGGCCTCCCGGCCTGGCGGATGCAGCAGGTCCTGCTCGCCGCCTGCGACCCCCTGGGCGACAGCAACCGATTCGGCGCCGGTCGCCTCAACGCCGCTCGCGCCGTCCGCGCAACCTGCAGGGCCGACTTCAATGGCGATGGAACCGTGGATTTCTTCGACGCCGACGATTTCACCCGGGCGTTTGAGGTCGGGCACATCAGCGCCGACTTCGACAGGGACGGGGCCGTCGACTTCTTTGACCGTGAGGCCTTCATGATCGAGTTCCTGCGGTAGAGAACGCAGTAATCCACAATTCCAGGGAGCCCGGCACCCAGTCGTGCAGGGTCCCTCTCGAACGGGTAGAATCCGACGAACCGGCACGTGCCGCGAACTCGGAGGTTCCTGTGCGCAAACTGACTCCCCTACTCGTCGTCCTCATGCTCGGACTCCCCGCGTGCGGGCCCATCACCCTGCCAGCGGCCTGGTTCAGTGGCGAGCCCGCCGGGCCCTCGGCCAAACCCGGTGATATCGGCTTGACCAACGTGACGCCCAACACCGCCGCACGCGATGGCAAGCCCGAAGCCATGCCCGAAGCAAGGCCAGCGGCACGCCCCGCGGCCAAGCCCGAGGCAAGGCCCGAACCCCGGGCCGAACCCAAGCCCGAGCCCAGGCCCGCTCCCGCCGCCAGGGTCGAACCTCAGCCCGAGCCAGCACCCGAAGTTCGCCCCGCCCCCTCGGGCAAGAGCGACGCGGAACTGCGGGCCGAGGAGCTCGACCGCGCAACCTCCTGGATGATCGGATCGTTCAGCTCCCAGGCCCAGGCCGCCCGGGACAAGTCGTTCTTCGACATCCGCATGCACACCGCCCGGATCTGGCCCCAGCGGACCGACGGCGTGTGGATCTATGAAGAGCAGGCGACGGCCGCGGCTCTGGCCCGTCCCTACCGCCAGCGCGTCTACAAAATGAGCGTGATGGCCGACGGCAAGATCAAGAGCGACGTCTACACCCTGCCGGGCGATCCGCTGGTGTTCGCCGGCGCCTGGAGCGATGTCTCCAAGCTCAACGCCATCGACCCATCGTCGCTGGCGCTCAAGGACGGCTGCGGCCTCATCCTGAGCCGGGTCAACGACGAGTACGTCGGAAGGACCATCGGCGACAACTGCTCGAGCGACCTCCGCGGCGCGACCTACTCAACGACGGAAGTCACGCTCAACGCCAAAGGCGTGCAGACGTGGGACCGCGGGTACGACAAGGCCGGCAAGCTTGCCTGGGGCCCCAGAGAAGGCCCCTACGACTTCAAGCGCATCCAGGACTGAGCCCGCGAGCCTGAGCGACCCGGGCCGCGCAAGCCCCGTACCAATGTTCAAATCAAAGAGCCGAAGGGAACTTCCCTTCGGCTCTTTTCGTTGTGCAACATGGATTCCCGAACCGACCCGTGGTCGCCGCTACGTGCCTCTCACTTGGGCTTCTCGGGGCTCGGCCGCTCGGCGTTGGGTCTTTCGACCTTGGGCTTCTCGGCGTTGGGCCTTTCAGCGTTGGGCCGCCTCTCCGGAGACCTGCCGAGCTCACTGCCCTTTTTGATCAGCTCGGCGACCCATCGGTCGATGGCCTGCTCGCGGTTGGACGCCTGCTCGCCAAACTGCTTCTGCAGGCGCTCGAGCCGGACCTTGAGCGACTCGATGTCGCGGCTCTGGATCGCCGCACGGGTCTCAAAGTGCTTGGCAACCGCCTCGCGAAGCTCGATCCGCCTGGCCTTGCCCTCGTCCGAATCGCCCTTGCCCTGGGCGATGAGCCCGCTCACGGCGTTCACGTGCTGAGCAACGGACATCGCTCCATCGATCTGCTTGGCGTAGAGGTCAAAGAGTGCGGGGTCTTCCGTCTTGGCGCGAACGAAGTCCGCGGGCTTGACGCCCAGGCGTTCGATCAGGCCGCTGGCGCCCGGGTAGCCCTTGGCAAACTCGGCCATCCGCGCCGCCAGCCCCGGGTTGGTCTGATGAAGCAGTTCCATCATCTCGGCCCGCTCGGCTCCGGGTGGCTTGCCGCCCTGATTGGACCCCGAATTGCCCCCCTGATCGCGACCATCACGCGTGAAGCCGCGGCTCTCACGAAAGATCGCGGCCTGGATCGCGGGCAGCTCTTCGTCGCCCTTGGCTTTGTCAAGGCGTTCGCGGAGCTTGACCAGCGCCTCACGGCGCTTGTCCAGGTCACCGGTCTGACGATCGATCAACGCGCGAATCTGCTCGCGGGTCACGGGGCTCTTGGGCGCATCCCCCTCGCGGCGCTTGCTCAGCGGGCCGCCGGGCTGTTCACGCGAAGGCGTGTTGCGCCCACGCGACGGGGCGTTGCCGGACTGATCGGTGGCGGGCTGCATGGCGACCGCGGCGGCGAACAGGCCGCACACCGAGCCGATCACCAGAATGCCGCGAACCCCTGGCATGAATGTCATCCTCAAAGACCCGCACCCGAGTCGATCACCCCAAGCCCGCCGCTGGGCTGCTCGTTCCACGAACTCGGCGACGGCGCCGAGATGGAGTCATAGACGCGCTGGGCCTCAGAGTGCAGGCTCTCGATCTCCGACCCCAGCGTATCCCCGCCCGACGTCAGAACGGCAAAGAACTCGTCCTCAGCGGGCGTCACGAGGTCGCGCTCGGGCTCGTCGATGACGATGCTTCCGCCGTCGGGACGCTGTCCGCTGTCCACGGGCAACACCGGTGGGCGCGTCGCCCACCAGGCCAGCCCGACCCCTCCGACCACCGCCACCATCGCGGCGATGCGGAACAATCGCGTCGTCCATTGCGAGCGGGAAGCAAACGAATACACCACCGGCGAGTCACCGTGAACAAAGGCTTCTCTGGATGCGTCGAACACCCGGGCCTCAAGACCCGCGGGGGTCGCAGCCCGATCGGCCACACCCAGGCGATCGAGCTCCGCCGCGATCGCGACGAGCTCCGCGGGCAGCTGGGTGCCCACCGGACTCTCTGGATTGCTGTTTGGGTTGAAACTCGACATCACGCAACCTCCGGGACTACACCACCGCCACCTTCACCCCCACCACTCCCACCGCCATCTCCCCCACTTTGCCCCCTGCTCCGACCCGCCTGATCCCCCGCAGTTCCATCCGCCCACTTTCCCAGGACCATCTGGAGCTTTCGCAGCGCCCGATGGTGCCTTGCGAGAAGTGTACCAACAGGTTCATCGAGCAGATCGGCAAGCTGTTTGAACGACAACCCCCCATGGTGCCGAAGTTCGATGATCTCCCGATCCGCCGGCGGCAGGTCCGCCATCGCCTCTCGAAGCCTCTCTAACGCGGGGGCTGTTTCACCCCCCGAATTCTGCCCGGCCGCCGCCCGGGATGACATCTGCTCGGGATCGGTGGGGACGGCCTGGCGTTTGACCCGCCGAACCTCGTCTCGAAGCCGGTTCATCGTGACCCTGAAGATCCACGATTCGAACCGACCCCTTTCGGAGTACTGCCCTGTGCGAAGCTTGGCCGCCACGGTCGCGAACACCGACTGGGTGATCTCCTCGGCCATATCGGCCCGCTTGCACCTGCTCTTGGCCAGGGCGAACACACGACCCGCAAAGAGCCCAACCAACCGACGCCAGGCATCCTCATCGCCCGCCGTCGCGGCCGCGAGCACCGCTCCAAGGTCGCCAGCCGGGTCGTCGCCCGAGGCGCTTCCCGAACCCTTGTCCGGCGATCCACCGGACGGAGGTTGTGACGACCCTGAACCAGCCACACGCACCTTTCCTCTCGAACAACGCTCAATTCGCCAAAAAATTGCAACCGTTTCCACGCGCCGAGGGCCCTCGAACATTTCCCTCACCCGCTGCCGATCGGCCTGTGCGCACCCGAACAACCTGATCCTACGGTATCCTGCGACCATGGGCCGAATTGCATACACAGTGACGGCGATCATCCCAACGCCGGAATCGGCCCGGGAATACGTCGATTGGCTGTTGCGGGGCCATCTGGCCGAGGTTTTGGCGGGTGGGGCGTTGAGCGCCGAGGTTATTGGCCCGATCGAGAACGGCGCGAAGGCCGGGGATAGCTCGGGCCTGACGTTCGACGGAATCGTGATCGAGACCCGCTACACGTTCGCGACCCTTTCTGCCTTTCGTTCGTACGAGCAGGAACATGCCCCCCGACTCAGGGCTGAGGGGTTGAAAAAGTTCGGTCCCGAGCGTCGGATTCGCTTTGAGCGGCGGCTGGGCGAGGTCCTCGATCGCCCGAGCGGGAACTGACATTGGACCAAAGGACACGACTCTTTGCCTGAAAAGCCCCCCACCCCCACCCAGAGCGACGAAGCACTCTTCGAGGTCTATCGGCGTGGGGATCTGGGCACTCTGCGCCTGCTCATCGAGCGACATCAGGAAGATCTGCTCAGGTTCCTGGTGAGGCTCATGGGGGATCGACAACTGGCCGAGGACGTGTTTCAGGACGCTTTTTTGCAGGTCCACCAGTCGGCGGACACGTTTGACGCCACCCGAAAATTTCGTCCCTGGTTGTTCACCATTGCGGCGAACAAGGGGCGGGACCTGCTTCGTAAGAAGGGTCGCCGCCAAGAGGTCGACCTTCACGCCCCGGTTTCCGGACCGGGGGGGGGGGCCGGCGAGGGCGGCCGCACGATGTACGTCGATCTGATGGAGATCGATATTCCGACGCCCGGGTCGGCCATCGAGAACGAGGAACGGGACGGTTTGGTGCAGCGAGCACTCGGCGACATGCCCTATGCACTGCGGGAGATTCTGCTCTTGGCCTATTTCCAGCGTCTCAGTTACTCACAGATCGCGGCGGAGCTCGGGATCCCCCTGGGCACGGTGAAGTCTCGGTTGCACTCGGCGGTCGCTTCGTTTGCGACCAAGTGGAAGATGGCGAACGGGGAGGCCAAGGAATGAACCCGCACGATTCGTTTGAGGGGCCGGCGCTCTCGGAGGCGGACCGGGCCGCACTGGACGCGATGTTCGAGCAGGGCGGGACGCCCAAGGCCGGCGAGACTCGGGTGGCAAAGCTTCTGGCACTTCTGGGACGCGGAGCGTGCAAGGTCGACCGGTCGCTGAGCGATGTGACGCTCGCCCGGATCATGCTCGACACGACAAAGGTCGATGCCCAGAGCGTTCAAAGCAACGACAAGACGGGCGGCGAGCCGATCCTGTGCCCGCGTGACGCCGACGCGCTGGACGCGTGGGAGCTCGCGAAATTTGATGCCAGCAAGACGCCCGGAGGCGTGCGCGAGCGCGCCGCCCGCCACGAGACCCTGCGCGAACTGGCGACCGGCGGGACGGGCGCCCGGGGCGTGGATCCCGACCTTTCCCTGATCGAACGGACGATGTCGAGGATCGAGGCGGTGCCGACGCGGTCGCTCAAGTTCGTGCCCATCGACGAGACCGGCGGAGGCGGCGTGCCCTGGATGCGCTGGCGCGAGCTGGTCTCCATGGCGGCGGTGCTTCTCATCGCCGCCAGCGTGGTGTGGCCGATCGCGGCCGCGGTGCGCGATCGCTCGCGCCGGGTCGAGTGCACAACCAACTTCGGGACTGTGGCGTCGGCCATGTCCGCGTACGCCAACGACAACCACGAGTCGATGCCGATGGCGACGGCGGGACTCGGGGGCGGATCGATCTTTGATGTTCGGCCGCAAACGCCCACCGCCAACTCCGCCAACCTGTACAAGCTGCCCCTCACCGGCTACTCGAAACTCAAGGACCTGGCCTGCCCAGGCAACGATCATGCCTACCGCGGGGACTGCCCCAAGGGTTCGTTCGACTGGCCTTCGCTCGCGGAGATCTCCTACAGCCTCCAGCTGCTGCGGGGAGCGACACCCACCAAGCTGACCGAGCCCGGACGCCGGGTTGTGCTGGCGGACCGCTCGCCTGTGGTCCGGCGCATGGCGCGCAACGAGGCGATCGACCCCTTCGAGAACTCAGACACGCACAGCGGGACAGGGCAGAACGTGCTCTTCAACGATGGTTCGACCGAGTGGATGACGACGCCCGTGCGCGACGGCTGGGACAACATCTGGTTGCCCAGCGTGTTCGTCGTGACGCGCGAGTTCCGCGCTCCGGTCCCATCGCCCGATGGCAAGGGTCATTCCGGCTTCGGCCAGCTCTCGATCACGCTGCAGGAAATCCCCACGCCCAAGTCCCCGATCGACGCCTTTGTCGGTCCCTGAACGACCATCGGCAGCGGACCTCCGGTCGTGGTATAAAGTGGGCTCACAGGAGGCCCACATGACACCCAAACTCGCTCTGATCGTTTCTTTCGTCGCCGGCGCAGGCGTTGTCGCGACCCTTCAACCCGATGAATCCCTCCCCCAGCCCGCACTGGTGACGCCGGGCCTGCCGCCCACCGGCGCGGTGACCCCCGCACCGTCCGACGCCATCGTGCTCTTCGACGGCACCTCGATGTCGCACTGGCTCACCGCCGACGGAAAGGCGGCCGCGCCGTGGACGCCCGAGGGCAAGGTCGGCGGGTTCATGCAGTGCGTTCCAGGCTCGGGGCAGATCACCAGCAAAGAACATTTCGCAGACGCGCAGATCCACGTCGAGTTCGCGACCCCCGAAAAGGTCGCCGGCGACGGCCAGGGTCGCGGCAACAGCGGCGTCTTCCTCCAGGGTCGCTACGAGATCCAGGTGCTCGACTCCTACAACAACAAGACGTACGCCAACGGCCAGTGCGCCTCGGTCTACGGGCAGCACGCGCCCCTCGTCAACGTGTCACGCAAGCCCGGCGAGTGGCAGACCTTCGACATCATCTACCGCGCCGCCAAATTCGACGCGGCGGGCGCCTTGACCGCCAAGCCCCGCGTCACCGTGCTCCACAACGGCGTTTTGGTGCAGGACAACGTGGAGATCCAGGGTTCGACCAGCCACGTGGCCAAGGGACCCATCGACAAGGGCGACGGCCCCATCTCGCTCCAGGACCACGGCAACACGGTGCGGTACCGGAATATCTGGGTGCGCAAGCTCTGAACGCTCAAGAGCGGAGTTGAAACACGGAGTTCACGAAAGGGGCACGGAGGAAGACATCCAGAGTGTGGCCGCGCGATAGTCAAACTGTTCGGGCCGCGATCAATGTTTCGATGGCCGCTGCAAAGCGGTGTGCCATTGCAGGAGCGTCGGTGAGAGTCGAGCTTACCAGACGCGTGCGAAGCGTGGAATGCAACGTCGAGAGGCGCGAAGCGCCCGAGGCAAGGGCCGCGGCAACCTGAAGGAATTCGGCGGGGTCGCGGGCGACGAGCTCGGGCAATCCCGCGGCCTTCAGCAGCGACGCACCGACGCGCCCGGCGTGCGACTGGCCCAGGAGCGTGACGACGGGGACGCCCATCCACAGGGCTTCGCACGTGGTGGTCGTGCCGTTGTAGGGAATCGTGTCCAGGGCGATATCGACACGCGAGTACATCGCCAGATGCTCGGCAGTGCCTTTGGTGGGGCCGAGCAACTCCAAGCGCTCGGGCGAGATGCCCCGGGACTCGAACGCCGCGCCAATGCGAGCCCGCACCGACGGGTCGGCCAGGGCGGCGGACTTCATGAGGAGCCTGGACGCAGGAACGGCCTTGAGCACGCCCGCCCACAGGTCGGCCGTGCGGTGGTTGAACTTGGCGAGGACGTTGAAACTGCCGAAGGTGATCTCTCGCGATGTTTCCGCCGCACGATCCGCGGGTTGCGGGGCGTCGTGCGGCGGCTCGTAGCAGAGAAAGCACGGATCGAGCGGAACAAGCTGCTCGAGCGAGACCGCGGGCGAGTCGGTCGGATCGGTGGTGGTGTCGACGAAGCGGGCGTCGATGGCGGGGAGGCCGGTGGAGTTGGGGTAGCCGATCCAGGAGACCTGGATGGGGGCCGGGCGCTGAGAAAGGAGGCCAAGGCGCAGGCCTCGGGTGAGGCCGACGAGGTCGAAGAGCACGTGCGTGCGATCCCGGATGATCTTCGCGGCGGCCTGGTCGTCAGAGAGTTCCAGCAGATCGTGCCATGCATCGGCAAGACCCTTGCACTCCTGCGTGATCTGGTCGCGTGTGCGTCCCAGGTTGTAGCAGGTGATGTGAAATCGCTTGCGATCGAGGTGACGCAGGATCGGGAGCATGAACCTGGGCACGGGGTGGTCGTAGAAATCGGCCGAGAGAAAGCCCAGCCGAATGGGCTCCCCCGGCGCCGGCAGCGGCGCGACCGACGGACGCCGGATCTCGCCCAGCGCCTGCGAAAGGAGCGCGCCGATCGACGCGTGCAGACGCGAAACCTCGACGGGATCCATGTCCGGGTGGTAGTTGGCAAGGTTGGCCAGAAGGATCCGCCAGTTGACGCGCGTCGGCTGAGCCTTCATGTTGGCGGCGGCGATTTCAACGGCTTCTGACGCTCGTCCCGTGTCGAGCAGGACGCCCGCGAGATTGCTCGCGACCTCCAGCATGTGCTGGGGAGCGCGGCGAAGGAGCGCTTCGGCCTCGTCGTACCTGTGCTCGCCCGCCCGGATGCGGGCGAGGTTGGCCAAGGGGGCTGGAAGCGAGGGAGCGATGGCCAGAGCACGCTCGTAGGCGGCCGCAGCGTCTTGCGGTCGATTCAACCGGCGGAGCACATCGCCCATGACGGCGTGGGGACCGGCGGCGGCGGGGCTCAGCTCGACGCAGCGCGAGGCGAAGTACTCAGCCCGCTCGGGCTGGTTGAGGGCCAACAGAACACCGGCCATCAGGGTCAGGAGGTTCGAATCGCTTGGGGCCTGGGTGATGGCCGCCTGCAGGACCCGCTGGGCCTGCACAAACTCGCCGCGGGAGATGTGATCGCGTGCGAGGGCTTCTGGGGCGGGCGGCATCGGCGATTGTTGCCCCGTCGGGGGGGTGAAGTGCCCGCAGCGGCGATCCCATCATTCCGGGTGCCAGGGAGACAGCGAGCATGGGGCCCAAAGGGCACTTTCTCTCAAAATCAAGCTGGAAACAGACCTGACAAACCCCATATCGCCGAGCAACACGGCCTACGCTCGCCCGATGCACCCACAGGAGAAAGCCGCGTTTGTTCGACGACTGACCTATCTCTTGATCGGTCTGGCGATCGGATTCATGCTGCTGGGCGTTCTCAAGATGATGAAGCCAATGCCGCCGGCGAATCAGGTGAATCTGCCCCAGCCGGCGCCGGAAGCGAAATGAGAGACGATGCCACCCGACCCAACCAATCTTGTGCGAAAGCCCGCACGAACGAAAGAAATCGCGATCGCCACGCCCGAATCCAACCACACACCAGCCGCCGCCACCACCCCCACCACTCCTCAGCGGAGCCCGGAGGCTCGGTTTGTCCGCTCGCCCGACGCGCAGCGGTTCATCACCGTGCGCGGAGCCCGCGAGCACAACCTCAAGGACATCAGCGTCAGGATCCCGCGCGACCAGCTCGTGGTGATCACGGGCCTCTCCGGGTCGGGCAAGAGCTCCCTCGCCTTCGACACCATCTTCGCTGAAGGCCAACGCAAGTACATGGAGTCGCTGTCGGCCTACGCCCGCCAGTTCCTCGACCAGCTCAAAAAGCCCGACGTCGACGAGATCGAGGGCATCCCGCCCACCATCGCCATCGAGCAGCGGACCGCGGGCGGCAGCCCCAGGTCGACGGTCGCGACCACGACGGAGATCTACGACTACCTGCGATTGCTCTTCGCACGCTGCGGCACGCCCTACTCGTGGGCCCCGACGAAGCTGAAGAAGGACGGCACGATCCTGGAAAGGTCGGGCCGTCCCATCAGCGCCACCAGCAGCACGCAGATCATCGACGCGGTGATGGGGATGGGTGGGAAGGATGCCACCAAGCTCCTGGTCATCGCGCCGGTGGTGCGGGGCAAGAAGGGTTTCCACCGCGAGGTGATGGAGGACCTGCTGGGCCAGGGATGGACGCGGGCGCGGGTCAACGGCGAGCTCGTGGAACTGCGCGAGGTGCTCAAGGAGCCGGGCGAGAACCCGATGAAGCTCGGACGCTACGAGAAACACACTGTTGAGGCGGTGATCGACCGGTTGGTGCTCGCGGCCGACAGTCGCCAAAGGCTCGCCGAGTCGATCGAGTCGGCGCTCAAGCTCGGGCAGGGGTCGGTGGTGGTCGCGGTGGAAGCGGGAACGACCGGGGGCAAGAGCACCTGGAAGGACACGACGTTCAGCACCGCCCTCGCGGACCCCGATCATCCCGAGTACGCGCTCGAAGAATTGTCGCCGCGGCTCTTCTCGTTCAACAGCCCATGGGGTGCCTGCCCATCGTGCAATGGCCTTGGGACGATCCTGGAGATCGACGAGGACCTGGTCGTGCCCGACGACACCGTGGCGATCGGCGACGGAGCGATCGCGGTGTGGTCCAAGAACGGCCACTGGCGCGGGTGGTTCAACCGCCAGCTCCGCAAGTTCTGCAAGGAATTCGGCACGACGATGGCGACGCCCATCGGAAAGATGACCACCGATCAGAGGCGGATCCTCCTCCACGGCACGACGCGCAGCGACACGGAAGACTTCAACGCCAGGTGGAAGGGCGTCATCCCCGAGACCATGCGCTGGTGGCAATCGACCGAGACGGAGAACGTCAAGGAGTTCCTGAGTCAGTTCCTCTCGCAGAAGGCGTGCCCGGCGTGCCAGGGCGACAGGCTCAAGATCGAGGCACTGCACGTCTTGATGACCAGCACGCACAAGGCCGAGACGAGCAAAGCGTTCAGCCAGGCGGTGATCGGCAGGCCGAAGAATGACGGGACGATGCTCAACATCGCCGAGTTCTCCAGGCTCGACATCAACGACGCCATCGCGTACGCCACCGGCCTTGTGCTCACGAGCGAGCAGAAGACCATCGCCGAGCCGATCCTCAAGGAGGTCAACAACCGCCTGCGGTTCCTCACCGGCGTCGGGCTCGAGTATCTCTCGCTCGACCGCAAGACCGCCACGCTCTCGGGGGGCGAGGCCCAGCGCATCCGCCTGGCATCACAGGTGGGCAGCGGGCTGGTCGGGGCGTGCTACGTGCTCGACGAGCCGACCATCGGACTCCACCAGCGGGACAACGCCAGGCTCATCGCGACGCTGCGACACCTGGCCGACATCGGCAACTCGGTGCTGGTGGTCGAGCACGATGAGGACATGATCCGGGCGGCCGACCACGTGCTGGACATCGGCCCCGGGCCTGGCGTGCACGGCGGCAGAGTGGTGGCGCAGGGGACGGTGCCGGAGCTTTGTGCGGCCGTGGGATCGCTCACGGGCGATTACCTCTCGGGGCGCAAGTCGATCACGGTGCCCGCCAAGCGCCGGACCCTGAGCGAGAAGAAGGCGATTGTGATCAAGGGGGCGGCCCAGAACAACCTCAAGGGCATCGACGCGGCGTTCCCCCTGGGCGGGCTCGTGTGCGTGACGGGCGTGAGCGGCTCGGGCAAGTCGACGCTCGTGAACGACATCCTCCTCTCCGCGGTTCGCAAACACCTGCTCTCCTCGCGCGAGACGCCCGGAGCCCACGCGTCCATCAAGTTCCCCAAGGAGCTCGACCGGGTGATCGAGGTGGACCAGAGCCCCATCGGCAGGACGCCCAGGAGCAACGCCGCCACGTACACCGGCATCTTCGACGACATCCGCACCGTCTTCACGCAAACCAAGGAGGCGAAGGTGCGCGGGTACAAGCCCGGGCGGTTCAGCTTCAACGTGTCGGCGGAGAACGGCGGCGGGCGATGCGAGGCGTGCCAGGGCAACGGGCTCAAGAAGATCGAGATGCACTTCCTGCCCGACGTCTACGTCGAGTGCGAGGTGTGCAAGGGGCAAAGGTACAACCGCGAGACGCTCGAGGTGCTCTTCCGCGGCAAGACCATCGCCGACGTGCTCGACATGACCGTCGAGGTCGGGTGCGGGTTCTTCGAGAACCACCCCAAGATCGTGAAGTTCCTGCGGTGCCTGCGCGACGTGGGGCTCGACTACATCAAGCTCGGACAGCCCAGCACGCAGCTCTCGGGGGGCGAGGCCCAGCGGATCAAGCTCGCGACCGAGCTGGGCAAGGACGCGGGGGCGCTTGGGCGGACGGGGCACACCCTGTACGTGCTCGACGAGCCGACGACCGGCCTGCACTTCGAGGACATCAGACGCCTGGTGGAGGTCTTTGACCGGCTGGCCGACGCGGGCAACACGCTGATCGTAATCGAGCACAATCTCGACGTGATCAAGCGGGCGGATTGGATCATCGACCTGGGTCCCGAGGGGGGCGACGCAGGAGGGCGAGTCATCGCCAAGGGCACGCCCGAGGATGTGGCCAAGGTCGCGGCGAGCCACACGGGGCACTACCTTGGCCCCTTGCTGAAACGCAAGTAAGGCGAAAGGCGAACGCGAAGGAGCGAAGGGGAGCGGAGGCCGCGGAGAGAGCAAGGAATTGAAGACAGGTTCACGCAGAGGTCGCAGAGAACGCTGAGAAGAGAAGAGGCGGGAGAAGAGCGAGCGCTTTGAAGAGATTTACCCGCGCTCGCCCACCGTGCACCTGCCTGATCAATCTGACTCTGCTCATCCATTCTGCGTTTTCTGCGTCCTCTGCGTGAAGTGCCGTTCTCACTTTCTCGATCTCTCCGTCTCACTTCGCTCCCCTTCGCGCCTTCGCGTTACTCCTCTGCCTCCTCCACACTCGGGGCAGGGGCTCGTCGCAGGTATCGCAACCAGGTCGTAACCGCACCCCACGCAGAGGCCGCGATCGGCGCGGCCTGCGGCCCGCCTGCCGAGTCGCCAGACAAGTGCGCCGGGAATGGCGAGGATCAGCGGCACAGGCCACGTGATGCACGCGACATTGAGGATGGACTTGGAATCCACGAACCACGCGACTCCCGGAAGCTCGTGGGCGCCCCACCCGTTGGGATCGAGCATGGGCGGATTGACCCACATCGGGTCGAGGCGCCACCGAAATCTCCAAGGCTCGCCTCGGCGCTTGATGGATTGGGAACTGAGCATGAAGCTGGCGGTGGGATCGTGGAGGCTCGCGATGGTGAGCACGCCCCCGCCCTGGTAGTCGTCGCCCAGTGAGATGCGAACGCGGTCGCCGGGCGTGTGCACACTGAGCTTCCACCGCCCCGAGAGCACGATGAGCGTGAGCATCACGCCCCCGAGGGCGAGAAGCAAGCCGCCGATCCAGCTGCGTGCGTTCTCGAGCGCCATGCCGATAGTCTAAGGGCTCTGATGGAATCGGCGAGCCCGGGGCCGCGCCCAAGAACAAAGCGAGCGCCGTGGGGCGCTCGCTTGGGGTGTCGTGGGGGCACGAGAGGTCTCAGGGGAGCGACAGATCCTCGAAGACCAGCGAGTAGCGCTCGTTCTTGTAGGCTTCGGCGTTGGCGCCGGGAGTCAGGGCGACGTAGGCGGCGTGCCCGTCGAAGAAGGCGATGTTGCCCTTGTTGTTGTCGCCGTAGCCGTTCTTGAGAACGTAGTTCTGGTTGGTGCTGTTGCAAACCAGGTCGGGATACTCGTCGTACGCCCAGCAGAAGCGGGACGGGATGAATCCTTCGGCGAGCTGCAGACGCTTGAGGCCGAATCGCATGTCGCCCAGGAAGCTGCCGGTGCGGCCTGTGACCTGCTCCCACCACTTGGCGGCCCACTGGTAGCTGGTGCCCTCGTCGTTGTAGCAGGAGACCGCCGGACCGGCGCCCAGGCCCACGCCGTTGGGGCCCGGCCAGTTCTGCTGGTGGCCGACCAAGTCGCTGGGGTCACGGAACATCTTCATCTCGGTGTTGGCGCGGACGGGATCGGTCGCGGCGGTGCGGGTGGCCGATCGAACATTGATGAACGCGGGGTAGATGTACTGGTTGAGCTGGCGATCGGCGGGTTGCAGGTCGTAGATGCCGCCGCCGACGTGGTTGTACCACCACCCGTCGTTGTACTTGCCCCAGGAACTCCAGGTGCACCAGCCGCGGACATCGGCGGGATTCCCGGGAATCGCGCCCGGCGCACCGACCCAGGTGATGGGTGAGTAGCCCTTGTTCTCGTTGCGATACATCTCGCTGGCGTTGCCAATGCCACGGAGATTCGCCAGGCTGATGGCCATCTGGGCCGCCTTGCGCGCTTTGCCCAGGGCGGGCAGGAGCAGGGAGATCAGCAGTGCGATGATGGCAATGACCACGAGAAGTTCGATCAGCGTGAACGCCCGCTTCTTCATCTTGATTCTCCATGCCGCACAACCCGAGTGGGAGGCGGCCCCAGGACCAATCGCCGGAACCAGGACCCGGCGGACCAACCAGATGCCTCATTAGACCCGTAACGCCCGGGCGTGTCAACCGAAGATTCGCGTGCGATGTGGAAAACCACGGCCCTGGGCAGGTCCGGCGCTCCAGATTCGCACTCGGTTAGGCCCGGTCTCGTCGGGGGCGCAAGGAACCGGCGAGCGCCTCAGAGGCGCTCGCCAGTGTTTGGTGCAAGCTGTGGGACGTGATTACGGCAGCGCCAGATCCTCGAAAACGAGCGAGTAGCGTTCGTTCTTGTACGCTTCGGGGCTGGCGCCGGGGGTGAGCTCGACATACGACGCGTGCCCGTCAAAGAAGGCGATGTTGCCCTTGTTCTTGTCGCCGTACCCGTTCTTGAGCACGTAGTTGGGGTTGCTGTTGTTGCAGACCATGTCGGGATACTCGTCGTAGGCCCAGCAGAAGCGCGACGGAATGAACCCCTCGGCGAGCTGGAGCCGCTTGAGGCCAAACCTCATGTCGCCCAGGAAGCTCCCGGTGCGACCGGTGACCTGCTCCCACCACTTGGCGGCCCACTGATAGCTGGTGCCCACGTCGTTGTAGCAGGAGATCGCCGGGCCCGCGCCAAGGCCCACGCCGTTGGCGTTGGGCCAGTTCTGCTGGTGGCCGATGATGTCGCTGGGATCGCGGAACGACTTCATCTCGGTGTTCGCACGGGCGCCGTCGGCCGCGGGAACGCGCCCGGTCTGACGCGTGCCAATGAGGGCGGGGTAGACGTACTGGTTCAATGGACGATCGACGGGGTAGAGGTCGAAAATGCCGCCGTTTCGGGAGTACCAGTTGCCCCCGTTGGTCGTGTCGCAGAATTTGCCCCAGGCGCTCCAGGTCGCCCATCCCGCGACGTTGGCGGGGTTGCCCTGGGGGTTGCCGGCGGTGCCGATCCACATGATGGGCGAGAATCCCTTGTTCTCGTTGCGATACATCTCGCTGGCGTTGCCGATGCCGCGAAGGTTCGCCAGGCTGATGGCCATCTGGGCCGCCTTGCGTGCTTTGCCCAGGGCGGGCAACAGCAGCGAGATCAAGAGCGCGATGATCGCGATGACAACCAGCAGTTCGATCAGGGTGAACGCCCGCTTCCTCATGATGATTCTCCGGGCCGCTGAACCCGAGTGGGGAACGGCCTATTGACCAGTCGCCGGTACGAGAAGTCGGCGAACGAACCAGATGATCCAATTAGACCATCGGCAAGGGAATGTGTCAACTGGATATTGAGGCCCCTTGTGGAAAGCGAGCAGGCCGAGGTTTGTAGTTTGTTCGTATTTGGTGGATGACGTGAACGCGAGGGTGCAAGCGGCCCGGTCGCGGTGCGTTTGGCCTACAGTTGTGCAACGACAGGAGGTCGCCATGCTCACGCTCGCGTTTATCGAAGGTTTGCTCAGCCCAATGCACTGGATCATCATCCTGGTGGTCGCGCTGCTGCTCTTTGGAAGCCGTCTGCCCGATGTGGCCCGCAGCATGGGCAAGTCGGTGGTGGAGTTCAAGAAGGGTCTCAAGGGGGTCGAGGACGACGCCGAGGACGCGGCGTCCAAGCCTTCGGGCAGGCCGTCGGAACTGCCGCGGTCGGACGCGGCCTACCGGGCCCCCCTGGGCGCGGCGGGCGAGGATCGCCGCGTGAGCCGAGCCGACGTCGAGCAGTCGTCGCAGCAGTAATCGACCCGTCCCTGAGCGAGCGTACACATCGCCCCAAGTCCCCGTATGCTCTGGGCATGATGCCTCAGTCTGCTTTGTTGTGCGTTGGCCTTTCCGCGGTGTGTGGACACGCGCTGGCGGGGCCGGTGGTGACGCTGACGACCGACAACACGCACATCACCCAGAGCTGCACGATCGTGGTGCCGCCGGGGACTGTCATCGCCGACGCCGATGGCAACGGCGTGATCCAGATCGATGCGGACGGGATCACCATCGACTTCGCGTACGGCACCACACTTGTGGGCGCGGCGCCCGGGGTGGCGTGGGACAAGATGAAGGGCGAGGGGATCAGGCTCCAGGGACGCAAGAACGTCACGATCCGCAACGCGAGGGTCAGCGGTTACAAGGTGGCGTTGCACGCCGAGGCGTGCGAGGGCCTGCACATCGCTGGGGCGGAGTTCGACGGAAACTTCCGCCAGCGCCTGAAATCGACGACCGAGGCCGAGGACGGGGCCGACTGGCTCTTCCCCCACCACGACGACGAGCGGGAGTGGATCACGCAGTGGGGCGCGGCGATGTACATCCGCGACGCCTCCAACGTGCGGATCCACGATGTGAAGGTGCGGCGCGGGCAGAACGGAATCCTGCTGCACGGGGTCAACGACTCGAAGATCTACGACAACGACTGCTCGTTCCTGAGCGGGTGGGGTCTGGGCATGTTCCGCTCCAGCCGCAACACCGTGAGCCGCAACGCGTTTGACTTCTGCGTCCGCGGCCACAGCGAGGGCGTGTACAACCGGGGGCAGGACTCGGCGGGGATCCTGGCCTTCGAGCAGTGCAGCGGCAACACGTTCGCCCAGAACTCGGTGACGCACGGGGGGGATGGGTTCTTTGGCTTCGCGGGCGTCGAGGCGCTCAACGGCGAGGGGGCCGCCCCGGGGTACGACCACACGCGCAAGGGATGCAACGACAACCTCTTCATCGACAACGATTTCTCCTTCGCGCCCGCCCATGGGCTCGAGCTCACGTTCAGCTTCGGGAACAAGGTGATCCGCAACCGCTTCGAGGGCAACGCGATCTGCGGCGTCTGGGGCGGCTACTCGCAGGACTTTTTGATCGCTGGAAACCATTTCGAGCTCAACGGGGGCATGGGGTACGGGCTCGAGCGGGGCGGAGTGGACATCGAGCACGGGGCGGGGAATGTGATCGTGGGCAACACGTTCACGAACAACCGCACGGGCGTGCACCTGTGGTGGAAGCCCCACGGCGAATTCGAGAGCAAGACTTGGGGCAAGGCGAACTACAAGGGCGTGGTGAACAACGTCATCAGCGGGAACACGTTCACGATCAAGGACCCGTTCAGCTTCGTGCGCTTTGGCGAGCAGGAGAAAGTCTCGGCCCTGCACCTGCGCGACGAGAGCCCCGACACGTCCAAGTTCAAGGGCATGGTGATCGCCGGCAACACGTTCGACCTTTCCTCGCCGCGGGCGGTGGAGCGGGACATCAAGCCCGGGATCGCCATCGACGCGGGAGGAGGGGGGGGTCAGGTGCCCAAGTTCGAGATTCCCAAGCACGAGGTGCTGGGGAACAAACGCCCAGTGGGCGCGCGAGACTCGCTCCGCGGGCGCGAAACCATCGTGATGGGAGAATGGGGGCCCTGGGACCACGTGTCGCCCATGATCCGCCCCAGGACGCGGTCGGGAGCGCAGCACGTGTACGACGTGTTCGGCGCGGGAACCGTGACGTTCGGCCCCTCCCGCCCAGCGCCGGGGGTTGAGGCCAAGATCGAGGCGAAGCCCGACGGCCGGCGCGAACTCATCGTGTCGGCCGAGCCGGGCATCCGCCCTTACAAGCTGAGCGTGGACGTCGACGGAGTCGCGGGAGAGCTCACGGGCACGGTCTTCACCGCCTCGTGGGGGCTCAAACTTTTCCCGTGGACGCCCGAGACCGATCCAACGAAGAACCTGGACGGTTGGCGCGGCCTGGCAAGCTCGCCCCAGGCGGTGAGCACGACGCTGCCGGCGCTCTCGATCGACTATGTGACCAGGGGCCCGGCCGACATGAACCTGCCCGGGGTTGACGCGGCCAAGGCGCCCGGGCGCGACCACTTCGGCTGCATCGCGACCACGCGGGTCTTCATGCCCGCGGGCTCGTGGCGGTTCTCGACGCTGTCGGACGATGGCGTGCGGGTGACGGTGGCGGGCAAGATGGTGCTCGAAAACTGGACGTGGCACGCCCCCACTCGCAACGACGGCGTGTACGTGCAGCCGGCCGACGGGGAGGTCGAGATTGTCGTCGAGCACTTCGAGATCAACGGGCACGCGGTGCTCAAGCTCGACATCACGCCGGTGCCTTGAGCGCTCTGTGCCGCGGCGGGGGCGAGCGGGCGTTAGAGGACCAACATCGCGTCGCCGAAGGAATAGAAGCGATACTCGCGGGCGATCGCCTGGGCGTAGAGAGCCTTGAGCGTTGGCACCTCACCCGGCAGAAGAGCCGCAACCATCGCCATCAGTGTCGAACGCGGGAGATGGAAGTTGGTGAGCAGGCCGTCGACCCAACGCCACGGGCGCCCCGGGGTGATGAGAATGCGCGTCGAGAGAAACTCGGGCGACTGGCCCGTTGCGGCGAGATGTTCGGCGTAAGCCTCCAGCGTCCGGGCGGCGGTGGTGCCAACCGCAACGACGCGACGCCCCTGGGCCTTGGCCCGCACGACCGCGGCGATGGCGGCAGCGGACATGGAACACCACTCCTCGTGCATGGGGTGCTGCTCAACAAACTCGGTCTCAACAGTGCGGAAGGTGCCCGTGCCGACGTGGAGAACAACCTCCGCGCGGCCCACGCCCATCGCGTCGAGCTGGCCGAGCATCTGGGCCGTGAAGTGAAGGCCGGCGGTTGGTGCGGCGACCGAGCCGCTCGCGCCGGCCTGGGCGTAGACAGTTTGGTAACGGAGACGGTCGAGGTCGTCGGTGAGCCGCAGCTCCAACTCCCTCCGATCTATCCCTTCGTTGCCTTCCAGGCCGGAGGCCTGAACGTCAATAGCCGGGGGCGCAGCCCCCGGTAAGACGCATTGACCCGTTGGACCCCGGAGGGGTCCGCCGTTGACGCTCGAACCGCCCTTGGCCGACCCCTCCGGGGTCGAATCTCGCTGCGCGACGCTTCCGGGGGCTTCGCCCCCGGCTATTGACGCCGAGCCCTCCGGGCTCAAAGGCATCGGTACCTGGCGTGCTTTCAAGATGTATGGTGGCAACGGGGTGAGCCCAATGCGCTCGAGAACGAGCGCGGCGGGTTCAAGCACGGGATTGCCCAGCGCGTCCAGCGGCCTGACAATCCACTCGCCCGCCTCAACACCCGGCGCGACGAGCTCCAGCTCGATCTGTTCGGCGTGATCACGCCCCTGGATCCGAATGCGCCGTCCCTCGCGCGGGCGTTTGGCCCGCAAGAGCACTCGCCACAAACCCTGATCGGCCGGGCCGAGATAAAGCCCCTCCACCGACCCGCCGGTGTCCACGCGAGTCCCGACGAACCGCGCCCGAAGAACCCTGGTGGCGTTGAAGACCATGAGGTCTCCAGGCACAAGGAACGACGGGAGGTCGCGGACGCTGGCGTGCTCGCGGATCGTGCCCGACGCGCGGTCGACGACCATGAGGCGTGCGGCTTCCCGGGGCTCGGCCGGAACGGTCGCGATGAGCCGCTGCGGCAGGTCATAGTCAAGATCGCTGGTTCGCAGCACTGTCGTCTCCAGGCCGCACGAAGTGTTGCGGTCCCGCCTCATCTCGCGGCCACGTCCATTCCCGGCACAATCAAGGCCATCGTCCCAGCCGGCACAGGCGGGCGCCGCCCCACCTCCGCTGCGGCGAACTGAGGTTCTTATAGGCCTGTCCGGGCAACGGCCGCTTTGGACAACGGGCCAGGCCGCGCGGCACAGCACTCGTTTGGTGTTTCAGCGGATGCTGCCGCCAATCTCAAGATCCCCCATGTGCCCCGCCGCCCTCGCCTCGGCGATGCGGGCGTACTGCGTGCACTCCCGCCCGACACCCGCAAACTGCAGGGTGCCCCTTCGTCCGATTCCGTACAGCCTCTACCTGGCGGCCCAGAACCAGGTCCATCGCGAGGCCCAGCGGCTTGCAGCGCGACGTGAGCTCGAGGCCCGCCCGGCACTGGGGCGATGCGTCGACGTCATGGCGTGATCGAACACCAACGGGCGCCCGCTCGCCCACGCTCGCGGCTCGTTGTATGCTGGGGGCATGAAGTTCCTTGCACCCGTGTTTCTGATCGCCTGGCTCTTTGCGTGTGGATGTGCATCACACCGACCCGGCGAGCAACTCGTCCGCATGGGCGATGAGATCGTGATCGCGGGGCAGCTGTTCCACACCGGAACGCCCGTGGTGCTGTGGACCGATCCGGGCGGATTCGACGCCTACCGCGTCGAGCGCCGGTTCGCGCCGCTTGACCAGAGCGATTGGACCGCGACGACGGCGGCCTGGACCAAGAATGGACTGAAAGACACCAACTCGCCCAACCGCTATGGACTGCGTCAAAAAGGCTTGGACCCACAGGAGCTCGACCGCGTGCGCGGGGGCGCATGGCCCCTGGCGATGCTGCGCGAGCGGATCGACCAGTTTGTGCTCCACTTTGACGTCTGCGGGACGTCGCGCCAGTGCTTCAACATCCTCCATGACCACCGCGGGCTCTCGGTGCACTTCATGATCGACCTGGACGGCACGATCTACCAGACCCTCGACGTGAAGGAGCGGGCCCGCCACGCCACGATCGCCAACGACCGCTCTGTGGGCGTTGAGATCGCCAACATCGGGGCGTATCCGCCCTCGCGCCCGGGCCCCCTGGACCGCTGGTACCAGAAGGACGAGAGCGGGCGCGAGCGGGTGGTGCTCCCCGAGCATCTGCTGGTCAACGGCGAGCCGCCGTTTCGAACCAAGCAGTTCGTGGCACGCCCCGCCCGGGCGGGACCGATCGTCGGCGAGGTGCAGGGCGACAAGCTGGCGATGCAGGACTTCACGCCCGAGCAGTACGAAGCCCTCGCAAGACTGACGGCAGCCCTCTGCGTCGCGCTCCCCAGGATCGAGCCCGACTACCCCCGCGACGCCCAAGGAAAGTTGATCCCAAAGCAGCTCCCCCCCGAGCATTTCGCGGCGTTCCACGGGATCCTCGGGCACTACCACGTGCAGGCGAACAAGAACGACCCGGGACCGGCGATGAACTGGGACTGGCTGGTGGAACGCGTGCGAGAACTGATGCCTTCTTCCGTTCGTGTGAAGACCCCTTAACGCAGAGAGCGCAGAGTAAAGCAGAGGAAGTGTGAGAAACTCCTTCTCGAATCACTGCATCTCTCTGCGCTCTCTGCGCCCTCTGCGTTAAAGGCCTTTGCATTCGCGTCAGACCGACGCCGGATGCCAGATCGTCTTCATCTCAACCATCGGCTCGATCCACCACGGCGAGTTGCACGCCGCGTTGTCGAACCAGTCCGGCACGTCACGCACGGTCACGCGTTTCAAATTCTCGGCGACGCCTTCCTTCAGGATCGCGGCGTCGGCCGCGGAGAGATTGGCTGCCAGAATCGCGTCGGTATCGCGATGACCCGCGATGACCTTGAGAAGCTCGTTCCGCTCGGCGCTCAAAATATTCACTACACCCGCGGGCACATCGCCCGTCGCGCACGCCTCCGCCAGCACCAAGGCAGGCAGCGGGTTGGACTGGCTGGCGATGCAGATGGCGGTGTTGCCCGAGCAGATCGCCGGTGCGAGCAGAGAGATGAGACCCAGGAGCGGCGGCGCATCGGGGGCGATGACAGTGACGACACCAGTGGGCTCGGGAACCGTGAAGTTGTAGAAGGGGCCGCTGACGGGGTTGTTGCACCCCAGCACCTGGGCGTACTTGTCGGCCCAGCCCGCGTAGCAGATGAGGCGGTCGATCGACGCCTGGATTTCGGCGGCGGCGCTCTGAGGCCGGGGGGTCTTGGCGGATCGAGCTCCTTTGGTGGCTGTGCGCCCAACCCTCGCTGGCGCGTCGGGCTCTGAGAGGGCAACCAACTCGTCGCGCTTGCCCTCGAGCATCTCGGCGATGCGGTACAGGATCTGGCCGCGGAGGTACGCGGTGGACGCGGCCCACCCCGGCTGGGCCTTGCGGGCGGCCTCAACGGCGTCGCGGTAGTCCTTGCGGCTGGCCTTGCAGACGTGGATGGATGTCGAGTCGCGGGTGATGATCATCGACCGCCCGCTCTCGCTGCGTGGAAACTTGCCGTCGATGTAGAGCTTGTAGGTCTTGGTCACTTCAAGTCGCGTGGGCATCGTCGGCTCCGGGCGTGCGGGGGACTGGAATCGGGCCGGGAAATCCTAGGGCGAATCGGGTCACAGCACGAGTTCGAGCTCGATCTCATCCTGGCTCAGGATGCCGCTGCCCGTCATGAGCGGCAGCCCAGGATTCCGCGTTCTGGCGGCGTTGATCGCGTTGGTGTGAACCGCGACGATGCGCCAACCCTGCCTTTGGTAAAAGCCAAGCGCGTGGAGATTGTCGTTGCTGGTGGTCAAAAAGATCCGCCGACAACCTGCGTACTGGGCGACGCACTCGGCAAAGTGCAAGAGGGTCGAGCCGATCCCCTCCCCCTGGGCCAGGGCCTGCAGCGTGATGACCTCGGCCTCGGGCGGAACAATGTTCATCGTCACCAGCCCCACAAACTCGCCCCTTCGCTGCGCCACGAACGACTTGAGCTTCCGCGTGTCGAACGATCGCCCCCGCGATTCGATCGTCGTCGAATGAAACTCCCGCAACAGCGCCCCCTCGACTTCGCCGGGACTGACCAGCGACGACGGGCCGATGCTGATCTCAAGCCGCCTGCGCAGCCACTCCAGAACCGTGTGCGCACAGCGATCGGGCGGGAAGACCGGGTACCACACCTTGCGGACATACGCCGCCTTGTCCTCGTCGACCTCGACGTACCACGCCATGCGACGCATGAGCGTCGTCGGCCCGCCCGATGCAACGGGCCACTCAAACGTGGGCAGCCTCAACTCCCGGATCAGCTCGAGCCGGTGGTCGCTGAGCAGCTCGAAGGGGATGTGGTTGCGACGGACAAACTCGAGCTGGTGCTCGGGCGTGCTTGTGGAGACGCCATAGACATCGATACCCAGCATGTTGAAGGCTTGGTGAAGATCACGAAAGCCGCAGCTCTGGGGCGTGCACCCGCGGGCGCCCGGGAGCTGGTCCCAGCTCAGGCCGTCGCGAAGAGCCGGAGGCTCGCCGGGGACGCCCGTCCGCGGGAAGAAAAAGAGAACGACGTTCCGCCCCGGGCCAGAGGGCAGATTTCGCAGGTTCCTGGTCCCTCCCGCGGTCGAGGGCAGGTTCAAATTGGGGAGAACACCCCGGCGCAAATGCGATGCCCCCCCATCGTCGGTGGGAATCGGGAGGTCGGGCGGCAGGTGAGCGGGATTGTGGGACGGCTCCGCCATGAAGGCGGATGGTACCCGGAGGAGTTACAGTCGGTCGTGAGCAACTCACCCGGCGACCATCGCGAGATCAGACGAACAACCATTTATCAAGGCAAGAAGTATTCCTACGAACAGATCACGCTCAGAACGCCGCGTGGGCAAGAAATCCAGCGGGAGTGCGTTCGCCACCCTGGAGCGGTCGTGATTCTGCCGCTTCTGGAGACGCCCAGTGGCGGGGAACCCACGATTTTGTTTGTCCGGAATGACAGGTTTGCCATCGGCCAATCGCTTCTGGAGTTGCCGGCGGGGACGCGGGAGGTTGGCGAGGCCCCGGAAGTGACGGCCGGGCGGGAGCTGGTCGAGGAAGCGGGTTATCAGGCCGCAACCTTGGAATTGTTGACCCGGTTTTATACGACACCGGGGATGACCGATGAATTGATGTGGGCCTATCTCGCCCGCGGATTGACCCAGGTCGGCCAGCAGCTGGAAGAAGACGAATCGCTGACGGTGGAGCCGGTGGCGGCCACCGCCGCGATGAGAATGATCGAGACGGGTGAATTGAAGGACGCGAAGTCGATCTTGGTCTTGCTTTTGGCCCGCTCGCGCGGGATGCTGTAGAAGAGAAGAGAGACGCCGTGGCACGCTCATCAGACCGCCAACCCGATCTGGACCGCAAGCCCGACTCGCCCGGTGGGGGCGGGGGTCGTGGTTCGCCGCTGGGGACAGGAACCAGGGGTGACTCGGGGCGTCCGCGTCTGGGGACGATCCTGGCGAGGTGGGACGACCCGCTGACATGGTCGGTGACTCTCTTTTCCTGGCAGGGGTACCGGATCGGTGTCCACTGGATCGTGGCGTTCTGGATGATCGCCGAGGGGCTTTTGGCCATCCTGCCCGATCGGATCGGCCCGATGCACATCGCCATGGGCGTGCTCGGCGTCGTGTTCGCAACCCTCCTTCGGGAGATGACGCGCCTTTGGATCTGCCGCAAGGTGGGCGGCGAGGCGGAATACGTCCCGCTCTGGCCCCTTGGTTCATTGCTGGGCCCCACGCTGCCCCGGGGCCTGACGCCACGGCTGCTGGTCGTCCTGACGCCCACCGCCGTCAGCATCATGCTGGGCGTGACGCTCGCCGGTGCGCTGGTCGTACAGGGTGCCGGCAGCGAACTGCTGCGATTCAATCCCTTCGACCCCAGGACCCCCGCCAGGAGTCTTGGGGGCTCGTTCTGGCTGACGGCGACGTGGTGGGCCTATTACGCAAACTTCGCGGTGGCGGGGTTGAATCTGCTTCCCCTGACGCCGCTGGATGGCGGACGATTGATCGAGGCGTTCTGGGGTTCGGGCCGCCATGGCTCGCGTCGTACCGTCGGTCTGGTGGGTCTCCTGGTTGCGGGCGTGCTTCTGGTGGCTGGACTTGTGGCCGAGCAGCCGACGTTCATCGTGATCTCGCTGTTTGGCGGGCTGGCGTCGTGGCTGGAACTTCGGCGAGCGGAGTTTGTCGACCCCTACCACAGCCGGGGGGAGTTCGCTCCGCCGCCCGACTGGCTGGTGATACCGGAAGATTCCGCGGGTGCCGCGTTGCCTCTGGACGACATGATCGCCCCCGAGGACGAGGTGGACGAGCTCGACGACAATCCATCGCTCGTCCGCCGCCACGAAGGGCTCCTGTCGAGCCCACTGGTCAAGGCCGATGGGCCCGCGGGAGGCGATTCCCAGGGCGATCCAGGCCATGACCTTGATCGAGTGCTCGCCAAGATCTCCGCGAGCGGGATGGGTAGCCTGACCGATGAAGAGCGGCAGCTTTTGCAGCACGCCACGCGGAGGCTGCAGGGCGAGTAAACTCCGCCTCCTGCTCTCCACCTTCCATCGGAACCACCCGACCCCATGGGCATCTCAGACCGTCAGTACAATCAAGCTCCGGCCTACCGCGACGGCCCCATTTCGGGTCGGTTCGGTTCGCCGGTGCACTGGTCCATCAACACGTGGATCATCGTGGCCAACTGCCTCGTCTTCGTCCTCAGCGCGATGATGCAGACCAGCGGCGTGCCGGTCCTGCGGCGCGAGGTCGACCGGTCCCTCCTGGGCGAGGTGGAGATCAGCCCCGTCTTCCTGTTGCGCAACGGGAGTTTCGCGACGCCCCAGGATCTCAAGACCGCCGGGCGCCTGGTGATCCAGCCGCTGGTCTACAAGGGCACGAACCAGCCCGTGCTGACGCCCGAGGGAGCCCCGCGCCAGGGCGCCGAGTATGTCGTCATGGACCCCTTGACCGCGTACGGACACTTCTCAACGTACACGGGCTTCTCCAGGCTCCAGGTCTGGCGGCTCGTCACGTTCCAGTTCCTGCACGCGAGCGTGATGCACATCGGGTTCAACATGCTGGGCCTCTACATGTTCGGAACGATCGTGGAAGAGGCTCTGGGGCGGAAAAAGTACCTGGCGTTCTACCTCGTGTGCGGGATTTTCGGCGGGCTCTCCTACCTGCTGCTCAACATCGCGGGGTACGTCAACACGCAGGTCTTCCACTGGGCCCCGCTTCCCGCGGTGCTCATCGACGAGCCCACCACCTCGCTGGTTGGTGCGTCGGCGGGCGTTTTCGGCGTGATCATGGCGTGCGCGAAACTGCGCCCCAAGGACCGCGTCACCCTGCTCTTCCCGCCCGTTGAGCTCACCATGCGGATGCTCGCTTACGGGTACGTGGTGCTCGCGGCCTTGAACCTGTTGTTCCGAGGCTCCAACGCAGGCGGGGACGCCGCCCACATCGGCGGGGCCGTGGCGGGGTACTTCTTCATCCGCCACTCCCACCTCCTCACCGACTTCTTCGACATCGTCTCCGACTCGCGCCGGACCTCACCCCCGGCCCCCCGAGGCACCGTTCGATCCGTCGTCTCGGCCTCCGACCAGGCCGCCATCGACCGCGTGCTTGCCAAAGTACGCGAGGGCGGGCTGCAGTCGCTCAACGACTCCGAACGAGCGCTGTTGCGATCACAGACTGAGAAGCTCCAACGACGCGCCGAATAGAGCATTGAACCACAGAGCGCAGCGGAAGAAAAGGCGGAAGGCTGAAAGTGAAGGCTGAAGGCTGAATCAACTCCGCCTTCAGCCTTCACTTTCAGCCTTCTGCCTTCTCCTACTCCCGTTCTTCGGCCTCGAACCCTGCCTCCCTCCCTGTGCCTCCGGTGTCGTCGGTGGTGAATGTCCTACCGGTCCTTGCGCCAGTCCGGTTTCCGCTTGTCCCGCGTCTTGCTCTTCTGACTTCGGCGCTGCGAGCCCGTGCGTCCCTTGAGGTCGCCAAAGCCCGCTCCCCCACCGCTCCCCATGCCGCCCAGGCCGCCCCCGGGCTTGTCGGCGAGCAGTTTGCGTTTGCCCGCGGCCCGCGCATCTGGGTTGTCGATGACCAGGTCGAGCGTCCGCTTGGCCAGGTCCACATTGGCGATCTTCACCGTGACCGAGTCGCCCGCGTTGAACGAACGCCCGCTCTTGATGTCCACGAGCCCGCCCGACCGCTGATCGACCTTCCAGATGGGCGTCTGATTGTCTCGCGTCGTGTCGCCGGGGAGGTCTTCCTTCTTGACAAATCCATCGATGATGAACTTGTCGAGCTGCACGAACAGGCCCTTGGGACTGACGCCCGTGACCGCGCCCGCGTACACCTCGCCGATGTGACTCGACAGGAGCTGCAGGATCAGGAACCGCTTGAGACTGTCCTCGGCCGCCTCGGCGTTCTGCTCTCGCGTGGTCGCGTGACGACCGATCTCAGTCAGCGCGTCCTCGTCCACGCACATCACGCTGTCGCGGAGCGAACGCCCCAGGTGCTTCTTGTCGACATCAGAGCGCGGACGCTTGGTGCCGTTGTCGGTGGCCTTGAGATAGGCCGCACAGCATCGGTGGACCGTCAGATCCGCGTAGCGCCGGATCGGGCTGGTGAAGTGCGCGTACGCCTTGCTCGCCAGAGCAAAGTGCCCGATGAGCAGCGGGGAGTATTCGGCCTTGGTCAGCGTCCGCAGCACGGCCATGTGGACCGCCCGGGCCGCAGGCGTGCCGCGGGTCGCGTCCAGAAGCGTCTGCAGCTCTTCGCGTGAGGGCTTCTGGGGGATCTTGAATCCCGCGACCATGGCGGTGCGCCGCATGTCGTCGACGACGCCGGGCGTGGGCTCGGGGTGGATGCGCCGAAGGAGCGGAACGTGCAGCTGCTCAAAGACGCGGGCGACGACCTCGTTGGCCTCGACCATCAGCATCTCGATGAGCGTGTGCGTGAAGGCGTCGTCCTCTTTGTTCGCGTCGATGACGTGCCCCTGCTCGTCGTAGACCAGCACCGCGTCGGGAAGCTCCAGCGAGATCATGCCCTGCTTCTTGCGGCGACCCTGGATCGCCTTGGCGCACGCGTTCATGTCCTTGAGCGTCTCAAGAAGCTGGTCGGTGTACTTGGGCGGCGTCTTGGCGTGGCGGCGGGCCTCGGTCAGGTCGCCGTCGATCAGGGCCTGGGCCTCCAGGTACGTGAGTCGCTTGGCGGACTTGATCAGCGTGTTGCCGATCCCTTCGCTCCGGCAGACGCCGCCCGAGTCGTACGTCATGAACGCCGACTTGCAGAAGCGGTGCACGCCCTCCTGGAGCGAGCAGATGCCGTTGGAGAGCAGCTCTGGGATCATGGGGATGACCAGCCGCGGCAGGTACACGCTGTTGCACCGGTCCTTGGCCTCCTCATCGATGGGGGAGCCGGGCGGGATGTAGTGCGCGACGTCGGCGATGTGCACGCCGATCTCCCACCCGCCCGGGAGCGATTCGCTCCGCCGGATGCTGATGGCATCGTCGTAGTCCTTGGCGTCGGGCGGATCGATCGTGATGATGAAATCGCCCGTAAGGTCCTCGCGGGGCCCCCACTCGCCGTCGAGCGCGGAGATGCCGCCCTTGAGGTACTCGGCAATCTGCTCGTCGTAAACGCCCGTCACCTCGCGGGCCTGCTCCACGCACTCGTCGGGGAATTCGCCCGGGAGGCTGTACGCGGCGATGACCGCCTGGGTCTCAACGTCCGGCCGCCCCGCCTCGCCCAGAACCTTGGTGATCACGCCCTCGGGCAGCATGTTCAATTCGGGGAAGACGACGATGTCGACGATGACCTTGAGCCCGTCGCGGACGTTTTTGGCGTCGGCATCGCGGACGATGATGGGCTGAGTGATCTCACGCCCGTCGGGGTAGACCAGCCACTGGTCGCCCTTCTTCATGATCTCGCCCGAGAAGCTGATGCGCTTGCGCTTGATCACCTCGAGGATTTCGCCCGTCCACTGGGGCGCGGGGAAGTTGCGCTCGCGGGCGCGGTCACGCCAGACCTTGATGCGAACCGTGTCGCCGCTCAGAGCGTCCTTGGCGTACTGCTCGTCGATGAAGACCGAGCCCTCGCGCACGGCGTCGACCGCCTGGGCAAAGCCGCCGCCCTTGGCGATCTTGCGGAACGTGGCCAGGATCCCCGTGTCGGACTCGCCGCCCTTGTCGGCGATCGAAGGAAGCTGCACAAAGCCGGTTGTCGCCATCACGACCATGCCGCGGGCGGCCAGGGCGTTGACGGCGGCGTCGAACGCCCCGCGCTCTTCGGGTTCGATGCCCAGATCGTGGGCCAGGGCGTCCAGTCGCGCCGGGACGTACCCGTCGTGGCGAAGGTGCTGGAGGAATCGGCGGTCGTAACGGGTGGGGGCGGGGATGGCCGCGGGGCTTGGAATTGAAGTCTTATCTTGCATGGAGTATGGAATCGATCGGGTCATAAAGTGAAAAACAATCAGAAACCCGGCCGCCTTGTGTGTTGGGCCGGGGAGAACGTGAGGTTCGTGTGGATGAACGGGGGGGTGGGGGGATGAACGGACTCAGTGGGCGGCGGCGTGCTCTTGGGCATGCGGGGGGGCGGGCGTGAGCACGGAGCGGGGAACAATCCCCAGATGCTCGCGGACTTTGACGAGCTCGCCCACCGCGTCGTCAGAGCCCATCAGGGCCATGCCAGCGTCGAATGGTAGGACGTATCTCATGCCGAAGAGATCCGCGGCCGAAGCCACGGCCGCACCCACCACTCCGGGGACTCCCCAGGGCTCGTTTCCGCCATGCGCGTACGTGTCGCGGATCCAGCGGAGCATCGTGGGCCAGGGGACGCGGTCGGGGCCGACAAGCTGGTAGATCTCACCGATCGATTCGGGCTTGTCGAGACAGGCGGCGAACGCGATCGCCACGTCCTCGACCGCCACGGGCTGGACAATGGGGTCGATAAACTTCACGGCCCCCAGCGGGACGCGCTGGTCGAACTCCATCCGGGTGAAATAGGGCATGAAGATCCAGGGGGCCTGCTCGCCCTTGGCCCAGTCGATCGCCATGCTCACAAACTCGGCGCCCTCGCCCAGGATGAGCGCCGGACGCATGATCGTCCACTCAAGGGAGGAGTGGCGAACCAGACGCTCGCCCTCGAACTTGGTGCGCTGGTAGGGTGCACGGCTCGTGGGCGAGACACCGAGCGCCGACATCTGGACGTATCGCGGAACGTGGTTTCGCGTCGCCGCGGCCAGCAGGGCCTCGGTCGCTTTGACATGCATCCGCTCGAACGTCTGTCCGTTTCGCCCCTCGCGAATGATGCCCACGAGGTTCATCGCGACATCGGCCTTCGCACAAAGGGCGTCGAGCGAAGCATCGTCCAGCGCCCCGCCCTCGACGATCTGCACAAGACCCGAGCCCATGGGCAGGACCTCGCGGGCCTTGGCCAGGTCGCGTGCCAGGACGCGGACGGTGTGCCCGCGGGAAACGAGCTCGCGGACGATCTGGCGCCCGACAAATCCGGTGGAGCCGGTAACAGCGATGGTGCGTGGTTCAGACATTGGGGGGAGGATATGCCCCCTCGCACAGCCCATGTCCAGGGGGCCCACTACCCTCTCTCGCGTGATTCTCAAAGGCGAAAATATCGCGTTTGCCTATCGCCGCGGGCGGGAGGTATTCCACGGACTCGACGTGGCCTTCGCCCCCGCAGCGGTGACGGCCGTCCTGGGACCCAATGGGTGCGGAAAGTCGACGCTCCTGCGACTCTGCCTGGGAAACCTGACGCCCGCACAGGGCTCGGTGCAACTCGACGGGATCGATGTGCGCAAGTGGCCACGCGGGCAGTTCGCTCGCGCCGTGGCCCTGGTGCCCCAGCGTGATGAGATGGCCTTTGGCTTCACAGTGGCGGAGACCGTCGGGTTTGGACTGCTGGCATGGGGCCTCTCGCGCGATCGGCACGACGCGCTGGTCGACGCCGCAATCCAGGAGCTCGGGCTTCAAGCCCTGGCCACCGAACTCGTGACGGAGCTGAGCCAGGGGCAGCGCCAGCGCGTGCTGCTGGCCAGGGCGGTCGCGCAGCTCTCCCCGGTGCCCGAGGGCTCGGGCGTGCTGCTCGCCGATGAACCAGCGGCCGCACTCGATCCACGCTTTGCGGTCCAGACCCTCGAGTGCCTGCGACGCCAGGCGGCCCGCAGACGCGTCGTTGTGGCCGTGATGCACGATATCAATTCGGCCCTGCGGTTTGCCGATCACGCCGTGCTGCTCGACGACCAGGGGCGCATCGCCGCCATGGGAAGCCCGGGCGAGGCCCTCACCGCCGAGCGACTGGCCCAGGTCTACGGCGTTGAGATCGGGATGCTCGGCACGATCAGCGCGCGGTAAGGCTCGCCCGTTCGCCCTCAAGGAGTTCCGCCACCGCCACCGCGTCCTGCATCGTGGCCCGGAGCTCAAAGGGCGCGCCCGACCGGGCCGCGGCCACCGCGTCGAGCATGTGGTCGATCTCGAGCTGGTACGAGCTGAGTGTGGGCAGCGCGGGCTGCGAAAGAACGCCGTCGCGGAACACCGTGACCGGCGCCGCCCCGCCCGAAAGGTCGAACATGGCGGTAGCCTTCTCGAAGACGGCCACGTATCGCATCACGAACGGGAAGCCCGGGGAGTGGCCCCAACCACCCTGAGCGACGATGTGATCGGGACCATCGCGATAGACGTACTGGGTTGTAACGTGGTTGAGGGACCCGACCGAAGACGTGCGGGCGGGAGGGCCAAAGCACCAGAGGATGAAATCGGAATCGTGGATGTGCAGGTCGGTCAACGCGCCGCCGGTGCGGGCCTCGCTCGCGTAGAAGTCGGGATTCCACGCCGGCGCCGAGCCCAATCGCTGGAACGTGACGCCGACGAGGCGGCCAAAGTCGCCCTTGCCAGCCCGAGCTTCGTGGATCCGCTCGCGGAGCCAGGGCCAGCCAGGCCAGAATCGCATCACCATCGCCGGCATGGCGACAAGGCCCGGCCGAACCGCGGCCGCGACCAGTCGCACATCCGCGGAAGCGACGGCCACGGGCTTCTCAAGCAAGAGGTGCTTGCCGGCGGCGATGGCGGCCAAGGCGAGATCGCGATGTGTGTCGGTGGGCGTGCAGACGCTGACCAGATCGATGTCCGCATCGCTCAGGAGCTGCTGGGCCGTCGTGTACGTCCTGATCCCCGTGAGGTCGACCGAGCCCGTGCTGGCGAGGTTGCCGGCGGTCGCCAGCGAAGCCTTGTCGATGTTGGCATCAGCGACCGCGACGACGCGACACTGCGATGTCCTCGCGCCGAACGCGGCGAGATGGGTCTTGCCCATGAATCCAAGACCGATGATGCCGACCTTGATCTCACTCATGTCCGACCTCATCGTTGACGCTCGATCAGCTCACGCGCCGCGGCCACATCGCCCACACGATCGTCGCCCGATTCCCGCTCGATCACATAGTCCCCGGCGTACCGCGCCTCCCGCAGCACGCGGAAAAACGCGGGCCAGTCGACCGCTCCCGTGCCCACCTTGCGCTCCTCACCCCACGAGCCGGGCCTGGCGGCAGGGACGGCGTCCTTGATGTGGACCTGCAGGACGTGGGGCACAAGCTCGCGGAGCGCCGCGATGGGGTCTCCCATGCCGTACAGGATCATGTTCGCCGGGTCGAAATTGACGCCCACGTGCGCCCGGGCTGGGAGGGCGGAGTTGAGCTCGCCAAGCAGCGCCGCAAGCGTGCCCGCGCTCTCCTGCCCGGTCTCCAGCGCGGTCCGCACGTTGCGCAGCGCGAAATTCTCGGCCACCTGGCGCAGACGATCGATGAGCTTGCCCCTCTCGGGGTCGCCCGCCTCGTGGGGCAGAAAGCCGGCGTGGAACGTCACCAGGGGAGCACCAAGGCGCGAGGCGATGATCGCGTCGCCATCGGCCGCCTTGAGATTGTCGGGCCAGGTCGCGTCGGGGCGCAGGCCGCCGGTGGCCTTGATGGTTTCCAGCGTCGAGTAGTCCTCGCTCTTTGGCCCAAACATCCCTGAGACGATGTTGATCCCCTCGACACGCAGACGCCCGCCGACCTCGTCGGGCCGCCACTGCCACTGACGCACCGGGTCGAGCCACAGTTGCACGCCATCGATACCGCACGCCCGGCACTTGGCGACAAGGTCCTCGACGGAGGTTGGCAAGAGCGACCAGGAACAGACAGCGATGCGATTCATGGGGCGAGGGGTGATGGGGAGGATGGGGGGGCTCCGTCGGTGGAACGAAGAATAACCGTGCCGAGGGGCGCGTGCACACTGGCCCTGGCGCCCAATTGAAAGAGGGCCGGACAGAGTCCGGCCCTCGCAGTTGTCACGATCGTGGTGTCAGATCAGCGACGACGACGGAGGCTCACCACCCCGCCCAGGCCCAGGAGAGCCATCGAGCCGGGCGTGGGGACCATGCCCACGCTGAAGCCGTGCCAGTACTCGCCTGTGGGAACGACGAAGCTGATCGAGGTGAAGCTGCCCTGGAACTGGATCACGCCGTGCCCTTCCTCGCCGCGGAGAATGTTCGAGGCCGGCTGCACGAGCGTGCCGTTGCCCCAGTACCCCTGGCCCACGCTCAGGATGCTGAAGCTCGCGTCAAAGACGTAGTCCACGGGCAGGCCTCCCTGGCCCATGCTGACGATCGCCATGATCGGGTCGGTGATCGCCTGCGAGAACGTGATCGTGTTGACGGTCTGGTTGCCGCCGGTGATGGCGATGATGTCGGCGTTGGCGGGCGCGTTGGGGACCGTCGCGCTCAGGTACGCGGCATCGGGCTGCCAGTAGTTGGTGCCCGCCCCGTTGGTCTGGGCAAAGAGCACCTCGCCCGTGTAGCGAACAAAGACGCCGCCCATATTCCCCGAAGCAGAGCCCGCGGCGCCGGCGTTCGCGTCGGTCCAGTTGGTCCACGAAACCTGCGCCGACGCACCCGACACGAACCCCGCGGCCAAAGTCACACCAGCGGCGATCGTCTTGATATTGCTCATCATGCTCTCGTTCCTCCTGCCCTCACGGTACCTCACGGGGGAAATTCGACCACCCAATCAGCCCGAGGCCGTCCGGGGGAGTCGCGTCTTGACGGGACAGTCGGGCAGGGGAGTCCCAATACATCGAGTGCGGTTGCCCCATGGCGTTCCTATCGGGCTGGCGATCAGGCAAGACCGAGAACTGCAAGTGCCCAGCGAAGCCTGGGTCATCGCCCGCGGATTGGGACGCTGCGAGAACTCCTGGTGAGGTGCCGCAAAGGGCGGGGCAGCTCACTTCGGCTGGTAACTGAATTTTTGACCGCCCACCGACGCCTCGAACATCAGGCCCGCCTCGTCCATCGTGAACACCGCCACGCCGTTGGAGTACTTCACGTTGGTGCCGGCCCCCGCCTTGAGCGCCACCGCGGTCGCCTGCGCGTCGAACGAGAAGTTGCCGGACTTGAAGCGGTTGAGGGCCTCGGTCGTCGAGAAGCAGATGATCTCCGTGTAAGACTGACCGCCGAGCTGGAGGCCGATCGTGGCCTGCGTCAGGTCGCAGTACCCGACGAACGTGCCG
Organism: uncultured Phycisphaeraceae bacterium; assembly: GCA_964358855.1. Lineage (GTDB taxonomy): Bacteria > Planctomycetota > Phycisphaerae > Phycisphaerales > UBA1924 > UBA2396. The sequence goes on from CAYHQQ010000007.1 coordinate 71,704, forward strand.
CTCTCGTACAGCACGCCCTTTCCGTAGGCCCCGCCGACACCCACCGCGCCCTTGCCCACCGTCGGGAAGACCGCGTATCCCTTGGCATCGCGGAGGACGGGAGAAAGCGTCGGGTCGTTGCGCTCGGCCTTGGCCAGCGCCGCGGCCGCTTCATCTCGCTTGTCGGCTTTGCCTCCCTCCGTCTTGGGAGCTGTCGAGCAGGCGGCGAGTGTGAGAGCGAAGACGAGGGTTGCAGTCGCGAGAATTCGATTCATGGCGTGTCCTTTCAGGGCGTGCTCCGGAGTCGCCCACAGGGCGCGTTCCAAAGTCGGGTGGAACCATGCAACCGCGTGAAGTCCCGGTTGCTCTTTGGGTTAATCGTTATGTCAACACTCCAACCTGCCCACGCGAAAGTTTCCCCGATCGCCGCGCGGCGTTCATGCTGAGGCGAAGCCCTCGCGATTGGCAAATGCATCAGCCGCCGCCTTGCACTCTGCGACTTCCATGCACGCTGGTCGGTCGACAGGGCGACCCTGGAATCTCAGACCTTGGCGCCGGGCTTGAGCTCGAGTGAACCATCGCTCATACTCGCACGCCAGCGAACAAAGCCCTCGATCGCCTGGTATTCCGGCAGGCCCAGACGGTCGAAGACTTCGGCCGTGCCTCGGTTGCGGTCCTCGGCACGCTGCCAGAACTCCCGGCTGTCATTGGGGCCAGGGAACAGTGCCTGGTCCTTCTGGCTCTCGTGCTTGAAGATCGCGAAGCGCTTGCGCATCACCTCGTCGGGGCTGAGCGGGACCGCCATCTCGATCTCGTCGGCCCCCCACTCCTGCCACGCCCCGCGGTAGAGCCACACCGTGCAGTCCTTCATCCACGGACGATCCGACAGCTTGTGGATCGCCGTGGTGATCGCCGCGAGACAGACCCGGTGCGTGCCGTGCGGGTCGGTGAGATCTCCCGCGGCGTAGATCTGGTGGGGCTTGACCTGCTCGAGCAGTTCCATCGTGATACGCACGTCCTCGTCGCTCAGCGGCTTCTTCTTGACCCGCCCCGTTTCATAGAACGGGAGATCAAGGAAGTGGATGTTGGACGGCTTCACACCGCTGTACCGCGCGCCAGCCCGGGCCTCGGTGCGCCGGATGAGGCCCTTGATCTTCTGGAGTTCGGGCGTGTCGACCTGGCCGGGCTGCTTGCCGGTAATAAACGACTCGACCTTGCGCTCCAGCGCCTCGGCCGCGGCACGCCCGAGCTCGGGGAACGCCCGCGCGTACTCGGCGACAAAGTCGGTGTGACGAAGCGCCGCCTCGTCCCACACCGCGATATTGCCGCTCGTCTGGTAGGCGACATGCACCTCGTGCCCGTGCTCGCACAGCCGGATGAACGTGCCGCCCATGCTGATCACGTCATCGTCGGGGTGCGGGCTGAAGACCACCACACGCTTGGGATACTCGGTTGCGTCGCTCTGGGTCCGGTAGGCCTTGCCCTCGGCCTGCGCCGCGGGCCCCGCACCGACTCCGCGCCACACTGCGGCACCCGGGCCCTCGATCCGCACCGCATCAGCCGGGGCGGCCTGCGTGGTCGCACCCGTGGGCGGCCTTCCACCCGGCCAGCCGGTGATGGTGGTCTGCAGCGCTCGGAAAACCTCGATGTTGATGTCGTACGCGCCGCGATGCAGGCCACGGGTCGCCAGAAGCTCCTGGAGCCCGTGCTCGTTGTAATCCTCGTCGGTCAGCTTGAGGATCGGCTTCTTGACGGCCAAGGCCAGCCAGGTGACGGCCTTCTTGGTGGTCCGCAGATCCCAGGTCATGCCAAACGACGCGAGCGTCCCAAGCATCCAAGGGGTCTTGAACCGCGTCAGCTCCGCGCTGCTCGCCGGGTCGAGGATGAACGTGCAATTGCGGTGCTGCTGGAGATAGCTGGCCGAAACGCCGGTGGTCACCTCGCCCTGCACCGCCCGCTTGATGATCCCCGCCTTGTGCTCGCCGTACGCCATGAGCACGATCCGCTTGGCGTCCAAAATCGTCCCCACGCCCATCGTGATCGCGGTCCGCGGGACGTTCCACTCGCCAAAGAAGTCGCTGGCGGCGTCCATCCGCGTGACCCGATCGAGCGTGATCAGTCGGGTACGGCTGTCCTTGGGCGAGCCGGGCTCGTTGAACCCGATGTGCCCTGTGCGCCCCACGCCCAGAATCTGGATGTCGATGCCGCCGGCCGCCTTGATTCGTCGCTCGTAGTCCTCACAGAACTTGCCGACGTCGGCGCGTGCAATCGTGCCATCGGGCACGTTGGTGTTCGCCGGGTTCATATCGACGTGGTCGAAGAGATACTCGCGCATGAACCGCCGGTAGCTCTGGAAGCTGTCGGGCGACATCGGGTAGTACTCGTCGAGATTGAACGTGACCACGTTCTTGAAACTCAGACCCTCTTGAGTGTGCAGACGAACGAGTTCGTCGTAGACCGCTTGGGGCGTGCTGCCGGTCGCGAGCCCCAGCACCGCCTGCTTTCCCTGGGCCGCTCGCTCGCGGATGATGCCCGCGATCTCGCCGGCGACGGTGCGGCTGGCGAGGCTGCTGGACGCAAAGACCGTGACGGGGATCCGCTCTTGCGTGGAACGGTCGGCGGCGGGCGCTTCGTGCTGCGACATCAACAGGCTCCGTGTGCACGCGCGCAGGCGTGCGACCGACAATAGGCTTTGCACCACCCAATGAAAGTCCAGGCGCGCGACGCACCCCCGGCTCTACGCTCCGATTGCGTGCTCTTAAATGCCCGTCTTGGCCTTGCGGGTAAACGCGACCTTCGCCGAGGCCGCATCCACCGCCTTGCGGGCGTCGGCAGCGCTCGTGCCCGCCTTGGGGCTCTTGGCCGCCGTCAATTCCGCCTCCGCACCCGCGAGGGTCAGCGTCTCGGCGGCCGCGGCCCGCTCGGCGAGAATCAGCAGCTCGGTGTCGCCCATCTTGGCCACGCCCCCCTCAACGAAGAACGAACGGCTGCCGCCCGGTCCCTTCGCCGAGTCGGCGATGTCCAGGCGAAGTTCTCCGTTTCCAAGGGCCGCCACGATCGGCGCACGCCCGGGCAGAAAGCCCATGGACCCATCCCACACCGGCAATTGGACATACCGCACCTCCTCGTCGACGAGGCTGGCGGTCGGGGTCACGAGTTTGCATCGAAAGGGCTTGAGGGCCAAGCGGAATCTCCTGTCAGGAATTGGGGGCAATACTAGGCGGCCTCCGACGCCCGATGGTACTGTGGGTGAGCTTCGAGCCCCGGGCCACCCACTCGCCAAACCCATGCCACGCCCCAAGTTTGCCACATCTACGGCCCTGCTCATCCTCGCCGCCTCGGCCGTCGCGACCGGGGCCGCCCGGCTGGCGATCGGTCCTGGCGGATGGGCATTCCCCGATTCGATGGATATCTGGAATATCCGGGGGCCTCGGGTGGCCGCGGGCGCTCTGGTGGGCGTGGCTCTGGGCGTTGCGGGAGTGCTGATGCAGTGCCTGCTGCGCAACCCCCTGGCCTCGCCGGACCTGATGGGAGTGGCGTCGGGAGCCTCGCTGGCGGTGATGCTGGCGACGCTTGCGACCGGCGCGTCGATCGCGAGCCTCTCGACCGGCGGCTGGGCGCTCGCCGGATCGCTCCTGACACTGATCGCCGTTTACGTGCTGGGCCAGCGCCGCGGGCGCGTGGACCATGTTCGACTTGCTCTGGTGGGCGTGTCGGTCGCCTTCTTCCTGGGTTCGCTCGCGATGCTCGTGCAGCACCTGCTCGCCGACCGCGGGCTCTCGGCGATGCGCTGGCTCATGGGGTCGCTCAGCGACGACGCGACCTTTGGAGACCTTGGCGTTGCGGCGGGATGTGTCGGTCTGTGTGTCGCCCTCGCGCGATGGCTTGGACCCTGGATGGACGCGTCATCGATGAGCGACGACGAAGCAACCTCCGTGGGCGTCTCGCTGCCCAGGCTTCGCTTCGCGCTCTTCGTCACGTCGGGCACGCTCTCGGCAATCTCCGTGGTGCTCGCGGGGCCCCTGGGCTTTGTAGGCCTGGCCGCCCCGCACATCGCCCGCTGGCTCCTGGGCCCGCGCCATCGCACCCTGGTCATCGGGGCCGCCCTGGCCGGCGTGACCATCGTGCTGGGAGCGGACCTGATCGTTCGCCTCCTGGATCTTCGATCCGGACGCCTTCCGCTTGGAGTCGTCACGAGCATTCTGGGCGCGCCCGTGCTGGTGTGGATGCTTCGCGCACGCCCCGGCCCCGATGCAGCGCCGTAAGCGACCGCGCTCGTCAGTTCGATCCCGTCAAAGCCTTGAGCACCTCGTCGGCCGGCGGCTGCAGGTCCGCCCTGGATCGAAGGCGCTGGATCGCCTCGTTCTGCCTGCCGACGCGCGCCCAGATCCACGCGACCAGACCATCGTGGTCGGGGCGCCTCGACCAGTAGTACTCGTTCTGCCACCGCTTGCCGCCCGCGAGCACGAGCGAGTCGGCCTCGGCGAGGCGCCCGTTCGCGTGTGCCTCCTCCGCCGCGTTGAACGCCAGCCCGCCCACCCGCTGCCAGAAGAGCTCAAACTCCGCCGCCTGGGCGAGAGTCCCCTCGACGATCGCGATGGCATCGAGCACCGTCCCGGCAAAGGCGGTCGCCGCGGCGCTCCTGGCCCCGTCCGACGGCGTCTTCTTGGCCTCCTCCACCATGTCGAAGGCCATGGTCAGAGCCGCATCGGGCGAGATCTTGTCGGCGCTCATGAACTGGGCCATCTGCGTCGCCGTCGCCGCACGCCCCGCGGTCGGCGAGGCCGCACGCGCCGCGAGGGCGGCGAGCCGTGACTGCTCGCTTTCGCAACCGCCCGTGAGCGATGCGGCCACGATGGTGAGGATGAGCAGCGTGCAACGCATCCGATGACTCTACCGGAAGACGTCACTTCGTGTTGCAGACCGGATCAGGAGGATTTCATGCCGATGTCGCGCCGGACCTGCATGCCGGGGAACTTGATCTTGGAAACCGCCTCGTAGGCACGCTCGCGGGCGAGTTTAACGCCGTCGCCCAAGGCGGTGACCCCCAGCACGCGTCCGCCGGCGGTGACGATCTGGCTGTCGAGGTCGCGTTTGGTGCCGGCGTGATAGACCGTCACGCCCGCGACCTTCATCGCGGCGTCGATCCCCTCGATGACGACCCCGGACTTGGGCTTGTCGGGATATCCCTCGGCCGCAACGACCACGCAGCACGAGGCCCGCTCCTCCCACTCAACCTCGATCTGGTCGAGCTCGCCCTTGCACGTGGCAAGCATCAGCTCGATGAGGTCGGTCTTGAGGCGAGTCATAAGCGTCTGGCACTCAGGGTCGCCGAAGCGGCAGTTGAATTCGAGCACCTTAGGGCCCGCCGGCGTGAGCATGAGCCCCGCAAACAGCACGCCCTTGTAGTCGATCCCCTCGCGCTTGAGCGCATCGACCGTCGGAACCAGGATCTCGCTCTCGATGATCGCCATCGACTTCTCGTCGATGATGCTGCTGGGGCAGACCGCTCCCATGCCGCCGGTGTTGGGGCCCTCGTCGTTGTCCTTGAGGCGTTTGTGGTCCTGACAAGGGGGCAGGACCAGAATGTTGCGCCCGTCAGTGATGGCGAGCACGCTGACCTCGGGGCCTTCAAGCTTCTCTTCGATCAGGCACTGACGCCCGGCATCGCCGAAGATCTTGCGGACCATGATGTCGTCGATCGCATCCATCGCCTCGGCGATCGAGGAGGGCACAACGACACCCTTGCCGCGGGCGAGGCCCGAGGCCTTGATCACCGGCAGATCGGCGCGTTTGGCCTGCCACGCGCGAGCAACCGACTGTGCATCAGCGAGCAGCGCCGCCGCCTCGCCGGTGACTGTCCTGGAAAGGCCCGTATCGCGGACGATCGTGATGTCCGCGTTGGTGATCCCCTGCTTGGCCAGCGACGCGACCCCGATCCGCACCAGCGCATCAATCGCCTGCCGCCGTCGCGCGGGCTCGCGGATCGCCCCGGCCTTGAGGAACAGCATGGAGATCACATCGTCGTCGTGCACACGGCTCTCAACGAACTGCCGGGCCGCCTCCGGATCGGTGAAAACGCGCCCGTCCGCCGTCGGCACGCTCGCCGCACGCAGCAACTGCTTGGCCCAAGCCTTGTCGGCCTCGATCTGAGCCCCGTCCTTGGTTGGCCCAAAGACGTACCGACCAGGCGCCGCGAGCTTGTCGGCGTACCCCTCGGCCAACGGCTCCTCGGGCCCAATGACCACCAGCCCGATCTGCTTCTTCTCGCAGAACTGAACGAGACGATAGATCTCGCGAATGTGCACAGGGACATCGACGGGGCGGCCAAGCCTCGAGAGCCCGGGGTTCTCCGGGTGCGTGACCCAGAGCTCGCCCAGGCGTTTGGACTGGTGCAGCTTGACGGCGATCGCGTGCTCGCGCCCGCCGCCGCCGATGAGAAGGACATTCACTTTTTCGGTGCCAAGGTCTGCCATCGGGGCCAGTGTAGGACTTGAGCAGGGGAACCCACTAGGCTGAGCACGATTCACGGTGCAAACCGCTGAAAGTGGCGTGAGAACGGAGCGCGAACGCGGCTGGAGGTTGACGTTTTGGGCGAACCGCCCTACAACTCCGCATAGATTGCGGGGTAGAGCAGCCTGGTAGCTCGTCGGGCTCATAACCCGGAGGTCAGTGGTTCAAATCCACTCCCCGCTATTGCCGGGCCGGTTGCGAAAGCGACCGGCCCTTTGGTTTTCAGGGAACGCCGCCGAGAGACCTCGGCGGCGTTTTCGCGTTTTGGCCCACGTTCCGAAGGGTTCGCCAACCCGTCCGCCCATTGGACGAGTCTCTGCCGCGCGGCGCGTCCATAACCGGCTCTGGCCCACTTGGGCCTCACGGGCGCGATTTTGGCCCAAAGTCTCTCCGCGTCTCTCGTCGCCGGGTGCCCGGGTTATATGGGGTTCGTGCTCGCGAAGGCGGAATGGATGCGGTTGCAACCGTGATCCGCTGGCTATCGCGCCACGCGGCGCGCGACTTTTGCATAAAGGCATGCGGTGATGCGGCTGTGATCGTCGCGGCCATTCTCTCCGGCACGGAGCTCACCGTGATCTCAAACACCCGGCCCGAGTCCATGACGCCTGCGGAGCGCGACGCGGAAGTGGCGAGCATCTTCGCCCGCGGCCTTGCGCGGGCCATCCATGCGGAACGTTCGCGTTCCACCCGGGAGGCGAGCGACCTGGCGAAATCTGACGCCGATCGACTTGAACTTCCGCAGCATGCGGACCTCAGTGTCTCCGCACGGCCCCGGGGTTAGGGCTCCGGACCATGCGAAGAGGAACCCCCATGCCCGATGCGATTGAACGACAACTCGGCGAGCTTCAGCGGATGACCACCAGCGACTTGGTGGACCGCTACGAGGAACTCCACGGTCACGCCTGCCGCACGCGCCACCGCGCCTATCTGATCCGCAAGATCGCGTGGCGCATCCAGGCCAACGCGGAGGGCGACCTGAGCGAGCGAGCCAAGCGGCGGGCGGCGGAACTCGCCGACGACGCCGAGATCCGGACGATGGCTCCCCGCTCGTACACCTCCCCGCCGCAGCCCGGCGAGATCCGCACCTGCGTGCGGTCGCTCGACCCGCGCGACCGGCGCGATCCCCGGCTGCCGCCGCCCGGCTCCGCGATCGTCCGCCAGTACAAGGGGCGGACGATCCGGGTGATGGTGCTCGCGGACGGTGAAGGCTTCGAGTTCGACGGCGAGCGGTACGGCACGCTCTCGGTGATCGCCAAGAAGGTGACGGGCCAGCACATCAACGGGTACCGCTTCTTCGGATTGCGGGGTGGGCGATGACCAAGCGAGGCCGAACGCCCAGCGTGCCGCCATCGCGGGAACGGGGCGCGGGAGCGCCCGGGCCGATCCGGTGCGCGATCTACACCCGCAAGAGCAGCGAGGAGGGGCTCGAACTCGAGTTCAACTCCCTCGACGCCCAGCGGGAGGCGGCGGAGGCGTACATCGCCAGCCAGCGGAACGAAGGGTGGATCTGCCTTCCGGACCGCTACGACGACGGCGGGTTCTCCGGCGGCAGCATGGAACGGCCAGCGCTGGAGCAGCTCCTGAAGGACATCGAGGCCGGCAAGGTTGACTGCGTCGTGGTCTACAAGGTGGACCGACTGAGCCGTTCGCTCATGGACTTCGCCCGCATCATGCAGACGTTCGACCGCAAGGGCGTCTCGTTCGTCTCGGTGACACAGCAGTTCAACACCACGAGCTCGATGGGGCGGCTGACGCTCCACATCCTGCTCTCGTTCGCCCAGTTCGAGCGTGAGATCATCGGCGAGCGGATCCGCGACAAGATTGCCGCCCAGAAGCGCCGGGGCAAGTGGGCGGGCGGCGTGCCCATCCTGGGCTACGACGTCGACCGGTCCAGCGGCAGTCCCCGCTTGGTCGTCAATCCCCGCGAGGCAGCCAAGGTCCGCGAGATCTTCAAGATCTACCTCGACAAGGGGTCGCTCCAGCGTGCCGTCACCGAACTCAGGCACCGGGAGTGGAAGAACAAGCGCCGGGTGACCAAGAAGGGGGTCAGCGTCGGCGGCCAGCCCTTCAACACGGGCACCCTCCACGTTCTTCTGACCAACCCGCTTCTGACGGGCAAGATCGTCCACCGGGGCAACACCTACGACGGCGAGCACGAGGCGATCGTCGATCCCGCGTTGTTCGAGCGCGTCCGCCAGCAACTCCTCGAGAACGGTCGGACCGGTGGTATCGAGATGCGCAACAAGTACGGGGCACTCCTGCGTGGGCTCCTGCGCTGCAAGAAGTGCGACTGCGCCATGATCCACACCTTCTACGGCAAGCGGAACAAGCAGTACCGTTACTACCGCTGTCTGGAAGCCATCAAGAACGGGGCGCACACCTGCGAGGCGTCGTCGCTGCCAGGGCTGGAGATCGAGAAGCTCGTGGTCGACGAGATCCGGACGCTCGGCAACGACCGGACGTTGCTGGACCGCATCCTTGCAGAAGCCCAGGTCAACGTAGACGAGGAACTGACGGCGCTGAAGTCGGAGCGGGCGTCGATCCACGCCTCGCTCGGCCGCTTGGAGAAGGAGTTGCGGGAACTGGTAGCGGACCGGAGCGGGAGCACCGCTACCACCGCGCGGCTGGCCGCCGCTCACGAACGGGTCAGCGGGGCACGCACCCGCCTTGCCGAAGTCGAAACACGGCTGGGTTTAATCGGAGATAGCGCCATCACCCGCGAGGAGGCCCGCAAGGCGCTCAACGAGTTCGACGGGGTCAGCGCGACGTCGCTGTGACGTCCGTGTGACGCCGCCAGCCGTTCAGGTCGAGGATGTACCGGCCGTGATGCCCCACGATCGCGTCGGCAAGGTCGCCCATGCCGCCGCGGCGCAGTTTGATGCGCAGCCGCCGAACTCCGGCCCGCAGCACCGCCGTGTCCGTTAGGTCGTTGTCCCAAATCTCCTGGATGAGATCCAGGTGCGTCACATACTGATTGGCGCTGCGGGAGAGACGAGCGAGAAGCCAGAACCCGTGCGTGTGCCCGAGGTGAATCGCCTTCCCGTTCCAGAGCACTGAAAGCGTGGCCTCATCCAGCAGTGGCCGACCCGGGGCACACCGGCCGTCTCTGTGTTGACCGTTCACACTCGGTCCGGTGCCTTCGTGCATTTCCCGCACGATCGTGGCGATTTCCTTGGCGCACAAGGCTGCGCCCATGATGCTCTCGGTGAGTTGCCTGCAAAGCACATCCAGTCGGGAGGCCGGGTCGGTGGTCATGACGATCCCCTTGCGTTGCCCGCAAGGGACCCGACCTCAAGGCCCGAACTGGCCCGCAAGACTCGGGCGCAGCACGGTGCGCAGAGGCGGAGTTCCGCTGGGCGTGAACCGACGGGCCGATATGGGCTGATTGTCTGGGATCGCGCCGAACGCCGCCGGCGCGCGGATCAGGGGGTCAAACCGTCCTCTTCGCCGCGGTCTCAGCCCGGTTGCTCATGGGCGACAGAGCAACGCCAGCGGATGCGTGCTGCCTGACATCGAAGGTGCGCGCGAACATGGCCACAACAGCCGCCTGTGGAATGCGCTCTTGCTCAAGCCGCAGCCCTTCCTCATCACAAACCCGGAGCGCTTCCGCTTCGGTTCGTGTCAGATGTGCCAGGTGACCAGGGGATCGACGACCGCTGCCTCGGCCCGCAAGGTGCCGGTATAGATCAAGCGTCTCCCAGTCCATGAACATACTCGCGGCCTGTGGGTACATGGCACGAACCCGAGACAGGATCTCGATGCCCTCGCTATCCAAATCTCCCCAGTACCACACTCGCGCGCGCTGAAGCCAAGAGATATACCGCAGAAGCGACGCACCGTTACCGAGGCCGCCGATTGCGATGGCGCGCGTGCATTTCGGTAGCGTCATCAGATTTACACGGTTTTCCACGATCACGGCCGTGATGTTCCGCACGTCCCACTCGCCGACTGTGTGCAATGGAACTGCCAGGGCGTCGCATGGAAAGCCGAGTTCTGCCTGAACGGTGGGGTCGAGGAACCGAACGAAGATGTCGGGCTCGTGGTATCGGAGCCCAAACCGACGCCCGAAATGGTCCTCATCCGCGCGCACTTCGTGTGGTGGCAGAACCAGGTCTAGCCATTGCCAGAGGATTCGCTCATGCCGCTCGATGAACTTGGAGTCCACTGTCAGGGGTAGCTCACGAGCAAATCGGTTCGGCCGCGGATGGTCACGAAAGTAGCACAGGACTTCGAGAAGTCCATCCAGGTCGTCCGCGGCATCTGTCACTGCGACGATGTTCGATCGAACCCACGACTCCAGGTCAGGGAACTCTGACCGGAGGCGAGAAACGGCATCGGTGAATCGCCGGAACTCCTTCTCCTTGCCGACGAGTCGCAGGAGATCGATCTCTGTACCAATGAACACCTTGCTGGGGAAGAGGTTCTTGCCGTGCCGCCGAGACTGAATTTCGTTCCACTCAATCGAGTATCCATACCCCAGCACATCCTTTGAGCCCTCGCGCAGGCGTCTCACCATGTCAATCGCGGCAACGACATCTGCTCCCGGGTTTGTCTGAGCCGGCACACGACGTGGGAAGTACTGAGGTGCGCCCTCGACCCAGGCACGCATGTATTCGCGATAGATCGCCCGTGCCTTGCGCGAGATGTCGTCTGGCTGGATCATGTTCACACACGTACGGCCGATGTGGGAATGGTCACGACAGCCGGGCGGCCCAGGACCGTGTCCTCAAACTCTCTGGCCGTCATGCTGAAGATTTCCGATTGATGCGTCTTGGAGTCCTTGACGACGTGGAGATAGCACTCCACGTACGGCTCGGTGACCCGGGCCTTGGCGTCCAATGGGGCCACAATCAACAGTTGAAGACCGAACTGCCGGAATAGCGCTAGGGCGTACTCGGCGTAGCGGTCGTCGACCTTGGAGAACATCTCGTCGACCACCACAAAGTGGAAGCGATCGCTGCTGGGCCGGCTCGGATCGATGTCGTATTGGTACGCGATCGCTGCGACCAGGATGGTAAACGCGAGCTTGGCCTTCTCTCCTCCGGATTGGCCCGTGCTGTCCTCGTAATAGCCCCGCTCAGCGCCAGACTCCGCGTCAAGCTCTCGCGCGGCGAAGTCAAACCATCGCCTGACATCGGTGACTTTCTCACGCCAGCGCTGTTCCTCGCGGAGCTTTTCGATGAGCTTGGCAATCCGGACGTATCGGGCCTCGTCCGCCGCGAGCGTTCCTTCGAACGAATCGGCGAGGCATTCGCGCAGGCTGGACTGAAACTGCTGGATCTCCACGTCTCGCACCGCCCGGGGCTCGAGCTTCATGTACGTCCCGGGCCGGTATTCAAGCTGCTTGAGGGAGCGGTTGAGAACTTCGATCTTCTGTTCGATCTCCTGCTTCTCGGTTTGGAACGCACCGTTGAGAATGCCGATCTCCTGCGTGACCTTCTCGTTGAGCCGTTCTTTGAAGCGGTTCTCGTGCCGGGGCAAGTCTTCGCGGCGGATGTGCTCGCACGCAGCGCAGAAGCTCCCCAGGTACTCGATGGATGCATCCAGGTCGGCCTGCTGGTCCGCAAAGTCTCGGAGATACTGGTTCATGAGCTTGCAGATCTCACGCTCCAGCGGTTCCAGCTCTTTCTTCAGGCGATCCACCTCCGCATGCCGGCCAGCCAGGAAGCCTGCCTCCCTCTGCGTGATATTGTGCACGGTCAACGGCTCCCCTTCAAAGAGCTTTGACAGTTCTGGGAACAACGCCTCGTGCTGCGACCATTCGCCCGTCTGCTGGAGCGTCGAGATGGTCTGGATGGCATCCGCAATCTGACGCTCCGCAAAGCGCAGATCCTGCGAGGCACGCTCGTGCTGCCGGATGGCATCGTCACGCTCGCCGCCCAAACGCTTCCGTGTTGCTTCGACTTCCGTGATGCGGCGCTTCAGAGTTTTCAACGCATCGCTCGATTCTTCGAGCGCTCGCTTCTCCTCCCGCAGTGCTGCGATCGTGACTTGCTCAGAGGCGAAGTCGATCAACGCATATGCCGCGGTCTCTCGCAGCACCTCGGCAGACCGACGCTGCGCGTCAAGTCCGGCGATCTCGGCGTTCAACTTATTCAGGCGAGCATCCATCGCACGCAGCTCTTCTTCAAGCTGCCGGACGTTCTCGGCGAGTGCCTTCCGTTTCTCGCGGTTGTCCCACCCCAGCACGAACTCGCGTGGATCGATGGCCCGATCCCGATCGTCCTTCTCGTGTCGCGAGCCCCTCCCTTTGATGTGACGTTCGCGGGTAAGGGCCATGTCGTGAGCGGCCTGGAACTGCTCGATGGTGTCGCAGCAGAGGTAGTCGAAGCGTTCCTCCAACTCCCCTTTCACCCAAGGCGCAAGGCCGTGGCCGTCCTTGACTCTGACCTTGCGGAGCAACGACTGAGTATGGGCGACCGGGCGTGATTGGGGCGCAGCGCGCCCCCCGACGCGGAGATACACCAGCTTCTGACCGACGCCACGGCCGTCACGGACCCTGTTCCGGTCGATGTGAGCACTGACCACGGCGTAGTGCTTCTGTGGCACCAGCAGGCTGAGCGCAAAGGATCGGAGCAGCAGCTCAATCGAGGCTTCCCAGCTCTTTTCCTCAGTCGGAATGGTGATGAGCTCAGCCGCGAAGGGGAGTTCGCTGTCCGGCAGTCGCAGCGCTTCGCAGAGTTGCCGACGAATCTCCACATGACGCTCTGGCAGCTTGGTGTGGCGGGTGCCGAGCGCTTCGAGCTCCCGCTTGCTCTCGCTGAGTTCGCGGTGCGCATCACCGCGATCGAGCACGACATCCTGATGTTCACGCCGGAGCGCCTCCTCGCGAGCGCCTAACACCTTGGTGAATTCCGGCAGACTCTGGTGCAGCGCGCGCAGCGAGGCATCGTCGGTCACATCCGCGGCAAGCCCCGTCGTGGCCAACGCGGCCATGAAACGGACGCTGCGTTCGCGCCGGTTTGCACTCTCGCTCTCATGTTGCTTGATCAGCAACGGAATCTGGCGAAGCCTCTCGCCCCCGGCATTCTCTATCTCATTCTTCAACTGCCGCTCTTCGTCGGCAGTGTCTCGCAACCCCGCGTCGAGAAGGTCCCTGGTGGCCAATAGCGCCGAGAGTTCCTTCGCCAACGAATCTGCCGCAGGCCCGAGCAGCTCGATCGTCATTGCCCGGAAGTACGGGCCCGCGGCACCGCACATGGACTGCGCCAGGCGCAACGCATCCGATTGCGCGGTGAAGGTTGCGCCCTTTGCCGCGATTGGCGTGAGCAGCTCGAACTGCCTTCGGACCCGCACCAGGCTCTGATAGGCTTCCGTGAGTTGGGTGAAGTGCGCCTGCAGGGTCTCGATCTTCTCCATCCACGGCTTCGGCTCAAGCATGTGCTCGCGGATGAACCTGTTCAGACTCTGGATGTCCTTGACCGCGACGGTCTGGTTGAATACATCCATCGCCTTCGGCTGCATGCCTGTGAACTTGGCGACCCAGCCGTGATACTCGTTGTACTTGTCCGTGGCGCGGAAACCGCGCTTCTCCATCTGCTGGCGCACCCGCTCGGTGGTGGCAAGGTTGGCACAGTGCTCGGCGATCGACTTCTCACCCTGCGCGAAGGCGTAGACCTTCTCGGCACCTCCGTCACTGCCAAGGTACAGAACCTGAGCGACGGTAAAAGCCTCGCTGCGATCGTTCTTGAAGGTCGCCAGGAGGGTCGAGTAGTGCCGTCCGTCGGGTCGGAGAAACTGCACCTCCGCTCGGTTGTCTTCGTCGCGGCTCCGTCGGTCGAACGCCCCCTTGATGTAGGTGCGTTCATCGCGTTCGGTTTTCTGAGCACCGGCGGCGACGTTGTAGTTGCGGACAACTGGGCGCACGAACAGGGTCAATAGGGCATCCACAAGAGTGGACTTGCCCGAACCATTCTGCCCGATGAGGAGTGTGGTAGCGCCGCATGGCCTGACCACATGCACTGTGCCACGGCTGCTGTCGAACGTTCCCCAGTTGGAGACCTCGAGCTTTTGGAGCCTATAGCCGGGTGTCAGTCGCGGGGCGTCATGCATCGGAATCCCCCTGCGTGCGAGCCGCCGCAGCCGCAGCCAGCTGCTGTTTCAGGGTTTCGAGTTCCGAAGCGGGGAGCTTCGCCTTCAGAATGCGACGGACCTCCCACGCTTCGGGATTGTCGGCGAACTTTCGCACGAACCCCAGGTCATCGAGTTTGTGCAGGGCGGCGCTGAACTCCTTCCGCTGACGCACCTCGTCGTACTGTGCGGGAAAGAACCCCTTCCACTGGTCGAAGATGGCGTCGAGCTCGACAACGCATCGTTCGTTGTGGAGATCATCTTCTTCGAACCGCCGGAGCTCGTCCCGGAACAGCACGGCGAGCATCGTGGGCGCATACCCGAGCTGGCTGCGACGGACAAGTTTCGGGAGCTGCTCGTACCCGCTGGGACACTCGTCTTCCCCCCATTGGCGAACGTATGCGTATCCCTCTGCTTCATCGACGACGAGCGTGAGTCCCAGGCGGGCCACAAAGGTCTCAACCTGTGACCGACTGGAGAGCAGAATGTTCCACACCCGGTCTTCGTCCGCGTAGACGACCCCTTGCAGCAGTCGAACTGCCGAGATGCTCCATTCGCGGAACTCGGGGATTGGAGATGTAGACGGGTTAGGCATTCGCGGTCTCCTGGGGAGGGAGAAACACAATTAGCGGGACGGTCACGCGGCGAGAGACGACCCCGTCAACCTGGATGTCCTCGGACCGTTCCCGACTGATGATGTGTCCGTCATCCTTGGCGATCTGTATGTAGCCCAAGAGCTCAACAATGCCGGCTTCGGGTGGAAACTCTCGCACCACCTCTGAAAGCGTCATGGACCTGCCGGTGCGCGAAGTAAGGGCACGAATGCGTTGTCGCATCGCCGCCCAGTCAAGGCGGTGGAGCTGGGCAAGCATCCGAAACAACTCCACGCGGCGAGCATCATCCACCTGTCCCTCCGCGAGGTCCATCTTTGCAAACTCGGTGGGAGGGCTCCAGAACGTCCGTGAGAACGGAAAGGCCATTTGCACGCCAACATCCACTGTGGCGCTGATGTCCGCGGGCGGAGCATCGGCGAGGGTGGCACCGAGGCCCCGGATGTCCGAGAGCAATTGGGTTACTCGACGCCGATCCGACGCGGTCCTGACATCCAGCAGTCGCCGCAGCGTGGCAGAGAGACGCTGATTGGTCCGCATCACCTTCTCGGCATCCGCGATCAGCGACGGCACCATTCGGCGCACCGTTGCGAGCCCGTCGGATTGCTCTGAGAGCTCGTCGATCCTTCCGAGTTCGGCGATGATCGTCTGAAGTTTTTCCTGTTGGGTTGGCGAGAGAATGAAGCGCACGAACTCGTAGAAGCTCACGCCCTGGTCATCCTGCTTCAGAACATCCTCTGCGTCGAGCGCGAACTGAAGAATCTCGCCGCGAGAGTCCTTTCCATCGAGTTGTCGCCGCTGTACCTGGCGGGTGATCTCCTTGAAGCGGTCTTCAACGGCGCGGAAATCGGAGAGCAGTTCCTTGAGCAGTCCGACAGCAGTGGCGAACCGTTCTCGCACCGCTGCGGGTTCATACCGCGCCTCGACTCCGCCATCCCTTAGGATCTGCCCGATCTCATCGTCAATCCGTGTGCGCTCTTCGCGCAGGTGCGCCAACCGAACCTCGGGATCGTGCGAGGCGCCGGCGACGAGATCGGCCAAGGTGCTGATGACGACGCGCAAGCGGGATTCGGTGCCGACGAACCCCAGGTCCTTCTGCAGCGCGCGGTCAAGGAATAGGAACACGTCCTCTGTGTGCGGCGTCAACTGAAACACCGGCTCGTTCCGGCCCCCTTCGACAGAACGATGCAGCCAGCGCGTTTCCCCACTGCACCAGGAGGACAGGTAGTGCTCCGGTTTGTCTCGCAGCGCATCCGGATGAGTCGCCTGCACGGACTCCCGGTAGTCCGTCAACGCGCTCACCAGATCAGACGCAGGGAGCGAGATGCGACCTGGTACTTTGAACTGCCGGTGGAGAAAATCAATCACGAACGGCGCATGTTGTGCCCGCAGCAGCTTCAGCGCTGGCGACGTGCCAAAATATGCGAGCAGCTGGTCAAGACGCATGGCGATGGTCCGATCGCTCTGATATCCACGGGATTAGAGTAGTTGCCGCGGTATTCATGAGGGGCGCACCGCTCGAGATCGCGTTGCAGCTCCTTCACGACGCCCGTGACGGTCAGTTCCCCTGGGTAGCTCGCACCCGCACCGCGCGCTGGTGCCGATAGCTTCACACATCGTACCAGTTTTCTGGCCGATATACCTTCCAGACGCCAAAACTGAACCCGCTTGGCCGATTCCGTAACCGTTTTGGCGCTAGAATGGCCTTCCGTAACGATTTTGGCGTCGTCGTATCCGTTTTGAGGAGTCCCCAATGGACCAGCCAAAGGCGACAACCCGGCCCGCTGGCTATTCCGCCCTTCTAGACAGGTACGCGATCCGCGCGATGCCGAACTGGCACCGATCCGTCGTTTCTGAGGGTGGCGTCCGAAGAACGGATTCAGCAGCGGGCGAAGTCGTCGAAACGTACCCGGCTGCGTACTGGCCGGGTGAGAGTCCGGGAGACCACCTCGAGTTTGCCCTCAAGTACGACGGCATGAACCTTGCCCTATTGGCAGCTCTGCTGCCGGCGATCGGGGCGGAAGAGGTGACCCGATACGTCAATTCGAAACCGAACGGGAAGTACGCCCGCCGCATCTGGTACTTCTACGAGATGCTGACCGGCGATCGGCTCTCCCTTGCCGACCTGACGCAGGGCAACTATGTGGACCTTCTGGAGAGCGAGGAGAACTTCACGTCCGATCGCGCGGAGCCGATCCGTCGCCAGCGCGTCAACAACAACCTGCTGGGGGATGCGAGCTTCTGTCCGACGGTACGTCGGACCACAACGACTTCGGCGTTCATCGCACGGGACCTTTCCGCCCGGTGCAGAACGCTGATCGCGTCGTACTCCCCGGAACTCCTGCGACGAGCACTGAGCTACCTGTACACGAAGGAGACCAAGTCGTCCTTCGAGATCGAGAACATCAAGCCGGACGCGAACAGAACCGAGCGGTTCATCGCCCTCCTGCGAGTCGCCCTGAAAGAGGACCTGTGCACCAAGCCGCGGCTGATCGATCTCCAGAATCAGATCGTGGACCCTCGGTTCAAGGATGCCGACTACCGCACGAGCCAGAACTACGTCGGCGAGACGGTGTCCATCGGGAAGGAACGCGTGCACTACGTCTGCCCGAAGCCCGAGCACGTCACGCCGCTGATGGAGGGGATCATCTCGGCGCACGGGCGGATGGAGCGCGGCACCGTCCATCCGGTTGTTCAGGCGGCAATCGTCGGATACGGCTTCGTGTTCGTCCACCCGTTCGAGGACGGCAATGGCCGCATCCACCGCCTCCTCATCCACAACATCCTCAGTCGGCGAGGTTTCGTGCCGGACGGCGTGATCTTCCCGGTTTCGGCGGCGATGCTCAAGCATGCCGCCGCGTACGACGCGTCGCTCGAGGCATTCTCACGCCCGCTCTTGGGGTTGGTGGAATACACGCTCGACGACCAGGGGCGCATGACGGTCCACAACGATCCCGGCGTGTGGTACCGGTACCCGGACATGACCGTGCAGGTCGAGAGCCTGTTCACCTTCGTCGAGCAGACGATTGAAACGGAGCTCGTCGAAGAGCTCGCATTCCTGGCGAACTACGACGAGACAAAGCGTGCCATTCAGGCGGTCGTCGACATGCCCGACCGCGACATCGACCTGTTCATCCGGTTCTGTCTCCAGAACAACGGCAAGTTGTCCCAGCGGAAGCGGGAATCGCACTTTCAGCTGCTGACCGATGACGAGATTCAGCGGCTCGAGCGAGCTGTGGCGGAGGGGTACAGGCAACGCGAAGACGGCCCCGGGCGATAGGCACCGCCGACCTGGCCCATATGGCTCCGCAACCGGCACAAAGTTGCGACTTTGAGACGATCTCGGCGGGTCTCTGGACCGTCGGAGGAGCCCAACCCGGCCTGATAAACCTGCCGGGCGGCCGCCGGACGCTGCGGTGTCTCTGGGGCTCTGGAAACGGGTTCGTCACACCACCCCTCGCCCACTATTTGAAGATCCCTGGTCCAGTACCAGGGATCTTTCATTGGCCCGCGCAACTTTCTGAACCTACGACCGTGGACATGCGCTTCGCATGGACACTTTGGAGGTCCACACCGGCTTTGCGGCGCCTCGAAGCGAAATCCCCCCCCCCCGCTATTACCCTCATTCGCTCAAAGAATAACAGCGGGTCGCGGCAAGCTTGCGGCGCAACTCCGCACGGAAGTCCGGGTGTGCGATCGAGATCAGCGCCTCGCCCCGCTGACGGAGCGTAAGCCCGTGCAGATTCACCGCGCCGTACTCGGTGACGATCCAGTGGACGTGCCCGCGCGTCGTGACGACCCCGGCACCGGGCGCGAGCTCAGCGGTGATCCGCGAGATCCTCCCGCCCGCTGCCGTTGATGGCAATGCAATGATCGCCTTGCCGCCCTCCGAGAGCGCAGCGCCGCGGACGAAGTCCATCTGACCACCGATGCCCGAGTAGATTCTGTGCCCGATCGAATCGGCGCAGACCTGGCCGGTCAGATCGATCTCCAAGGCGCTGTTGATGGCGGTGACCTTTGGGTTTTTGCGGATGAGCGCCGTGTCGTTGGTCCGGTCGCACGGGTGAAACTCAACGAGGGGGTTGTCGTTGAGATAATCGAACAGTTTCTTCGTGCCCAGCGCAAAGCTGGTGACCGTCCGACCGGGGTGGACGCGCTTGTGCCTGTTGGTGATGACGCCGCCTTCAACCAGCGGGATCAGACCGTCGGAGAACATCTCGGTGTGCACGCCAAGCTCAAGCTTGTTCCCCAGCCGCGCCAGCACGGCATCCGGGATCGCGCCGATGCCCATCTGCAGCGTGGCACCATCCTCAACAAGACCCGCGACGATCTCTCCGATGTGTGCCTCGACTGGGCCCACCTCCCCGCGGGCGTGCTCGGGAAGCGCGCGATCCAAATCGACCCACGCCGCCAGACGCTTGGCAGGCATGACGGTGTTTCCGCTCGTTCGCGGCATCTGCGCATTGACTTCCGCAATCACCATGCCCGCACAATCGACCGCGGCCCGCGCGGCGTCGCAGGATGTGCCCAGCGTGTGCAGGGCGTGCCGGTCCGCCGGAGAGAGCTGCACGATCGCAGCGTCGAGCTTGATCCTGCCCGAGTAGAACAGCCCTGGAATATCGGAGAGAAACACGGGCATGAAGTCGGCACGCCCTTCCTGCACCGCGGTACGCGCCGCCGCGCCGGTGAAAAAAGACACAGATCGGATGCGCCCGCTGACCTCGGGAGACAGGAAAGAGCTGGCACCGTCGGTGTGAAGGTGATAGAGCGTCACGTCGCGCAGGTCTTCGCGCTCGGAGAGCGCATCGAGCAAGGTGATCGGTGTCGCCGCGGCCCCGTGCACAAAGACGCGCATGCCGCTGCGGATCAGTCCGACCGCATCTGCCGGGGAGTTTGCTAGAGCCATGAAGAATTCTCTCAATCGCCTTTTTTTGTTGGGTCGACCGCTGCGCAGCACGATTCTATACCCGCCATTGAAAGTGCCTTGGCTCACGCCAGGGCACTTCCCGCAATCGACGAGCCTCAAAGGGTGATGACCGGCCGTGCGGCGGCTTCATCGCCGCGATCGCGTGCTTGCAGCCGAGGAAGACGCCCCCCAGGTTCGTCGCGTGGACCGCTCGCCAGGCGTCCAGCGACGCATGCTCAGGGTCGTGCGGTCCCATGTCAGAAACAAAGCCCGTGATGCCGGCATTGTTCACGAGAACGTCGATACGCCCGTGCACCGCCGCGGCCTCGGCAAACACACGACCGGCTATTTGCTCCCGGGTTGCGAGACGGGGGCGGGCGACGAATAGATGCTCTGGCTCACGGGTTTGTCGAAGGCCTCTGGGTGGAGGTACTTGCCCTTCTCGGCGGCCGGCTTATCGACCGAGTTGGGAATGCGGTTCTTCTCCGCCCAGGCGTCCTTGCGGATGCCGGTGACTTGCCACGACACCTTGAGGTTCCCGCGGCTGGAACGGAGCGTGAACTGGTTGTCTTTGACCTCGCGAACGACCTTGGACCACAGGAAGACCTCCATGTCGTCGGACTCATCGATCACCGTGAGCTGATACCGGAAGTCGCGGTTCAGGGCCTCGAAGTAATCAGGCAGCGTGATCGTGGCGTACCCGTCAGCGTCCGTGGTGATGTTGCCGTTGTACACGTTCATCATGTCGGGCGACTCGACGAACGAGTGGTAGAGAAACTTGTTCTCAGGGTCGAGGGGGTGGTCGATCTTGAATGAGCCGCCGCCTTTGGAGAGGGAGCCAACGACGGAGAGATTTCCGCCGCTGGTCAGTTGCATTCGGGCGGCATTGCCGCCGGGGAACACAGTGCCGTCGGAGTACCAGACGAAGCCGCCGCCGCTGGTGACAAACCGCATGAAGTGACCAGACCGTGCCGAGTACAGCCCAAGGTCGGTGGTGTTCCAGCCGGCCTGGTAGTCGTCGGTGATGATGCCCCCTCTTACGCGGATGATGCCTTCAAAGACCTGATCGAAGCCAGTGAAGTAGTTCGTGTTGGCATTCAGGCGGGGGATGTTGGACGACAACTGTGCTTCGCCCACCGTTCCGGTGGTGAGGTTTGAGGCGTTGGTGTAGAAAGAGGCCGACTGACCGTTGAGTTGATTGGCGTTTGTCGCGGTCGTTGCCGAGGTTGCCGTGGTGGCGTTGCCGTTGAGAGTGGCCGTGATGGTGCCGGCCGCGAAGTTGCCCGAGGCATCTCGGAGTACGAGCGTGCTGGGCGTGCTCAGGTTGGAACCGGTGGTCCGGACGTTTGCCAGCGTGCCGGTCGTGATCTTCGAAGCGTCGAGGTTCGGAATCTGGGCCAAGGCCAATGTGCCAGAGGTGATCTTTGATGCATCAAGATTGGGAACCTGGGCTATACCGAGCGTGCCGGTGGTGATGTTGGAGGCGTTGGTGTAGAACGATGCGGGCTGACCGCTTAGTTGCGTGGCGTTGACACCGGTCAACCCCGAGCCACTGACGCCAGCGAGGCTCGATGAGAGCAGCGGTGTGCCAAAACCGACACCGATCGCAGCGTTGAAGACCTGCAGCGTGCTCGAGCTGTAGTTCACCACGTACTCGAAGGAGCCCGACACCGCGACGCCGCATGGGAAGTTCCCGGTCGCGGCGCTCCCCGCCGGCGTGATCGCCCCTGGGTTGCTGATGTTGAAGACCTGCAGCGTGTTCGCGCCGGCGTTCACCACATGCGCGAATGCCCCCGACACCGCGACGGAGTATGGCGAGCTCCCAGTCGAGACGCTCCCTGCCAGCGTGATCGCCCCGGGGTTGCTGATGTTGAAGACCTGCAGCGAGTTCGAGCCGTTGTTCACCACATACGCGAACGAGCCCGACACCGCAACGGATTGTGGGAAGCTCCCCGTCGCGACGCTCCCCGCCAGCGTGGGCGCGGCGGGGTTGCTGATGTTGAAGACCTGCAGCGTGTTCGAGTCGCTGTTCACCACGTACGCGAACGAGCCCGACACCGCGACGGAGATTGGAGAGTACTCTGTCGCGATGCTTCCCGCCAGTGTCGGTGCCGCGGGGTTGCTGATGCTGAAGATCTGCAGCGTGAACGAGCTGTAGTCCACCACGTACACGAACGAGCCCGACACCGCGACGGATTGTGGGTTGGATTCGGTCGCGACGCTCCCCGTCAGCGTCGGCGCGGCGGGGTTGCTGATGTTGAAGACCTGCAGCGTGTTGGAGCTGTAGTTCACCACGTACGCGAACGAGCCCGACACCGCAACGGATTGTGGGAAGCTCCCCGTCGCGACGCTCCCGGCCAGCGTGGGCGCGGCGGGGTTGCTGATGTTGAAAGCCTGCAGAGAGTTCGCTTGGGCGTTCACCACATACGCGAACGAGCCCGACACCGCCACGGAGATTGGAGCGCTCCCGGTCGCGACGCTCACCGCCAGCGACAAGTCGATGCCCTCCGTTCCCAACCCGCTCCGCACATCGGCGCTCAGCGACGACCGCACAAGCGTGCCGGCGTTGATGCTCCCGCCGTTGAGGTTGGTCAGGCCCGAGCCGCTGCCGGTGAAGATGCCGCTGAAGGTGTTGGCCGCGTTGGAGAAGTTTGTCTGGCCCGTGAAGGTTTGGGTGCCGTCCAGGCGTGCGACGTTGCCCGACAGCCGCGAATCGGAGAGAGCGCCCGTCAGGTTCGCGGCGTTCTGGTAGAAGCCAGCCGACTGCCCGTTCAGGCTCATCGCGTTGGCCGCGGTGGTCGCGGTGCCCGCGTTCTGAGCAAACGTCGCATTGGGCGCGGCCGTCAACTCCTGGCGTGGCGCGAGGGTGGTGTACCCGGTGGCGTTGGAACAGTCCAGCCCGCTGTCGGGTCGAACCTCAATCTCCAGGAACCGCTTTTGCCCGACGAACGCCGCCCCGAAGTCCAGCGACACCGTGAAGCGCCCACTGGCGACCGCCAGATTATCGGAGCACAGCGTGCTGCCGATCTGGTTGCCGCCGGTGGCGGCGTCGTAGAGCCTGAATCGCACGTCATAGGTGCCCGTCGCCGCTGTGCCGCCACTGGCCAGTTCACCCTGATACGCGAACGCCGTATCCAAGGGCGTTTGTGCCCTGGCGGCGACCGCCAGGCACATGGAAAGCACAGAAACGAGCAGAATTGCGACGCGACGCATAGGGGCCTCAGTTCTGAGTACACGACAACACGGGCGGGCGGAGAGAAGTTCGGTCAAATCCGATCACGGCACAACTGACGATTGCCGCTCACGAGGGAGAGATTACCGGGTTCGGGCGACTTTGCCAAGCGCTTCTTGGGTCGTGACGATGCGAAACTGGTCCATCCTGGCCCTTCCGGCGGCACCCGGTCATGCCGTCCCCGCGTTCACCTGCCCGATTCCAGAATGGGTCGCCCAGCAGGCCTGGCGCAAGGCCCGAGCCTGCGGGCACAAGCACGCGACACGGGTCATCGAGGGGGTGCCCATCACCGAGATGTTGGTGCTCGCGACTTGCGAATGCTCAACCTCGCCCGTGCGTCTCTTCTTGCCCAAGAGCACGCCCATGCTCCAGCACCTTCTGTATGAGAACGGCATCAACGCCTCGGGGCTGGCCCGCCTCCTGGGCATCCACCCGAGCATGGGGTCGAAGCTTCTCAAGGGAGATCGGGCGCTCACCGTGGATCACATCCGCCTTCTGGCGGCCAGGTCCACGGTGCGGGCGGACACGTTCATCGACTGAATCGTGCTCGGAGGCACGGGCCATCCACGCGTCGCGATCGCGCCCCATCAGAGCCCGACGCGCCTGCGAGGGTGCGTTTGGAATCGCCACTGATGTCCAATGACACGTCAAACCGGCGCACTCCCGTCTCATGCCACTGAAGTCGCCTCCGCTTGCACACGGCCTCCCAAACACTCCCGGCGACTTCAGTCTGCCTTTCATGCTGTCGAGAAGTGCCCAGCTCCGCGGCCACCCACTTCGAGCCCGACAACTTCTCATGCCCTTGCCGCAGCCAAAGCGATCGGTTGCGGTTCCGCATTCGGCCACGCGATCGCGGTAGCTCCTCTGAACGGATTCGGGGGGACGGCTGGCCAGCGCACTGCCCTTGCCGCACGGCTTCCCCTGGCCGTTGACTTCCCGAACAACTGCCCGGAGGTCACCGGTTTGCCAGTACCCCAAGGCGTCCCCTACGGCTTGATAAACATGGCACAAGTGGGCATCATGGTCGTCGAGCATCGAGAGCACGTAACTCCCGACGAGTGCGCAAGGTACCGGCGATTCAGGAATTTGCGGCTTTCGGGCGTGAAACTCTCATAACCCGGAGGTCAGTGGTTCAAATCCACTCCCCGCTATTTCAACCAGATCGACCCTTCTCTGATGGGGAGGGTTCTTTCATTTTTGGACTTTGAGACCTCCCGCCATTGGTGATCCCTCATCGGCGTTGGCGTGTGGATATTAAGCCGCCGAATCCCCGCAGACCGGCTACTCCTGGCGATGTCTGCACCCCGTGGGCGTGGTCGACCGTGAGGGCCGCGACCGAATCCATCCGACCTTGCCAGCGACGGGCGTTGGCGTTCGACCATGTGACGGGGCGGCGTTGGGAACTCGCCTCAATGGGTTCCCAATCGCTGGTGAATCGCCATGAAGTCATCCCACCGCGCGGTGAAGGCCTCGACGACGATTGGATCGAAGTGCTTGCCCGACTCCGCGAGGATCATGAGTCTTGCGGCCGCGGGCTCGAAAGCCGGCTTGTAGACTCTTGCCGAACTGAGCGCATCGAAGACGTCGGCGAGCGCCACGATCCGGGCGCAAAGCGGGATCGCGTCTCCGCCAAGGCGGTCGGGATATCCGGTGGCGTTGAACCTCTCGTGATGGGACCGTGCGATTTCGGTGGACATCTGCAGGAAGCTGACACCCTTGGTCGACGCCGCGATTTTCCCCAAGGCATCGGCGCCGATGGCGGCATGCTGCTTCATGATCTCGAACTCTTCGCCGGTAAGGTGCCCGGGTTTGAGCAGGATGCTGTCGGGAATGCCGACCTTTCCGATGTCATGCAGCGGGCTGGCGAGATGCATCTCGGTGACGAAGTTGGGATTGATCTGTCCGACATAGGGGCCGTGCTGGGCGAGTTCCTGGGCGAGGAGCACCGAGTATGCCCGCATGCGCTCAAGGTGGGCACCGGTCTCTGGATCGCGCGACTCGGTGAGTTTCGCCATGGAGAAGACGAGCAGGTCGCGGGATTCGAGCAGTTCCGCTTCTGCGATCTTGCGATCGGTGATGTCAAGACAGTACTCGATCATCTGCACGAGGCGCCCGTCGCGGTTGAACACCGGATGGCCGTGCACCTCGACGTGACGCGGTACCCCCGCCGCGCCTGAATGGATGTGTTCGACTCGGTAGGGCTTTCGGGTCCGTTTCACATGCTCGACAGGGCAGGGGTCCTTTGCCCCATCGCAGGGGGACGCTCGATGATGTGTCAGTTCGTGGCAGTGCCTGGAGCCCTGCGGACCGCACGCTCTCGCCGCGGTGTTGGCCATGCTGATGGAGAAATCGTCGATGTTGATCACGAGAAAGGGATGATCCAGCGACTCGATCACGGTGTGAAGGAATTCCTCGCCGTGGGAGACGCCCAATGCCGGCTTCTGGCCAAGGCGGTGCGGATCAATTACCGGCAGTGAAATATCGGCTCGCCCAGCGCCCGGGGAATTCGACGGCGAACCGGACTGCTCCGCGCCCGCGGAATCCGTGAGTTCGCGGACCCTTTCGACTACGCGCTCAACCACGCCAAGGGCGTGCTCAACGCCGGTGGGCTCTGGCGTTCCCGCCTCGCGCGGCGAGTCGGACGGACTGTCCTTGTGGTCAAGCGTGCGGGCGGGCGACCCGGTGTGGGACGCAGAAGTCTGCGAGGGCGGCGCTGGGTTCTTCGATGTCATTTCTTCACCCCAATCCGGTTGCGGCGATTGCCGCAAACAGATCCGTGCCGAGGCCGTTCACCGTGAACTTTGCGTCACAGAGGTCCCATTCACTCGATATCGGATATGAATATCAGGTGCTTGAACGCCCGGCGCAATGGAAAGTACAAATTGCCCACATGCGTCCGGCCCGACCCGGAGTGCGCCGACGAGTTCGCACAAAGGAGAGGAGGCCGGTGATCGTCCTTCGCGTCGTGACGACGGCCCATGTTGAGAGCCAGACGTGCCAACGAGGGTTCACCAACGCCCGCATTCCGCGTTGAATAACGCGACAGGACAATGATTGCCCGCCCTCGCTGGCGCGTCGGGCACTGACACCTTTGGCGGGGACGGGCTCCCGCTTTCGTTGGGGAAAGGTCGCATCACGGGCTGGACGCTCGCGCGACGGAGGCGAGGCTCGCGAGATTCTTCAGGGTTGAGCTATTGGAAGGCGTGGAAGGAAACGTGACGGGCGCCGGGGCGGGAATGGGCTGGCGTTGAGCGTGGTTCAGGGAATCGTTTGCGACGCCCACGAGCAGGTCCGAGAGGTTCAGTGGTGGCGTCTGGCCGGGCGGCTCCAGACGGCACGCCGATACCCAGCACGATTCCCTACCGCGCATCAAAAGGCTTGCGCCTAGGTTGATCTGTCGACCTGATGGACCGAGATTCGTAGTCCAACGGATCAGGCGGCGCTCGGATCCCGCAAGGAGAAAGTTCATGTCAAAGATCTTCAACCGCTTTGGACATCCTTCCGGCTTGTCCCTCGTGGGCGCGATCGCGCTGGGTGCGATGAGCACCAGCGCGTTGGCGCAGGAATGGAAACCGGTCGTGCTTGATCCCCCTGGGTCACTCTCTCCGCAGACCACCGGTGTCTGGGGCAATGTGCAGGTGGGATCCGCCTACTACGGCCCAGAGGGCAACGCATATACCCACGCTCTGCTGTGGCGCGGAGCTGCGGCGCCCCTGGTCGATCTGACGCCGAGTTTTGCGGACTCGTCCGGTGCGAGCGGCGTGTTTGGCGATCAACAGGTTGGAGCGATCACGGTCAACGGCGTCACTCACGCCGGCCTTTGGCATGGAACCGCCGCCTCATTCGTTGACCTCGACCCCGCGGGGGGTAGCGGCATGAGCGGCACCTCGGGATCTCAGCAGGTGGGGAGAAAGGGCGGTCACGCGGTCATGTGGAGCGGCTCGGCCGAATCCATGGTCGACTTGCACCCGGCATTCGCGCTCCAGACTAGCACGAGCGGGGTGGGCAATGGCCAGCAGGTGGGCTGGGTCTCTTTCAATAACGATTCTGGCCATCAGTTTCACGCCTGCATGTGGCGCGGAACGGCCGAGTCGTTTGTCGATCTGCACAACGATGCCTGGGAATCCTCTCGGACGACAGGAGTCTCGGCAAACTTTCAGGTTGGATCGATGTTTCCCCGTCCCTTTCATGGTTACTCGCACGCGATCCTCTCGAACGGCTCGGCCGCATCGTGGATCGACTTGACTCCGCCGGGACGCGTGTCGTCGGAGGCACTGGGAGGAACGGACGGCTACCAGGTCGGATGGGTCGAAGATCGGGCCGCACTTTGGACGGGAACCGCCGAGTCGTGGGTGGATCTGAGCGTGTACCTTCCCAGGGGTACATCAACTCGTCGGCGAAAAGCATCTGGACCGACGGTCGGACTCTCGCGATCGTCGGGAACGCGTATTCCGAGCAGTTCTTCCCCGAATATGAGATCCTTAGCCATGCGGTGCTGTGGACCTTGGACCTGGTGGGTCCACCGTGCCCCCCCGACTTCGATGGCGACGGCTCGCTCGACTTCTTCGACTACGACGCCTTTGTCGTGTGCTTTGAAGGCTCATGCCCGCAGGGGCGCACCGCGGACTTCAATGGCGATGGCACCGTGGACTTCAACGACTACGACGCGTTTGTGGTCGCGTTTGAGACGGGCTGTTGACCTTTGAGCGCCCCTTCCTGATTTCGAGTTGTGGATCATTCAGGAGCGACTCCGACCGGGCGGAGTCGCTCCTTTCTCCATTCGCGGGCTCCGCGGCGGCGGTGAGTGATGTTGCAATGCCTGTAAGAGACGAAGAGCGCAGACGGACGCATGGCATCGCGGGCCTGAGGGCAATGGCACCGGGAATCACCGGCGCGCCACCCCCTCCGCGCATTTCCCGCGCGTCCGACAACTCCAACATGCATCCATTCTTATGGGCCCGTATTACTTTCAAAGCTCCACAAACATTCCGCCCGACCCATATCGCATGACCGCAACCCTCACCCAACCCCTGCCCGTCCCCACCCCCTCGCACACCGAGCTCCTCGGCGGCTACCTCGAGCTCCAGGGCGATCTCACCGCCCTCTGCGCCCGCTTCTCCCTCAGCGGCGTCCAACTCCTCGCCCTCCTCGAAGACCCATCTTTCCGTCCGCGCTTGAAGGAAATCGACGAGTTCCTTGTCCGCACCACAATCCTGCGCCTCCAGACCACCGCCGCCGAAGCACTCACCAGCGCCTTCAAGACGGCCACAACTCCCGCCGAACGCTGCCGCGCAGGCACAAATCTCGCCCGCCTTTCCTTCCACTGGGGCCAGCTCCCCTCTCCGCCCCGCACGCCCCGCGCTCGCCCTCCCGCATCCGACGCCACACCCACGCCGACCGCGGCACCGGCCCCAACGCCAGTCCAAACGCCCAGCCAAACGCTCAGCCCCATACCCCCTCTGAACCTCTCGGACCTTCTCGCCGGCGTCACAACCAACCCCCTGGACCAACCACAATCCCCGCCCGCACCCCTCCCGCTGCCCATCAACGTGCCCTCCAAGCCATCCAAGAGCACAGCCCTCATCAATCTCGCCGGCCTCGTCCCTCAGTCGCGTGCGTCCAGCGCGTGATGTCATGAAGCATGACTTGTTGGGCCTCAATCGGTTCTTTGCGTTGCAGGCCGGAGGCCTGAACGTAAATAGCCGGGGGCGCAGCCCCCGGTGAACGATGAAGTGTGAATTGGACCCCGGAGATCTTGCCATATGGCATACCGGTTTTGATCAACCGGGG
>CAYHQQ010000008.1:0-92836 GCA_964358855.1 uncultured Phycisphaeraceae bacterium
TGTCGCGGTAGGGATGCAGGATTTGGACTCTCGGGATCCAGCGTTCGGCGATACGGGCGAACTTTGCCCAGTTCATCGTGAGCGGTGAATGGACCGCACTCCTCACGCCTGCGGCTGGGAGTCACGGAGCTTTCATTGGTCGGGGAGCCACTGCCCGAGTTCGCTGACGGGGTGGCGGGAAGGTTGGTGAGTATTTGCGTGGGCTAGCGCTGGGGGTCGGATAACGTCCTGAGATTTGCGCAGATTTGACAAACGGACTCTCCACGGGAAGGTCCTTCCCTCGCTGCTGAGGCGGAGCGGCGCAGCCGCGGAGCCTCTGCACTATGGCGCAAACATCGGGCACCGCGGTCTGAAAGGTCTGGTCGGTCCGTCGCGATCGACGAACCTTTGGCGCAGTCGCAGCCGAATCAAAGGCGCCCGATCACCTGTCCAGGCTCAGCGCCGCAGGCTCGACACCATTCCGCAAATTCCACCGGATCAATCCGACGATCGCCGATTTCCGAACGGTGCACCATCGTGTTGTGCATCCGGAGCTTGAGGGCCAACTCGCGCTGCGTCAGTCCAGCCTCCATGCGCATGGCTTTGAGCATCCCGCACATCTTCCGATACGTCAATTTGTGCTGGGGCCTTGCTGCCATTTCCGCAGCAGGCTAAACTGTCTCGGGTCTGCTGCTAGTTTGGCAGCAGATAGTCGGGAAGTGTTCGTGGGGAAGGAAACTGGTGTTCGCGAGAGGGGGCGTTCGGTGAATCGTTCGAGAGCACCAGCAGAGCGCTCGGGGCCGTCGAGAACAGGCGCCGAGGACTTTGAGTTTCCGCTTGACGCGGCGACTTGGGCAGCCGTCCAGGCCGAGCTTCGCCTTGCCCCGCAGCTCGTCAGAGTGGTCGAGCAGCTTCTCGTCGCGAAGAGGGACAAGCAGATCGCTCTTGAGCTTGGCATTGCCGAGCCGACGGTCCGCACCTATTTGACCAGGATATTCAGCCAACTTGGGGCGACCGACCGGATGGAGGTCGTGCTCCGGGTTGTCACACTCGCGTGGCGCCTCAGGCAACCGCACCCATGTCCTCGTCAGTGATGTCATCACTTTCGATGGCATCGGGTTCGATGTGGCCGCGACCGAGAATCTGTGACATCTTCCCAGCGTCGGGGCGTGCATTCTCGGCTGTATGTCGGGGCACGCCCCGTGGTTTCTGGAGGGACACTGGCATGAGCATTCGCACGATGGGTCTTTCTGCGTCGATTGTCATCGGCTTGGCGGGCACCGCCAACGCCGACTTCAACGGCTTCGGCAACTTCTTGCAGTTCAGAATCAACCAAGGGGATGGCGGTCCGGCACCCGGTCTTGGACAGAACCCGAGCTGGATTCGCCTCACAAACGCCACGGACGAGCAGGCCCGCTCGATCTTCTACAGGACTCCCCAGGATGTGACGCAGTTTACGGCGTCGTTCACCTACCGCGCAGTCGGCCGCACCAACACGGCGACATTCGGGGCCTGCTTCGTAGTCCAGAACTCGGCCGCACAGGACCATGCCGTGGGAGGGATTGGTTTCGGGTACGGAGGCATCGAACGCAGTGCCGCCGTGTCTCTGGAGATGGGGCGGCCTTTTGGGTGCTTCACCAACGTCTACACCAACGGGGTCATCACGCCGGGCGCCTCCTCAGTGGCCCCCATCGATTTCCTGTCCGGTCACGACATCGATGTGACCGTGAGCTACGCCGGATCGATCTTGCAAACCACGTTCCAGGATCGGGTCACCGGCGCGGTCTACCAGGCCATGAATCTCATCGATATCCAGTCCGCCATCGGCGGCAACACGGGCTACATCGGGATCACCGCCGGCACCAGCGTCTGGACGAACGGCGAGCAGTACTTCTCCGACTTCCGCTACAGCACCGTGCCGTCGCCGGGAGCGTTGGGGATGCTGGGTATCGCCGGAGCACTTGGAATCGCTCGCTGCCGTCGCCGCGAGAGCGCCGCCGGCTCCTGCTGAGACTGTCGCGGGTCTCATGCGGGCCCATGGTTCGGTCGGGCGACGAATGGGTACGATTCTTGAGATGGAAGGGCTTCCGGAGGGCGACGACCTCTCCGGTGAGCCCTTCTGTCTTTTGCAGCCGACGGAGCAGGCGTCAATCGGCCGATGCCTCAGTGCGCGGCGGCCAGGTGACTACTGCTGAACGTTTGCCTTGCGGAGCTTGGCGGCCTGCTTGGCCTCATACTCAGCCATGAAGTCGTAGACGCGCCGGATCGTGTTGCCGAAGCAGGCGCGGCCATTCCGCACGTCGAAGACGAAGCGAGAGTCGTTGACGGCCCACAGTCCGAACGTCGTCGGAGCGAGACGATGACGCCTGAGAAACTGCTCTATCCTGGGTTGAAAATCTTGGTCGATCATGCACCCCGGAAATAGATTGTGGCGCACCAATCGTCAACATCAAATTTGTTGGACGCGTCCAATTCGTAATCGGCGCTGAGCCGGGCTTCCAAGAGCTCGCGTCGGAACTGCGAAAAGACATTGGACGCGACCAACAACAAGTCGGTTGATCGGGTCGCGCAGGCGCGTTATGGGTCGATGGACAATCAGTCATCGAGAGGAACATGTCGCAGCCGACGCAGCAACGCCTTCTGCTCACCAAGGAACAGGTGAAGAAGATGCTGGGTATCGGTGACGTGGCATTCTCAGAACTGGGAATCGACTACATCCGAATCGGCCGACGCCGCCGCTACGTCATCGAGGATGTCCACCGGGCGCTCAACGAACGAAGGGAAGTAGGAGCATGTCGCTTGCAAAGAGGAAGGATTCGGACTTCTGGTGGTACGACTTCAGTGTCCACGGGCATCGGTTTCGAGGAAGCACTGAATCGTCCGACCTGAACCAGGCCAAGGCGATCGAAGCAAAGCTCCGCACCGATGCGCTGATGAGCGGTCATTTCGGCCAGCAGAAGGAGCGGATCGCGCTCGATGCGCTCCTCGGCCGCTACTGGATCGACTATGCCCGCCATCTGAAGTCCGGCAAGATCGCGGTCCGGTACCATTGCCGCCACATCCTCGACCATTTCGGCAAGGCGGCAATGCTGCACGAACTCGACGACGCCGGCGTCAGCTCGCTCAAGGCCAAGCTGCGCGGGCGTGTGAGCGACAGTTCTGTCAACCGCGTGTTGTCCACGCTGCGGAAGCTCATCAATGTCGCCACGGAGGAGTGGGGGTATGAGGGCCCTTCCCTCAAGATCAAGAAGCACATGCTCACGGAGCCCGAAGCGCGGACGCGATGGCTGACCGTGACCGAAGCCGACCGCTTGATCGACTGCGCCGCGGAGCACCTCAAGAACCCCATTCGCTTCGCCTTACTCACCGGCGTGCGATTGGCCAACATCCTGAACCTCCGGTGGGAGGACATCCGCCTCGACCAGGAGGAGATCGAGTTCCGGATCAAGAGCAACATTCCCGGCGGCAAGCTGCTGGTGCTTCCGATATCGCAGGAGCTGCGGCAGCTTCTTCAGACGTGCGGTCCCGTCGCTGAGGGATTCGTGTTCCTTCGCCGCTTCAAGTCCGAGGAACGACCGCCCGAGCGGATCAAGAAGTTTCGCCGCTCCTTCAAGACTGCGTGCGACGGCGCGGGCATCGCGAACTTCCGCTTCCACGACTTGCGTCACACTGCGGCGACCTGGATGATCCAGCGCGGTGTGCCGATCGACCTCGTGCAGGACATCCTTGGCCATACCGACATCGCCACCACCAAAAAATACGCTCACCGCGACTTTTCCGAGAAGCGCTTGGCCCTGGAAAAACTCTCAATGGCACGAATACGGCACGTTTCAGGAGTCAGGAGTCTGCCGGCGCCGCCTAAGTTATTGAATTATCTGGTCGGAGCGAGAGGATTTGAACCTCCGACCCCCAGTCCCCCAGGCAAGCCCACCTTCCAAGAATTGATTGAGTATTCAGGACCTTGCGCTGAATACCTCGAGTGAACGTACAGCAAAAAACGGCTGAATGTCAAGGGGTCATTTTCGGCAGTGGCACGAATACGTCACAGTGGTGGGGGCCTGTTCTTGATCAGGGAGCAAAGCGACTGTCGCGCTGTTCGAAATTGAAAAACCGTCTCCTTGAGGCGAACGGTGCCATCCACGCCGATCCGCCGGAGCAGCTGCAATTCCTGCACTCGGTGATGTGCCAGGTTGGTCTACCCCGAAAGAAGACAACTGCGAGAGCATTCGCGCGTCGCAGCGGTCGGGTGAGCATCCTTCTGGAAGCCGGCAAGCTCTTTGACGGTACGGACTTCGTGGACCGCCCGCTCCCCTACGGTGCCATTCCCCGACTCATCCTGGTGCATGCGTCCACGGAGGCTATCCGCACGCGCCAACGCACAATCGACGTCGGCGACAGCATGCGACAATTCTTGAACACGCTCGGCATGCAAACGAACGGGGGCGTGCGGGGAGGCTACACGGCCCTCCGGCAACAAATGGAGTCCCTGGCGGCCTGCCGCCTCACCCTTGGCACCTACGCCGCGGGACGCGCCGTGACGGTGGATGCCAAGCCCATCAAGCGGTTCGAGGCCTGGCTCGATCGCGACGCAAACCAGCGGACGCTGTGGCCTGGCGCGCTGGAACTCTCGGAAGAGTTTTTCAACGCGCTCTCTGAGCACGCGGTGCCCTTGGACCCTCGTGCCCTGGCGACCCTCAAGCACTCCTCGCTCGCCCTGGACGTCTATGCCTGGCTGGCGCAGCGACTCTGCCGAATCAAGCCTTCCGGCGGCACGCGGCTGAGCTGGCAGGCTCTCCAGGAGCAATTCGGCCAGGAGTACGCGACCGCGAAGAACTTCAAGCGCGAGTTCCGCCATGCTCTGGGCCAAGCATGGTCGGTCTACCCAGACGCACGGCTCCAGCTGGCGAACGGCGGTCTCGTCTTGTACCCCTCTCCACCGCCCGTGAGGAGGACGATCATCAGCGTGGGTCGCCCGGGAGGTGTCCTGTGAACAATCCCGGTATTGCCCGAGTTATCCACGCTGAATCGCCACCCCCGGGTACGCTGAATCGCCACCCCCTACCCCCGCTTCGGTGCGCTGAATCGCCACCCCATACCTATAGAGATCCTATATGCTTCCGGTTGTAGTGAGTCGCACGATGTGGATTTCAGCCCGCCACCTGCTGCGCAACTCAGCGTTCTCTGTGCCCACAAACGACTTGACAACGGCCCAAGAACGGTGCAGACTGGTCGGAGACTGGTTCATTCACAGGGTTGCGAGGGGATATGCGTGGAGCGGGGGAAGTCGGCGGATCAATCGGGTCGTACGAAGCAAAGACGCATCTGAGCGCGCTGCTGGAACGGGTTCAAGCCGGCGAAGAAATCACAATCACGAAGCACGGCTCGCCGATTGCGCGACTGTCCCCGATCAAAGTCAAGGCTTCACCCAACGATCGGCGCCTGGCGATCGAACACTGGTTGACGACCTCCCGCGGGCTGTCGCTGGGCGGCCTCAATGTTCGCGATCTAATCGACGATGGCCGCAGGTGAAGTCGTCGTTCGTGGTCGATGCGTCCGTGGCCATGGCTTGGTGCTTCCAGGACGAAGCGACCGATGCGACCCGTGCACTGCTTCTGCGCATGAGTCGCGAAGCGGCGGTGGTTCCATCCCTCTGGTTTCTGGAGGTGGCAAACGTCCTGGCGACCGCCGAGCGAAGGGGTCGGATCAATCCGAGCCAGTCCGCGGAATTCATCCGGCTCGTCGGCCGGCTTGACCTGGAAATCGATGAGCACGCGGAACATCGATCTTTGACCCATGTACTTGACTTGGCGCGTGCGCACAAATTGTCGGCCTACGACGCCGCATATCTCGACTTGGCGCAGCGTTGGGTGCTGCCACTGGCTTCGTGCGATCGGGCGCTGCGTCTCGCAGCCACCACTCTTGGTATCGCACTAATCGAGCTGTGATGCCGCAGGATTTGCGACACTCGCCATTCTGGGCTACCATTTCGACTATGGCAAAACTCGCAAAATACACGCTTGAGAGGAACGAAAAGACGGAACGCTGGGATCTTGTGAACGATGCGAACGATCGAACCGTGAAATCCTTCAACCTCAAGGCCGACGCGACAGCCGGGGGAGCACTGGAAAAGGCCCTGGGCAAGGAAGGCGGGTCGGTCAAGATCCAGAAAGAGAACGGTCGGATCCAGGAGGAGCGGACATATCCACGCTCCGCCGATCCGAAGAAGACGCCGGGGTGACCCGATGCGATCGTGCGGGCAGTTCGATAGGCCCTGCCGTCGGGCGGTAGTCTCGTCGGACGGTGCGCAACTTGACAGACGCTATCAACTCCCTACCCTCTACGACAAACGCTGAAGGGAGCGAAGATGTCGCACTTGCCCGGCCTTGGCCCTGACGGTCCCGAAACGGTCGCATCGCCCTTGCCGTCGGCAAGGGCGTCGGCAAAGCCCTCCTCAGGGCAAAAGCCCATCCGCACGAGCCAGGCGGGAGACCCATTGAGCGCCCCGAACGCCATGAGCCTGCTGACTCGCGTAAGCGTGATCCGAGACCCGCTCCACGGCGACATCAGCGTCACAAAGCTAGAGCGGACCATCATCGACACGCCGGTGTTTCAGAGGCTCAAGCACATCGACCAGTTAGCCATGGTTGAGCCCGTGTATCCTGGCGCAGTGCATACGCGGTTTTTGCACTCCCTTGGCGTGTTACACGTGTGCGCCGAAATGATCATCGCGTGCAATAACTCGGCGAGGTCCTTCCGGCGTCTCGCCAACGCTGCTGATCCCATTCCGGTTCGCATTGGTCCCTATGCCGAAGTACTGGCACGCTTAGTCGCGTTGATGCACGACATGGCGCACATCCCGTTCGGACACGTGCTTGAACGGGAAGCGCAGGTGATCCCGGAGGATCAAGATGAGTGGAAGGATCCCTGGCGCGTTGGCCAGGTGTTTGGAAGGGAGTCCGGGTTCTCTACCGCATTCGTGACGGCCGTGCGAGAGCACTTTGGGGACTCGTCCGCACCGGAAGCCGAGCGGCTCCAACCAAGCGAGGCCGAGAAGGCCGCGTTCGCCATTCTTGAGGAGGTAAAGTCGGTTCTGACGGCTGAACGGAAAGAGGGCCATGACACAGTCCAACTGCTTCGCTACCCGTTCGTCTACGACTTGGTCAGCAACACGATCTGCGCGGACCTCATCGACTACATCCAGCGGGACATGTTTTTTTGCGGGCTCTCTGAACGCATCGGTACGCGTTTCATGCGACAACTTGGCGTGATTCCTACGGAGTTCGATCCCGCTCTGGCTGGAACTCGCGACTTTTCACTTCGGCCGTACCGCGTCGGTGAGCAGGTCGACTCGGCTCAACCGACTCATCAGACGGAAGGCAAGTCGAGGGCGGCACGACTGGCGCTGTTGTTGTACTCTTACAACGAGCGACATGCCTTCTCGACGAAGGAGAACGTCCTTGGGGAAGCGATTGACCTCGTGCGACGCCGAAAGCAACTGGCTGAGAAGGTGTACTTCCACAAGACGAAGCTCATTGCCACGGCCATGCTCGCGGCTGCGGCACAGGCGTCTGGCCTGAAATCGGCGGAACCGGTATGGGACAAGTCCGACCGGGAGGTTCTTCAGGAACTCGCTCGGGCGAGTCCTGACGCGACTGTTGCTCGACGCCGCGGAGCCCGGTTGGCCCAGAAGCTGATGGACAGGAAACTCTTCAAGCGCCTCTACCGCTGCTCGTACCACGCTCCGAGTGATGACCATGTTTCCAAGTTGCTGTGGGATCCAGAATCCGGAGCGTACGAGAGGTACGTGAGTCCCGCCGCCCGAATGGCTCTCATCGAGAAACTGGAGAAAGTCATCGCGCTGATGCTTGGAGATACCGACAAAGCGCTCGGCACCGTGGCGATTTCCTGCCCGAACAGGAAGATGCAACTCAAGGGTTTTGAAATGATGGTGTTGCCCACACCTGACACGACAAGACTCGGGCCGTTACAGGCGACCGTCCGACCCGTTGTTCGGAAGGAAATCGAGGTGATTCAAGAGGGCCATCTAGAGCTCTGGCGGTTGGAAGTCTTGGTCGATGCTGCCGTGGTCGATCTCAGTTCTCCCCTCGCCAAGGTGCTGGCGGCGGCTGTGCAGGAGGCAATCGGATTGCCCAATGAAGTGCCCGAATTCGCAAAGGTGTTGCCAATAGACCTTGTCACGACCATCAAGAAAGCGGAACTGGACTCAGTGCTCAGGGCCACGGCCGCTACTGACAAGGTCACCCACGTCCAATACGAAGAGCTCATGGGGACCGTGTCTGCAAGCAGTTCGGACAAGACGTTCGAGCAGTTCATCCATGGTCGGCTTAGGGAATGGAAGCACTTGCCAGATGACGCCGCTCGCCAATGACATCGCATGGGACGCTCCGCCGGGTGTTCGGAGCGCGATCGCCGACTTCCGGCGTCACGTTGTTCGTCAGCACGAGCGGCTGATCGAGGGTCCTCATCGAGCGCAGCTGCTGATCCATCGCGTTGCTGAGGAATTGCACGCCGCTGTTGGTGTCCCAGGTGCTGCTCTTCAACTCAAGCCGGTTGCATCGCTGTTGCATGTGCAAGTGAGGCTCGCAGACACCGACTCTTCGGGCCGTGCGGGGGAACTCCGGCCAATCAGCGGGGGATTTGAGGCGGTGCTGTTCGCGAAATGTCGTCGAAGGCCTGAGTCCAAGCTCTGTCTGTGGGGAGAGGAGCCTCCGTCTGGCGAGACTCCCATGACAACCGCCCTCAGCACCTTCGGGCGCATGGTACTGGCTCACGAGCTCGGCCACACGTGTTTCTACGCCTCTGATCATCGAGAGGGGCAGCCCCGACGGCTAGTCCCATCTGGCCCCGCGGGAACCCCTTCGTACTGCCGCGAGGAGGGCCTCTGCCAGACGTTCGCGGGTGCATTGCTCATGGGCGGGGCCGTGCCCGACTGGGCCACGCAGCCGAGCATGTCCTGTGTGCTCAGGATGCGCTACTGCTACGACGTTGGCGCAGAAGTGGTGCTTCATCGAGTCTTGCACGAGTGGAAGCTATGGCCTGATGCCGTGTTCGCCAGCGTGGGCATCGAGGGAGTGACCCGGAGTATTGAACTGTTCCACGGAGCAAGCAAGAGATACGCCAAGGAGCTGACTCGAACGAGTGTCGGGAAACGGCTCGAAGGGTGTCACGAGCCCGAGGAAGTTGTGGATGCGTTGATCCACAAGCTCAACGTAGCGCCGAATCAGATCGCAGCGGGAGGTCGGAGCGTGTTGGCGATGTTGCGACAGTGACGACGATTGGACGTGCCAGTGCGTATACCTCCGAAGCGGTCGGCGCCTGTTCCGTCGACGGGGACCTGAACCTGGAAGTTTACTTCACTTGAGGCCTCTGTCACGCCGGTCGCTTCCAGACTATCTGAATTCTCAGTATCCTCGTGTTGGTGCTCCCTCGCGTCATACTGTCCGTTGCTCAGTCAGCTGTCCAACTGAACAGAAGTTTCTTGTTGACTTTCAGACACCTAAGCTGTGCTTAGGGGAGACGTCTGCTTTAATTGCGCCTGTCAATGGGTCAGCTTAAAACTCAGGTCATTCGGGCTGGCACGGTGGTCAGCCGCAGGCTTCAGGGCCATCTGGGATAGGCTGCCGAGCGGGTTCCCATCTGGTGTTCGCGGTCATAGCCGCGGCTTTTCTATCGGGTTTCCCGCTCGGCTCGGAAAAGGGCGCGATCTGGACCACGCGGTGACGGTACCGTCCCGCAACGTCTCCCTCACGCTTCCTTCCCCAACTCGTCTCTGACGCCCTTGCAGGATTGATGATTGGAGGACCGGTCTGCTTTACGAAGTCTTGGCACCGCCAGCTTCAAGATACGGTCGGATAGAGTATCAGGTGCATGAGCTGATTTCGCGCGGTCCGGTTAGTCCCGGCCGCAAGCGTCGTCTCGTGCTTCTCCTGCGACTCGTTTTCTCCCTTCATCTGCCTGCAGCCGATATGCTCGTCGTCGGCTCGGCTTTTCAGAATTCTCTTATGCGGCGGCCGCAGCGACCGGCGGCTCTCCATAGGCAAAGTCTGACCCATCTATCCACATGCGGTGCATCACGATCGCAATCTTGCGTGCAACGGCCGTGGATGCCGCCTTGAAGCCCTTGCGCTGCGCCATCCGTACACCCCAGGCCTTGATCCTGTTCCAGCGGCCGTGGCGGGTGAGCATGGTCACCGACGCCTCGAACAGAAGGGTTCGCAGTGCCGAGTTGCCGCACTTGCTGATCCCGCCGGAGATGTCGATCTCGCCCGAGGAGTACCGCTTCGGTGTGAGCCCGACATGCACCCCCACGTCCCGCGATCGCTTGAAGCGGAGCGGGTCGTCGATCTCCGCCTGGAAGGTCAAGGCGGTAATGGGCCCGACTCCCGGCACCGTCATGAGCCTGCGGGTGACGAGATCGTTTCTGGCGATGGCGATGCACTGCTTGTCGAGTGCCCGCTGCTGTTCGAGGAGACCCTGGCGAGCATCGAGTAAGGCATTCATGGCCGATTGAAGCCGCGGGTCCTTCTCCGTCACAGCCGCCCGCACCTTGGCCGCGTAGGCCGCCGTCGTCACCGCGCCCAGCTTGACGCCGAAGGTCTTGAGAGTGCCCCGGATGTGGTTTTCCATGGCGAGCCGGAGCGTCACCAGCTGCTTGCGGCCGGCGACCAGTGCCCGCAAGGACTGGCTGTGGTCGGACTTGACATGCACCGCCTTGTACCAGCCGGTGCGGGCGATCTGCGCCAGTCCGCGGGCGTCGTTCTTGTCCGTCTTGATCCGCTGGGCCTTGAGCGTGCCATGCGCATGCCGAGCGTCGATGCAGATGACCGGCCAGGCCGAGCGCAGCCCGTGATAAAAATGAGTACTGAGCTGTCCCGTCTCGAAGACGATCCGCTTCACCTGCCAGCTCTTGCCATGCTCGTGCAGCCAGGCATGAAGGGCCTCGACCTCCGATGGCGCCGTCCCCTCCCGTACCAGGTTGCCGTCGCTGTTGACCGCGCAGATGTGTGTCGATTGCAATGAGATGTCAAATCCGATATAGATGTCCATGGCTGTGACTCCGCTTGATGGGTTAATGCGCTCGCTGCGAGCACGTCCCCATTTGGAGCACAGCCACCCAGAAAGCGCAATTACCGTATCTGGAGTCCAAAACTGCTTCTGTCCTGATTCGACCTCAGAAGTGACTTCCGGTGCCCCGTTGCTGCCTGCGACGGGCCTTCCTGGGCTTGGAAGGCTTGACGTCCATCCATTGTTGCCGCAGCCAGAAGGCAAATCCGATGAGTGCGATAAGAAGGAGTGTCCGTCCCGACCAGGAAGAGAGCATGATCCCGCACCAATTGAAAAAGGAGCCGACCAAATCGCCCGCGGAAACGGGAAATGTGACGGGCGGCATTTTGGGGGGCGACATGAGAATCTCCATCGAAGCTATGAACCAAGTTCGAGCTGAGTGTATGGCGGGAAACCTGTCGAAGGTCCAACGGCGTCGACATGACAGGGTCGCCCGCTCTGGCGTTGCTGAGCATGGGAGTCTGTCAGCTTGCTAACTTGGTACAATCCGGGCCGGACTCCGAGGTATGTTCCCCGGCGGCGACGCTCAAGGATCGCAGTGAAACGCAAGAATGCCAAAGACAAAGGCTCAAATCTTGGCCCAACTAGAGAGAACGCGTAGCGGGCTTGAGGAGGATGTTCGGTTAGCCCGGCTCGCCCTTGATGCCAAGGAGAATCGGCTCGCCGAGTTCTTGGCCCGACTCGCAACCGCGACCGAATCGTTGCGGACTGATCGTCGCGGGAGGGCCCGAGGCCCCCGCGCAGCAGACGCAGGCGACGCCGACATTCGATTGCTGCGCAACAACAATCTGAGAGAGATCACGATTCGCGTTCTGAATGATGGGTTGGCCCGAAGCCCGGCCTCGATACTGGTTGCCGCAAGGAAGATCGGTTACGAGTCTACCGCTTCCCCAGCGACACAGAGCACGATGATTCGTGGCGAATTGGTTCATCTTGCAAAGACCGGAGTTCTCCGCAAAGCCGGGCATGGCCGGTACGCAAAGCCGTGAACGGCCCCTCAGGCTCGGCGGTAGCAGTGGCAATCGACTGGAGTCGCTGGCACTGCTACCGAATATCGAGAGGCTTTGGGGAATGAGCTGTGCGTTGCCACGCTGACAAAGCGAAGCTGCCCGGTTCGCACGAGAGCGGCCGGGCAGCCTCTGTAACCGGATCAGACCTCTTCAACCTCCTGGCCGAAGAACTCGATGTCACCTGGGTGCCATCCATCGGACTCAGTCAGTTGCTCGAAGGGCATCGTGTCGAATCTTGCCCTAAGACCTTGATACGGCTGGGTGCGGTAGCGGTCGATCGCCTGGTACGCCTCTGCGGCAGCTCGTATCAGGTCCCACAACTCATGTTGCCCAAGAGATTCGGTCACGGGACCGGCGAGGGCCAAGTCGCCGACGTCCCGGTGAAAGACGACGCCATAGCGACGGCCGCCGGTCGCGAGCCGAGTTTCGGTGATGTGGGCGGCGATGTCTCCAATGAGCGTGGCAAGTTCTCGCGTCTTCATGCGGGGAGATTGCGAGTTGCGAGAGTGTGTGGTTTTTATGGTGGCCTCCTGTAGTTGTGAGCCGGCTGCGAACCCCGCGGCCGATAGCACGCCACCCAAAAGCCGCTTGGGCCGAGACCCATTTGGGCAAGCGAAACGACGCGGTCAAGCGGGAAATTGGGGGAGACCGCTCGCGGGGGAACCGATTTCCTGCTTGACCGACTCGGCGGCGGCTTTAGCGTGCAGATCGGACTGTCGCGGGGTTTGGAGCCGGATGGAGTGTCGGAGACTTTCTGCCAGCGTCACGGACCTCGCTGCGGTCAGCCTATCGGGACCATTCGCGATCGCCAGTTCGGGCGGATTCCTTGCGGCCAAGGTCTCGAAGCAGGGGCTGGAGCGTCTGGACGACGGCGGCCGCGGCCATGACACCCATGCAGACCATCGCCACGCGGTTGAACACGATGGCGTCGCGGCCAGAGGCGGCCCGGGCCATCTGCTGGGCTGAGTTCGCGATGTGAAATGGGCTGGGCGTGGTCATTTGGCATTCCTCCCAAAGCGAACTCTACCGCACGGCACATCCAATTTGTGTGACAGTTTCGTGACAATCAATTGGACGTACTCGACACTTCAGGATGCGACGTGGGCGTGGTGGATGGTCCCGCAAATCTGACTTCCGATTCATTCTTCACCATCCGTGCGGCGCGCCCGGCGAGAACACGGCCAAGCCTGCTCGATCGGCGGATGCGGTGCCGGGACTCATGCCTTGACGTAGCGGGCGCGTCCCGGATTCTTGAGGGCCTTAGCCTTGGTGAGCCTCGCAAGCGTCTGGCTGATCATCACCCGCTGCGTGCTCGGATTGGACTTGCTTCGGTAGCCGAGTTTCAGCACGGCAGCATGCACATCGGTTGGGCTG
This sequence comes from uncultured Phycisphaeraceae bacterium, assembly GCA_964358855.1. Taxonomy (GTDB): domain Bacteria; phylum Planctomycetota; class Phycisphaerae; order Phycisphaerales; family UBA1924; genus UBA2396. Next base: position 13,449 of record CAYHQQ010000008.1, read on the forward strand.
CGTTCCAACCCATCCGCCATGGCCCGAGTGACGAAATCGCGGAGCGTCCCGTTGCGGGTCCGCTTGCCGCCTTTGGCCGGCAATGTCGGTCGCACCTGGCTCCGTGTTCTGCGGATGTCCCGTGCGTTTTGCATCAAGGTGGCGCCGGTGGCATTGGCAAGCGCCTCTCGGATTTCGCTCAATTGCTGCTCTTTCGACGTCAGTGCTGACCGAGCGGCCAGCACCTCCTTGGACAATGCCTCGAAAAGCTTCGCCAATTCAACGAGCGAACGGGGTTTGGCGATCAGGGTGCGGCTACGCGATCTGCTTCGCTTGACCATTCTGTAGAACCTCCATGGAATGAGGATAGGCGACCGATCCCGCACAGATTTGTTTGAGAAAGGATCGCATGTGCACAGTCTTGTGCAATGGTGCGGACCCTGCGGTACAACAACGAGTCGTCTCGCCAAAGCACCTCTCGATTAACAGAACGGCTCAGCACTGCAAATCGGAAGGAAGCTTCCCCTTTGCCCCGGATAACGCGGCACCGTGTTATGTTGTAGCATCAAGGCAATCCGACAAAAGCAGAGCCGCCGGGCCCATAGACCCGGCGGCTCCGATTTGCATCTCAACTCCGCTGAGGGCGTCAGTCCTCGCCCGCCGCCTGTGCCGGGGCTTTGCAGGTTGCGGGTATCCACTCGTTGGCTCGCTTGGCGATGTCCGGGTCAATGTCGCCCTGACCCGTCGCGGCCCGTGCGAACAGCCCCGTGACGTCCTGCACGAGGTCCGACTTTTTGCGTTCCAGTGCGGCAGCGCCGTGAGCCGGGCTCCCCAATTCGCCGATCAGGTGGGCAAGCTGGGCCTTGCGGTAGCCTGCCAGCCATTCGGCTCCCGGCGTCCAGTGGGTGCGGACATTCACACTAAGCTCCTTCCCAAGCAGGCGGATGAGCGCCGTGTCCTCGCTGAGGCTGGCCGTCAGGGACTCGACGAGCAGCACGCCGATCAGGGCGTCAAGCTGGGCCTCGCTCAGTGTCTGGAGCTTCTGATACGCCTCGACCTCATCAGTCCACTTGTCGGCGGGGAACGGGTCGGTCTCTTTGCGTCGGGCCCGTTGGGCGTCCAACAGGGTGGACTGGAATCCTTCGGCCCGTTCCGCGTGCAACCCGGCACCCGTCATGGTCCGGCGAGGGGTGAGAGCATCCTGGAGGATCTTATCGTGAAGGGCGATCACAACCAGCCGCTTGCGGGCAAGAGGGTCACAGGCGAGTGCTTCCCGCACCGCGAGGAGTTGGTGGGTGTAGAACTCGATGTTCTGGGAATCGTTCAGGTCGTCGGAGGTGGGGGGCCGCTGGCTCTCGGGGTCTCCCTTCCCCTTACGGCCCGAGGCGGGGAACATGTCCTCCGGCCGGGGCTGGCGATAGGACCGCGAAACCCGGCCGTCGATCGAAAGGCTGAGGAACACCGTGCCTCCGGCTTTGGTGGCCTCCGAGTGGTGACCGGGATTCTCGGCGATGAGCCGGGCTTCCTCCTCGTCAAGCGTGTCCAGTGCGTCCCGCACACTCTGCTCCTCTTCGTCGCTCTCCACCTCTTTGGCTTCCAGCGTGGTTCGCTGTTCGTCGATGATCGCCAGCCTGCGGGTGGTTGTGTCGTCATATTCGACCCCGGGCGACTCCATTCGGTAGAGCCTGTCCTGCACTTCGTCTTGCGATCCGATGACGACCTCCTTCCATCCCGCCTCCTTCAGATTCTCTTGCTCCGCGCGAAGGGCGGCAATTTGTGCGTCCAGGAACGCCGACCGCTTGATCAAGACATCGTCACCGAAGAGGTCTTGGCTGATACAACTCGGATCGATGGTCGCCACGTCAAAGAGGGCCTCCTTCGAGGAAATCCATGCGTTCTCGATGAGTCTGCGGACATGCTCGGCACTTTGAGGCTTCCCGCCGATCTCCTGCCACAGCACCACCTGCTGATTGCTCGGTAATGCCGCGAACGCCTCGGCGATTCCCACTCCGATCTCGTTGCTGCGGAGTGCGTTCTTGATCTCGCGTGCCAGTCCGGCCAGCTTCATCCGTTGGCGGACGTAGGTTTCGCTCACTCCGAACTCAGCGGCGATGGCGGCAACGCCTTTGCATTCAACGCTGGCCAGCCGGGCGAAAGCTTCGGCTTCATCCAGCGGGTGCATGGGCTCGCGGGCGAAGTTCTCGGCAAGGCTGACGGAGGCCGCCGTAGTGTCGTCCGCGTCCCGGACCACGCAGGGCACCTTGCGGTCCTCGCCCCGGAAGGCATCGCGGAGAGCCGCAAGACGGCGATTGCCCGCGATGACGCGGTAGCGGCCCTCCTCGGCGGGACTGACCACCAAGGGTTCGATGAGGTCGTGAGACTTGATGGAGGCCACGAGCCTCCGGTGCGCCTCCCGTTCGGGCTTGACCCTTCGGGGGTTCCGGCGTGAGGCCACCAACTTCGACAGTGAAACAGTGATATTCATGCGATGCTCCAATCTGGAATTTGGCAGCTTCCGTTCGGTTCCACTCTGGTCCCGACATGCTCTCGGAGGTGCCGCCGACGCAAAGACGGGCGGCATCTCCTAGAGCATCAAGCCCGTCGGCCGAGCCACACGGCGCCAGCGAGCGGGCGAGAGGAGTGACAGGCCGTAGCGCAGCGCTTGGCACGACGGCAGCCCGCGAGCCAGCCGGGGGGCGAAAGACGACGGGAACACACGCGGTCCCAGCAAGGGCGGACCGCATCCGATTATGGTGCCGGCTTGGGGGCGATGGCCTTCACCGATGTCAACCGGATTACCTCGTCGGCTCTCGTCACTCGTGCTCATAGTCACGATTCACCGCTCAGGGAGCATTTCCTCCACTTGCCGTGAAGCTGGCCCGTGATAACACCGGTATTTCGTTGGTCATACGGATTTGCATTAGATCTTGCGCTCCATGTACGGGGCTCTGCAGACGGTCTTGAGGCGATCCATCGTCAGGCCGTTCCACGCGTCGGTCGCGGCCTCGTAGATGTGGTCCACATCTTTGAACACACGGTTGCTCAGGTTGTGGTTCCGCATCCACAGCCACAGCCGCTCCACCGGGTTGAGCTCCGGTGAGTACGGCGGCAGCGGCAGGAGTGTGATGTTCGACGGCACCTTCAGCCTGGGACTCGTGTGCCACCCCGCCCGGTCCAGCACCAGAACCACGTGCACGAAGTTGCCTCCCGGCGAATTCCGTACATGCTCGCTGATCCACGCCAGGTGCTGGTTCATCCACGGGATCCCCACCGAACCACCGATCATGCCCACGCTCTCGCCCGTGGCGGGGCAGACGGCGACGTACAGGTAGGCCGATTCGAACTCGGCCTGTTTAACGGCTGTCGGACGCGAGCCGGTCTTGGCCCACGACGTGCTCAGTGTGCCCTGCTGGCCGATCCTGGCTTCATCCTGGAACCAGACCTCGACGATCTGGCCGAAGCGTTCTTGCCGGACTTTCTGGACAAAAGGGGGGCGTCCTTCATGAACTGGGCTTGGGCGGCCGGATCGCTCTTGCGATGCCGCGGCCTTGGCCGCAGCGCCGAGTAGCCCAGCCGGTGGAGCATCCAGTAGGCCCCGCCCACGGAGAACTTCACGCCGAAGGTGATCTCGATGTGCTTGCGGATCTCGGGCCCACGCCGGGCCGACTCGCCGCGGTCGACGTCTGGGCCGGCGTCGAGCCAGGCGCACAGGTCCTGCTCCTGCTTGGGCGTGAGCTTCTTGGGCTGGCCGGGACGCGGAGCGTCGGGAAGCGCATCGAGCCCTTCCTGGTTGTACCAGCGGACCCACTCCTGCACGGCACGCCTTGACCGGCCCAGGAGCCCAGCGATGGTGGGAGCATCGCGGCCACGCTTGGCCAGGATCACCGCGCGGATCCGCTCGGCAATCCGAGCGTTCTTCTGGGCTCGGGCGTGCTTCTCAAGCTCTTCGACACTGTGGCGAGTCTCGACGTGCATGGCGGTCCTCCCTGACCAGGAACGACCACATCATCGCCGATCTTTGGTCAGGGCGCAACCGCACAAGCGCCGAACGGCGCGCGGGATTCAAAGCGAAGCCGTATCAATTCCAACCTGGTCAACAACGTGTAACGAGTCAGAGGTCATCACCGAGCTTCCAGCCGCGTCAACCATCCACGAACGAGAACCCGGTCCTCCCCTGGGAGAACACGCGGAATCGCTTCGGGTAGCCTAAGCCGACCGGAGACCACGGAAGTCCCTGTGACAACAGGACTTGCCTTACAGCGTGCACGTCAGTCGAGTCGCACCGACCCGCCTCCCATGCGTCAACCGACAGGCCCACCGCTTGTTCTCCCAGTGTGGCGAGAAGCAAGGTTGCTCGAAGCGCGGGCTTCGGCTATCCTGCCGCCCTTAGTCTTGATCGCCAATGCAAATGAGAAATGCTCAGGCAGTTGGCGCGCCATGCCGGCACTGGAGTTCACCGTGGGAACGTCCTCAACGACTCTGACAAGCCACCCGTGGTTTTCTCCAGCGCGTGACGGCCTTGAGCTAGACATCGCCATCGTGGGAGCAGGCATTTCCGGCCTTTACTCTGCCTTTCGTCTTGCGGGATCAACTCTAACGGCTGACAAAAAGCTTTGCGTGTTCGAAGCGGCGCACAGAATTGGGGGCCGAATCGACTCCGTCCGAGTACCGGGCTCGTCATTCGTCGCCGAGTTGGGCGCTATGCGGTATATTCCCGAATGCCAGCCATTGATCAAAGGTCTGGTCGACCAATTGCAGTTGAGGCATTTCGACCACAAGTTTCCAATTCACGGATTCTTCGTTCGCGGCCGTGATCTAATTCCTCGAGGAGATAAGGATGAAGGCGGTGATACGGAACTGTCGGAACGGGCGCCGCAGGGAGAAGTGACCGGCCCACTGAAGACGCAGAAACAGACCGCCTATCCCTGGCTACAGAAGGGAGAACGAGGACTCTCGCCCTTCGAACTCGTCGCTTTGGGCATCGCACGAGCCTGCAAGGACATTCGCGTAGCGAAGGAATACGAACAGGACCCGGAGTTTCACAACGACGGCATGCTCCTGAAAGAGCTTAACAAGAAGATTGCCGACGCCTCCAGCAATGCACACCGCATTGTGCACAAGGTCTTCACGCCAGTCGATTGGCGTGCTATTCAGCGACACGGCGCATTCGGCGATCACGCGCTGCACACCCTTGGTTTCTTCGATGTGATTCAGGCAACCCTCAGCGAAGACGCCTTCAAGCTGGTGGAGGATGGTCTCGGCTACCAAACGATCATTGGGACATGGAATGCCGCTGAAGCGATTCCGTGGTTCTTGAAGGATTTCTCGTTCTTCAAATATGAGTCCTTGCGAGAGGGAATGAGCAGCTTGCCAAAGGCGCTGGTCGACAGATTCGCTCAACTAGCGACGGCTACCCATTCGGGCGCTACAATCGCACCCGATCAACTCGTGCTGCGTGGATGGATCCTGAAGGAATTGTCGCGATGCGTGACTTCAGACGCCTCTCAGCCATTGTACAGACTCACTTTCGAACACCACGGCAGGGAAGAGGCCGCGCATCCGGATTGGTACCTTGCGGATCGCCTCGTGGCTCCACGACACGTCTATGCCAAACATGTGATTCTGGCACTTCCAAACAGTGCAATGAAAGCCAATCGAATCGCGATCAATGACCTTCGCGTACGTCGGCCTAAGCGTCAGGATCCTGCGATAGCACACTCGCTCTCCGATAAGGATCAGTGGGACGCGTACCTCAACGCCGTCTCTGCTCACCCGCTGCTCAAGATCTTCGCTGTATTCAGCACGCCTTGGTGGATGACGTGCACAAACGAAGGGGCCTGCACCGCCGACATGTTCAATCGCTTCATCGCCTCGGCAGACGCTAGTGTTTTTTCCACGACGAGAGTGTTCACCGATTTGCCATTCCGGATGACTTATTATCACGGCCCAGATTCGGAGAGTCGAATCGATTCGAGTCGAGGACTCGCCCGCGGCATGATCATGGCGTACTGCGATTCAAAGCATGCTGCATACTGGGATTCACTCAATGACCTCGAATCCAAAAGATATGTGAGTGATGCTTTGCGCCGAGAACTGTTCCCCGATCGCACCGAGAGTGAACACCTCGGCAATACTCTCGTCCACTACGGCGTAAATGCGTTGTTCGCAGAACGAATCAAAGAGCAGCTCGCACGCTTTCACCGCAGATACAATCGGGATATATTAGACAAACCAGAGATGAGTCCCGAGCTTGTGCTCTTCAAAAACTGGTCGCATCCGCCCTACTACGGAGGATGGCATTCCTGGAACATTGCAGACCATCAGCTTCGATCGTCGGAAGTTCGCGCTATCATGCGAAAGCCTTTCATGGATGACAATATTCACGTTGTGGGTGAAGCCTTTTCTTGCGATCAAGGGTGGATCGAGGGCGCGTTGAGAACCACCGAGGCGGTGCTCTGTTCGTGTTTCAAACTCTCGACGCCCGAGTGGATCGATCCATCAGAACAACTGGACAAATCAATGGGTTATCGTTCATTTATGGAGTATGTTTGCGAGTAGCCTTGCAGGGATTCTCGGGCCCACAACGAGGACAGTTCCCCGAGTCGACACGTGATTTCGACTTCCTGCACAAGTCTGCTTGCAGCAAAGGAGCCCGCATGTTAGAGTTGGAGACTGGACAGCCACACAGCAGGAGGAGAACGACAATGGATGGAAAGCCTCAAGGCGAGGGGAGTTTCGCAGACTTACCCCCGGCGAACGCTGCCTCTCATGCCATCCCAGAGATGCGCGTGAGTCCCACAACTTCCCCCCAAAGCGATAGGCCCGAAAAATTCTCAGATCGAATCGAACGGGAGTTTCTCGCCTCGCGGGGAGAGGAACAATCGCGACTGTACCAGCATCAACTTCGAGGCGGCCCGCCCCAATCCAAATGAGCACAAATACCATCTGCTCAGGTGACTGACAAGCGTTGTCCGCCTGGGCACGTCAGGCCGCACGCGGCGACACCTCTCAGTTTGCCGGTGGTGAGAGGGACTTTGGAGTTCTCCTATAGATCTGAATATCGTAAAACTTGTCACGGTTCTTGTTCCAACAGTCATTCTTGCAGCAATCGACGGCTGGCTTCGAACCGCGCGTCGAGTTAAAGACCCCACCCTGTGGTGGCTCTGGGCCGCCCTTTTGACGTGGAGCCTTGCCGCCGCGATTGGCTCTATCACCCCCCGATATTCTGAGGTCTCGGCCTACCTGCTGTCGCCTCTGAACAACGTTCTGTTTGTCGGTGCAGCGTTTCACTTCACTCGTGTTAGGGAGCTTTTGGGTAAGCCCGGCGCAGATCGTTGGTTTTGGTTCGTGGAAATATTTGTGGTCGGCATCGGCGTCTTGTCGATTGCGCTTTGGCTCAGTGGCCGAGAAGAAGTCGCCCGGCCCTGCGACGCCGTAGCATCCGTCGTCACATTCGTGTTACTGGCGTTTGCATTGGGCGTGTCCTTTTACCACTACGCGCAGCCGCTCATGGGAGCTATTGCGGTTGTCGCGTGCCTCGTGACGATCGTGCGTCAGGTGCTGGCGGCGATGCCGGATGTCTCGCTCATGAACTCGCCGTGGTTTGTGCTTTCCGGCGTGGCGACAAACATGACGCTGGCGATGACACTTGTCGCAATGACATCCGCGTGGAATTTTTCCAAGTCATACGAGTTTTCCATCGTTGGAGAACCCGTTAGCGTTTGGGTGGCGGTTCTGTTCGTCGACATGCGAGGATCGACCGCGTGGGCGCATCGACTCGACAATCCGGCTCGAGTTCGTAGGTTCATGAATGCCCTCCGAAAGTGGATATTGCAGCGTGCCGCAGACTTCCTCGGCAAGGACTGCAAGCCAGAACTCATCAAGTTTCTCGGGGATGGCTACCTGCTGGTCTGGGAACTCCCGGACACCATTGACACCTACCGCAATTCGGTCGCGATTGGATTGGCTCTTCAGGATGGCTATTTGGGCTTCACCCAGGAACTCGTCGAGGCGCGCGTTCCAAACGATTTCCCACCGGAGATAGGCGTCGGGGTCGACATTGGCTTGGCGCTTCGACTGACCTCCGAAAACGGATTGCGCGACTACCTAGGAACAGCGGTGAACTTGGCAGCGAAGTTCCAAGCCAGAACTCGGTTGAATGGTGGTATGGTGGTTTCCACCACAACGTGGAAGACTCTCGAACCATCGATCCAGGAACGATTCAAGCACAACGTCGAGCTCGTCATTTCGAGCAGCTTCAAGGTACCCATCACAGGAACTCGCCCGATTGAGTAACGAACTCTGCGGCTAGACCTCTTACTGTTGCTCAGGACCTAGGCGCTTCCGATCAGGATCCCGAAGCCTTTCTTCTCAGAGTGTCGGCCGCCCAATCCGCGGACGTGTACGGCCGACGGTCGAGCGCTTTCCCAGCGGACCTCTCGTTGATGGTTGATCCGAAGACACTTCACCCGGTCCGCTCGGCCAAATAGTGCTGATAGGCGATGCGGTCGAGTTGGGCGAAGTCGTGACGATACCGATCACACCAGTGCCGTGCGTCGGCGAGAAGGTCGATGAGATTGGTTCTGGGGTCGATGTCGAGATAGTCGCGGAGCACCGCGTGGCAGCGGGCGACGCGGCGGCTGTTGCGGTTGACGGTGGGACGTTTCTTGGACTTCATGGTCGTGTTCCTTTCGTAAAGGCACGGGGGCGGGCTTTCGCCCGCTCCCGGCGTGTTGAGATGGATGATGCGGCTTACTGGCCGGGCTCTTCGCTGGCGGCGCGAAGTACGACGTTGCCGTCGACGGGCAAGCAGTCGAGCTTGAGGTTGAAGCCCTTGCCGTCGCGGTGGGCCCAGGCGCTTCCGATCCGGGTCCAGAAGCCCTTCTTCTCGGAGCCCTCGCCGAACTCGCGTACGTGGTACGCGTGATGGCTGGGCGCCTTGCCGGCGGACTTGTTGGGGGTGGGGTTGTTGTTGTCGGACATGACGATTCTCCTTCGTGTTCAAGATTCCCGACCGCGAACATCGCGGCCGTATGGCACGAAAAACGAGCCGCCTCAGACGGAGCTCTTGGCATGCGTGTCACACCTGAAAACAGGAGGCTCCGCTGACGCCGGCGCAGCCAGGAAGGGGAAACCTTTTTTCTGGTTGACAGGCCCGTCGGCGGATCGAAAGTGCCAGACATGAGGCCGTGTGGTGGTGGACGGTTTGAACACTGGAGGGAGTCGTGTCCGCCCCTCCCCACCCCCTGCACGCCGGACGCAAGCCCAGCAAGCAGTGGATCCGTGCGGGCGAAATGGCTCCGAGCGCCGCGCTTGGACCTGGTGCCTGGGCCACGACGGCCGGGCGGAAACCGTGAGAAGTCTCCCGTTGACGGGAACGGCTTCGCACCGCCCTTCCCGGCCTCTTCGCATCATTTTCTTAACGCCGGGAGCAAGCGGGATGAAAGACCGCCCCCCTTCACCGACAAGAGAAAGGGAGCCGTCCAATCCAACAGATCGGCGCTTGCCGTCGTAGGCGGCCGCGGTAGAACGGAAGGACCATCGGTCGCCTAAGCCTCGTTCCCATACCACCATGCTCAGAATCATCGAAAACAGCAGTGCAGCCGGTGTTCGCTCATACTTCCGCAGCGCGGATTACTACACCGAAGGCAACGAGCTCGCCGGACGCTGGCGCGGCAAGGCCGCGGCGCGGCTGGGCTTGCGCGGTGAGATCCAGCAGAAAGACTGGGATGCGCTCTGCGACAACCTCAATCCACAGACGGGCAAGAAACTCACCGTTCGTCAAAAGGCTAACCGCCGCGTCGGCTACGACCTCAACTTCCACGTGCCCAAGAGCGTGTCGGTGCTCTATGGCCTGACCGGTGACGACCGGATTCTCGAAGCCTTTCGCGAGTCGGTCGATGAGACGATGCGGGAGATGGAAGCGGAGATGAAGACCCGCGTGCGGACGGGCAAAGGAGCCGGGGCGGACGGCGACCGGGTGACGGGAAACATGGTGTGGGGCGAGTATGTGCACACGACCGCCCGGCCGGTGAATGGCGTGCCGGACCCGCACCTGCACGCCCACTGCTTCGCATTCAACGTCACCCACGATCCGGTTGAGAACCGGTGGAAGGCGGGGCAGTTCGCCGACCTCAAGCGCGACGCGCCGTATTTCGAGGCGGTGTTTCATGCGAGACTCGCCAAGAGGATGACGGAGCTGGGGCTTCCGGTCGAACGGACAGCCAAGGGCTGGGAGATCGCCAGCGTGCCGCGCCCGGTGCTCGACCGCTTCTCGAAACGCACCGCCGAGATCGAGGAAGTCGCCAAGGCCAACGGCATTACAGACGCCAAGGCTAAGAGCGAGCTCGGCGCCAAGACGCGCCAGAAGAAGTCCAAGGGCTTGTCGGCGGGAGAATTGCAGGACGCCTGGTCCGAAGCCATCCTGCCCGAGGAGCACCTCGCCATCGACCGGGTAATCGGCCAGCTCGGCCAGGGCCCCGTCGCCTGCGACAGGGAAGCGGCCAGAGACGCGGTGCGCTATGCCGCCGATCACATCTTCGAGCGGCGATCGGTCGTGGCCGAGCGCGAGCTGCTTCGCGAAGCGCTTCACCACGGCGTCGGCCAGGCAACACCCGAGGCGGTCCGCGACCAGGCCGCACGCATGGCATTCATCACTGCCGACCACGACGGCCGCAAGTTGCTCACCTCCCGCGAGGTGCTGGCGGAAGAATCCGCCATGCTCGATATCGCCCGCCGCGGGCGCGGCGCCTGCGACAAGCTGGGCGGGTCGGGCGAGCACGAATTCACCCGCGACTGGCTCAACACTGACCAGAAGCGTGCCGTCCGGCACGTGCTGGGCTCACGAGACCGCGTCATGCTGATCCGGGGCGTCGCCGGTACCGGCAAGACGACCATGATGAAGGAGGCCGTCGAAGCGATCGAAGCTTCGGGCAAGCACGTCTTCACCTTCGCGCCGTCGGCGGATGCCAGTCGCGGCACGCTCCGCAACGAGGGGTTTGAGAATGCCGAGACGGTGGCCAAGCTGCTCGACTCGCCCCAGCAGCAACAGGCGATCCGCGGGCAGGTCGTGTGGGTGGATGAGTCCTCACTGCTCGGTACCAAGACCATGCGGACGCTTTTCGAGTTGGCGGAGAAGGCGGACGCTCGCCTGGTTCTCTCGGGCGACCGCCGCCAGCACGGCTCGGTCGAGCGCGGCGCCGCCCTGCGGCTTCTCGAAACCGATGCCGGGCTCGTCCCGGCGGAGATCCGGGAGATCCAGCGGCAAAAAGGCAACTACATGCAGGTCGTCCGGCTGCTGAGCGAGGGGAAGGTCGAAGAGGGATTCAAGGGACTGAACCGGATGGGGTGGGTCAAGGAGGTTCCCGACAGCGAACGCTACCAACTCATGGCCCGAGACTACGTGCAGGCGGCAAGGGAGTTGCCCAAAGGCGAGCGGGTGCTTGTGGTGTCCCCCACCCACCGGGAAGGGGATCAGATCACCACGGAAATCCGCGCGAAGCTCAAGGACTTGGGCCGGCTCGGCGGCAAGTCCCGGACCTTCCGCACGCTCAAAGCCAGCGGGCTGACTGAGGCCCAGCGGACCGACAAGGTGAACTACCAGCCCGGAGACGTCCTCGTCTTCCACCAGAATGCCAAGGGGTTCGCTCGCGGCCAGCGCGTCGAGGTGCCGACCTCCCGAGATTCGTTACCCCTCGCCCAGGCCAGACGCTTCGGGCTGTTCCATTCCGGGACAATTGAACTGACAGCGGGTGACGCCCTGCGCATCACCCACAACGGCAAGGCTGCCGACGGCACGCGACTCAACAACGGCGAACTTCACACCGTCAAGGGCTTCACGCCCAAGGGTGACATCGTGACCGAATCAGGCAAAGTGATCGGCAAGGATTACGGGCATTTTTCCCACGGTTACGCAGTCACGAGCCAAGCTTCACAGGGCAAGAGCGTCACACAAGTGCTCATCGGCCAATCCTGGACGTCCTTCCCCGCCTCCTCGCGGGAGCAGTTCTACGTAAGCGTGTCACGCGCGAGGAAGAAGGCCACCATCTACACCGACAACAAGCAGGAGCTGCTGGAGGCGGTCGGCAAGTCCGATCCGCGCTTGTCTGCGACAGAACTCATCCGCGAGCGTGTCCTGACGCTGGGTCGCCAGCCCGTCGTTCCCTCGCCTCGCCAACTCGACGACAAGGAGCGCGACCATGGCTGACAGCCCCCTGGACAGAATCCTCGGCCGTCGCACGCCCGCCGATTCGGAAGCCGACACACCGCCCGGTTCGGAAACCGAAGTCGGGCACGGCTGTTTCGGTTGGCTTCGAGGCATCCGCGACCGGGCGATCATGCTGGAACTGCGCAAGAAGACCGGGCACGTCAAGGGATTCGGCTACGCCTGGCTCGAATCCGCCGAGTACGACCCGTCTGATGGCATCACGCTGTATTTCCCCGGACATGTGGTTCGTATTCGCGGCAAGAACCTGAACGCGGCTTCGGCGGATCGAACGCTCGCCGGGCTGTTCGGGGGGATCCTGAGGCACCGGGTGCCTTGGGCTCAGGAGCTTGAGTCAGGAGCTCGAATGGCCGGTCCTATCGACAGTCACGCCACTACGATTGAGGTGATCGAGTGGTAGCACTTGGCCAACGGTCTACGAACCAGACTCAGTTAATGGGAAGGGGCTCGCGCAAAACGCCCTTGTTGATCACCTGTTCCCTCAAGCGCCTTGCCCTGTGTGACCAACCTCCGGCACGCCACCAGGACATCCCATGGAATGGCATCTACTGCATCGGCGAGATCGGAGAAGCGCACAAATCGAGCTTCGATCAGTTCCGCATACACGCGGATGCTGAGTGCTTTCGATTCATCGGCTAGAGAGCCAGCATCGAGCTCACCTTCCTGTTCATGGCCGAACAGGAGAATCTTGCCGCGCCAAATAATGAAGTGACTGCGACAACCGCTCTCTCGCCAGATCGACGGAAAGACGCTGAGGCCCGCGTCCGCCCGCTGGAAGAGCCGCCACGCAGGTCCGGAGCGAGGGTCGAGATTGATCGGAAATTCTTCCCCGCATCCACATGGGCATGACACCACCAGGAGTCGAGGGAAGACTCTGTGAACCAGCACCGCGTCGCCCGCCCGTCGAACAAGGGCGGAAACAGCCGCGCGATTCGGAACGGTGCCGCAGAGACGCAGTGGCAAGGTGGTAATCACTTGGCCGTTCCGGATTGCGAGGGTTTGATGGAGTGCGCAAGGACACGTTCTGCAAACACATATGCGGCTGCGCGACGCATTCCTTCAGGGCTTGGCTCGCCAAAGTCCCGCGTGGCCTTGAAGATCAGTGCGCGCGCCAAGGCAACGGCGTATTGGTCGGGGCCCGACTGCACTTGTCGGGCGTATGCCCTGATTTCTCGAACGCACGCGTGAAACCAGCAGGAAGGGTTTTTGGGGTTCGGATGGGAATGCAATCCTTCGAAGGGATCCTTGTCGTAAAGCGACTTCACCGTCTCCATCCACCCGCGGGCGTTCTCCAGAGGATCCTGTTCCTTGTCGGACGACGACCTCTTGGAATCCACGAAACCTCGGACCAACAAATCCGCCTCGAGGCTGGCTGGGTCAAACACCAACGGTTGTCTACGGTGAGAGGCGAAATCGATCACGATCGCATCATTTGCGCGCACGCGTACGTTTCCAGCGTGCAAATCGCCGTGAATCGGACCGACAAGAATCGAATTTGGTCTGAACTTATCGAAGATGGCGGCCAATTCGTGAAGCTCTTTGGTGCCACCGAGCTGTCGGACAATGCGCAAGCGACCTTGCCATGATTCCGTATCGTCATGGTGAACCCGAGGAAATTGTCCAAATCTGTTGCCGTTCGTTCCAGGCGTCACCGAAACCTCGTGAGTCTCGGCCGCGCGATACCACCCGACGAGAGTACGACTGAAAAGACAGGCGATTGCTGGAGAGCCCCTCCCAGTCCCCGCACAGTGTGCCAAGCTCTCCGAGCCTTCCACAAAATCGCCGACGATCATACCGTAAAGTCCGCCAAGTCCACATCGCTCAAACACCAGATGCGGACCAAGGTTGAATGGAATGTAAGGGTCCACATTGTCTTGATAGTGAACGTACTCCTCAAACACGTCCTCGCGAGCACCAATTTTGATAAAGTACGGCAACGGAAATGAAGCGCCGTTTTGTTTGTCCCGAATCTCGGGATAGGCTAAATACACACGCAATTTTGATCGTCCTTCATTTTGAGGAACCAGAAACACTTCGGAGCAATCCCAGAACGCCCGTCGAACCAGGGTCTCTAAGCCGGTTTCCCATTCGCTCATCACATCTGGCGGATCTATCCTGAGCGTTCGATTCGGAGGCGGACCCGGCTGATGCTCAAGCACCGCATTTGCAACCTTGCTCCAAGGGACCTCTGACATGTACACGAGAACATGCGGAAGTGACTGTTTGGCCGGCGAATCGCTCTTGTTGTCGAACCGAAGACCTTGCTGTGGCGCTTTGAGGTTGGCGAGGGTTCTTCCGATGATTCGGAATCCATTGTTGTCCGCGGTTTGCACGATGACCCGGCAATCCGAGTCGAGAAGGGGCAGCGCATGCAGCCTCAGTTCTGGCGCGATGGCCGTCGGATTATTAACGTCCTGCACGAAGATGACGGCCGCCAGGGCATCGACGAAACCCGGCGTGGAGAGATCGGCACTCGTGCATGGAGTTTCAGCTACAACAAAGCCTCGATCCACAAACGCGTCGCGGCCAACTCGGGGAATCGGAGAGCCAAACCAAGCGACGAGCGACCTCTTCGTCGTGTTGATCATTCTGTCGATCGGCATTCAGTCCCTCCTGCCGGGGAGCGGCCAGGAATCACCGCGTGCAAAGGCGCCGGAGCGTGAGCACACGTGGCAGTCCGGATCTGGCTGTGAGTGGGCCCTTCGAAGCGACGATAACTTGGCGTCGTACAGCAGGTACCGTCCTTCCATCGGTACGCCGCATGCCACGGAAAGAAGCATGGTCACGGAAAGCGACGCCACCGTGCCGTTCAAGGACATCACCGCCGGTGCGGGCTCTCGCGCGCCCACCAAATACGGATCCGATTGACGCTCAAACTCGGACATCATGTCCCGCCGCACCTCGGCGGGGTTCAGCAGTCCGCTACAGGTAAGGCACGCAAAGCCAGGAGCGAGCAACTGCACCCGACCAATAATGTGGGAAATGCATCCGCCTCTCGCGATGATCGTTGTTCCAGTGTCGATACATGGAATCAGATATTGGTAGGACACCTGTTGCAGCACGGCGCGGCTGCCGTGAGAATCGGTGCATCCGAACAAGACGGAAGCGTCTGCCAATTCGCGGCTGACAGACACGCGCGTCACATCTCCCTTGATGCCTCTGACCGACGCGTCGGGCGCCACGCGACGGATGTAATCGTCGGCGAGCGACATTTTTGCGGTGCCAACGTCTGCTGGCGTGGCGTTGGCGACGCGATTCAAGTTTGACACTTCGAGCGTATCTGGATCGACGAGAATGAACCTGCGAACGCCGAGGTGCGCGAGTTGCTGTGCGACCAGTGAACCCATTCCGCCGAGCCCGACGATCCCGACCGTTAGTCGCTCCAAGGACTTCTGTCCTTCGACTCCAAATGCTCTCACCTGGCGATCAAAAACCTCACGAAGTTGCCCTTGTGCGGCGAGAGAATCGGTGAGGACCTGCAAGTCCGAACCGACCGCCACAACTCGCGCCGCTTCCAACTGTCCGAGCCCCCTCGCGCACACGCCACCTTCACTCACGACCATCGCGGCATGAATCACGCCGGGTTGCCGTCGCGCAAAGAAGCTCGCAAGATGCTGCTCTCCCTCCCAATCCGTACGGGAAAACTCTGGCGCATCGGTTCCGGGGTGGCTGTGAGTGAACACGACAGATTCGCCGTTCTCGCGAGCCCGCTTCGAAACGCGGGCGACAAATTGCGGATTCAGCTCGGCTTCAATCGGTCCCCGCCTTGAGTAGTCGGATGGCTCGGGAATCAGCGCGTCGCGAACCAAGAGTCGGTGCGAGCCATCAGTGCGAACGGTTGAACCGGCGAACAGGACGGCGCACGACTCATCCGCGCCCCCGAGTAGCTGCTGTCGGAGGTCGGCGAAGTCACTAGCTGCCAATACGATCTCGGTCATTGTAGATTGAGCATTCGCTTCTTGACGACTCCGACGTAGGTCACCAGAGTGTCACGATTCGGATTCCAAGACTGGAGGTGCCAAGAAAACCAGGTGCCGCGAGGCCCAATGCCTGGAATCGGATTCGACTCGTTGGTGCCTTGCGGCGTTCCGCCCCCTTGAAGCCGGATCGGTGCGGGCTCCATCCAGAAGCAGTCTGGCTGAGCGGGCGGATACCCGGGCGGCGCCAAAAAAACAAGAGTGACAGACTCTCGGTTCCAGCCTGGGGGAAGAGGAAAGCTGGCGACCTCGACCAACTGAGCGCCGCTGGGCTGAGGCGTCACCTTGGCGGTCGGATAGAGGCTCAACAATTCCTGAATCTGTTTCTCAAGAGGAGTCATGTTTAGCCGAAGGTTGCCGGAGGAACGGAGTAGAAGTGCTTTTCCTGACCTTCAAGATTGACGCTGTCACCGTCCGAGATCGCCCTGTCGGGAGAGTGGCCCGGGCCTTCCTCAAACAGCTGGTACGTCGCATCGACTCCGGCCAGAGTCTTGATTTGAGCACCCGTCAAATGGCGTTGGTGAGTCGAATACTCTTTCCCATCAACGAAGAAGCGGAGGGTCGGCTGGGATTGGGGTTCGGGCATCTTGGGTCTCCTGCGAATCGGCTACTGCCGAAGCTCCGCGTGCGACTGGTCGATCTGGCTCGGCGGTTCGTCTGGTATTCTTGGTCCAGTATATGCGCAAACGACACTCCGAGGGCGTGCCAGAATGCCAAGAGTGTGGAACTCCGACGGGACGGCCTGTGGCGCGGTCCTCGCTTCAAGGAATCACGATTGCCTTCGAGACGGCACGAACGTGCACCAGTAGGCTCAGGATATCGTGTGTGTTGCTGAAACATTCGGCTTGAAACTCATGTTCGTCGCCGTTGGCGTCGGTCAGTCGCAAGGACCCAGCGCCCACCAGTCCGCCGCCTTTCCTCGTCACAACCCTTGCGAGCGTTTTGAGAACCAAGTCCGGATGAACAGATGTGAAGCGCTCCGCAAAGGGAGGGGAGCAAAACATTCGTCGAACCTTTGGAGCGTTTACATCGGTTGGCTGGTCCCAAGGATGCACACTGACCATCCCGAGCACAGGTTGGGTTGCGTGCTCTGTTGTGCGCCAAAGGGTTGAAGTCAGGCTGTTCCCGTACAGCTTGGCCAACTTCCTGACCCGATCCATCGGGATCGGTGCACTTCGCACTTCCTCCCTGAAGCGTTCAGCCAAGAACAGCAGACGGCCGCTACCGTAATTTGCCTCTGCTTCGATGGTCGCGTGACAGTCTTCGGTGAGCGTGCGTTCTCGATCGCCGTGGCAGTAGGGGGCGTGCCAGGACAGAATCGTGTGAACGATCTCGTGGCTCTCGCTCCATCGCTGTTTGGGTGAGGGCAAATCACTGTCAATGAGAATCTGGCGACGTTCGGGGAGCACTAGCGCCTTGAGACTAAGCTTGCGAACCACTTCGAGGAGCCGGCGCGGCTCATGCAGGATGTTGTGGCCCGCGATCCGCAGCGTGTGGATCTTGCCTTCGAGCCATGTGGGATTCGCGGTCGAAAAGAACCGCAGGTCGAGCCTCAGCAGGCCGCGGACAGATTCAAGGTCGAGCGGCGGCTCGGGATTCCCCATCTCCTTCAGAACGCGATCGACCTGCTTGTCAATGTCGTGCCGCATCCGTTCGGACACGCCGAGTTCGATCTGGCAGGCCGAGGGCGTATTCATCAGAGGCGATCGACTCCACGTTGCGGATCGGAGAGAATGCGGATGAAAGTTTGAAGAGCATCGTCTTCCTGGGCGCTAAGTTTAGCCATTGACTCCGACTGAGCCGCAAATCGGACCGCTGCTTCGCGGGTATTTCCGGAGCGGGGGGTAGCGAGCCCCGAAAGCTCCATGAGCTTGCCTACGGGGATCTCGGTGACCTTGGCAATCTGGAAGACAGTGCGCGGGCTGGGAGGCCTGCCCATTCCCATTTCAATCATCAACAGGTCTTCGGTATCGACCTCGGCATGTTGAGCAAACTGTTCCAGTGTCCAACCCATCCGGCGCCGCCAAAGCTCGAGCAAACGTGAAAAAGCGGCTCCAGGAACTACCGTTGGAGGTCGATTCCCTTGCCACAGCCCCTGATCGACGAGAAAACCGCCTGGGGTGATTGTGCCGCAGGAAGCCTCAATTTCGGCCATCTCCGTAAAAAACGGAGTTGGTCCGGTGTTCAGCTTGTTCGTCATGTCCATCCTCCCTTTCGCCATGCCTCCTGGGCCTGAGTCTGAGTCATCTCAAAATAGACCAGGCCTTGTTTCCAGGCATCCGCCGCCACGCGAGTCATTCCAAAGGCTTCGTAGAACCTCTCCGATTGCGGCAAGGCGTGAAGCCCAAGCCGCCCGCCAAACTCCTCCTCCATCGACTTCTCGACGGCGGC
This sequence comes from uncultured Phycisphaeraceae bacterium, assembly GCA_964358855.1. Lineage (GTDB taxonomy): Bacteria > Planctomycetota > Phycisphaerae > Phycisphaerales > UBA1924 > UBA2396. The sequence goes on from CAYHQQ010000008.1 coordinate 32,019, forward strand.
CAGCATAAGAGCCGTTCCGACCCCGGTGATGCTGACGTCCTGGTCCAGCGCGGGCACCGGCCAGTTCCACGGTGCCGATTCAACAAAGTCAACATACACGATCTCTTTGCCGGCCTCTGGACCGAGTCGAACTCGATAGCGCGGATCGGCTCGGATGAGCATGGCGCCGAGCCACTTGCTCTCAGACCGGATGGCGTAAACAGAGTGGATCAACTGCGGTGCCGCAAGCACCTTTCGACTCCAGTCCCAGTGCAGACTCTGCGGCCATTGGGACCGCGGAATCTCCCGCTGCATCAATTGTCGCATCATGGCGAGGCGGTCGCCATGCCAGGCTTCATCGACTGAGAGAAGCTCAAGCGGCGTCAATTCAGCCAGTAGCTCGCAGGACACTAGCGGCGCATCGCGGCGCTGAAGCTGAATCACCCGGAGCGGGCGGCTCATAGCACCATGACCTCGGCCTTCTTCTGCTGCCGGTCGTCCTCAAAAAAGAGCCGTTCACCAGCGGCCATGCGGGAGTCCAGCATCTGGTATAGCCGCAAGGCTTGGCGAATAACTGCCGTCTTTGACAGTCCCTTCTGGTTGGCGATGCCATCCAAAACACCCATTTCGGTGTCGGACAGCGCCAGCGTCATTTGGCGTTTGTCTGGTACAATTCGATCGTTCATGCGTCCTCCTCGCTTTACACTCTACAGGATTTCCACAGTGAATGCAAGTTCTTTCCACACTTTATGTGTATCTACGGTTGACTTTATGGCCATAGTTCGTGTATTCTCTGTATGTCGTCCGAAAAAACACCTCGTTCATCGCGGATGGGCCGCATGGGGGGTGGGGTGGACGAGAAAGGACCTTCCGATGTCACAGCAACCTGTTCCGAGTTCCGTCGACCCGATTGACCTTGAGAGTTGGTCGTCCAAAGGGGAGGGCGCACCGCAAGGGCGTCGCTATCGCATCCGTATCGATCGCGAGTATTTTGTCGTCGAGGTGCCCCGAATGGTGGCGGCGGACATCTTGATGCTGGCAGGGAAATCGGCGGCGACGCATCGGCTCTATCAGAAGCACCGCGGGCAGGAACCGAAGCAGTTGCAGCCGACGATCATGGTGGATTTCACTCAGCCCGGCATCGAACGATTCCAGACGATTCCGATCGATCCGACCGATGGCTTGGAAATGCGCCGGGACTTCCGTCTCCTGGCGGAGGATGTCCAGGCCTTGGAGGAGCGAGGTCTCGCTCATGAGACAATCGTCGTGGGCACTGAGCGATGGCTGTTGATGCACGGCTTCAAGCTGCCCCCCGGCTACAAGTCTTCCACTGTGACTGCGGCGGTCCTCCTGGCAACCAGCTACCCCGATTCTCAAATTGACATGGTGTATTTTTCCCCGCCGCTCCTCCGAGCGGATGACAGGGGAATCGCCTCCGTAACGCCGCGAAAAGTGAATGGGCTCGATTTTCAGCAATGGTCACGACACCGGACACCGGCGAATCCGTGGCGAATCGGAATCGACAATCTCGGCACGCACCTGCTCATGGTGAATCACTGGCTGGAGAAGGAGCTCACGCGGTGAGCCCTGTTCATCTCCGGTTGAGCGGGGTTCACCACAGCGAGATCAAGGCCCACCTCCTTCCCGGCGACGGGAAGGAGGCGGCCGCCTTCGCCTTGTGTGGGCGGCGTCGTGGGACGCCGCACGTTCTGTGCGTGCAGAAAGTGCTCTGTGTTCCGCACCATCGCTGCGATCGATCGGCGCAGCACATCACTTGGCCGAGCGACGTCCTTCCCGCTCTTTTGAACGAGGCCGCTGCCTCCGATCTCGCACTACTCAAACTCCACTCTCATCCAACCGGTTACCCGAGATTCTCTTCGACCGACGATCGTTCCGACCGCGGCGTGTTCGCTTCGGCATTCGGATGGATCGATGGTGATGGTCCCCACGCTTCCGCCGTCATGTTGCCGGACGGGTCAATGTTCGCGCGCGCCGCGCTCTCGAGCGGCGGCTTTGAGGAGGTGGCGTCCATCGCCGTTGCCGGTCACGACGTTCTGTCTTGGGGGCCCGGTATTCCCCGCAACGAGACAGCGCCGGTCGATCAGCGCCAGCTATTCGGGCCGGGAACGGTCGAACGACTCAAGCGGATGACGATCGCGGTGGTGGGATGCTCGGGAACAGGCAGCCCCGTAGTTGAGCTCTTGATGCGGCTCGGCGTGGGACATCAGGTGTTAGTCGACCCCGACCTCGTGGAAGAGCGGAACCTGAACAGGATCTACAACACGAGACGGGCCGACGTCGGACGCCGCAAAGTGGACGTTCTCGCCGACTTCGTTCGCGAAGCTGATCTTGGAACGAAGGTGACGGCCTTGCCGCAGTTGATCAGCGACGCCGACACGATCCGCGTGGTCTCCGGTGCAGACTTCGTGTTCGGCTGCATGGACTCTGCGGAAGGCCGGCACATCCTTTCGCGTGTGGCGTCGTTCTACCTGCTGCCGTACATCGACATGGGCGTGCGACTCGATGCCGACGGCAAGGGAGGAATCGCCCAGGACGGCTTGGCCATCCACTATATTCAGCCTGGGCTTTCAAGCCTGTTGAGCCGCGGGGTCTACACCATGGACCGAGTGGAAGCGGAGAGCCTGCGGCGCACCAGTCCTGAGGCCTACGCGGAACAGCGCCGCGCGAAGTACGTCACCAATGTTGAGGTGATAAGCCCGGCGGTTATCACGTTCAATTCTCGGGCCGCGATCACGGCGGTGGACGAATTCCTGTGCCGCATCCATCCCGGACTACGTCTCGATGACAACCGATATTTCGCCACCACGCGATCCAGCCTAGTGAATGCACAGACTTCACACGAGGCAGAGTCCGACATTCCCTGCCCCGTGATGTTGCGCCACGTCGGCAGAGGAGACGTGCGGCCGTTGCTCGGGTTGCCTGGTCTCCCGGCCGCGGAGACTCCATGAACTTGGTAGCCCGATTCATTCTTCGGATCTTCCACTGGTTGCGATCGTTCGTGCCAGAAAAGGGCACCCGCAGCTTTCGGGTCATTCGAGTCGCGGATCGTCCTTCCTTACTCGCAGCAAACACGCTTTATCTGGTCGGCGACGATTCACTCTGTTGGTTCGCAGCTCTCCGATGCCCGTGCGGATGTGGAGATGAAATCGTGGTTAGCCTGTTGACGACAGATCGCCCACATTGGAAACTCCAACTGAGTATCGATGGATCGCCAACCCTGTCACCATCCGTGTGGCGGCGCAAGGGATGCCGATCCCATTTCTTTCTTCGCGAGGGCCTGATTCAGTGGTGCGGGTAGGTGTGTCGAAGCCGGCGTTCTCAAACTGTTCTGCTGTGCGATGCTCAAGGCGGCAGCACTTGCTTGTTGTTCCAGTTCTGGGCCTTCAGGACGACCGCGTCGCGACCGACGCAAGCCGGCGGCGTTAGAGTGCGCGGGTGCGCGTTACGTGCAGTCGGAACGGACGCGAAACAGGGGATCGTTGAGGGTATCGACATCTCCGCAGCATAGAACGCGAGCCGTGAGCAAGGCCGCGTTGCCCAGGCGCCATGCAACGGCAGCAACCCAAGCTGGCAGCCGTTGATGTCGTGACACTCGGCAGGAATCCAGCGGAGAGGACTGTGTGTTCGTAGTGCGACGCACGGGCGGCAACAGGCTTGCGCTCGTTTGCGAAGTGTGCGATAGTCTTTCCGTTTCGGGACCGTGAAGGGCGGGTGAGAGTGGGCCAACTTGACAAACTGCTGCTTGCAGCAATTGGGGAAAAGGATCTTGGCGGTATCGAGCGGCTGATTCGGCTCGGGGCGGACGTGAATGCACGCGTGGAGGGAATGCCAATCCTCCACATCGCGGTGGTGAATGCGATGACACCGGTCGTGGAGCGACTGATTGCCGCCGGGGTTGACGTCCATGCTTGCGATGCGGATGGCCGCACTGCTCTGGCCTTGGGAGCGTGGGTCGGATCCACGCCGGAGCATGTGCGGATACTGGATCAACTCCTGGCTGCTGGCGCCGATCCGAACCCACGCGACAACCAAGGTCGTCAACCCATCGACTGGGCTGCGCAGTTCTTGAATCGGCAGATGGTCAACTGGCTGATCGCAGCCGGAGTTACCCCAAGTGCGCTCGCACGCCAATTCCTTGCGCAGTCCTCGGACAAGGAGGGGCCGTTATTGCCCTGAGGGCGATCTCACGTCGGCGGGTGATCCATGACGGCAGATAGCATCACAACAGCGGCCTTCAAGAGCAGATTTCTCGGCCTTACCGGAATCGGCGGAAAGACCAACTCCATGAACTGCGCTTCACCAAGCCCCATGAACTTGCCGATGGGCCGTAGTCCAAACGCGGCCAATCGCTTTTGGGCCAGCTTGGTTGGAGCGAACGACAGCACACGGAAGGACTCTGTAACGGAAGGACGAGCAAGCGCGGCCAGTTGAGACAGAACGGCAATGAAGAGCGAGCGCGTGCCGTTGTCGGATTCGGAGCCCATGTCGAACGGCCGCTCGGCGACGCCTTCCAGCAGGACCAAATCTGATGGAAAGCACAAGTGCGCCGCTCGGCACTCGCAGGTCGTCATTGTGCCCCCGAGAAGCGCGTCATAGGCCTCTCGTGTGATCGGAAGTGCGATCATCATGCCGGCTGGCCGAACGCTGCCACGAGCACGAATGACTGTCCATGGGCTTACGGACCACCATTCGATCGCGCGCTCCTGGTAGACTGCCAGCGGAACACCGATGGAGCGCTCCGCCGAGGCGCGTGCTTCGGCAATCGATGACTCCGCTCCCACGGGCAGCAACTGCCGCCCGGCGCACACAAACATCCAGTCCACTGCCTCCCTGACATCCGATTCGTCCGCGCACGCCTGGACCGCGCGATCCACAGTGCGCCGTGTGCGAAATACTTCGGAGATCGCATCCTCTCCCCACTGCAGGAAATCGATCCCCGACGGATTGTGCTCTCGCTCCTCCGACGGATTGCAAACAGTGTTCAGCACGCGGCCGATGGAGATCTCGTCTGTAGGGACGCGATGCTTCTCAAGGTAGTTCATGAACACCTTGCCGGAGGATGTCGGAGGTGTTCTGGCTGCTCCAGCTAGCAGCATGCCGACGATGCCCGCAGCATATCTCTCGTCAAGCGCCCAGCCGAGCCGGAGCTTGGTCACGCGCTCCTTTCTGATACCGCCGTGATGCTCGTCGAACCAGGACGAGATGCCCTTTCCGGTCGGCCATCCTCCATGCTTCTTCATGTGATCGAGAAAGTTCGCGGTGAATGACCTGAATCGCCTTTGCACTGATGACTCCTGGCGGCTGCCGCAGGGGCTTCACCGCGTTTCGTGTGGAGGTTTTGCCTTTGTGTGGGTGCCGATTGAGTTCCCGATTGCTCCCAAGGACCTCGAATGGCTGTCGAAACGGTCCCCGTCGGCAATATTGGTGTCCTGAGCCTTTTCGGCGGCGTCATGCGACTCCGCCTCCCGTCCTCTTACTTCGACAGGAGAGCCAATGGTAACAAAGAAACTCCGCAGGGTTGGTCGGAAGAACATGACGGCACTTCTTGCGCTTCGGGTCTTCCTGCCAAAGCGCCTGCACAAGGGGCCACTGCCGAAGGACTGGCTCAAGCAGTCGATGAAGGGACTTCGCGGCCTGGCGTCAGAACAGATGCGGGAGGTGCGGCGAGCCGACCCGGAATTGCCGGATGTGGCCGTCGGAGAGATCGCCATGCAGACGATCCGCCACAAGTTCGGCCGCCGCGTCGATCCGAGGCGGGGCACGCTCGCTCAGCTGATGAGCGGCGTTGTGCGTCGGATCATCGCCTCCATCCTCAGCAAGCGCGTGCGCAGGAAGCCGCGGGCAGACAGGTTCAAGAGGACCGAAACGGTGGTGGAGGCGCCGGAGGACCTGGCGGAGACTTCGGAGCAGCAGGAGGCCGTTCTCTGGTGTCTGCGTCAGCTCGATGAACCGTCCCGCCAGGCTCTCAGCCTTCGCTTCGGTGGGCTGGCGGGCATGGAGCTGCCGACTCGCCGCCTCACTAATTCAGAGGGTTGCAAGGCCACCCGTGCTCTGGCCCGGCTGCGCGAGCTTCTCGCCGGGTACTGGGCATCCCGGCGGTGGAATGGGTCTTCCACGCGCGTTGGGAATCCCGACAGGCTGGGCAAGGGAAACGACAAGAAGAACTGATCAAACCAAGAGGAAAGGAGGTATTCATGCGGCTGATTCTGATCATCATCGACATCGTGATCAAGCTCATGCGAAAGCGGTGAGCGGGTGCAGCGCCCGTAGCCTTGGGCCTGGACTCGAACGCGTCACAGCCCTCGATGGCGTCCTCGCAAGCGGCGAACACGCGCGCAGTTGCCCGAGGGCTCCCTGCACCGGGAGTCCTCGGCGACTCGCGTCAAAACTCGAAGGAAATGGAGGCTTCCATTCGCAAGATTCTCATCGTGATCGGCTGTCTCGCATATGTGATGTCCCCGATTGATCTCGTCCCCGACTTCATCCCTGGCCTGGGTCAACTGGATGATCTGACGGTGATCGCGCTCACGGTTCGGGCACTGCGGCGATCAAAGAAGGACGAGGACGAGAAGAATTCTGCCGCCCGGCTCAAACGGCTGTTTGCGTAGCTAGCAGACGGAGAAGTTGATCCGGGGTTCGCTCATCAAGGAGTTCGCAAATGAAACGTATCGTGTGGCTGGTCATCGCCGGGATTCAATTCCTCGTTGGCTTGTGGCTGTTCCGCCGGCCGGACGTGGTGGACAAGCTGATTTCCATCGGGCGTCGCCTGGTGGACCGGAAACGGGGCACGCCGTGCTAAACCACCTACACCGCCTTTTGCCGTGGTGCTGGGGCAAGCGTGCCCGCGAGCCGTGGTCGCTGGACAATCCGCTCCTCCATCTTTCGCGACAGGACGTTTGGACGCTGAGGGATGCAGTGGCCGGGTGCCTCATTCTGGGCGAAAGCGGCGGAGGGAAGACTTCCGGGAGCGGCCAAACAATCGCCGAATCATTCCTCGACGCAGGCATGGGAGGCCTCGTGTGCGCAGCGAAAACTGAGGAAATCGCGACGTGGCAGAAATACTGCGCGCGAACCGGCAGAACGAAAGACCTGATTCTCTTTTCGCCCGATCGCTCTCTCCGCTACAACTTCCTGGACGACGAGTTGCACTCGTCCGCCGGTCACGCGGGAGGTGCGACGCTCAACGTGGTCGCGATGCTTTTGTCTGTCCTGGAGGTGGTCAATCGAATCGGTTCCGGCGGAAATGCCGGTCGCGGCGAGTCGGGCGGCGATGGCGACCCCTATTGGAAAAACTCGGCCCGCCAACTGATATCCCAAACCGTAGATCTCTTGGTCATGTCTCGCGACCGGGTGCGGATGCTCGACATACAGCGGATCATCGCCTCGATTCCTCAGACTGCCGATCAAGTGCGAGATCCGGACTGGCAGCGTGAATCATTGTGCTATCGCTGCATCATGGAAGCGGATGCTCTGACGATGCCGGATGAGCGTCGCGAAGACTTGGAAATGATCGTGGCGTACTTCCTCGACGAACTCGCAAAGCTCAGCCCAAAGACACGCGGGGTGATCGTTTCCTGCGTGGGCGCGATGACGGACACGCTGCTCCGCGGAATGTGCCGCACGCTCTTCTGCACGAACACCAACATCACCCCTGCCTTGTGCGGCGAGGGGAAAATCATCGTCGTGGCGATTCCGGTGAAGGAGTTTCGCGAGAGCGGACTCATCGCGAACATGATCTGGAAAACAGGGTTTCAGAGGTGGGCGGAGCGACGGGACGTTGCGGCTAACCCAAGGCCCGTCTTCCAGTGGCTCGATGAAGCGCCGAATTTCATCAGCAGCGGGGATCAGGTTTTCCAGGCAAGCTGCAGGTCATCACGGGTCGCCACGGTAATGCTGGGGCAAAACATCTCGGGCTTCTATTCCGCACTCGGCGGCGGCGACAAGGGCAAGGCCGAGAGTGACAGTTTGTTTGGCAACCTCGCGACAAAGGCCTTCCACTCATCGAGTGATCCGGTCACGAACCGTTGGGCGTCCGAACTCATCGGTGACCGCGTCCGCTTGCTGATGAATGGCAACTCGAGCCGGCCGGAACCGATGTGGAGTTCGGCTGCTCTGGGGTCACAGGAATCCGGCAACAGCTCCGCGGGCTTCAGCGAATCGGTACTCCCCATGGTCACCCCGGCCGAGTTCATTTCCCTGCGATCCGGCGGTCCTGCCAACAAAGGCTGCGTCGATGCCATCATCGTCAAGAGCGGAACTGGGTTCAACTCCACGGGCCGCAATTGGATGAAATGCACTTTCAGCCAGGTACCCTCGGATCGCCGCTGAAAGACCGGAGCCCCTGGGCGACAAGTAGTCGTAACCGTCCTCCCCTTCCCCACCCCATTACAGCATCAGGAGCCCACACGATGGAGAATGAACCGCCGCCCCTCTCATTTGCCCAGAAAACCCAACAGCTCGTCAACTTTCTCAAGTTCATCTGCATGACCTTCAGCGCCCCGGTCGAGGTCTGGCTCCGGCGGGGGTTCGGGGACAGGTACTTCAGCAAAGCGGCCCTGTTTTCCGTCGTGCTCATCCCGTTCTGGGGAACGCTTTTCCCGGGAACCGACCTCACGCTTCTCTTCGGCTTCTGGTGGAGCTACTTCATCATGCTCCTGTTCGCCCGGATCGCGATGTTCCGGCGCTGGACGCGCGGAGAGGTCGAGCACACGCTGTACTCTGGGTACTCGCGGCTGCACCGCTTCTTCCCGCGCGCCTCGGAGCTCAAGATCAAGGAAACGATCGAGCCGATGCTGGTGTTCATCATCGGCGTGGTGTTTCTCACCATGTCGCCGGCGCTTGGCTTGTACCTCATGGTCGCGTCCTTTGCCATGGCGGTCAGCATCCGCATCACGATGATCGAGACTCGTCAGCGTCTGCTCCAGCTCACCGATGCCGCCTTCGAGCAGCGCGAACTCGCGGAAGCGTTCCGGCGCGTCTTCCCCTAACACGAAAGGAGGTTTACCATCGACAAGAAGAACGAGAAGCCCTCTCCCAAATGGGGCGCAGGGAGTCTGCAAGCCGCCCTGCGGCACGGGCTCGACGAAGTGCGGTCCCTCTTCTACGGCCCCGGAAACGTCGAACAAGGCATGTACGGGACGACACTTCCATCGGAGGTGCAGCGGCAACGCGATACTGAGCCTGACGTGTCAGGCCAGCGAGTGAGTTCGATCATTGAACGGCTCCAGCGTCTCGCGGGCAAGGAGCCCGCCCGTGAAGACCGCGAACTTGAGCGGGAGTGACTCATGCTGACCCTCCTCTCGACGATCGCAACGGGCGCCGTCCTGCTGACCGCAGGCGGCGTCCTTTTCCTCTACCAGAGCTTCGGCATCGTGCCCAGGGACATCGTCACTGTGGTCAAGGTGTACCGGCAGGCCTTCGAGCTCCGAAGCCTGCAGTCACGTTTGTGAGGTCGCTTTCGTCGTCTCGACCGCCTCCTCCCAGGCTAGCGCCGAGCGGCGGACTTTCCATGGACTCCACTTCGCCGGCCAGTTCGACGCCTCCAGGCTCCGCGGCGCGGTCGAACGCGCCACCTTCCGATGCACCTGCTTGGATCACCGCAGAACTGATCCGCTTAACAAGAATTGTGTGGGAACCGCTCTACAAAGCGCAGCTTTCCGTCGAGGAGGCCGTTAGTATTCTCATGAGCGTGGGACGCCTGTCAGGCGTCCTCGCCGGGGGATGACGCCATGAAACAGTTCGTCGCGTGGGCCAGGGTGAGTTCGGTCAAGCAGAAGAAAGAGGGCTTCAGCCTTGAAGATCAGGAAGCCCGCCTCCTGGAATTCGCCGGTCGGCTAGGCGGCACCGTCGCCAAGCTCTACCGCATCGCGGAGACCGCGAGCAAGCGGGCTGAACGGGGCACGTTCCGTGAGCTGGTCGCCTACGTCAAGAAGCACGCCGCCATGCTGGACGGCGTTCTGTTCGTGAAGGTGGACCGGGCGGCCCGCAACATCCGGGATTGGGCTGACCTTGAGGAACTCGCCGAGCAGACCAAGGTCCCCCTCTTCTTCCCCGATCAGCCGTCAGGCGAAACCCCCGCCGGAAGGATGCAGCGACGCATGAGCGCCGTGTTTGCCAGTTACCAAACTGATCAGCAGGGGGATGACGTGAAGGCTGGATTGAAGCGCCGCGTTGAAAGCGGCTTGCCGCTCGGCCGCCACTACGGTTTGCGGAACCTGCGGGTCAACGGTCGCAGCCTCGTCGAGCCCGATCCCATCAACGCTCCGAAGGTCAAGCGGATCTTCGAGCTGTACGCGTATCACTCGCACACGCTCGTGTCGCTTGCGGACGCATTGGCTCGGCAGGGAGTGATCTACACGGACCGCCGGCCGAGGTTCCCTAAGGCCACGCTCTTCGATCTGCTCACGAACCGGCACTACATCGGGGAGGCAAGGCACGCCGGAATCTGGTACCCGGGGACGTTCGAGGCGATCGTCGATCTGGCGACCTTCCAGGCGGCGCAGGACAAGTTCGGGGGTCGCGTCTTTCGCAAGCCCCAGATCACGTTCGCCAGTTGCCTGATTCGCTGCGATCACTGCGACTATGTTGTGACGGGCGAAAAGGTCCGCAAAAAGCTCGCCAACGGCACGGTCAAGGAATTCACCTACTACCGCTGCTGCCAGAATGGGCGACCGGGGCACCCGTACGCCCGTATCCCCGAGCGCGAAGTGGACGCCCAGGTGGTGGAGTTCTTCGGCCGGCTGGAAGTCAAGGACCCCTCGGTCCGTCAGTGGATTGTGGAAGTCATCAGGGCCAAGGCTCACACCGCGGGTGCCCAGAACAAGCAGCACCGCGACGAGCTCGCCCGCCAGCAAGCCCAGGTCGAAGGCAAGCTCAAAGCCCTTCTTGACCTCCGGGTCGACGGAGAGGTCTCCCAGGACGAGTACGCTGCCAAACGTCGCGAGCTTCACGAGCGGCAGACCGCCATCCGCCTTCAGCTGGAGACTTCTGACCGGGACGATCGCGAAATCGCGGAGCAAGCGGTCAAAACGTTTGAACTGTCGCAAACGCTCAAAACCCGCTGGAAAACCGCTGATCCTGCTGCCAAGCGGGCCATTCTCGACATTCTCTGTGAAAGCGTGCGTTTGAACCAGCGGAAAGTGCTGTTTTTGGCCCGCAAACCGTTCAGTTTGCTCGAAAATGCGGCCCTATCGCAAACAAGTGGGCAGACCCGGACTTGAACCGGGAACCCCAGCATTTTCAATGCTGTGCTCTACCATTGAGCTATCTGCCCGAAACCCGACGCCCATCGATCGGCTTTTGGAGTCGATCTGCGGGAGGGGAAGGGTAACAGCAGGCCCGAACAGGTCAAGGTGGGACGGTTGGGCCGGTAATACTTGTTGGGCGGGGCCGCCGGCGGAGAGGGAACAGAGAATTGGCGGCGTTGCCGGCGAGGTTGTCGGCGGGCGGGTTTGCCTACAACTGGGCTTGCAAACGCCCTCTCCAGCGACCATGCAGACACTGCGGGTCATCGATTCGCACACCGAGGGGGAGCCCACGCGGGTGATTGTGGAAGGTGGGCCGGACTTGGGTGGTGGGACGGTGGCGGATCAGCTCCGGGTCTTTCGCGAGCGGTTTGACCATGTGCGGCGGGCGGTGGTGAATGAGCCGCGGGGGAATGACTTTCTGGTGGGGGCGATGGTCTGCCCGGCGGCGAGCGCGAAGGCGGTCTGCGGCGTGATCTTTTTCAACAACGTCGGGTTCCTCAATGCCTGCGGGCATGGGACGCTGGGGCTTGCGGCGACATTGAGGCACATGGGGCGAATCGGGCCGGGGTCGCACATCGTTGAGACGCCGGTGGGCGATGCGGCGATTGTGATTGGGGCGGATGGGTCGATCTCGATCGACAATGTGCCGGCGTTTCGGGCTTGCAAGGGCGTGAGCGTGTCCCTGGAGTGGCGCGGCAGGCCGATCACTGTTACCGGCGATGTGGCGTGGGGCGGGAACTGGTTCTTTCTCTGCGCTGACCATGGGCAGGAGCTCACGCTCGCGAATGTCGAGGGGCTGACGGATCTGTCGTGGGAGATCAGGCGGGCGTTGGTGGCGGGCGGCATCACGGGTGATGTGGCCCTGGGCGGCGGGGTGATCGATCATGTGGAGCTGTTTGGGCCGCCGACGCGGGGAGATTGCGATAGTCGCAACTTTGTGCTTTGTCCGGGCAAGGCATATGACCGCTCGCCGTGCGGCACGGGGACGGCGGCGAAGATGGCGTGTCTGCACGCGGACGGAAAGCTGGCGGTGGGGCAGGTGTGGCGGCAGGAGTCGATCATCGGCTCGCGATTCACCGGGTCGGTGCGGGTTGAGAATGGGAAGATTGTGCCGACGATTGCGGGGCGGGCGTTTGTGACGGCGGAGGCGACCTTGGTGCTGGATCCCTTGGATCCGTTCCGGCATGGGATTGTGTGAACCTTGAAGCGAGTGATGATTCGATCATGATGAACAAAGCTGACTGGCAGGCTGTCCTTCCCGCGATCACGACGCCGTTTGGTGCGGATATGTCGGTGGACATCGCGTTTCTCAGGCGGCACGTGGCGTGGCTGGTGGAGAATGGGTGCCGTGGGATTGTGACGCCGGGGTCTCTGGGCGAGGGGGGGACGCTGACGGCGGGGGAGAAGGTGGCGATCTGGAGGGCGTGCGTGGAGGAGGTTGGGGCGAGGGTGCCGGTGGTGGCGGCGATCTCGGCGCTGTCGACGGCGGAGGCGGTCCATGGGGCGAGGGCGGCCAAGGTGGCGGGGTGTCGGGGGTTGATGGTTTTGCCGCCTTATGTGTATCGCGGGCCTTGGCGTGAGATTCGGGCGCACTTTGCGGCGACGATCGCGGCGACGGATCTGTCGGTGATGCTGTACAACAACCCGATCGCGTATGGGACCGACATGCTGCCCGAGCAGATCGCGGACCTGGCGGGAGAGTTCAAGAACGTGCACGCGGTGAAGGAGTCGTCGGCGGATGTTCGTCGCCTGACGGCGATCAAGGCTCTGATCGGAGATCGACTGGCGCTCCTGGTGGGTGTTGACGATCTGATCGTCGAGGGGATTGCGGCGGGTGCGACGGGGTGGATCGCGGGATTGGTGAACGCATTCCCCAAGGAGTCGGTCGACCTGTTCAATCTGGCCCGAGCCGGAAAGCACGCCGAGGCTGAGGCGCTCTACAAGTGGTTTCTGCCGCTCTTGCGGATGGATGTGGTGCCCGAGTTCGTGCACTTGATCAAGCTGGTGCAGCAGGAGGTGGGCATGGGCAATGAGCGGGTGAGGGGGCCGAGGCTGCCGCTCGCGGGCGAGATCAGGGAGCGGTGTCTTTCGGAGCTTCGCACGGCGATGGCGACGAGGGCGAAAGGCAGTTGAACAGGACTGAGGACTGAGGACTGAGGACTGAGGAGGAAAGGCGGAAGGCGGATGGCTTAGTCGACTCAGCCTTCCGCCTTCGCTTTCAGCTTTATGTCGTCGGAGTTCCGAATTCCCCCTCGGTCCTCAGCCCTGTTCACACTCATTCACTTCTTCTCGGCCGGCTTCTCGGTCTTGGGCGCATCCTTTTTTTCTTCCCTCTTCTCGCCCATCATCTTGGCGATGTCGTCCTCGATCGCGTCGGCCCAGATTTTGTAGCCGTCGGGGGTAAGGTGAAGGAAGTCGGGCATGATCTCCTTCTTGAGTGTTCCCTTGTCGTCCAGGAACTTGCTCTTGATGTCCTTGAAGACGATCTGCTTTCCATCGGCGAACTTCTCGATGAGTTTGTTGGTGTCGGTGTTGAGCTTGCGGAGTTCGTCGTCGGCCTTCTCGCCGCGCGGGAAGATGGCCAGCAGCAGCACCTTGGCGTCGGGGCACTTGGCCTTGAGGCGGTCCAGGATGGCTTTGATGCCCGCGGCGGTGTCGGCGGCGGGGTCCTTGCGGTGGCCGGTGTTGTTGGTGCCGATCATGATGACGATGAGCTTGGGTTTGAGGCCGTCGAAGTTGGCGTTGTCGAGACGCCACAGCACGTGCTCGGTGCGGTCGCCGCTGACGCCGAAGTTGGCGGCCTGGCGGCTGGCGTAGTGCTTGGCCCAGGTTTCCTTGCCGCCGCCTTCCCAGCCTTCGGTGATTGAATCGCCCAGGAAGACGAGCTGGGCCTTGCCTTCCTTGGAGATCTTGTTGAAGTTCTCGTGGCGTTTTTCCGTGCCGTTGTGTTTTTCGGGAGTGGTGGCTTTAATGGCGGTCTTTGCGGGAGGGGTTGGGGTTGTCGGGGGTGCGGGGGCGGGCTTGTCGGCGGGCTTGCCCGCGGGCTGTGCGAGGGCGGCCAAGGGGGTGAGCACGAACGCGAGGAGCGGAAGGTATGGGCGCATCGGAGTCTCCTGTGTGAGTTGGCAAGCATACCAAAGCGGCGAGCGTCATGGCGACCACGGCGTCGCGTGCGCGCCGGCGGGGTCGCCTATTTCAAGGCGGTAAGCCCAGCGCTCTCGGGTGATCAGGCCAGCAGCACCTTCGGACCCGGGCGGCATGACGGCATCGCGATTGGGCACGCGGATGAAGCCCATTCGCTCGTAGAGGCGCTGGGCGGCGTGCATCGTGGGCTGGGTCCACAAGACGATGGCACGGGCCGAGAGCGGCGGGCGTGAGCCCCGCTCGATGCACGCTCGCACGAGGCGCTCGCCGATCCCCCGTCCGCGACCCTTGGGGTCGACCGCGAGCATCCGGAACTCCGCCTCGGCGTCACGGGCCAGGAGATTGAGCGGCCCGCCCTTGTGGGCGAGGACGACGACGCCCAGGACTCGGGCGGGTTTGGCGTCGTCCACAGCGGTGAGGACGGTGCCGCCGCTCTCGAGCACCTCGCGCCGGCAGCCGCGGTCGTTTCGCTCTCGCGAGACGAAACCTTCGCCGACGAAGACGGAGGCGATGAGTTCGAGGGCCTGTGGCCAATCGGCCTGGGTGGCTTCTCGCACGTGCAGGGTGGCAGACATCGAGTAAGCCTATGGGAGAAGGGGTGTTGGGGGCGGTTGCTCAGGCGACTTCGTGGGCTGCTCCATGGCGTCCATCCGCTTGGCAACACGACCATAAACCAGTCCGACCGCGAGCATCACCGAGCCGAGCACGAGGAAGCTGACGGTTCGCCACTCGAGAGAGACGGCGGCGAGGTCGTAGAGGACGACTTTGGCCAGGGCGAGTGCCAGGAGGCCAAGGCCCACGCGGCGGGGCCAAGGTCGATGGATCGCAAAGCCGCCGACGATGAGGGCGATGGCGAGGACGGTCCACCAGACGCTGACGGCGGCGGAGCGGGCGGTGTTGTCGGTGATGAGGAGTTTGGCGACGCGGGCGATCTCGAAGCTGGTTGAGATGAAGAGCGTGCTGCCGGCGAGCGACCAGGCGATTTCCAGGAAGACCTTGCGCCGGTAGGGCGAGCCGCACGGGTTGTCGGTGAGCCAGCCCGCGAGCAGGGCGGCGCCGGCGACCAGGAACGAGGACCAGAGGCCGGGGTGGAGGAAGATCGCGGAGCTGTTGTTGAGCCAACCCTCGGTGATGTAGGTGCCGAGCCAGAGCGCGGCGGTGAAAAGGATGCCGACGCTGGCGGTCCGGTCGACCCAGAGTCCCGGCCAGATGCGGCGGATGGACAGGAGGGCGGAGGCGACGACGGGGAGGACGAAGGTGAGGGAGCGGAGCTCGGTCTTGGTGTGGAACCAGAGGATGAGGGCGAGGGTGGCGCCGGAGATCGCCGAGAGGCGGCCGATGCGCCGGCGCCATGGCGGTGAGATCGGTGCGGGGGCGCCCGTGTTGAAACCGATGAGGCGTGCGACGACGAGCCACGCGGCGGCGAGAACGGCGGCGGTCGCCATCCATCGGCTGAGATAGACGCCCTGCACGAGCGTGCCGACGGAGAGTTGGTCGTCGTTCCAGGAGTCGACGAGTACCAGTGGGAGCGTGGTGACACAAAGGAGCAGCCACGCGTAGATCGCCAGGCTCCAGAGATTGGTGTGACGGGCCGCGACTGCCGACGCGACGGCGATGAAGCCCCAGGCGGCGAGCCTGAGCCAGCCCGACCAGGCCAGGGCGATGCTCACGGGGACCAGGGCGAGGGCCTGGCAGGCCAGGACGCAGGCGAGGATCTCGGCGAGCGACGAGGGCCTGGCGAGCAGCGCGCGGATGTTTGGCACGAGTCCCCAGGCCAGGGCGCCCGAGGCGATGGCGAGGGTCAGCGGCGCGGTCCAGTCCAGGGCCGCACCCGGGGTGTGCTCGATCGCGAGCACGGAGACGATCACCGCCCAGGCGGTGGCGATGACGGCGCCGAGAATCGAGCCTTTGGCTGAGTTCTGCGCCAGGAGGGTGTCTTGGGCCCAGATGGTCACCGCACGGCACGCTTCGAGATTGATCAGGGCCCAGGCGGCGCCGGCAAAGAGCAGGACGGGGGTGAGCGGCAGCGACGCGGTGCCCAGCGCCCACAAGGCGCCGATGATCAGCGTGCCCAGGAGGGCGGTGGTGCGAACGCCCGCGAAGTTTGGCCCGCGCCAACCGGTGAGGCCGAGGCCCAGCCCGAGCATCACGGTGAGGTGGATGGGCATGATCCAGGGGGACGGATGGTCCGAATCGACGAGAAAGGGCGTGAGGTACCCGGCGACGAGGGCGACGATGCCCACAGAAGCGAACTTCGCGCGGGCGGAGATCGCGATCCCCAGGACTGCGACGCTCGCGAGCAGGGCGAAGGCGGCGCCGGGTGTGAGCAGGTGGAACGTGTCGAAGGCGACGTAGGCGGAGAGGTACACGACGCCCAGCCCCGCGGCGTTGAGACCGATGGCGGCCAGGGCGTTGATCTTCTTTCGAACGTACTCGGCGGCGACGAGCATGCAAAGGCCCAGCAGGGCGCCCGCGATGCACTTGACCTCCGGCGGCACGTGTCCGAACCATCCGCGGCGCCACGCGACGGTGAAGAGGAGTCCCATGCCGATCACGAAGGTCAGAGCGCCGGCGATCGACGCCCAGCGCTGGCCGATGATCTGCTCGAGATCGGACCAGCTCTGGCGCGGGTCGTCCGCCGGGGACGATGCGCTGTCGGAGTCGGGTGTCGACTTGGCGGCGACGTAGGCGATCACCTTTGGAGAGTGGGGATGGTCCTGAACCGCGCTCGGATCGGGGGGGACAGGCGGAAGTGCGTCCATCCACTTGAGGCCGAGCCGCCCTTCGATCCGGCGGATGCGGGCTTCGAGCTCTTCGAGTCGATCTTGGGGTTCCCCGGTGTCCATAAGGATGAAATCGCATCGGCGAGGCGGCTGAAAGTCGGGCGCGGAAGCGGTGCGACCTCTTTGTGCGAGGAGTGTACCGGAAAGCCCGGCGATCCAGCCGCGTGGGGCGAAACCCCCCATTCACGAGCGTCCAGATTCAATCACATCGACCCGCTTGCGTTCGGGCGGCTGAGGGGGACAATACAGGTCCCGGAGGTCCACCCCTCCACATTACTCCGACCATGCGCTAGAGTCCGTACCCCGCCCAAACATCCCCAGCCCGCGCCCCGGGGCCCCAACTCCGCAGGAGCCTCTGCTCGTCATGTCTCTCTACCTCGTCTTTGATTCCCAAGGCAAGCCCGCACGTGAGTTTGTGCTCCAGCACGCGCACGCGTTCGGTCCCGATGATCTGCCGGTGCAGGCGACGATCACGGTCTCGGAGGGGTTCATCACGCTGGACCGGGCCTCACCCGAGGCGACTGGCCTGTGCGTGCAGATCGAGGTGCCGCCGGTCGATCAGGAGCTTTTGGCCCAGGGGAATCTGGCTTTTGCCTCGTCCAAGACCGAGGGTGCGATGGGGTTGCTGACGCTCCAGACGGCCCTCCTGCCGCCTCGCGGGGAGCCTTACGTGCTCGCGCTGGAGCTGGCCCGGCGTCAGATCATGCTCTTTCTGAACAAGCTCGAGGACTGGGGGCTTTTTGATGAGCCCACCGCCGAGCCGGTGCTGCGGGAGTTTGAGCTGGCGCGTCAGTGCTTCACGGCCGCCCTGGTCGCCTCGCGCAAGACGGCCCCGGCGCACGCCCCCGACCCTCGGGGCGAGGCGCACACGATGGCGATGAAGGCGCTGGCGCTGACGATCGACGCGGGCGAGCGGCTGGCGGTGCTCGACGCGATGCGACAGCTGCCCTCCAGGCTCAACGGCAAGATGTATCAGGAGGCGATCAGGCACTATGTCCGGGCGACGGCGGAGACGCCGGCGGCCGGGGCGGCGATCGCGCTGAGCACGGCGACGGGGGTGTTTCTCTCGGGATCGCCGCAGATGGGGATCGCGGTGGAGCCCACGCAGTTTGCGGAGCCGCTGCACCGGGTGATCCCGCTGATCGCCGACTTTATCTCGATTCCGATGCGGTGGAGCGAGATGGAGCCGACGGAGGGGAAGTACTCGTTTGTGGGGACGGATCGGTGGATCGAGTGGGCGGTGCGCGGGGCCAAGCTGCCGGTGGTGGCGGGGCCCTTGCTGGATTTCCGGGCCGGGTGCGTGCCCGAGTGGCTCTCGATCTGGGAGAACGACTACGAGACGCTGCGGGAGCTGGTGGTCGAGCACGTGCAGCAGGTGGTGACGCGGTATCGCCGGACGGTCTCGCGGTGGACGGTCGCCGGCGGGTTGCACGTCAACAGCAACATCAAGCTTTCGGTCGATCAGGTGATCGACATCACGCGCGTGGCGGTTTCGGTGGTGCGCAAGCTGCACCCGCAGGCCCGGGTGCAGCTGGGGATCGACGAGCCCTGGGGCGAGTACCACGCCGCCCGCAAGCGTTCGCTCCCGCCGCTGCTGTACGCCGACGCGATGATCCAGGTGGGGCTGAACATCGACGCGTTGGGGATCCGCATCGCGATGGGGCAGCACGCGTCGGGCAGGTCGACGCGCGACCTGGCGTCGCTCTCGGCCCTGCTGGACCGCTATGCCCAGTTCAACCGGCCCATCAGCATCACGGCGGTGGGGGTTCCCAGCGGCATGACGCCCAACACGACGCCCGAGGACGACCGCCACGAGGGGGGTACTTGGCGCGTGCCTTGGTCGGACGCGTGGCAGGCCGACTGGGCGTCGCAGGCCTTGACGATCATGCTGGCCAAGCCTTACGTTCAGAGCGTGTGCTGGCAGCAGCTGGCCGACCTGCCGCCCAACGCACCGGGGAGTCTGGCGGGCGAGATGCCGCTGGGCGGGCTGATGACGGCGGGGGGCGTGCCCAAGGCGTCGATGCAGCGGATGATGGAGATTCACAAGGCGGTGCGGGAGGGGAAGGCCCCCGTGGGCATCGCGAATCTCGGGCAGTTTTGATCGCGGACGATGGGGCGTGAAATGTCGCGGGTGTTACGATATGCTTACGACATGACATCGGGACAGCAACCGCAAACTTACGATTGGACCAGGGGCCCGGCACGATGGGCGGCGGTGGGCGTGCTGGGGGGCGCGTCGCTTGTTGCATCGGTGTGGGCGTACGTTTCGAGCCGCGGTTCTGCGCCGGCCATGGCACCCGTAACACCCGTGGCGCCCGTCGTTCCGGCTGTTCAGACGCCTCCCGCGGCGGGCCCGACGTTTGTGTTCAATCTGCCGGCGTCACCCTCGCCCAAAGCGGCGGGCGATGCGCCCGCGCCCCCACCCCTGACCGCGACCGAGACGACCCCGCCCGAGCTTGCGACATCGGTCGATAAGCCAGACGACGCCAAGGAGCAACAGTCGGCGCCGCCCGCGGGGCGCAAGATCAATATCAATACCGCGACGATTGAGGAGCTGGATCTCCTGCCGGGCATCGGGCGTTCGACGGCACAGAAGATCATCGACTACCGCATCAAGCACGGCAAGTTCAGGACGATCTCGGAGCTTGACAAGGTCTCGGGCATCGGGCCGGCGAGGCTTGAGCAACTCAGGCCGCTGGTGACGGTTGATTGAGGACCGGTTCCCCCGGCAGGGGCGATTGCGGGGGCGAGGGCCTTGGCGACATGAAGTCGGCGAGGGCCTTGCCATGGATCCAGTGCGTGCGAAGGTCGCGGAACTGTCGTACCAGCGCGGAGTGTTTGCACGCAGCGGCACCCGAGTTCGCGTCGCCCGCGGCAAGGATGGCCTCTGCGGTGATGGATTCGGGGGGTCTGGAGAGAGAGAACTCGCGCTCGAGCCCGCCGCCGCCCTCTTGTCGCTCGATGCGATGGAGCAGTCCGGCCGAGGCGAGCTGCTGGAGCACCTCGAGCATGACGGGCTCGGTGAGGGCGAACTCGCGGGCGAGCTCGGCGGCGCTGGCGGGAACGCCGTCGCGGAACCGTTCGGCGATCACGACCATCATCGGCAGGGCGAGCCCGGAGTCGACGATCGCGGGCTCGTCGCGAAGCTCGGGATTGAGGAGGCGTGCGAAGAATCCCGGGCCCCGCTCCTTGGCGTGGCGGAAGGCCTGCATCGAGTACGAGAGTTCGAGTCCGGTGAGCACGATGAGCCACGTGTAATAGATCCATAGCAGAAAGAGCGGGATGAGCGCGAGCCCGCCGTACAGCTTCGCGTAGCTGCTGGTGCCGCCGCTTCCCGCGAGCACCACAAAGTGTGCGAAGCCCCACTTGCCAAGCTCCCAAAGGACGGCGGAGAAGAGGGCGCCGCAGAACGCGGGCCAGGGACGCACGATCGTGTTGGGCACGGTGATGAAGAGCACGAGGAAGAGCACGGTGCTGATGCTGACGGTGGACACGTACCCGATCGCAAAGACGAGCGTGTCGTGCATGCCCGAGAGCAGTTCGACTGACTGGGCCCCGGAGGTCACCGCCGATTGCACCTGCGACCCGATCCAGAACGACGCGAAGAGCATGAGCGGACCGAGCGTGAGGGTCGTGAAATACTGCGTGAGGCGGTACTTCCAGGGGCGGCCGCCGGGCGCGTGATAGATGTGGTTGAACGCCGTTTCGACCTCGACCATCATCGAGAGGGCCGCGTAGAAGAGGGCGAGGAGCCCGACGAACCCGATGGCCTTGAACGGGACGTTGCGCACGCCCACGACCAGCTTGGCGATCCAGTCGTCCAGGCGGGCCGGAGCCTCCGAATCCTCGCTCTTGCCGGCCTCGATCACGGGCAGGGGGAGTGCGCTCGGTTCTTCCGCGTAGAGAGGTGACGTGTCCAGCGCGGGCGGGCTGATGGCGATCTCCGAGAGCCCGCTGAACTTGAGCACCTGGGTGACCGCCTCGCGCACCTGATCCTCGCTTCGCGTCGCACCAAGGAGCACCAGCCCCAGCACCATGATGGGGATGAGGCTGAAGACGGTGCGGAAACTGAGGGCGGCCGCCATGCTGGTGATCTGCAGTCGCAGGGCGCTGTGGATGGCGATCGAGACGATGCCGATGGGCGAGGCGGGCATGTTGTGTGCCCGGGCGTCGGCGCGGGCGGAGCGCCACAGGCCCAGGGCGGCCCGGCTCGTCTGCGAGAAGAAAGTCGCCTTGGGACCTGTGCCTTGATTCTTGGGTTGCTCGGACATGCGTGCCTTCCACTGCGAACCGACTACTTGTCGCTCATCACGGCTACTTGTCGCTAATCACCCTGGGCTTGCGGCTCGAGACATCCATGCCGCCCATCATCGGCTGCTCGACCGGGCCGGTCGTCACGACCCGCTGCTCGGGGGCGGCCGCACGGCCGCCGGTGGCTTCGGAGCGTTTGAGCCCCTTGCGGATGGCGTTGAGTTCGATCTTGTTGAGCTCGCGCCAGCGGCCCATGGCCAGCTCGCGCAGCTTGAGCCCGCCGATGCCGATGCGGGTGAGGCGCTTGACGGGGTGACCCACGATCTGCAGGGCCGTGAGGATCTCGTCGTCGCGTCCGACGCGCACGGTGATCTCAAGCGTGGAGCGTTCGGCCGATGCCGCGGCCACGCGCACATCGAGGTGGACCTTGCGCGAGCGGGTTGTTCGTTCGTCGTCGCTCCCGCGCCCGCTGTTGCCGCCGGCGGCCAGGCCTGACCGCTTGGGCGTGCGCTTGGTGACGGCTTTGCGGTTGCCGGCCTTTGAGCCGTGCGGACGCGGGGAGGCGGAAGCCGAGGCTGCGGCGGCCGCCGCTTCTTCCTTGGCCTTCTGAGCATCCTCGTCGATCACGAAGATGCCCTTGGAGAGGGAGCGGATGGTCTCGCCCTTCATTTGGCCGCGGACGACGGCTTCGTAGATCCTGGTCGCGCCGAACTTGGGGTGCGTCAGGCGATTGACAAGCTCGCCGTCGTTGGTGAAGAGCATCAACCCCGTCGTGTCAAAGTCCAGCCCGCCCACCGCGACCAGACGCGGCTTGGCCGGGTGATCAATCAGATCGATCGCCCGCGGCCTGTCATCGTCGGCCCGCTCGCCGGGCTGACCCAGCGTCCGCGTGGGCTTGTTGAGCATGATGTACAGCAGGCGCTCGGGTGGCCGCAGGGGCCTGCCCTGCACTTCGATTTTGTCGCTCGCGGGGTCGACGAAGATCGGGAGCCGGTCGGCCTTGCGGCCGTTGACCCGCACGAGCCCCTGCTCGATGAGCGCCTCGCACTGGCGTCGGGCGGCGACGCCGGCGTCGGCCATGACCCGCTGGAGGCGTTCGCCGCGGGCGGGGTTGTTGAGGGGCATGTCCGATGGTTCTCGCATGTGAGAAGGGTATGCGAGAGCGGGAAGAAGTCCGGTGGGGCGGATTTCGTGAAAATACCCGCCCATTTGGCGAATTGGTGATCGGACCAGCGGTTTGGCTGGCAAGCTTTCAATCCTGTGATACCTTCGCTCTGTGTTCGCGTTCTCCGGCTGAGGGGAGGGCTTTCAAGAACGGGAGTCCACGATGACGAACCAAGGCATTGGAACCGCGACGAAGCACGGTGGAGTGCCCGCCGCATCGCACTATCGGCGAAGGTGGCGTTCCGCTCCAAAGTGGCCCTTCCTTGGGTTAGTGTTGTCGATGACGATTGCGGGCTTGGCGTCGGGACAGATCATGTTTCCACCGGTGAACATTGGGCCTGCCCGGCAGTTGGGTATCGACGGCGAGGACTGGCGTGAGACCGCCATTGGGGGGAGCCAGACCAATGAAAGCGAATTCGTCGCCATTTGCTACAACGGTCACTTCGCGCTTTCAACTGACGGCGGTGTTCATCAGACTCGGGGCAACACTTCCTGGAGTTCTGGTGATCCGTTTGTAGCGTGTGGCCCCGGAAGCGGCACCATCTGGATGGGTGGGTTTAGCCCCAGTGACTACCTTGTTCGCCTGACTTACAAGCTCCCGGACGACGCCACGCTCGGGCTCAACCCGATCTTTGTTCCGTCGATCATCAGCGACAAACCCTCGCTTTGCATCGGCCCGATTCCGGGCGACATGGGCGTTCATCGGGAACATGTGCTGTTCAACCGCCGCGAAACCGGCATGGGCTCGTGCGCAGTTCCAACCGGCGTCGGTTCATTTTCCGACGCCTTTATCGAGCCTCCGATTCCGATCGATCCGCAGGCGCAGCCCGTGTTTGTTAGGTATCGAGTCAAACCCGATACGTCGAGCCACGAGTGCGACTATGAGGGGTGGGGGATCACGGGGGTTGTCCTGAGCGACGGCATCGTGGTTGCGGCCGCCCGAGACGCGAAGCGGTCCAGCGGCACGTTCGTCTACAACCAGGGACGCCCCTATGTGGTGCGATCCGAGGACGGCGGCCACCACTGGCTGCCGGACGGTGGAACGCCTGTGAATCTGGAAGGATTTCCACCCATCCAGGCGAACAAGATCTGGGATGGCGGACCAGGCGATACGCCCTTTGGCATCGATGGGAGAGCTTCCGCGCCCTCAATCGCGCGCGATCCGAACACCGACTGGATTTACGTCGCGTTCGCGGCGAGATCAGAGCCGAATGCGGGTACGGTTGAAGGTAATTCTGACCTCTACATCTTCAGAAGCACGAACGGTGGGCAATCCTTTCCCAACGGTGACTACGTCCACCTCACCGACGCCATGTTGGGCATTCCGACCGGGCAGATATCGGTCAACGGCCCCGACCAAGTCATGCCCGCGATCACGGTCGATTGCCAGGGCGGCGTGAACGTCGTCTACTACGACACAAGAAACGATCTTGCCGGAACGCCCTACACGAATGACATGGTTGATGTCTACTACAGCCGCATTACGAACTTCGGACTGGCGTCAATGGCCGTGACGACGACACGCTTCACGTCAACGTCGATGTTTGCAGGCGGATTCGGCGATTTCATGACCCTGGCCTCGGCAGGCCCCTCCGCAAGAGTTCTCTATTCGGCGTATGTCATCACCGTCCCTGAGGGCAATGGTTGGGCGAACGCGAAGAGGTGCTTTCTGCGAAAGATCACTATGAACCTCTGCCCTCTCTCCGACAGCGGCAATTTCACCGCGAGTGACGCGGGCGCGATTTTGGGCGCAATCGCCGAAGGTGGACCAGGCGGGGACATCCTCGAAGATGGCACCGTTGATTTTGACGACCTCGAACTATTGTTCTACTGGTGTGAATCCACGGGGGTGTCGCCATGACGACAAATGAGCGAGCTTGTGGCCATGCGATGTTGCGCGGGACAGCGACGGCGTGCGCCGCGATTTTCGCTACACCAACTGGAGTTGCGCGTGCCGACTGGGTCGTGACCTATCTCCATAATGCCGCATCGTACCAGTCGCAGTCATTCGCCGCCTCGGGTAGCACGCAGGGTGGTTGGGCGGAAATTGGTGGGATCGACCGCCCTGTGCTGTGGAATTCAAGTGCTCAATCGATGCGAGTTCTCCTTCCGCAGTCCGGAGGATGGTTAGGGGGTGAAGTCCTCGGCATGAATGGCTCCAGACAGGTCGGCTGGCTCGGGAACCAGGACGGTCGGCTTCATGCGGCACTGTGGACGGGAACAGGAGATTCCTTCGTCGACTTGGACCCCATGACGGCTCAATACCGTGGTTCTCAAGCCAATGCCATTCGAGGCGGGCAGGCCGTCGGATACGCCCGCGACTTTATTGTGGGAGGGACCCACGCGGCCGTATGGGATGTAGATCATGGGACATTTCGGGACATCCATCCTGGTGCCGGATTCTCTCAGTCCGAGCTGTTCGCGACCGATGGTGAATATCAGGGCGGGTGGGCAAATCCCGGTGTTCGCGTCAACCTTCATGCCGCAATGTGGCACGGGACGGCTGAGAGCTATATTGACCTGCAGCCAGTTGCCGCTCTCACGTCACGAGTTGAGGGCATGTCGCCGGGGGTTCAAGTTGGCTATGCGACGACTCCCGCCGGGGTGAGAATGGCCGCGCTCTGGCATGGCACGGCTGAATCGTTCCAAAGCCTCAACCCGATCGGAGCCTACTCCGCTCAGATTCACGCGACGACTGGAAGCATCCACGTCGGCTCGGTCTTCATGAACGACGGCCACGGCTGGGACCCTTGTGTCTGGATGAACGACAGCCCATCCTCTTTCATCAACCTTCGCCAGTTCCTCGCGCCCGGGTGGGGAAACGCCGCCGCGTATGCCGTTTCGGTCGACGGCGACCGCCTTTACGTGAGTGGTTCTGGCGCGGGCCTCAACGGCACCGTCGAGGCTCTCCTGTGGGTGGGCACGGTACCGACACCGGGGACGCTCGTGGTCGGGCCGGTGGCTTTGATCGCTCTTGGTCGTCGCCGGCGTCGACCTCAAGATTGCTTTGCCGGCCCGGCCGTACCATGAGGCGGCGTCGCGGCCTCGGTTTGTGACCCGCGCCAACCTACGGAGCTCCCTCATGGCAGGCGTCAGCAACTCAGGCGGTCAACGCGGCAATCTCTCCAGCGGCAGCGGGCGCAAGGAGCGCTCGCCCACGATGTCCTCGCACAAGGGAAGCCGTGTCGAGGCCTCGCACCTGGTCGAGAAGGCTCGCGGCGAGCTTGCGAAGAAGGTGGCGACGGTCGCCAAGACGGCGAGCAAGAAGGCCGCCAAGAAAGCCAATAAGAAGAAGTGACGGCGTGGCACCGGGCTTCTGCCCGGTGTTTGCCTTTCGACACCGCCCAGAAGGGCGGTGCCACGACTCTGCCCACCTGGGTTCGGTGGTATGCTGCGCATGGCCTCTTGATGTCTTGCGGCCCGAGATCGCACCGGAGCCCCCATGTCCCTCCAGCGCCGCCTCCTCCACGCCATTCTCGCCCTTCTGGGTCTGGCCGCCGTCGCGGGCGTCAGCACCATCTTCCTCCCGGGCGGCGAATTCGTCTTTCGCATTGCGGGTACCCTGGTCCTGGCGGCCGTCGCCATAGGGCTGACCATCCCTGCCTCCAAGCGACTGGCCCGCCAGGAAGACCGCACCCGCGGCCTGATCGCGATGCTCGCGGACGTTGTGGGCTTTTGCCTCTGGCTTAGCGCAATATGGCTTGAATTCCTGTTCAGCAGGCTCGACTGGGACCTCACGCTCACCACTCTCGCGTATGTCGCGGCCGTCGTGCCTGGTTTGGCGTTCCTGGCGATTGCCGCGAGGCCCCAGGGACGCATCGCCGGAAGCGCCGGCATCGCCCTTTGTGCCGCCACCTTCGTCTCGTGGATGCTGGCGATCTGGGGAAGCCACTTTGGAGCGTGGCCGGCAGACGACTGGGCCGGCACCGCCGGCATCTTCGCCGTCGCGGCTCTGCCGGTGGTCGCGAACCTCTTTGGGACCCTGCAGTCCGGTCGCCACTGGCGATTTCTGGGCGCACTGGCCGCCGCCACGGGCGTCGCGCTGGGGCTCATCGGCATCTGGTCGCACGCCGGGGGCATGCCGACATCCATCGTGCACTCCTTCATCGTCGCGGGCGTGATCGGCGGGGCCAACGTGCTTGTTCGCCTCCCGCTGCCGCCCGTCCAGAACTGGCTGCGACTTGCGACCACCGGCATGTTGCTGGTCACCGGTGTGCTGGGAATGATCGTCAACCAGCTCGCCAGCGACGGGCGATTCCGCAGTTTCGACGAGATCGATGTCCGCCTGCTCACCGCCGCCTGCGTGGTCACCTCCTGCGGCATCCTCGCCATCGCCGTGCTCATGGCCTTCAACCGGCGCTTTGTCGTCACCCAGGCCCACAGCATCGCCGAGATCAAGTCCATCGCCGTGGTCTGCCCGCGCTGCGCCACGAAGTTCAACGCGGGGCGCGGCCAGTCGAACTGCACGGGTTGCAACCTGATCCTCCTGATCCAGGTCGCCGAGCCGCGGTGCAGGACGTGCAACTACAACCTGCTCGACCTTCGCGCGGACAAATGCCCCGAGTGCGGCGCGCCGGTCGCGGGGAGCCTTGCGGCCGTGGGAGCGGGCACGTCCTGACGGGCCGCCGAGTATGCTCTGGGCATGAAGTACCTGCTTGCACTTGCGCCCCTGGTCCTCGCGTCTTGCACCGCCTCGCCACCTGGACACGTCGCCGCGCCAACCCTGACTCTACCGCCAATGCCGGCGGATGTGTTCGCGTCCCAATTCCAACTGACGCCGTCAAAGCGTTTGCGACCGCCTGCCTATCCGCTCATTACGCACGACCCGTACTTCAGCGTCTGGTCGATGTCCGACAAGCTCACCGATGAGTGGCCCAAGCACTGGACCGGCGCGATCATGGGAATGTGCGGCCTCGTCCGCATCGACGGCAAGACCTATCGCTGGTGCGGACCAGCACCCGCCGATATTCCCGCCATGAGACAAGAGCATGCGTATTTGGGTGATATCACTCGCACGGACTATGTGTTCGAGCAGTCCGGTGTCTCGCTCCGCGTCCAGTTTTTCTCTCCCGTATACGGCGGCAAATACGGCGCTCCTTTGGCCAGCGTCTCTCGCTCGGCTTCGTTCATTCTTTTCAGAGCAACAGCAACCGATGGTCGACCCCACGAAGTCAGCGCCTATCTGGATTTCTCGGGCGAGTGGGCGGTGAATAAGCCCGAACAGCCGGTTCGCTGGTCGCGCGCGCAGATGGGCGACGTCGAATCGATCTCCATCGGCTCTCAAGAGCAGTCCGTGCTCGCCAAGTCCGGCGACAATCTTCGGATCGACTGGGGCAATCTGACCCTCGCGATCCCGCACGAGAAGGACCAAGGCGAGAAAACGCACCTTTCGGTTGCTTCGCACGAATCGTCCAGGCGGAGCTTTGCAACAACGGGGCGCGCTCCCGCGACCGACGACACTCGGATGCCGCGCGCGGCGAACGACGACTGGCCGGTGATCGCGGGCGTCGTCAAGCTGGACACACGCGGCGAGGAGTTCACCTATGGGTCTGGGCACATGCTCCTGGCCTACGACGATGGGTATGGAATTGAACTCATGGGCAAGAAGCTTCGTCCCCTCTGGATGGTCCATGGCAAGACGATCGCGGATGCCATTGGCGACGCAAACAAGCTCGCGCTCGAAGAACGCCACATGCAGGCAAGACCAAGTCTCCCGATTGTCGATTCCCAGGGCCGCCCACTCTTTCGACGCTACGACCACCTCTCCGAACTCACCACCATCGCTTACCGCCAGGTCATGGCCGGCCACAAGATCGTCGCCGATGAGGACGGCACGCCCCTCATGTTCTCCAAGGAGAACACCAGCAACGGCTGCATCGCCACCGTCGATGTCATCTACCCCGCGTGCCCATTCTTCCTCTACCACTCTCCCGAGATGCTCAAGGCCCAGCTCAGGCCGCTCATGCAGTACGCCGCCAGCCCGCGATGGAAGTTCCCCTTCGCCCCGCACGACCTGGGCACCTATCCCAAAGCCAACGGCCAGATTTACGGCGGCGGCGAGAAGACCGAGAAGGACCAGATGCCCGTCGAAGAATCCGGCAACATGCTCATCATGCTCGGGGCCCTCGCCAAGGTCGAGAAGAACGCCGACTTCTCCAAACCCTACCTCCCCATCCTCGCCAAGTGGGCCGACTATCTCGCCCTCCACGGCCTCGATCCGGCGAACCAGCTCTGCACCGACGACTTCGCCGGCCACCTTGCACGCAACGCCAACCTCTCCGCCAAGACCGTCGTCGCGCTCGGTGCGTACGCCCAGCTTCTTGAGGCCGCCGGGGACAAAGCGGGCTCGGAGAAGTGGATGAAGACGGCCCGCGACTTCGCCGCCAAGTGGCAGGAGCTCGCCAAGGACAAGGACGCGACCGTCCTCGTCTTCGGCAAGCCGGGGACCTGGAGCCAGAAGTACAACCTGGTCTGGGACCGCGTCCTGGGCCTTGGGCTCTTTCCGCAGGATGTCTTCGACCGCGAGATGAAGCTCTACACAAGCAAGATGCAGAAGTACGGCCTCCCTCTCGACAGCCGCAAGACCTATACCAAGCTCGACTGGACCAGCTGGTCGGCCTGCCTCACCGGCCGCCGAGCGGACTTCGACGCCATCATGGGCCCGGTGTACACCTGGGTGAACGAAACGCCGAGCCGTGTGCCGCTGTCGGACTGGTACGAGACGACCGACGGGCGGACGATGGGCATGCACTCGCGAACGGTGGTGGGGGGGCTGTGGATGCCGCTGCTCATGGAGAAGATGGGCGTGGGACTCAAGTAGAGAACAATTCCCGCAAAGTCTCTTTCGCGTGCTCCCGCGCCACGATGTGAGCAAGGATGACATCATGAACACGACCAATGAACGACTGGCCGCCCTTGAGACTGAGATTGCACGTTGCCGTCGGGCCGCCCGTCGCGACCGATCGATCGCCGCGGGGCTCGCGGGGGTGCTGGCCCTCTTTGCCCTCGGCGCCATCGGCCAGCCCGAGAAAGACAAGATCCCCGAAGAGTTCCGCGTCCGAAAGCTCCTTCTGGTCGACGCGAAGGGCGAGACCCATGCGGCCTTTGGCCTGCTCAAGGACGGTTCGCCGCGTCTGGAGCTCATGGACCACAACGCCAAGGGGCGTGCGGTGCTGGCGCTCGACCAGGACGGCACGCCGCAGCTCGAGCTTTACGACGAGAAGGCCGGGAGCCGGGTGCAGCTCGGACTGCTCAGGGACGGCTCGCCCGTGCTCGACCTCCACGACGAGAAGGGCAAGACCCGTTCGTCGCTCTTCCTGACACCCGACGGTTCGCCCATGCTGGGCATGACCGATTCGAAAGAGAAGCCACGAGCCACGTTCGGACTCAACAACGACGGCACGCCCTTCTTGATTCTGAGCGATGAGAAGGGCCAGAGCCGTGCCGTCGTCGGAGCGGCGAAGGCGACCAAGCCCGACAAGTCGCAGGCCCCGCTCCCCGAGTCCACGCTGATTCTGTTCGGGGCCGACGGCAAGGTGCTGTGGAGGGCGCCGGAGGACGCGAGGAAGCCGTGAGGCAAACGGCTCGGCCTCCGTTCGCAATCGCCCAGATCCTGGGGAGACCGAACAAGCGTTGCGTCGGTGGTCCGCGGCTCATTCGTCGCTCGCTGACGCTCGCGGCTCTGTGAGGTGATTCTGCGGCCATATCCTTGGGCATGATCCGATCCCTGTTCGCTCAGATGGGCGTGGAGACCGACCCCCGCCTCGACTTTGCCGCCCAAGGTCCCGCCGGCATCACCCCCGACGGTTCGCGCGTCATCAGCGAGAACCCCGCTACGGGACAGCCGCTCGCCGGCGTCCGCCTCGACACCGCCGAGTCTTACGAACGCACCATCGCCGAATCCGTCGAGTCCTTCAAGAAATGGCGTGAGGTCCCCGCGCCAGCACGCGGGCAGGTCATCCGTGCCATCGCCGACGAGATTCGCAAACACAAAGAGCCCCTGGGCAAGATCGTCACGCTCGAGGTCGGCAAGATCCTTCAGGAAGGCCTTGGCGAAGTCCAGGAGACCATCGATATCGCCGACTTTGCCGTGGGGCTCTCGCGACAGCTGCCGGGCCAGGTTTTCCCCAGCGAGCGGGCCCAGCACAAGATGTACGAACAGTGGCTGCCGCTGGGGCCTGTGGGCGTCATCACGGCGTTCAACTTTCCAAACGCCGTGTGGGGCTGGAACGCGATGCTGGCGGGCGTCTGCGGCGATGTCACCATCTGGAAGCCCAGCCTGCTCGCCCCGCTCATCGCGGTGGCGACCAACGCCCTCGCCGAGCGCGTGGCGGCCTCTCTGGGCCACCCCGGCGTCTTCCGCCTGGTCATCGGCACCGACGACCTCGTCGGCGAGCGACTCGTTCGCGACACCCGCATCCCGCTCATCAGCGCCACGGGCTCGTGCCGCATGGGCAGGCGCATTGGGTCCCTGGTCGCCGAGCGCCTGGGGCGAAGCCTTCTGGAACTCGGGGGCAACAACGCCATCATCGTCGACGCGACGGCGGACCTCAAGGTAGCGATTCCTTCGATCGTTTTTGGGGCCGTCGGGACTGCGGGCCAGCGATGCACCACGACGCGCCGGTTGATCGTGCACAAGTCGATCGTCGACGATGTCGTGCAGCGCCTGGTCAAGGCCTACTCGACCATCACCATCGGCGACCCGCTGGCCCCGACCACGCTGGTGGGCCCTGTGATCAACCGCCGGGCGGTCGACGGGTACCAGCGAGCGGTGGCGCTCGCCAAGGAGCAGGGTGGCAGGGTCCTGATCGGTGGCGAGGAATTCAAGCCTTCGCAGGCTCCCTTCTCGGGTGGAACGTTCGTGAGGCCCACGATTATCGTCGCTCCGGCCGATAACCGCCTGGCGATCTCGCAGGAGGAGACCTTCGCCCCCATCCTTTATGTCTTCACCTACGACACGCTCGATAACGCTATCGCCATGAACAACGGCGTCGTCCAGGGTCTCTCATCCGCGATCTTCACCGACAGCGTCCGCGCGGCCGAGCGTTTCACGTCGCCGATGGGCAACGGGAGCGACTGCGGCATCGCCAACGTGAACCTGGGGACCAGCGGGGCGGAGATCGGTGGGGCGTTCGGGGGTGAGAAGGAAACGGGGGGGGGGCGTGAGAGCGGTTCGGACTCGTGGAAGGTGTACATGCGCCGACAGACGACTACCATCAACGGTGGTGGAGAAGTCCGTCTTGCTCAGGGGATACAGTTCGGGTGATTGAGGAGAGGGCCGGGTCATCCCGGCGTTTGTTTGACGCCGAGGGACCTTGGAGTTTGCACGGATGTGGACGAACCGAATCAGTGAGGGCCGGGTACCGTTTCCCGGCGACCGCTTTGCGAAGGATTTAACCGTGGCAGACACCAACGCCCCCCGAGATCTGCTGGCCGAGGCCGCCGTCGCCGAGATTCAGAGCGGGATGATCGTGGGTCTGGGTACCGGTCGAACCGCCTCCCGGGGCGTGCTCGCCCTCGCCCGGCGTGTGCGAGAAGAGGGTCTTGAAGTCCACTGCGTCCCCACCAGTCATGTCTCAGAGACCCTGGCCAGGTCCTACCAGCTCCCCATCATCGACTTTGCCATGGTCGAACGCGTCGACTTCCTTTTCGACGGGGCCGACGAGGTCGATCCCCGGCTTCGCATGATCAAGGGCAAGGGCGGCGCGATGGTCCGCGAGCGGATCGTCGCTCACGCCAGCGCCCGCAACGTCTTCATGGTCGGCGAGGACAAGCTCGTCGATTCGTTGGGCTCGCGCTCGGCGGTCCCCGTCGCGGTGCTCGCCTTCGGGCTCGCCAGCATCCGGCACAAGCTCGCCAACCTGGGCATGAACGGCGTCGTGCGTCGCACGCTCGACGGCCAGCTCTTCCTCACCGACAACGGCAGCCTCATCATCGACTGCACCCTCCCCGAGGTCTGCGATGTCGAGCAGCTCGCCAACGAGCTCGACGGCATCCCCGGCGTGATCGATCACGGGATCTTCCTCACCGAGGCCGACGAGGTGCTCGTGGAGACCGCCCAGGGCATCACGCGGATGCTCCCGGCCTCGGTTCCCTCCGAGCACTGAACGCCTCGCGCCGTGCATCTCGCGGGTCTACGCTGAACCCATGGAACCCCAGGCCACGACGAACCAAGGCGATCCCGACGCGATGTTGCGCGCGATCGCGGCCAAGTTCGGGGCTATCGACGTCAGCGTCCAAACCAACGCCCTGCTGCTGGCCGACACACGCCGCCGAGTCGCCAGACTCGAGGCCCTGGCCAGCCTTGCCGCCGCCAATCGCAAGGCGACGATGCCCGTTTTGTTCCAGTCGCAGTTCGGCGAGGATGCGCTCGTCTGGTCGCTGCTCGACGGGCAGCTCGACGGCTTTTTCATCGAGGTCGGGGCGTTCGACGGGTGGAATTACTCCACGACCTACGCGTTCGAGGCGATCGGCTGGAAGGGCCTCCTGATCGAGGCGATCCCCGAGCGGTGCGAGGTCTGCCGCAAGGGGCGAGCGGGTTCTCGCGTCGTCAACGCGGCGCTCTCACGCCGCGGCTCCGCGGGCGACGCGACGTTCACGATCGTCCAGGACCACTACGGCGGCATGCTTTCGTACAACACCACCACGCCCGACCATCTGGGCGACCTGCGCCAGGGGGGCTTCAGAACGCGCCCCGTCACCGTGCCGCTCACCAGCATGGACGCTCTGCTCGAGGGGCACAAGGGCGAGATCGACTTCGCGTCGATCGACGTCGAGGGCGGCGAGGCCGATGTGCTCGACGGCTTCGACCTGGATCGATGGAAGCCCAAGGTCCTGCTCATCGAGGACAACAACCGCAACAACGCCGCGGTCAGGGCCCACATGCAGCGCTTTCCCTACCGCTTCGCCGGCTGGCTCTTTGTCAACGCGGTCTATGTCCGCACCGACCAGCCCATGGTGATGCGGCGCGCGATGGAACTGCTCACCCCTTGAACCTGCGGTCCTGTCGATCGAGTCGGTTCGCTCAGGGACTCGATTCGCCCTGGGTCGACGGCGCAGACTCCTCGGTCAGTGCGGGCGCCGGTGCCGGCGGCGGCGTGAAGGTTCTGCCGCGCCCTCGCAGCGAAGACTCGCTGCCCGCGCCGAACAGACTCGGCGAGAGGTAGCGTCCGCGCATCGACGTCGGCTTGTCGATTTCCGCCGCCGGAGGATGGGCCCGCACCCACGCGTCGTTGCGTGTCCCCGTCACCTGCCAGCACACCTGAATCCCGGCGGGCCCGCCCGCGATGCGGAACTCCGCGCCCGACGCCTTGCCGGCGATGAAGAGCCCCGGGGCCGGCGATCCGATGGGTGTCAGCTGGTAGGTCTCGTCGGTGTTGATCTCGTGGAAGTACGCCGGGAGCGTCACCTCCGCCTCGCCCGACGCGTCGAGCGTCGCGGTCCCGCGGTAGATGTTGAAGGGCATGGGCCCCTCGGCGGAGTAGTGCTTGAGGAACCTGTTGGCGGGATCGGCCGGATGGTCGATCACAAACGCCTTGGTCCCGCTCGTGCCCGAGTCGCCGATGCTGAACATGCCGTACCCGCCCGCGCTCTCGTTGGCGCCCATGACGGCGATGGTGACGCCGCTGCTGCCGATGGCCTGGCCATAGACGCCAACCGCGCCGTCGGTGGTGCTCTGGGTGATGCCCCAGACGCCCGTGGTGATGCCGGTGTTGGAGGTCGCAAGTCCGTAGATGCCCGCCGCCTCGTCGTTGGCCGCGTCGGTCTCACCAAGGACACCCGTGGTGGCGCCGGTCAATGAAGTAGCGTGCCCGGACACGCCCGTGCCGGTGCTGCTGTCGGAACGACCAAAGACGCCGTAGTTCGCTCCCGATGTTGTCGTGGCCCAGCCGAAGGCTCCCCAGCCTGTCGAGCTGTCTGACTGTCCCTGCACACCCACGCTCTGCCCCGTGGTCGCTGTCGCGTACCCGATGGTCCCCACGCCGGTTGAGCTCGCGGTGCGTCCCAGCAGGCCGAACGAGGCTCCCGTGGTGACCGAGGTTGCGAAGTATCCGGCTCGGGGGAGCGCGGTGCTCACGTGAAGGGGGTAGAGCGGCTGATTGAGACCCAGCCCCACGAGTCCGGCGGTGTAGTACGCGTTGCTTCCCGAGAGATTGAAGGGCGAGGCGCCGGCGGGTCCTGTTGCGCCCTGGGGCCCGGCGGGTCCTTGGGCTCCGTTTGCCCCGGCGGGGCCCTGTGGGCCTTGCGGACCTTGTGCGCCGGTTGCTCCGGTGCTCCCGGCCGCTCCGTTTGCACCCTGAGGTCCTGCGGGGCCTTGCGGGCCTGCGGGTCCCTGCGGTCCGGCTGGTCCCGCGACCGACGAGGCGTTGAGCGCGTAAAGCGCGTAGGGGACGGCCGTGAGCAGGGTGCGTGGCGCGAGGGTGGTCCAAACGCCGCCGCCGGCGGGTACGCGCACGTCGATCTCGAGCCAGCGGGCGTCACCGTTGAAGACTCCGGATCCAAAGTCGAGCGGCGTGGTGAATCGACCGTTGACGATGGCGGCGGCGGGCGGCTGGATCATCGGCCCGATCTGCGTCCCGCCGAGGGAGGCGTCGTAGAGGCGAAACCGCATGTCGGCGGAGCTGTTGCCCGGGATGTTTTGGACCTTGAGCTCACCCTGGTAGGTGAACGCGGTTGGAGTGGGGGCTTCGGGCTGGCTCACACCCGAGGCCGCGCCCGCCATGGCGCACACAAACGCGATGCGAACCAGGAGCGACGAAGATCGAGAGGTCATGGAACGGTCTCCTCTGGGCGTGCGGATGCCGGCGCGGACGATGGGCGCACCGACAGGTTCTTGTCGTCCGAAAACCGGCGTGAGTTCACCCGGCGCGTGGAACTTTGACCCCTTTTTGGCACCCCAATCGGCTCGCGTCAGGGTGGCGCAAGCGCCCGCCAAACCGATCCGATCTGCGCACTCTGGCCCGCGGAATCGCAATCGGCGTCTCGAACGAGCGTTTGGCTTGCTGACAGGGTCTGTCGCAACGAAAGCGCGGCCCGCGGATCCGTTCAACGCTCGACCGACGCTCACGAAAGGAGCTCACCATGAAACTCGCTGCAATCGTCGCGATTGCCTCGCTCGCCTTCCTTCCCAGCTTCGCCTGGGCCCATCCGCCCCGCGGTGACGGCGGCGCCCAGGTCCAGCGCGGCGCCCATGGCGCCAAGAAGCACCACCGCAAGCACCATCACAAGAAGCACCTCCAGAAGCATCAGCAGAAGCACGGCATGAAGCACGCCCAGGGCGGCGCCCGGGGCGGCAAGCCCTGAACGCGCAAGACTCCGGCATTCGATCGTGGGTGACCGAGGTCCGATTTTTGGAAACTGCCCCTCGCAGCCTCAGCGGGGGGCGTTTCTCTCTTTGGGCCCCGCGACAGTGTCGCGACGTGAATCCTTCGGTCCCGGGGTTGACCGGCTTACAATCCGGCGAATGACTCTCGCCCTCCTTCAGCTCGCCGAAATCAACAGCGACATGGTTGCCATGGTCATGGTGGTCGGGTGCGTGCTGGGCATTCCCATCGGGATCCTCTACACGCAGGAGCGCAACCGTCGACTGCTCGCCGAGCGCCGGGTCGCCGAGGCCCATCGTGCGCTCCAGGCGGCGGCCGAGAACAGCCCCGCCGAGGGCGGGCGAGACGCGGTGATGTTCGCCCTGCACCGCCAGATGAACGAGCTGACGATCGCCAAACTCAAGGCCGAGGTGCAGCTCCTGGAGACCCAGGCGTCGACGCGCGACGGCATCAAGGATCGCGAGGAGGCGGGCAAGGAGTACCACGAGCTGATGGTTGAGAAGGCCAAGCTCGAGATCGACAGTCTGCGCCTGCACATCGCCGAGCTGCGCAAGCGCATGGACGACTGGACCGAACCCTGAACTCTGCTTGGATGATCGCCCACGGGTCACCGGGTAGTATTCCCGATGAAGCTCTTCGCTCCGCTGCTCCTTTCGATTTCCGTGCTCTCATTCCTCCCCGGCTGCGTCGTCTGGGAGATCCGCGACGAGCTCCGGGGCGCCAACAAGCAGCTGGGCGAGGTGCAGGCTTCGCTCCAGAAGCTCGACGAGACCAATCAGTCCCTTGTCGACACCAACAAGGCTCTGGCCCAGACCAACAAGTCCATCGATGAGGTGCAGCAGGGTCTCGCGCGCATCGACACGACCAATGGCTCGCTCGACGGCGTCGACAAGCGGCTGGCCGTGCTCAACCCCATTCAAGCCTCGCTCACGCGTCTGGACGTGCACCTTGCCGCCCTCCGCCGCACCATCGGGCGCATCGACAGCGTGATCCCCTTCCTGGACCTGGGAAGTGGCGAGGTCGTCACCGACGCGCCGGTCGCCGCGCCCGAGCCCGCGGAGGGCGCCAAGCCCGAACCCACCGAAGCGGGCACCAAGCGTGAGGTGATGGTGGGGGCCTGGCTCAGCCAGTTTCCCGACCGCCGCACCGCCCTGATCATCATGGCCGACGGGCACTACGTGCAAGCCGTGAGCCCCTCGACGCCGCAGGAACTCAGGCCGGCGCCCGAGCGAGGCCTCTGGAAGCGTACGGGCGAGAAGTCACTGAGCTTCACGCCCGAACCCCCCGTCGGCACGGGCGCAGATGGGAAGCCGCTCCAGTCGGCGTTCGCGCCCTGGACGCTCACGATCGTGGCCCAGTCGGGACGGTCGCTGACCGCAGAGTCCAACGGACAGGTTGTGGTATTCTCGCGCCCGTAGCGGCTCGGGTCACCGGGCCATCGCCTCAACCGCCGCCTTGGCCTCGGCGAGCCCCGCGCCGGTAAGCTCGCGATACCGCTTGATCGCCTGGATCTTTTTCTTAGGGTCTTTGGCGAGATCCAGGACCTTCGTGAGCACCGTGTCGCGCTCGGCATCAGCGATGCCCAGGTGCTGGATGATGAGATCGAGCTTGCGCTCGATACGATCGAGGCGAGCGATAGTGAACTGATCTGAGAAAATACCCTCGAGTAATCCCATGTCGACGCTCCTGTTGAGACGGTGCTCTACGCCGGCTGCGGCGTCGCTTGCCTTCGCGTCCAGCGGGCGACCTCGGGGTCGTTGGTCAGGTCGGGGACCTTGCGGGCAACGCACGCGGCGATCAGGCCCATGAACATCGGCTGGGGGTGGAGCGGGCGGCTCGTCAGTTCGGGGTGGAACTGTCCGCCGATGAAGTACGGGTGCTCGTTGGCGCCCGGGTGGGCGGGGTCGGCGGGTTGGCGGAGTTCCAGGACCTGCATGATGGGGCGCGTCGGGTGGCGTCCGGAGAAGACCATTCCGCCCGCCTCAAGCCTGCCCAGGAAATCGGGGTCGACTTCGTACCTGTGGCGGAACCGCTCGCGGACGGTGCTCGCCTGACCAAAGAGGAAGTGGGCGAGCGTGCCGGGCACGATCGCGACGTCCTGAGCGCCAAGGCGCATCGTGCCGCCCAGGCCTTCGACCTTTTTCTGTTCGGGCAATTCGCTGATCACCGGGTAGGGCGAGTCAGGAACAAACTCGGTGCTGTTGGCCCCGCGGAGGCCCAGCACGTTGCGGGCGTACTCGATCACCGCGACCTGGAACCCAAGGCAGATGCCCAGGTACGGCACACGCCTGGTACGACAGTACCGCACGGTCGAGATCTTGCCTTCGACACCCCGCGTGCCAAAGCCGCCCGGGACGATGACGCCGTCGAGCCCCTCGAGGCGGTCGGCGACATTCAGGTCGTTGATGTCGGTGGTGTCGAGCCAGCGGACATCGATCTTGCACGAGAGGTGGGCCGAGCAGTGCTCCAGGGACTTGTCGATCGAGGCGTAGGCGTCGCGGAGGTTGGCGTACTTGCCGGCGATGCCGACCTCGATGTGGTGGCGTTTGGGGGCGACGAGTCGCTGGGCGAAGGTGTTCCACTTCTCGCGGGCCTTGTCCTCGTGGGCCACGTCGACGCGGTCGTGGAGACCGAGCATCGACATGATCTCGCGGTCGAGCCCTTCCTGGCGCATCTCTTCGGGGATCGTGTAGATCGACTCGCGGTCGTGCATGCTGAACACGCGCCGCAGGGGCACGTTGGAGAACATCGCGATCTTCTGCATCACCTTTTCCTGGCACGGGCGGCTCGCCCGGCAGGCGATGATGTGGGGCTGCACGCCCGCTTCCATCAGGCGCTTGATCCCAAGCTGGGCCGGCTTGGACTTCTGCTCGCCCAGCGCGGGGGGCTCGATGATGTACGTCAGGGCGACAAAGCACGTCGAGCCGGGGCCCTCTTCGAACGCGAGCTCGCGCATCGCCTCGATGTAGAAGGCGTTCTCGTAGTCGCCCACCGTGCCGCCCACCTCGACAAAGACGACGTCGGCCGGACGCGTTCCATCTCCCCGCACCGCAAGCTCGCGGAGCTTGCGCTTCACCTCGCCCGTCACGTGCGGGATCATCTGCACGTCGCGTCCCAGATACCCGCCCTTGCGCTCGCGGTCGAGCATCTGGCTGTAGATCTGCCCGCTGGTCGTGAAGTTGCGCCGCGTCAGGTTCTGCTCGAGCAGCCGCTCGTACGTGCCCAGGTCCATGTCGCACTCGGTCCCGTCGTCGAGCACGAAAACTTCGCCGTGCCGGAACGGGTTGAGCGTCCCCGAATCGATGTTGAGGTACCCCTCCATCTTGATCGGGGCGACGCACAGGCCCTTGTCCTTGAGCATCTTCGCCAGACTGCTGGCAAAGATCCCCTTGCCCAGCCCCGACATGACCGTGCCCAGAACGATCACGTACTTGTGGGCTCCCCGCACGTACCCTTCGGGGATCGGGCTGTGGAACTCGCTCTCGATCGAGGAATCGCCCACCGACGCCAAGAGCCCCCCGCGTTTGGAGGAGGTGTCGTCGGAGTCCGATGAGTGGGGTTCGCCCGAGCCTTGCAGCGAGGCGGCGATCGACCGGGGTCGAAGGACGACCTCTGACTCTCCGGGTTGCCAACGACGGCCTGGGTGCTGAGTCGGCTGGGTGGGCATGAGATAGTGTACCACCCCGTGGACGGTTTTCTCGGCAGCAAGGCGTCGCACGGGGGTTCGGGCAACGAAAGATCGACCGATTCGCTGGCCCATGCCCTGATCGGGTCCCTATCGGACCCGCCGAGTTGATATGCTTTCCACGCTGGGTTCGCCCCGGGCACGCCGCGTTCAGCGTCTCTGCCACACCGCAAGGAGTCCACCGTCGCATGAATCCGCATTCCCCCTGCCGTATTCGCACCAACCTGGGCGTCGCCCTGATCCTGGCCCTGGCCGCCGGGTGCGTGGCCTTTGCTCAGGACGCCCAGCCCGTCGCCGAAGACCCCCGGATCGACTCCAAGACCGGTGCACTCAACGCCAACTGGCCGCCCGACGTCCTCTTCGACCACAGGCACATGAAGCTGCAGGTTGACCTGGGCGGGATGACCGAGGCCAGGTTCACGGGCGTGCAAACGCTCACCCTCGCGGCCAGAGGCAAGGCCCGCAGCGTCGTTGAGCTCGACTGCGGCAAGGAAATCAAGATCGAGTCCATCCGCCTGCTGGCCGCGGACGCCAAGAGCAAGGTGACGGACCTGAAGTTCACGCACGAGGAGGAGTGGCTCACGATCGATCTTCCCGAGGCCGCCGAGAAGGACGTCCCGTTCCAGATCGAGACGACGTACAGCTGCACCTTTGAGAAGAACCGTCGCGACGGGCTCACGTGGCTCAAGGGCAACGACGAGGCCACGAGCGAGACCGACAAGAGCCCGATGATCTACAGCCAGGGCGAGGCCGAGCACAACCACCTCTGGTTCCCCTGCCACGACTTCCCCAACGAGCGAACGACCACCGAGATCATCGCCAAGGTCCCCAAGGAGTACGAGGTCAGTTCCAACGGACGTCTGGTCTCCAAGAACATCGACGAGACGACCGGAGTCGCGACGTTCCACTGGCTCCAGGACAAGCCGCACGTCTATTACCTGGTGACGATGGTCGTCGGCAAGTACTCGATCATCAACCTCGCCGAGCCCGGCAAGCCCGTGGACCAGACCAGGTCCCGCGACGCGGGCGGGCCGCTCCCCGTGCTCGCCTACGTCCCCATCGGCAAGGAAGAGCAAGCGGGCGAGGCGATGGCCAACACGCCCCAAATGATCGCCCTCTTCAGCCGCCTCTTCGAGCAGCCCTACCCGTGGGACAAGTACGCCCAGGTCCTGGTCCGCACGTTCAACGGCGGCATGGAGAACACCTCCGCCACCACCATGTTCGCCACCCTGGGCAACGCCAAGCGGGGCCAGATGGACGACATCGTGAGCCACGAGCTCGCCCACCAGTGGTTCGGCGACTTTGTCACCTGCCGCGGATGGGAACACCTCTGGCTCAACGAGGGCTGGGCCAGCTACTGCGAGGCGCTGTGGAACGAAGAGGCTGCCGGGGGCGCTTCCAACCCCGATGCGGCCGACAAAAGGTATCTGGGGACCATCGCCGGATTCGTCAGCCGTCAGCGGCTGAGCAACCGCGGCTCCCTGCCCCGTGCGATCCCGATGGTCTCAAACCGCTACCGCAACGCTGACGCTCCATTCCAGAAGCCCGACGACGTGTACTCCAAGGGAGCCTGCGTCCTCCACATGCTCCGAGAGCGCCTGGGCAAGCCCGCGTTCTACAAGGGCGTCGCCAGGTACCTCCGCGAGAACCAGCTCGGCCTGGGCGACACCACCTCCTTCCGCAAGGCTCTGGAGGCCGAGTCGGGCCAGTCGCTCGAGCACTTCTTCGCCCAGTGGGCCTATCGCCCCGGCCTCCCCAGGCTCGACGTCAAGCTCGACTTCACCGACGGCACCCTCACCATCGACGCCGAGCAGACCCAGACCGTCAACATCGACAACCCGGCGTACGAGATGGCCATCCCCGTTGTCATCAAGCTTGAAGGCGGCGGCACGCGCAGCGCGGTGATAGAGATGGAAGACAAGACCGCCAGGCTGACCCTCAAGCTCGACACCAAGCCGACCGACGTCGTGCTCGATCCCAGGATCGCCAACCTCGCGGTGTATCGCATCAGCAAGCCTCTGGCGATGTGGATGGAGCAACTCAAGGATGGGCCTACGGTCATCGCGCAGGCCCAGGCGGCCGAAGCACTCGCGCAGATGGGCGAGCCCGGCGCTCGCCAGGCCATCACCAGGCTTATCGACGATCCAACCACCGATCCGATCCTCCGCGACGCGGCCTCCGGCACCGTCGTCGCTTCGCACCCCGGGCACTGAGCGGGCGTCAACACTGAGATCCACCCTCGAGCCTTGAACAGGAATTCCAAGCGATGAACACTCGCGGCATGAAGAGCGGGAACGGCGTGCGGGCATGGACGCTCGCGGGAACTTCGATCGTGTGGGCGGGCCTGGCATCCGCCATTCCCACCCGACCCGACGACGTTCAGTGCGAGTGCGCCGCGGGCAAGGCCGGCGCGCCCGTCGACCCGGCGACCGGGCGCGACACCCGCAACTGGCCCCTGGGCCCGGGCGTTGACTTCGTCCACATGGGCCTCGATCTCACGATCCTGGACATGAACACCCCCCGGTTCAGCGGCGTGCAGACGCTCGCCGTCCGGGCGATCA
The DNA here is from genome assembly GCA_964358855.1 of uncultured Phycisphaeraceae bacterium. GTDB lineage: Bacteria > Planctomycetota > Phycisphaerae > Phycisphaerales > UBA1924 > UBA2396. The sequence goes on from CAYHQQ010000008.1 coordinate 74,175, forward strand.
ACAAACCCACGTCCTCGGTCACGCTCGACGCCAGGCTCCTGTCGATCTCGGGCGTCACCGTCGCCGGGCGCAGGGCGTCGTTCAGGCACGACGGCCAGCGCCTCACGATCGACTGCAACCCGCCCCTCTCCCCCGGCGTGTCCACGGCGATCGTCACCACCTACGAGGTGAACGACACGCCGCGCGGTCTCTTTTGGACCCCCGAATCCCCCGACTGGCCCGGACGCCCGGCGCAGATCCACACGCAGGGCCAGCCCGAGACCAACAGCTACTGGTTCCCCTGCCACGACTTCCCCAATGAGCGCATGACGAGCGAGCTCAGCGTCACCGTGCCTCAGGGATTCACCGTCTGTTCCAACGGATGGCTCGCCGAGCAGACCCGGCGCGTCCTGGAGCGCCCCGACGGCATCGGTGGCACAACGCTCGAGGCCTACGACAAGTTCCGCTGGGTCCAGGACAAGTCGCACGTCAGTTACCTGGTCACCATGGTGGTCGGCAAGTTCGACGTGGTCGACGTCGGCACCCCCAAGCTCCCCATGCCGGTGTACGCGCCCCTGGGCCGCGGCCACGACGTCCGGGCCACGTTCGGACGCACCGCCAACATGGTCAGCCTCTTCGAACGCCTCACCGGGCAGTTCTACCCCTGGGACAAGTACGCCCAGCTCGTCGTCTGGAACTTCGGCAGCGGCGGCATGGAGAACACCTCCGCCACCTCCCTCTACGACACCGCCATTCTCGACGCTCGAAGCCTACTCGACCACGATCTGGACGGCCTCATCAGCCACGAGCTCGCCCACCAGTGGTTTGGCGACCTGATCACCTGCAACACCTGGGAGCACATCTGGCTCAACGAGGGGTGGGCGACCTACGCCTCTCACCTGTGGTTCGAGCAGCGCGACGGGCGGGCGGCCTACGAGGCCGGCGTCCGCGACAACTTCGACGCCATCATCGCCAACGACACCGGCTCGCTCCCCCAGACCCCCGCGATGGCGAGCAAGACCTACGCCGATCCGTGGGAGCCCTTCCGCCGACAGGCCAATCCTTACAGCAAGGGCGCGAGCGTCCTCCACATGCTGCGGACCAGGCTTGGCGACAAGCCATTCTTCGAGGGAGTCCGCCTCTACTTTGATCGCCACCGCCTCAGGACGGTGGAGACCAACGACTTCCGCAAGGCACTGGAAGATGTGTCGGGCGTCAATCTTGAGCTCTTCTTCGCCCAGTGGGTCCAGCGCCCCAACATCCCTCGTGTGAAAGTCTCGGCCGCGTGGGACCCCGTCGCCGGTGCGCTTCAGATCTCGGCGACTCAGACCCAGACCATCAATCCCGACAATCCCGCGTTCGAGTTCCGGCTTCCTGTCTGGGCCCACACGCCCGGCTCCAGCGGATGGAGCACCACCACCCTCTTCTTCGATGGGCGCGATTCCACCGCCTCCCTCGCCCTCGATGGCGAGCCCGACGCCATCGCCTTCGACCCCGAGCTCACCGTGCTCGCCGAGGTCAAGTGCCAGCACCCCGCCGCCTCGTCGGTCGTCCTGGCCACCGACGGCCCCACGCTCAACGCCAGGCTCCAGGGCTTGCGTGGTCTCAAGACGGCCAAGCCCGGCGACGCGGGACAGATTGCTGTCGCGGGCATTGTTCGTGATCTCGAGGCGCCCATTCCCGTCCGTCGGGCCGCTGTCGACGTGCTTGCGGCCTGCGGCACCCGCGACCTCTTCACGCTGAGCACCGAGAACATCAAGGCGTGGCAGATCCGCGAGGCGATTGTCAAGTCCCTGGCCGAACTCGCGACGCTCAAGGCCGGCGCCACGGACATCACGCGACAGCGCACGTACTCCTACCTCGACAAGCTCTATAAGCGCGAGCCGAGTGTGAAGGTGCAGCAGGCCATTCTTCGCGGGTTCGCCGCGATGAACGCCGGCGCCGCCATGCCGCTCATCGTCGAGGCCGCCCACACCGACTCGCAGGACGACGCCCTGCGCCAGGCCGCCCTCGACGCCGTCGTTACCCTCGACCGACGGGAGGGCCTGCTGCTGGCCGTCGAATTGACCAAGCCCGGCCAGCTCTCTCGCACGCGCCCCGCGGCGGTGGGCGCGGTGGTCAAGCTCGCTCGCCACGACATGGCTCTTGCGATCAACGTCGTGGGGTCGATGATCGACGATCGCGAGCAGCGCTCGCGCCAGGCCGCCGGGCAGGGGCTCGTCGATCTGGGCGATCCGCGCGGGCTTGAGATCCTGGCCAAGCGGGCCAAGGTCGCCCGCGATCCTTACGAGCAGAATCAGGCCAAGCAGTGGTTCGACGCCCTGACCGCCAAACTCAAGCCCGCGCCCAAGTAGTCGCCCCACGGCTCAGACTGGCGGAGCCCCAAGCACTCGGTGGGCGAGGTCGGCCGCTTGGTCGACTGTGATCCGCTCCATGATCCGTTGACCCGCTTCGGCGTCCTTGTGGTTGAGAGGCTCGTCGGGTCCGACATGCTGCAGCACGCCCTCGCGCCCGCCGTAGGGGCCGACGAGTTCCACGCGCGTGGGCCCGTACAGCGCGACGAAGGGGCGTGCGAAACCCACGGCGATGTGCAGCGCCGCCGAGTCGTTGGCCACCACCAGCGCCGCACCCTCGATCAGAGCCATCACCTGTCCGACCGTCGTGCCGCCGATCAGGTCGATGACGCGCGAGGGGCTGCTCGCCGCAAGCTCGAGCACAGGGCCGCACTGAGCCCGCTCGCCCGAGGACCCCACGAGCGCCACCGCGTCAAGCCCCATGCTCAAGAGGCGCGGCACGAGCTCCGCAAAGCGTGAGGCGGGCCAACGCTTGCCGACCCAGCGGCTGGTCGGGGCTACCACCGCGTACCTGCGGCCGGCGAGGCGCTGCTCGCCCGCCAGCCACTGGCGATCCACCTCGCCGGTGTACAAGCGAAGCTCCGCGGCGGTGGGGGGGTGGGTGGGCACTCCGGCCGCGTTGAGGACGCCCATCATGCGATCGACGCTGTGAATGTCGTGGGCGATCCGGTACCTCTCGGTGTACCCAAGCCACCCAAGCTCCCGGGCGTCTGCAAGCCCCACCCGCCGGGGGGCCCTGGTCGCCCAGGTAAAGAGACCGCTGCGGGCCAGCCCCTGCAGGTCGAACACCACGTCGTATTTCGCCTCGCGAAGCGACCTCAAAAAGCCGGTCACCGGCCCGATCCGCCCCCGCGAGATCGCTTCCCCCAGGAGCCGCCTGTGGAAGCGGACGACGCCCTGGACGCACGGGTGGTGCTCCACCACCGGGCTGAAAGCATCGAAGACAAGCCAGTCGATCCTCGCCTTGGGCCAGTGCCGATGGACAAAGACGGCCGCCGGAACCGAGCGGCAGACATCCCCCAGAGCACTGGGACGGATGATGAGCACGCGGGACGGGTCGGGCATGACACCATCCTAACCGCGCAATCTGCCCCCGAATCGTCCTTTGGGCGAAACTCCGGGGTGGGCCTTACCATAAAACCTGGGGCCCAGCGTGGTGGGCCAAGGTTGGTTCGTCGGAGTGGCATTCTTCCATGGAGGTTCACCATGATTCGTGATCGTGTGCGCACGTGGCTCGTCTCGGCGTCCTGTCTCGTCCTTTCCGCCGGTTCCGCGATTGCCCAGGACAAGGCGGGGGACGCCAAACCCGCCCCGCAGGCCGCCCAGCCCGTGCTGGTCATGGAGCACACCGGCCTGGCCGGCCTGGTTTCCGACCCGCGCGACGCGGGGCTCAAACGGGCAATGGAGATGCTCCCCGCCCGGCTCGCCGAGCTGCGCGACGAGATCCCCAACATGCCCCCCGAGGCCGCGACCTTGTTCGACATGGTCCCGCGCATGATCGCTCATCCCGCCAAGTTTGCCATCGCCTATCAGCCCGGCGAGCCCACGGGCGGCCTGTTCGGGTACGGGATCGTCCTCTCGATCGAGGCTTCCGACGAGGCCGAAGCCAAGAAGAACCACGAGCGGATCCGCGGACTGCTCAAGTCCGGCGAGGCCAAGCTCCAGGCGAGCAAGCGTCTCACCGGCTTCACCGACGTGATCGTCGGACCTCCGGGCCTCCTGAGCATCGGTGTCCGTAAGTCGGGCAATGCCTGGCGCAACGAGGTTGTCTACGGCACCGTGCCCGCCGCCGAGGACCTGGACAAGCTGATGACCCTCCCCGCCAGCAAGTTCGAGGGAATGACCCCCTTCATGCGCGGGCGCATCGACTTTGCCGCCCTCACGCCCGCCGAGAAGATGGCGCTCACCATGGCCGGGGCCGCGATTCCCCAGCAGGTTCGCGACATGGACATCCGGTTCCGCCGTATGGGATACCTGGGCGAGGACGCGATGAAGATGTCGTTCGAGTCGGGCGCGACGCAGACCGACATGGTCTCGGCGTTCCGAATGGAGGGCGCCGGCAAGTTCAAGAAGTTCCTCTACATGTCCACCGACCCCCTCACCGAGGCGGACTACAAGGCGATCCCCGCCGACGCGGTCATGGCCTCGCTCACCAAGGGCGATCTGGGAAGCCTGCGTGACGCGATCGACGAGGCCACCAAGCAGACGCCCCAGATCGAAGAAGTCCTCGGACAGTTCAAGGAATCCACCGGCGTCGATCTTCGCGCCGACATCCTCGACGCCCTGGGCGGAGCGTTCGGGTACTACATGTCCGACTCCACCGGGGGGGGCGGGCTGGGTTCGTCGGTCGTGCTGCTCCAGATGCGCGATCGCGCCCGCTTCATGGCGGCCCACGCCAAGCTCGTTACCAAGGCCAACGAGCTCATCGAGACCGCCATGGCGGGCGCCCCGGCCCCCTACGTCAAGCTCGTTCCCTGGCGCGACGGCAGCACCGACCTCACCACCCTTCGCATCAACGGCATCCCCGTTCCCCTCGAGTTCACCTACGCCGCCACCTCCAAGTGGCTCGTCCTGGGCCTGACGCCCCAGGCCGTCATCGCCGGCGCCCGCCAGGCCGAGGGCAAGGGCGACGCCGGAATCCTCTCCAACCCGCGCGTCGCCGAGGTCGTCAAGGGCAAGTCTGGCTCGCTCATCGGCCTCACCTACAGCGACACGCCCCGCCTCTTCCGCGACGGGTACACCGTCATGTCGCTCGTGGGCTCGGCGATCGCCAACGGCGTGCGTTCACCCATCGACGCCGCCCGTGATCCCGGTCTGGTCGTCCCGCTCTACAACGACCTGGCCAAGACCGCACGGGCCTCGGTCGGCTACACCTTCTGGGATGGCGAGGACATCGTTATGTTCTCCAAGGGCGACAAGTCCGCGATCATCTCCGGCGGAGCGATGGTTGGAACGCTCCATCAGTTCATGCCCATCATCGCCGCGGCCGCCGGCGGCGCCGCCATGGCCCAGCAGCGGATGATGGGCTTTGGCCCCATGGCCCCCGCTGCTCGTGAGCTGGGCATGGGAAACTTTGACCTCCCCTTCATCACCATCATGGGCGAGCTCGACCCCGTCTGGCAGCCCTTTGGCCCCTTCCGCGCCGCGGCCATCATGAGCGCGATCCCGCAAGCTCCCGCTCGTTGAACCAGCCTCTCTCAATCGTTCACTCCTCCGGCCGGTTTGTCGTAATCGACAAACCCGCCGGCCGGCGTTAGGTTGCGGGGGTGGGAGAGGCCAACCAGGATTTCGTCCCCCCCCTCACATTGTTACCCCCCGCGGGCGGTTTTGGCGAAAGCAAAAACCGGGCCGGACTGCTTTCGGTTCCGGGCTTGGGAGAGGCCAACCAGGATTGCGTCCCGCGCCGACTGGCCGCCATGTTCCCCGCGGCGAGCGGCCCGCTCACGGTTCATCGGCTGGACATGGAGACCTCCGGCCTGCTCGTGCTGGGGCTCGACGCCGATGCCCACCGCACGCTCTCGCGCCAGTTCGAAGCCCGCACTGTCACCAAGCGATATGTCGCCGTTCTGGCCGGCGACATCGGTCCGCTGGGCACCGCGGGCGAAGTCTCCCTTCCGATGCGCCCCGACATCGACAATCGTCCCAGGCAGATCGTCGATCACGTGCACGGCCGCCCGGCGCTCACGCGCTGGAGGCTTCTCGGCGTCGAGCCGGGCCCCCAAGGTGCAACATGGTCCCGCATCGAGTTTGAGCCCCACACCGGCCGCTCCCACCAACTCCGCCTGCACGCCGCCCACGAGAGCGGCCTCAATCTCCCCATCGTCGGCGACAAGCTCTACGGCGACCCATCCCTCTCCCCACGCCTCCTCCTCCACGCAACGGTTCTGGAATTCGACGACCCCGAGACGGGCGCACGCGTCCGCGTCGAATCTCCTGCGCCATTTTGAAAGGCCAATTGAAACACGGAGGACACGGAGGGGCACGGAGGAAGGCAGGGTCCTTTGAAGGGAGTGGAAAGTATCGAAGGCTGAACTTGAAGGCTGAAGGCAGAAGGCAGAATCAACTCCGCCTTCAGCCTTCAAACTCAGCCTTCTGCCTTTGCATTTCTCCGTGCACCTCCGTGTTGAAAGTGCCTTTCAACCCGCCAGCGCCGACGCGACCTCCGCCAGCGTCGTGTGCCCGGCGGCGGCCTTGACGTACCCGTCCTCGCGCAGCGTCGCCAGGTTTCCCTCGGCGCGGGCCGCATTCGCGATCTCGCGTGAGTTGGTCCGGTGCATGATCATCTCGCGGGCCTTGTCGCTCAGCTTGAGCAGCTCGTAGACGCCCACACGCCCGCGATACCCGGTGTTGCGGCAGTTGCGGCACCCCGCCCCGTGCACCAGCTTGTGATCCTCCGGCAGCGTGAAGTCATCCGGAATTTCACCGATCTTGGGCTCGTAGGGCTTGGCGCACTGGTCGCACACCCGGCGCACCAGCCGCTGGGCCATGATCCCCTCGACCGAGCTTGCCACCAGAAACGGCTCGACGCCCATGTCCAGCAGTCGCGTCGTCGAGCCCGCCGCGTCGTTGGTGTGCAGCGTGCTGAAGACCAGGTGCCCCGTGAGCGAGGCCTGCACCGCCGTCTCGGCCGTCTCCTTGTCGCGGATCTCGCCGATCATCACCACGTCGGGATCGTGACGCAGGATCGACCGCAGCCCCATCGAGAAATCCAGCCCCACCTTGTGGTTCACCTGGATCTGGTTCACGCCCTTGACGTGATACTCCACCGGGTCCTCCACCGTGATCACCTTGATCTCATCCGACACGATCCGGTTCAAACTCGCGTACAGCGTCGTGCTCTTGCCGCTGCCCGTCGGGCCCGTCACCAGCAGAATCCCGTGGGGCCTGTTGATCAGGGCGTCCCAGCTCGTCCTGATCCCCAAGGGCATCCCCAGCTGGTCCAGCGTCATCAGCACCGCCGCCTTCGACAAAATACGCAGCACCACGCCCTCGCCAAAGAGCATCGGGATCGTCGAGACGCGAAGGTCGTACTCCTCGGGCGGCTTGCCGCTGGGCCTGGCCCTGAACGTGATCCGTCCGTCCTGGGGCTTGCGTTTCTCGGCGATGTTCAGGTTCGCCATGATCTTCAGACGGCTGATGATCGCGGCGCCGAACCGATTGATCGTCTGCGGCACGTTCGCCCGCTGCAGCACGCCGTCGATGCGGTACCGCACCACCAGCTCGTGCTCATAGGGCTCCACGTGCACGTCCGTCGCCCGCTCGCCCACCGCCTCGGTGAGCACGTCGTTCACGAGCTTGACGACCGACGCCTCCTGCGCCGCCTCCAGCTCGTCGTTCTCCCCTTTGCCGACCTTGATCTCCGCCAGCCCCGCACTCATCGCGTCGAGCGTGTCCCCGCCCACGCCGTAGTTTGCACGGATGAACTGGTGCAGCTCGTCGTCGTCGACCAGGGCCGCCTCGATCGAGAGCCCCGTGACCAGCCGCAATTCGTCGATCACCGACAGGTCGAAGGGGTCGCTCGTCGCCACTGTGAGCGTCGAGCCCTCTCGCGCCACCGGCACGCACCGCTGCCCGTACACGACTTTCGCCGGCACCAGACTCAGCACCGCCTGATCGACCACCGTCGTCGACAGGTCGATCATCGGCATCTGGAACTGGTCGGCCAGGGCGGCCAGCACCCGCTCGCGTGCCACGAGTCCCGTCCGCGTCAGATGCCGGTCCAGCCGCTCCCCCGCGGCCGTTGCCTCGGCAGCGGCAGCGTCAAGGAGCTCCTTGGAGATCCACCCGCGATCGATGAGAAACACACCCAGCGCCATGGACTCATTGTACAGGATCCCCGGGCCCAGGTGTAGCAGCGCACCCTGTCCGAGAACTCCCGCGAGGGCCGCCCCAGACCCACCGCTACACTCGGTTCCTATGCCGCAAAGCCCCACGCCGCCCAAACCCGATCTTGCCGCCCGCCGTGCCAACATCGCCAAGGCCTTGGACCTCAAGGACGAGTTGCTGCTCGTCGGCGCCGGCGAAGCGATCGGCATCCCCGGTGGCATGGACCAGACCTACCCCTTCCTCGCTCACTCTGAATACTTCTACCTCACCGACGAGGAGTGCGAGGGCGGCGTGGTCGCCTTCGATCCAAAGTCCGGCTGGACCGATTTCGTCCCCGAGGTCACGCAGGCCCAGCGCGTCTGGGAAGGCCGCACGCAGGTCCCCGGCACGCCCCTTCCCGAACTCGCCGCGTGGATGGCCGCCCGCCGCGGCCGGCCCATCGCGATGCTCGGCTCCAAGCTGCCCGGTATCACCGCCGACGCTGCCAAGACGACAACCATTCGCGATGCCTTCACGCACGCCCGTCGCCCCAAAGACGCCGCCGAGATCGCCCGCATGAAGCTCGCCGTCGCCGCGAGCCTTCCCGGCTACGCCGCCGCCCGCCGAGTGATCGCCGAGGCCGCCGCTGGCAAGGCCGTCACCGAGCGCGACGTCCAGACCGAGATGGAAGCCGAGTTCTTTCGCAACGGCGCCACCCGCACCTGCTACAGCTCCCTCGTGGGCGCCGGTTCCAACGCCGCCATCCTGCACGTCGACCCCTCCAGCCGCCTCCTCAAGCCCGGCGACCTCGTCCTCATCGACGCCGGCGCCGAAGTCCGCCGCTACGGTGCCGACGTCACCCGCACCTACTTCTGCGGCCCCGTCGACTCAGTTCGCCAGGAGCTCTACGCCATCGTCAACCGCGCCTTCGATCGCGCCATCGCCGCCTGCACCGTCGGCGCCGAATGGCTCGACGTCCACTTCGCCGCCGCCACAGACATGGCCGACGGGCTGGTCCAGATGGGCGTCCTCAAGGGCAACGCGACGGCCCTTGTCGAGAGCGACGCCGCCGCCCTCTTCTTCCCCCATGGCCTCGGCCACCTCATCGGCCTTGGCGTCCGCGACGCCAGCGGCCGCATGCCCGGCCGCCAGCAAAGCACCCGCCCAGGCCTCAGCAAACTCCGCATGGACATCCCCCTTGGCGCCGGTTACACAACAACCGTCGAGCCCGGCCTCTACTTCATCGCTGCGTTGATTAACGACCCCGAGAACCGCACGAAGCACAAGGACGCGGTGAACTGGCCTTTGGTCGACAAACTCCTGGCGTCAGGCATCGGCGGCGTGCGTATCGAGGACAACATCCACGTGACGCCGGCGGGACCGGAGAATCTCACGGGTGGGATTCCGCGAACGATCAACTGAACGTCGCAAGCCCACGCCTTATAAGGCGTGGGCTTAGGCGTGCGAATTACCCCTTCGCCGCCGCCTTCGCCCATGCGTCCTTCAGTGTCACCGTCCGGTTGAAAACCAGCTTCCCCGCCCTCGAATCCGGATCGACGCAGAAGTAACCCAGGCGTTCAAACTGGAACCGCTCGCCCACAGGCGACCCGTTCTCGACTGTCGCCCCGAACCGCGCCGTTGCCAGCGAGGGCTCCAGCCGCGCGCCAGGTATCACCTCCAGGGAGTGCGGGTTGAGGTCGTCCGTCTGCTCGCCCGTCCGCTTCCCCGGCTCCTCAGCATTGAATAAGCGGTCAAACAGCCGCACCTCCGCCGTCAGCGCGTGCTCCGCCGACACCCAGTGCATCGTCGCCTTCACCTTGCGCACCTTGCCGTCGGGCCCCGGCGCGGGGTCCACGCCTCCCCGCGTCGTTGGGTCGTAGGTGCACAGCACCTCGGTCACGTTCCCCGCCGCATCCTTCACCACGCCCGTGCACCGCACCCAGTACGCGTACCGCAGGCGCACCTCAACCCCCGGCGCAAGCCTGTAGAATCCCTTCGGCGGCGTCTCCATGAAGTCTTCTCGCTCGATCAACAGCGACTTCCCGAATGGAATCTGCCGCGAGCCAGCACCAGCATCCTCCGGGTTGTTCACCGCATCCAGCATCTCGACGCGATCCGCCCCGCCTCCGTCCGCCCAGTTCGTGATCGTCACCTTGATGGGCCGCAAGACCGCCATCCGCCGCGCCGTGATCCTGTTGAGGTGGTCGCGGCACGAATTCTCCAGCCTTCCAACATCGATCACGCTCTCGGTCTTGGTCACCCCCACCTCATCGCAGAAGTTCACGATCGACTCGGGCGTGAACCCGCGACGGCGCAGGCCGCTGATCGTCGGCATTCTGGGATCGTTCCAGCCCGAAACCTTTCCCTCCTGCACTAACTTAAGCAAAAACCGCTTGCTCATCACCGTGTACGTCAGGTTCAGCCGCGCGAACTCGATCTGCTGCGGGCGATGGATCTTTGCCGCCCGCCCCTCGTTCACGGCGTCGATGAACCACTCGTACAGCGGGCGATGGTTCTCAAACTCCAGCGTGCAGATCGAGTGCGTGATTCCCTCGATCGAATCCTCAAAGCCGTGCGCCCAGTCGTACATCGGATAGATGCACCACTTGTCCCCCGTGTTGTGATGCGTCGCGTGCACGATCCGGTACATCACCGGATCACGCATGTTGAAATTCGGCGAAGCCAGATCGATCTTCGCCCGCACCGTCCGCGACCCGTTGGCGTGCTTGCCCTCTTTCATCTCCGCGATCAGACGCAGACTCTCCTCGATCGGCCGCTCGCGAAACGGGCTCGTCGCAGGCACGCTGGGTGTGCCGCGTGACTTGCTGATCTCATCCCCGCTCTGGTCGCAGACGTACGCCTTGCCCTTCTTGATCAGGTCGATCGCAAACTCGTACATCTTCTCAAAGCAGTCGCTCGCAAAGAACAGCCCGCCGCCGTTTGGCCCGGTCCAGTCCGCCCCCAGCCAGCGCACGTCCGCCTGGATCGAGTCCACGTACTCCTGATCCTCTTTGCTCGGGTTCGTGTCGTCGAACCGCAGGTTGAACTTGCCGTTGTACTTCTTGGCGAGCCCATGGTTCAGGCAGATGCTCTTGGAGTGCCCGATGTGCAGGTATCCGTTGGGCTCGGGCGGAAACCGCGTCTGCACCCGCGGCGTGTTCTCGCGTCCCTTCTCCGCCACTCCCCACACGCCCCACTTCCCCGACGCGTTGTCGGCATCGACAATCTGCTCGACGAAATTCGGGGGGCGTTCAACGGGCGCGGGGTGGGGGTGGGGGTTGGCGGGCTGCGTCATCGACAGTTTCTCCAGGGGGAGTGGGGGGCCCCATCGTAGATCCACCAACTCCGGCACGCGCCCTCAACGAGCCCCGGGCGCCCGCGAGTGGGACGCCTCGCGTCCAAAAAAGACGCCGCCGGGTGTTCAAACCCGGCGGCGATTGCGAACTGTTCAGTCACCTCAAGAATTACTTCTTGGTGGTGTCCTTGGGGGCTTCCTTCTTCTCGTTCTTCTTGGGCTCGTCCTTCTTGCCGGCCGAGGAGAGGTCGACCTTGAACTTGGAGAGCTCGTTCACCTTCTCGGCGAACTTCCCGTCCATCGGGTGCCCGATGAACGCGATCTTGCCCTCGCCGTCGACGATGAACGCACACGGGATGCCGCCCTGGCCCGCGGGCTCCATCCAGCCCTTGCTCATCTTGCGGTCCGCGTCGTACGCGACGGTGTAGCCCATCTTGTCGCCCTGGTCCTTCACGAACTTCTCGATCTTGGTGAGGCGCTCGTCGGCCGCGCCGTCCTTGGGAGCCCGCTCGCTCGAGGCCATGCCGATGAAGGTCACATCGGAGTGCGCCTTGGCCGTCTCGGTCAGGTGCGGGATGCTGGTCAGGCACGGGCCGCACCAGGTCGCCCAGAACTCAACGACATAGACCTTGCCCTTCTCGAACGATTTGACCTCTTTGCCTTTGACCCAGTTGTTCGCCGAGAGGGCGGGGGCCGCGCTGCCGACCTTCAGGGTGGGCTCGACCTTCTTCTTCTCATCCTTCTTGTCGTCCTTCTTGGGCTCGATCTTGGTCGCGGGGACGGAGGGCTGCTTCTCGTCCTTCTTGGGGGCCGTGGTGGGGGTGGGCTGGGCGTACACGGTGCCGGCAAGGGAGACAACAAGGGCCGAGAGAACGAGGCGATTCAACATGGTTTCGTTTCCGAGAGGGCGAAAGGGTCTGGCAAACACTGTCAGTCCCGAGCCAAAGTATATGTCCTTGTGGGGTATCGAGTTGCCTGCCAAACACGACAAAGCAGGCCCGTTTGCGGTGCTTCGCACCACACGACCACCCGCCGCACCGCTCAGAACGCAAACAGATGCCTATTCGCTGTTGCCAAGCCTCGCCACCACCAGCACGATCCAATCCTCGCCAATCTCCGCCGCATTCAGGATGGGCGCGGGCCGCTCGCCCGGCGCGACATTCACATCCTTGTACACCTCGACGCTCGCGAATCCCGCTTCCCTCATCGCCTCGCGCAGCTCGGGCAGACTCCACAGGCGCCATTCGTACACAAACGCCCGCGGCCACTCCTGCACCACTTCCCCATCAACCTCCACCCGAAAGCTGATTGAGTTGGTCACCATCCCGCTCACCTGGTCCGCCGCCTCGTGCTGCCACGAGTATCGCACCACCTCCCGCCCGCGCGAGGGGTGCCGGCGCTCCAGCCCCCCGAGCTTGTACGCCGACGCCCCGCCGTAAAGATCGCACACAAACACGCCGCCGCCAAAGCCGCCCATCCCCGCCGCAAGTCTCCGATGGCACAATTTTAAATAGGCAACGAGCGTCTCGCGCTCTTTGATGTATCCGATCGAGAAGTTCCCCACGAAGACGACGTCCGCGGGGTCGGCGACCGCCGCCAGAGCCGGCTTGGGCAACGCATCCCCGCACACAAGTCGCAGGCGTCCCTCCAGCGCATCACTCTTCACAAGCTCTCGCGCCTTGGCCACCGTCTCCGCGTCAAAGTCCACCGCCACCGCCCGCCCATCATCCCCGCGCCGTATCGCCTCCTCGCACCACCTGCGCGACACCGCCGCCGTCCCGCAGAAGTCTTCCCTCAGCACAACCGGCTCGTTCCCATGCACCCCGCGCAAAAAGGCCGCCACATGCCGCGGCGACTGAACACACAGCTCGTAACACTCAAACCTGTCCATCGCTCACTTCACCGTCTCAAGACATCGCCCAATCCTCGCCAAAGTCGACGCCTTCCCCAGCACCGCCAGCGTCTCCCCAAGCCCCGGACTCACCCCCGTCCCCGTCACCGCCACACGCAAAGGCTGCGAGATCCCGCCGGGGTTGGGCATGCCCTTCTCCCTGGCAAAGACCTCGATCGCTCCGTGGATCGCCTCGGCCGTCCAGTCGCCGATCGCCTCCAGCCTGGGTTTGAACTCCGCGAGCAGCTTCGCGCCCGTCTTGTCGGCCGCGTTCAGGTTCTTCTCAACCGCCGCCGGATCGAACGGGTAGTCCGCATCACCCACCATCACAAACGCCGCGGGCCTCAGCGCATCGCGCAGCGTCTTGGCTCTGGGCCGCAGCGCCTTGGCAAGGATCAACAGTCGCCCGCGATCAAGCCTCGCAATCGACTTGGCCGCCGCGGGCTCGTGCTCGTTCATCCATGCCACCCAACGGTCCGCAAAGGCATCGTCGGTCATCGCCCCGATCGCGTCGGCATTGAAGCTCAGCAGTTTGTTGCGGTCAAACTTCGCGTTGGTCCTGCCAATCCGCTCCATCGCAAAGTGCTTGGCGATGAACGCGTTGTCGAACTTCTCAAGGTCCTTCCCATCCGCCAGCTTCATCCCCGGGTTCCACCCCAGCAGTCCGATGAAGTTGCAGATCGCCTCGGGCAGGTACCCGTTCCTGCGAAAGTCCCACACCTCCACCTCCGGCAGCGCTACGCCAAAGTGTGCCGCCAGTGCCTCGGCGACCTCAATCGAGTCGCTCTGTGCCGCGAGAAAGTCCGTGATCGCCGGCTCACTCACCCCGATCCTTCCAGCCAGCCCCGCCGGTGTGACCGTCTTGTCCTTCACCATCGCGTCCTTGGTCGCCTTGCGGGCGGCCTTGGCCTTGTCCCGCTTGCTCATCTTCGTCCCGTCCATATTGAAGATCAGCGGCATGTGTCCGTACACCGGCACGCGATACCCCAGCGCCTTCTGCATCGCCACGTGCCTGGGCGTGTTCGCCAGATGCTCCTGCGCCCGCAGCACGTGCGTCGTCCCCATCGTCTCGTCATCTACAACCACCGCGAAGTGGTACGTCGGAAACCCGTCGGCTTTGCGAATCACAAAGTCATCCAACTCGCCTGCCGCAATCTTCACATCACCCAGCACCTGATCCGCAACCACGATCTCCTCACTCAGCGCCAGAAACCGGATGACGTGCGCCTCCCCAGCGACAGCCCGCGCCCACCGCGCCTCATTGAACACGCCCGCGACGACATCACCCGGCCTCTCATATCGGTACGTCTGCTTCGCCGCCACCGCCGCCTTGCGCTTGGCGTCCAAATCCTCGGTCTTCTCAAACCCCGGATACGCCCGCCCAAGCCTCACCAGCCGCTCGATCTCCGCGTTATAGATGTGCTTGCGCCGCGCCTGAAAGTACCCACCCACATCCCGCGCATTCGCCCCAATCACCCGTCCATCCGCCAGCGTCAACTTCGGCCCGTCATCCCACTCAATCCCCAGCCACGCCAGATCCTCCATGATCCCCTTGGCCGACTCATCGCTGCTCCGGGCCGCATCCGTGTCCTCGATCCGCAGCATGAACCGCCCGCCCTGACTCTTGGCAAACGCCCAGCAAAAAAGGGCCGTCCGCGCCCCCCCAATATGCAAGTGCCCCGTCGGCGACGGCGCAAATCGAGTCACCAGCGGCCTGTCAACAGCATTCTCAGTCATGGCCCAAGCGTACCCCCACCACACACGCTCCGTGCCTCTCACCCACTCACCCCCCCGCGTCCTCCGCTCCCCTTCGCGACTTCGCGTTCGCATTTCCGCCTTCCAAAACGACGATCGGCGAAGATCAGAGAGCCTTCACTCCGGTCGCACCGGATGTTGGCTCACGTGATCTCCGCCATCGCCTCAGGAGGAGAGAGAGAGTTCAGATTTCCGTCAAACGCCCGCCACCCCACATTGGGGAGGCGGGCCTTCCGCGCACAATTTCCCGAGCTTCCTGTTCGGCCGCTGCGGGAATTTGTCAGGGGCTTCCCCTTCGAAGCCCCTGACACCCTCATGAACGTGAAGGGCCCGCCGCTCTCACGCCACTTCCCGAAGTTTTCTTCGCCGGGGGTCCCACCCCAATCGAAAGAGGCCGACCGTCCAGTGACGATCGGCCTCGAGTGATGTGTTCATATCCCATTGCCAGATCAGGGCTTGGCAGCGGCCGGGCTCTCCCCGGCGCCCTAGGGGGACGGCCTGATGGTGATCGTCCAGCGGGTCTGGTCGCTGTAATACCTGGCAAAGCACGCCTTGATCTGCTCCGCCGTCAAGAGCTGCGAGGCCGCCGCATCGCCCATGATCTCATCGAGCGACCCCTTGTGGTACGCGAGGGACTGCAGCCGTCCGGCCCAGAACCCCGGCTCGCGCATCGACTCTTCCATCGTGTTGGCGATCTGCTTCTTGTAAACGTCGACCTCGTCGGGAGTCGGGCCGTCCTTGGCGAACAGGGTGTACATCTCCTGCAGCTTCTGCCCCAGGCGTCCGGCACTCTCGGGCTTGGTCGAGGCCCTGGCCATGAACATCCCAAACCCCGGGAAGTACCGCGAGGGCGAGCTCAGCGCCGAGATGCTGTACACCAGTTGCTCCTGCTCCCGCACCTCGCGGATCATCCGCGACGTCAGGATCTGTGCCGCGGCCCGCATCAGCCGCGTGTCGGCAAAGTTCTCCGCGTCGGGCCCGTAGAACCCGGCGACGACCTGAGCCTGCGGCGTCTTGGTCTTGACCTCCGCCGAACTCTCGATCGGGCCCCTGGGGCGGACCAGCTTGCGCTTGTCGGCGTAGAGCCCGCCGGAAATCGCCGCACGCTTGGGTAGCGATCCCAGATAGCGGGTCGCCAGCTCCTGAGCCCGCTCCTTGCGCAGATCGCCCACGATCGTCACTTCGATGGGCGACTCGGTGATCAGTTTCCTGAGCCACGCCTCGCACGATTCGATGGTGAGAGCGTTGACTTGCTCGGCCGTCAGCGGCTGCACCCGCACCTCGCCCGGGGGGAAGATGGTCGCAAAGACTTGTCGCGTCAGCACGCCCGCCGGGCTGAACTTGAGCGCCTCGATCGCCTGCAACTGGCTCGTGCGCCAGTGGTCGAACGCGGCCTGCTCCAGCTTGGGGTCCGTCAGCATCAGGTGCGCCAGCTGCATCCCGGTCTCAAGGTCCGCGGGCGTTCCAGTGACCGAGATCATGAGAGCGTCGGGCTGACTGTTGCCGCCCACTCGAACCGTTTTGCCCACCAGCAGGTCCTGGATGTCCGTCGACGCCAGTGTGCTCGTCGCGGGCTGTCCCAGCACCCGCACCACCGCGTCGCCCACGCCGCGGTTGGCCGCCGACTCGAGCAGCTCGCCCCCCGCCAGCAGGATCGAGACCGACACCTGGTCCTTCTTGTAATCCATGTCGCGAAAGTGCACCGTGACGCCGTTGGCCAGCTCAAAGTTCACCACACCCGACGGGGCGTGCAGGTCGGTCTTCACGATCGCGCCCGCCTCGGGCAACTCCTTCATCAGGGCCGTCGCACGAGCTCCCGCCACCTCGGCCGCCGGCGATTTGGCGAGCGCGGCCTTGGCCGCCGCCAGCACCGCCGCCTCGGCGGGCATGTTCGCCCCCGTGGGTGACTCCACCAGAATCGTCACGGCGCTGGTGTCGGTTGCTACGGCGAACGTCGACGAGACCTCCTTGGCGTCAATCGTCGGTAGCAGTCGCTTGAGCAGCGTCAGGTCCTGCGTGGCGCTCGTGATCGGCTCTCCGCTCCCCAGGCTCTCGTCCCAGCCCGCCATGATCGCTACCGCGTTGCGCGTCGGTTCCGACTGCACCGCGGCCTCGGCCGGGGCGGTCACCTCGCGCATCGCATCCTCGATCTCCGTCGCCTCAAACCCGTGGAGCCTCGCCCGCTGGAGCTCGGTGCACAGGTCCGTCAGCATCGCCTCCCACTTGGAGGGCTCGCCCGACGCGTTGGCGCCCACGAGTCGCAGCGCCCCCGTGAAGTTGCCCGCCGAAAGCCCGGCCGTCAGGCAATTGACCTCCGCCCGGGCGATCTTCTTCTCCATTCGCCGGTTGAACGCGATCACGCCGAGTTGTTCCACCAGCTGCGCTCGCAGCCCGCCCACCGTGATGGCCGCGGGACGCAGGGGCTCCACGCGGATCACCGAGATCCGCGTTCTGGTCAGCTCGGGATCGGAGATCACCACCGCCCGCGACTCGGTATAAGGGCGGATTCCGATCTCCAGGTCCGGCGTCGGCGGCTTCTTCTGTCCTTCGGAGAAGTTTTTCTTGATCATCTCGACCATGGCCGCCGGGTCCATGTCGGCGACCACGAAGATCGCCATGTTCGACGGCACGTACCACTTGCCGTAGTAGTCCTTGAAGTCCTGCTGGTTCACCCCCAGGATCGTCTCTTCCACACCGATGGGGATGCGGTCGCCGAAGATCGACCCGGGCGCGATCTGCTTGATCCACGCCTCCTGTACGCGCTGCTGCGCGCCCAGCCGGGTCCTTTTCTCTTCCATGATGACCCCGCGCTCCTTCTCGATCTCGTCGGGCGAGAGCGTCAGGCGGAAGGCCACGTCCGAGAGGAACAAGAGCGCCTTGCCCAGCGTCTCGGGCTTGTTGTCGGGCATCTCGAGCCGGTATCCCGTGCGGTCGAACCGTGTGCTCGCGTTCTGGTGGCGACCAAACGTCAGCCCCAATTGCTGGAAGAAGTCGATCACGCTGCCGGGCGAGAAGTTCTTCGACCCGTTGAACGCCATGTGCTCGAGAAAGTGCGCGATCCCGCGCTGGGCCTGCGTCTCGTTGAGCGACCCCGTCGACACGTGCAGCCACGCCGCCGCACGCCCTGGCGGCACCGCGTGCTGCATCACGATGTACCGCATTCCGTTGGGCAAGACGCCCTGTGTCAGGCGTGGATCAACCGGGAGCGGCTCGTCAGCCCTGAACGCCGCGGGCTGCCCGACCGGCTGCGCACCGGCCACCGGAACCGCCGCCATTCCCGCCGCACACACCAGCGAAGCCAGCGCCAGCTGGACTGCCGGCACGATCGAAGACTGCAACATTTCCAACTCCTGTTCGTAGAAACTCAAGGCGGCTCTCCCGCCCGCGTGTCCTTGGGTTTACCGCCGACACACCCATTGGACGCACGAGACAC
Organism: uncultured Phycisphaeraceae bacterium; assembly: GCA_964358855.1. Lineage (GTDB taxonomy): Bacteria > Planctomycetota > Phycisphaerae > Phycisphaerales > UBA1924 > UBA2396. The sequence goes on from CAYHQQ010000008.1 coordinate 92,687, forward strand.
CCGCGTGTTTCAACTTCACGCCGAGGCCAAGTTTAGGGGGGAAACGAGGCAGAGTTGAACAGGACTGAGGACTGAGGACTGAGTGAAGGCAAAAGGCAAAAGGCAAAAGGCAGAAGGGGGGGCATGAATGGGGGTCGGGGGGTTGTTTTT